>NZ_BONQ01000069.1 GCF_016862795.1 Dactylosporangium siamense | reverse complement strand
GTCCGCAGCGTGCACCTGGTGCAGCTGGTCCAGCGACTCGTGCTCCTGGCCCGCCTCGACGTGGCCGTAGTCGACGCCGCCGTCGTGACCGCTGTCCCACTCGCTCATGTTCTCTCCCAGGTATCCGGTGTGGCTTTGTTCTCGCTGTTGAATACAACGTTAGTCAATGGCGGCGGCCGTCGAATCCCCGAAACGTGCCACGGGAGCGAGCTCACAGGATGACCCGGCCGTCGACGTTGGCGGCCGGCTGCGGACCGTAGTGGCGGGAGTCGCGAGCGGAGTCGCGGTTGTCGCCGAGGACGTAGAACGTGCCGGCCGGGACGGTCACCGGGGAGCAGTCGGTGGTCGTGCCGTGCGTGTAGGGCTCTTCGAGCGGCGTGCCGTTGCGGTGCACCCGGCCGCCGGTGCACGAGATCGTGTCGCCGCCGACGCCGATGACCCGGTCGACGGTGGTGAACCAGTCGCCGGTGCCGGTCGGGGCCCGCAGCACGATGACGTCGCCGCGGTCGATGCCCGTCAGGCGGAACGTGAGCCGGTCGACGAGCGCGTGGTCGCCGATGCCCAGGGTTGGTGCCATGGCGCCGGAGGGGATCGGGCGGACCGTGAACGTGGCGAGCGCGACCGCCGCGACTAGGGCCGCGGCGGTCGTCAGCCGGACGCCGCGGCGCTCGCGCCACGCGACCCGCAGGCCGCCGGCGGTCCAGCGCAGCACCGCCCAGGTGCCGGTGACCTGGTCGAGCTCGGCGACGACGGCGGCGCCCCACGGGCTGCGGCTGCCGGCGAGGGCCACGGACAGGACCCGCCGGGCCAGCCGGTGCGCGGCGCTCACGACGCGGCCTGCGGGCGGAGGCGGACCACAGCGGCCGACGGCGTAACCACGGCGGCGGTAGGCGGGACCGCGGGGGTAGGCGAGGAGACCGCAGCGGCGCGGGCCAGTCGCGCGCGGGCGAGCTCCGCGCCGGTGGGGGTCAGCCGGTACAGGTGCCGTGGTGGACGGCCCGGCTGCTCGGCCGGCTCCCACCGGGTCTCCAGCAGCGCACCCTCGGCGAGCCGCATGAGGATCGGATACAGGGAACCGGACGCGAGCCCGGTCTCCCGGCTCAGGTCATAGCCGTACCGCCAGGCGTCGGGCGCGGCGAGCAGGGCCTCGAAGACGTGCAGCGTCTGTGGCGACGTGTGCGGCAACCTCGGCATGCCTGAAACTCTACATATGAAGACTATGGATGGGAAGGCAGGTTGTGGCCACCGTCCGGAACCGTCCGGGCCCGGGCGAGGGCGTCGACCCGGCGCAGGGCGTCGGGCAGGCGGAACGCGCCGGCCATCGCGGCGACGAGGGCGGCCGCGTCGGGCCGGGGCACGCCGATGGCGGTGACGAACAGGGGGCGCTGGGCGCCGCCGCGGCGGACCGGAATCGCGTGGGTGGCGCTGTGGAAGGCGGTCTTGGCCACCCCGATGACGGGGATGCGCAGCTCGTCGTGCACGTGGGCGCCGAGTCCGGGCCGGCCGTCCGGGTCGAGGTCGACGTAGCCGTCGACGATGAGCAGGTCGAGCGGGGGCAGCGGGTCCAGCAGCGCGTGCACCGCGGGGAGCTCGCGCTTGTAGAACGCGCCCGGCTCATACGCGGCGACCTCGTCGAGCCAGGTGACCCGCTCGTCGACGAGGGTGCCGAAGGTCGGCTCGCCGGCGACGACCAGGGCGCCCCGGGCACCGCCGGATTCCGGGTAGTCGACGTCGATCGCCCCGTACCTGCGTGGATTCACGCGGCAATGCTCCCAGCACCGGACGGGGCGAGTCGAACAGAAATCAGCCGAGCGCGTGGTCGAGCCGGATCGCGGCGTTGATGAGGGCGAGATGGGAGAACGCCTGCGGGAAGTTGCCGAGCTGCTCGCCGGTCGGGCCGATCCGTGCCTGCCCGGTGACCCGGCGCGGGTGACCGGGCAGCACCTGCCGGGGATGACTCAGGCGGCCCGCTCCAGCAGCGAGACGAGGCCCGCGCGGGTCGCCACGACCACCATCGTGTGGGCCCGGTCCAGGGTCCGCCCGCGGTTGCGTTCCGGCCACCAGAACGTCTGCACGCCCTGCTCGAGACCGGGCCGGCCGGTCTGGACCGCGACGAGACGCAGCTCGTTGACGACGTTGACCTCGTGGAAGGGCCGGCCCTCCAGCCGGGAGCCGGCCCCGACACGCACCTCGGCGACGAGCAGCACCCGGCGGCCGACCGGGATGGTGTCGATCACCTCGCTGCCGACCATCGACGCGGCGAACGCCGGCGCGGCCAGGTAGGACACGCTGCGGGAGTGGTTGATGCCGAACGCGACCTTGATCCGGCGGGCGAAGTCCTCCTCGAACAGCCGCAGCACCACCCGCAGGTCGGCGCGCAGCGAGCGGGCCAGCAGCGCCGCCTCCAGGTTGGTGACGTCGTCCGTGGTGACCATGACCAGGCAGCGGGCCGTGGTGACCGACGCGGCGTCGAGGGTCTCGGTGTCCCGCGCGTCGCCGAGGATCACCGGGATGCCGAGGCTCCTCGCGACGGCGACGCCGCGGGCCGTCGACGAGCGGTCCACCGCCACCACGTCGATGCCCTGGTCGTGCAGCTCCTGGACGACCCGGGCGCCGACGTTGCCGAGGCCGATCACGATGACGTGGTCGCCGACCGGCACGGCGAGGCCGCCGGCGGCGATCTTCAGCCGTGCCTTGACGAGCGTGTTGACCACGGCGGCGGTGACCGCCGGGATGACCGCGACCCCCGCGACGACCAGCGCCAGGTCGACGGCCTGGCTGGCCCGCCGGGCCCCGAGGTCGGCGTTGGCGCCGCCCAGGGTGGTGAGGACGGTGACGTACAGGGCCCGCCACGGGCTCAGGTCCTTGACGGCGGCGACCACGACCGAGCCGGTGCCGATGAGCGCGGCGACGCCGATCAGGACCCGGCGCAGCCCGCCCTTGAGCACGAGCCGGGTCGTGCGCAGCGGGTGCCGGCCGACCCGGCGCGGCGCCGGCAGCGGGTGGCCGTAGGTGCTGACCAGGACGAGGTCGGCCGCGTCGTCGTCGGCGGGCAGGCTCTCCCCGGTCGCCGTGACGGCGAGGCCGCAGCGGATGTCGCTCACCGACAGCACCGCGGTGTCCCGGTCGAGCGCCGTCAGCTGCTGACCGTCGGTCAACCGGATCGACGTCGGGGTGTTGTCGCCGAGCGCCGCGGCGACGAACGCGGGCGCGGCGATCTCCGACGCCGACAGCACCGCGCAGTTGCGCAGCCGCGACGCCACCCCCTCGCCGAGGACGGTGTTGAACATCCGCAGCACGACCCGGACGTCGGGCAGGGTCTCCCGGGCGATCAGCGCCGCGTCGACGTTGGCCACGTCGTCGGCGTCGACGAACGCGATGGCCTCGGCCTCGGCGAGCTCCGGGCGCAGGAAGGTGGCCGCGCTCAGGCGCCGCTCCTGCACGACCATCGACCACGGGTCGGGCGCGCACAGCTCGGCGATCTCCGGCGCCAGGTTCTGCGTCAGCGCCGGCACGATCACGGTCACCTGCGCGCCGTAGCTGTTGATCAGCTCGCCGACCAGCCGCCGCGCGAGGGCGTTGTCACCCCAGACGACGAATCTGCGCACACCGGTGATCGTATCGACGAAACGGCATCAACAGGGTGGCGGGAAACCAACCAGCAGGTTCACGTCGTACACCATGATGGCGTAACGACCGGTGTCGAACCGTTGCTTCGGCGGGCCCCACATCTTCACCGCCTGGGCCGGGGTGCCGTAGAACGGCCGGTCCTTCTCGAAGACGATGAACCGGGCGTCGTGGGTGGCGTCGTACATGCTGGTCTTGGACTGCCAGCACATCGGGGCCACCCGGTCGCCGTCGCCGAGGACCGGCACGACCGTGACCCGGCGCTCGGTGGTGACGGTGATGTTGTTCGACACCCAGTAGCCGCCGAGCCCGTAGGTGAGGTTGCGCGCCTGCAGCCAGTCGGCGACGACCTGACCCTCGGACGGCTCGGCCCGCGGCGGCGAGTAGGCGACGAGGTTGAGCGTCAGCAGCGCCAGGACGCCGGCGAGGACACCCTGCCGCCAGCGGGCCTCCAGCCGTGGCGCGATGACCCGCCCGGCGATGACCGCGGCCATCGGCAGGACCGGCGAGATCTCCCGCGCCGCCATCAGGTCGACCGGCAGCGTGGAGACGATCTCCGCGCCGATGTCACAGCAGATCGCGATCGCCATGATCGACTCGACCCGGTCGGCGGTGCCGAGCACGGTGCGCACCAGCACGATCAGCACCGCGATCAACGCCACCACGAAACCGCCGAGGTGCAGGTAGGACACGCCCTGCTGGATCCACTTCGGCTGCCAGCCCGGGCGGTGGGTGCCGAACAGCACGCCGAGCATCCGGGCCGTCATGTGCGCCCGGCCGAACCACTCGTCCCACGGCGACAGCTCGATCGGCGGCTTCGGCGTGTGGTAGCCGCCGATGGCGTGCACGGCCCAGGTCGCGACGTGCGACAGGACCACCGACATGCCGCCGGCCACCGCCAGTTGGAAGTCCATGCTCTTCAAGCGGATCCGGTACGACCCGGGCAGCCGCCACGCCCGCACCAGGCAGGTCAGCGCCAGGGGCAGCGCGCCGACGAAGGTGACCAGCGGATCGCCCCACGCGCCCCAGCCCAGCAGCAGCGCCACCACGACCGGCTTCCACTTCGTGTCGCGCATCCGGTCGATCGCGCCCCAGGCGAGCAGCAGCGGCACGGCCGAGCCGGTGTGGTTGGGCGAGGACAGCAGCGTCTGGTATCCGGTGCCGGGCACCGGCGCGATCAGGATCGCGACCGTGATCCCGACCCGCAGCCAGCCCTGCAGCCCGGTGACGCGGCCCTTCGCGAGGATCGCGGCCAGCAGCACGATCGTCGTGTACGTGATCGCCGCGGCGATGTGGATCTGCGCCACCGTCGGGCCGGTGAAGACCTGGATCATCGCGTACTGGATCAGTTCGCTCGGATAGAACGCGACGTCCGACAGCGTCCACCCCGACAGCAGCGGGTTGCCGTGGAACATGTCCCACGCCTGCATCGCGTTGCTGGCGCCGTCGGCGTTGATCGGGAACGCGTACGCCATCCGCAGGTAGGCGAAGAACAGCCCGACCGCCGCCACGGCGACTCCGAACCCGGTCACCAACCTGGTTTTCAGCACCCCGGCAGGGTAGCTAGTCGAACTCGTCGGCGAGTTCGCGGTATGCGGCTAGTACCGTTTCCGTCCGTTCCGTCAGGGTTTCGGCGGGCTCCGGGTCGCGTCCGGGCCGGGCGTTGATCGCGCCGAGCAGCACGTCGGCGGCGTTGACCCGCACCCGGGCCCGTGATTGCGCGGCGCGGTGGTCGAGGAACGCCTGGCACAGCCCGGCGAGGTGGCGCAGCCGGTCGACCCGCCGGCTGACCTCCGCGTCGACCTCGGTCAGCCGGGACGTGAGCTCGGCCTGCCGGTCCGTGACCGCCGCGAACAACACCCCGGCGCCGATCGGCTCGCCCACCGACGCGCGCAGCTCCCGCACCGCGGTCCGCAGCTCACCGCGCTCGGCGAGGGCGTGCGCCAGGTCCCACAGCGTGCGCTCCAGGGTGTCCCGCGGGTCCGTCGGGTCGCCGAGGCGCTCCAGCGCCGGCCAGGTCAGCATGATCCGGTCCGCATGCGCGGCGGCCTCCTCGAACGCGACCCGGTCCCGCGGGTCGGTGAGGAACTGCCGCAGTGCCCGCTCCCGGCGCGCCGGCGTGCGCACCACGTGCAGCCCGGCGAACAGGAACCCGGCCGCGGCGACGGCGGCGAGGAACGCGCGGCCCAGCGGCGACGGGTCCAGCCAGTGGATGCCGAGTGCCACCACCGCCGCGCAGGTCAGGGCGACGGCGTAGGCCACGAACACCCAGTTGTCAGCGGGCCAGTACGGCCCGCTGCGCGGCTGTTCCGCGGCACCCGCCAGCCCCCGGCCGACCACCCGGTCCAGGGCGCGGGACGCCTGCCGGCGCACGATCGCGGTCCGCCGGCCGCGCAGGTACTCAAGCATGCCGGGCCAGTGCCGAGCAGGCGCTCACGAGCAGCAGCCCGGCGAGGACCCCCGGCAGGCCGCCGACGACCCCGGCGAACAGGGCCGTTGCGACGAGCACGGGCAGCGGCAGCGGGCCCACCCATCTCGGCAGGTGCTGCGCCGGCACCCCCACCAGCGCGATGAGGGACGCGCCGGCCAGGGCGAGCAGCGCCGCGGCGGGCTGGCCGGAGGCGAGGACCAGCCCGGCCGCGAGGGCCACGCCCAGCGCCGGGCCCGGCAGCGGCAGGACCGTCAGCAGCCCCACCCCGACCGCCGCGGCCTGCGGGTGCGCGACCCCGCCGAGGTTGAGCACCGGCCAGGCCACGGTCGCGGCGAGCGCGCCCCAGACGCACCGGTGGGTGGCCGCCGCGGCCGGTCCGGGTCCCTCGTCGACGACCCGGACCAGCATCACAGCAACCGCAGTTCCCGGGCCCGCTCGACGGCCTCGCGCCGGCGGCCGGCGTGCAGCTTGCGGTAGATGTTCTTCACGTGCGTCTTCACGGTGTTGACCGACACGTACAGGGTGGAGGCGATCTCCAGGTTGGACATCGTGCCCTGCAGGTAGCGCAGCACCGTCAGTTCCCGTTCGGTGAGCGGCTCCACCAGGCTGCCGTCGGCGCCGCGCCCGCCACCCGCGAGAGGCGACGAACCGGCGGCGAGCTCCGCGGCCAGGGGGTGGTACACCGGCAGCAGCGGCGCGAAGTTCGCCAGGAGGTCCCGCACGGGGTGCCCGCCGACGAGGAACGGCCGCCGGAAGCTCTCCTCCTCGGCGATGTCGAGGGCCACCTCCAGGCCCCGCAGCACCCGGTTCCGGTCGCCGAGCGCCCGGCCCGCGAGGGACGTCAGGATCGCCGCGTGCACGGTCCACGTCAGCGCCGTGTCCACCGACGGGGTCGCGAACTGCTGGGCGGTCGACGCGGCGGCGGCCGCCTTGCCCTCGACCAGCGCCGCCGACGCGTCGACACAGGCGGCCCAGCCCGGGTACACGTCCGGGTCGCCTCCGGTAGCGACGAGCCGGCGCGCCGCGCCGAGATCGCCGCCGCTGATGCGCAGTTCGGCCTCGGTCAGCGCCAGGGCCCGTTCCACGCTGGGAGCCAGGGCCGCGCCGCCGAGCTCGCGCCGCGCGGTGTGCAGCACCTCGAGCGCGGCGGCGAGCCGGCCCGCGCCGTGGCGGAGTTTCGCCCGGACGGTGGCGATCGCGACGAGCAGGTCCGGGTCCCCGGCCGCGAGGTCGAGGCCCTCGTCCAGGAGGCGGTCGGCCTCCGCGATGCGGTCCCACTCGCCGTACACGCTGGCCAGGGCCATCCGCACCCAGCCGAGGTCGGTGGCGTCGGTGATGCCGAACCGGTCCGCGGTCACCAGGGCCTGCCGGCCGAGCCGGGCCGACGCCCGGAGCCGGCCGCGGGCCGCTTCGAGGACCGACAGCTGGGCCGCGGCGCACACCTGCGCCTGCGCCATTCCGGTGCGCTGGGCGAGCACCAGGGCGCCGTGCAGGGGCGCTCCGGCGGCGGCGAGCTCGCCCAGCCGCAGCCGGGCCTCGCCCTCGTCCAGCATGGACAGTGCCCGGATCTCGTCGTTCTGCTCGTCGGGGCGGTTGAGGTCGCCCAGCGCCGTGAGGGTCCTGCGCGGGTCGCCGGACAGCCACGCCTCGGCGGCCGCGAACCCGGCGATCATGCGGGCGTTGACCCGGACCGGGCCCTTCGCGGCGGCGGCCGGCGGTTCGCTCGTCGGCGGCTGGGTCGTGGCGGCGGGCTGGTCGGTGGCCGACGTGGTGGCGGGCTGGCCGGTGGCCGGGGCCGGGGCGGTCATGACCGCGGTGGCGCCGCCCGAGGTGGGCCGCGCGGCCGGGGCGGCCGATCCCGCCGGGGTGTGCTGGGCGGCCGGCATGCCCGGGGCGCTCTGGCCGGCCCGGGCGGTCAGGCCCGCCGCGCTGCCGGTCGGGGCGCCGGGGCCCGTGGCCGCCGGACCTTCCCGGCGACCCGCGGCCGCGTCGCCGGTGCCGGTGCCGCTCGCCGTGCCGCCGCTCGTGCCGTTGCCGGCGCTGCCCGCGGTGCCGGTGCCGGTGCCGTTGCCACTCGTGCCGTTGCCGCTCGCGGTGCCGGTGCCGCTGGTCGTGCCGGTGGCTGCGCCGCTCGTGGCGCTCGTCGTGGCGGTGGTCGTGGTGGGTGCCGGGTCCGGGGCGTCGCTGGCGCGGTTGCTGCGGCGCAGGAAGTCGCGGGTGCCCTCGAGGTCGCCCACGCGGAGACGCTCCGCCGCGAACGCCAGTGCCAGCCGCGGGTCGGTGTGCTCGTCGCCGGCCGGCGCGTGCGGCGCGGCCTCGTGCGGGCGGTCGTAGCGAACCCCGCCGACGATGTCCGGCCAGTGGCGCTCGAGGGTCTCGACCGCGCCCGGCCAGTCCTCGGCGAGCAGCGCGTGGCGCATCGCCTCCGCCGGGATGCCGTAGGTCGCGTGCCAGGCCGCCGCCCTGCGGTGCAGCTCGGCGACCCGTTCCGGGTTGCGGCGCAGCAGTTCGGAGTGCAGCGTGCGGGCGAAGAGCGGGTGGAACCGGTACCAGCCGCCGGGGCCGGCGTTGCGGGTCAGGAACGCGTTGGAGCCCTTGAGCTCGGCGAGGACCCGCGCGCCGTCGTCCCGGCCGGTGATCGCCTCGACCAGACCGGCGTTGAGGCGGGTCGCGACCGCCGTGTCGAACAGCAGCCGGCGGGTGTCGGCGGGCAGCGTCTCGATGACCTCGCCGGTGAGGAAGTCGCCGACCGCGGTGCTGTAGGCGCCGCCGTCGTCGAGGACCCGCTCCGGCTCCGGGTGCCCGCGCATCGCCATGGCGGCGAGCCGCACGCCGGCCGGCCAGCCCTCGGTCATCGAGTGCAGCGCGTACAGGGTGCTGCCCGGCAGGACCACGTCGTGCGCGGCGAGCAGCTGCGCGGTCTCGGTGATGGTCAGCGACAGGTCGGTCGTGCGCATCTCCGTCAGCGAGCCGTTGACCCGCCACCGGTACAGCGGCAGCGCCGGGTCCCGCCGGCAGGACAGCACCAGGTGCAGGCGGCCCATGCCGTGGCGTACCAACGACTCCAGCTCCGACAGGGCGGCCGGGTCGCTGATCTCGCGGACGTCGTCGACGACCACGATGTGGGGCCGGTCGAGGGAGTCGACGGCCCGGGCGAGCTCGTCGTCCGAGTCGGCCTTCAGGTCACTGGTGTCACCGGCGGACAGCGCGCCGCGCAGCCGGCCGGGCACGTCGGCGCCGTCCGGCGAGTGCGAGGTCACCCAGCGCACCACCGGCATCTCGTCGCCGATCCGCACGGTGCGGGCCCAGGCGACCAGCGCCGCGGTCTTGCCCCATCCGGCGGGCGCGGTCACCAGCGTCAGCGGCGCACGCACCGCGGCGTCCAGCTGCGCGACGACGCGCTCGCGCAGCACGTATCCGGGCGGAAGATCCGGCACCGCCAACGTCGACGGGGCCGTTCCACGGCGATCCTGCTGTACCAGCGCTTGCGACACTCGGTGCCCCCCGATTTCATACCTCGCCAAACGTGACGAGCAAAGCACCGCCCGCAGCTGCGGGGCCTCACCCTGCCTGGGTGGTCTTCCCTGTGCGGATGTGGCTGTTTGCCTTGCGTAGCAACGGTTCCATCGACATCGCTGGACCGGCACGCCGGACGCAGGAGGCTCACCCGGAACGGATGACGCGCGGTCACCACAATGATCGGCAGCGTTCCCGCTATCGCCCGTTGCTTCGACGGGCGGGGGAGGGGATGAGCCCAGGATGAGCGCGCTTGTCGGCGAGATCGAACTCCGCGGTGAGAACGGGTTCGAGCTGAGCCTCAGGGGTTACCACCGCGCCCAGGTCGACCGCTACGTGGCCACCTTGCAGATGCGGTTGACCACGGTGGAGACGGAGCTTGCCTCGGCGCGCTACCGCGAGCAGCAGCTCGCGGGCAGAGTCGAACGGCTCAACACCGAACTGCGCCAGTGCACGTGCGGCGACGAGAGCTCCAAGGCCGTCGGAGGCCGGATCCAGCAGATGATCGAGCTGGCGGAGCAGGAGGCGGACGCGCTGCGCAAGCAGGCCGCCGAGGAGCTGGACGGTGCCCGGGTCGCGGCGGAGGCGATGCTCGCGGACGCGCGCAAGCACGCCGAGGACGCGATCCGCGACTTCCAGACCGCACTGGCGCAACGCCGCTCCGAAGAGGCCCGCGCCGAGCAGTCCCGCCGCGTGCAGTGGGACACCCGCCGGCAGCGGCAGCGCGAGGCGGCCGAGAACCTCCTCGCGACGACCCGTTCCATCGGCGCCGAAAGCCTGCAGACCACCCGGAGGCTGCTGGACGCGCTGTCCGAACAGCACGCCAAGCTGACCACGGAGGTCGAGACCGCGGAGAAGGAGATGGCCGACCTGTCCAATGCCTGAACGACCGTACTGCCCCGTCCCGGTGCCCGGTGTCCGCGAAGACACCGGGCACCGCCCTGTTCCGGGCCGGCTCGGGGTTGCTCGGACTTCGGTGGTCTCAGGCGAAGACCTCGTGCAGGTGGTCTTCCTGCTCCTTGGACAGGTTGGTGTGGAGCAGCTTCGGCCGCTCGCCGGCGAACGCGTCGCGGACCCGGTCCACCACCACGTCGGTGGTCAGCAGGAACAGCGCCGAGGTCCCGGGCTGGATCTCGTCGCGGGCCCGTTTGATGAACTCGTCGTCGATCCCGACGTCCCTCAGCGAACCCGCGAGCGCGCCCGCGGCCGCGCCGACCGCCATGCCGAACAGCGGGATGAGGAAGATCAGGCCGAACAGCATCCCCCAGAACATGCCACCGAGCGCACCGCGGGCGGTGAGGTTGTGCAGCTGGCGGGTCTTGGGCTTGTTCGAGCCCTCCGCCCAGGACACCGTCGCGGCGTCCTCGACCTTCACCAGGCCCTCCTTGGACAGCTGCTGGAGCTTCTCAGCGGCCCGTTCGGCGCCTTCCGGCGTCTCGAACTTCCAGACGGTCAACGTGGCCATCGCCGTTCTCCGTTTCCGTGACGTGTGTCGACGTTTCCGTGACGTGCGTCGACAGGTAGATCGAGCGTCGCGGCGCCGGACGACGTCCTGCCCCACCTGTGCGGAGTGACGATGTGCCCGCTGGCCGATCACCCCGCCGGGGTGAGGACGCATCACTCTGACAGCCAGCAGGATTCCTGCCATGAACGAACTGCGGGCGGCCCTGATGGTGACTGCTGCACCATCCGCGATGGTCCGCCCGTTCCCGCCAGCCGCGGGCGTCACGTCGTCGGTGGTCCCCGACGTGACGACCCAGCTGGAGCGTCAGGTGAACACCGTTGAGCAGGGGGTACTCAACGGGGCAGGAGGAGCGGTGGACACGGCCCGCATCCTGCGCACCGGGCGCTCTTCAGCGAGGGCGGCGGGAGCCGATGGGTGGGCGGCTGATCCGGAGGAGGCCGCCCACCCATCGCAAGTCACCTAGGACGTCTGACACCGAAGGACGGCGCGAGAGGCGCCGACGCGCTCCCAGGCCCGCGTCGGCGCCTCAAACGTTTCCACGCGACGAACGCGACGAACGCGACGAACGCGACGAAGGTGGCTGCCACGGGGGCAGCCACCTTCTGTTCTTCTGTACCTCTTCTTCCCGCGTGGGACCCCCTCGGTTCAGATGATGCCGTAGTCCGACGTGGGGGCGGCGTGCGCGCCGCGCGGCGGATCGGACCAGCGACCCGTGTCGGCGTGCCGGCCGGTCGTCTCGCCCATGTCGCCGTACCGCGGGAACTCGCCCTGCCCCGGATCGCCGCCGCCGCCGTGCCGGGCGGTCTCCCCACGGGCCGGTTCGCCCGGGTGCGCGCCCTCGTTGGGCCGGGCCGTGGACCCCGGCCGCCCCGACTGGTAGGGACCACCCGGCGGGTACGGGCCGACGTTCGGCCCGGACGTCGGACCCACGCCGTGTGCGGGCACCCCGGACGGCCGCCCGGCCGGGTGGCTCGGCGACGTCGGGGAGTTCATCGGGATGCCGCTGCCCTGTCCCTGGTAGTCCGGCTGGTAGCCGGGCTGGTACTCGGGCTGATATTCGGGCTGGTACTCGGGCTGGTACTCGGGCTGGACGTCGCGGTGCGGCTCCCGCTCCGCCCGGTGGACGCCCGGTTGCGCGCCCGCCGCCGCCATGGTGGTCGCGGCCACCGCCGGCTCCAGCGAGTCGTCCCAGTGCACCGTGAGCGCGAACAGCACCACCACGCTGAGCGTGATCATCAGCAGCGACCAGACCGGGTACGCGCCGAGCGACCCGACCTGGATCAGCGCGTGCAGCGCCACGATCACGATCGCCGCCACCCGGGCGGCGGTGTTGCGGGTGAACAGCCCGATGCCGGCGGCCAGCAACAGGCCACCGAAGGCCAGCATGAGGATGCCCCAGCCGGTCAGGTTGACGATGACGAGACTGTCGCCGTCGATGAATGCCACCTGGTTCCGCAGCAGCGCGACGAGTCCTTCGAGCACATTGAGGAGCCCGAGCACGACGAGCATGACGGCCGCGAAGGTGACCCAGCCGAACCACACGGTTCTGCTCCTGGTCATGGCCTCTGTGTTCCTTCCTCTGCACGAGCGGGACACCGGCAGGAGGCAGGTAGGCCAAGGGAGCAGGTTCGTCGTCCGGCCGCGGCGGACAAGAGAGGAGGCGCCGCGGCCGGATCCGGCGAAGCTCGTGTGGCGACCTCCCTCCCTTGCGGAAATTGCGAACCGGTGCTTTTGGACCGAACGTTGCCGGGGATCCGGATGACCGGGCATCACCCTGCCCGTGTGAGCCGGGGTGCCCGTTCATCGATCCGTCCATCGATCAACTGCCCGTCACCCGCACCGGGTGAGGACTTCTCACCCGGCGGCGCCAGCACAATGCGGTCGTGGAGATGGCCTGGATACCTGGTGGCACGTTCGCCATGGGGGCGGATGGCTTCTATCCGGAAGAGGCGCCGGTGCGCAAGGTCACCGTCGACGGCTTCTGGATCGACTCGCATCCCGTGACGAACGCCGAGTTTGCCCTGTTCGCGCAGGAGACCGGCTACGAGACGGTGGCGGAGCGCCACCCCGATCCGGGCCCTGAGCCGGGCCCGCAGCCGGGCTCGATGGTCTTCGTGCAGCCACCGGGTCCGGTGCCGCTGCGCGACTGGCGGGTGTGGTGGGAGTTCCGTCCCGGCGCGTCCTGGCGACATCCGTGGGGCCCGGATTCCGACATCCGGGGGAAGTCGGCGCACCCGGTGGTGCACGTCGCCTACGAGGACGCCGCCGCGTACGCCCGTTGGGCCGGCAAGGACCTGCCCTCCGAGGCGGAGTGGGAGTTCGCCGCCCGTGGTGGGCTCGAGCAGTCGGTGTACCCATGGGGTGACGAGGCCGAGCCGGGGCGTGCCAACATCTGGCACGGCATCTTCCCCTGGCTCGACCGCAGCGACGGCGGGCACGGCACCAGCCCGGTCGGTGCGTTCGCCGCCAATGCGTACGGGCTCTTCGACGTGGTCGGTAACGTGTGGGAGTGGACGTCGGACTACTACCGGTCCGGCAACGCGAGATTCGATCTGGGTGACGACCCGCTGCAACCGCAGGGTGAGATCGCGGACAACCCCCGCGTCGACACCCCGGCAGGGGCGGCCGTCTATGCCAGCCGGGTCGTCAAGGGTGGCTCCTACCTGTGCTCCACCGGCTATGACCACCGGTTCCGTCCCGCCGCCCGGCAGCCGGAGGCGGTCGACAACGGCAGCTGCCACGTCGGCTTCCGCTGCGTCCGTCGCCTCGGGTGAGCACGCAGCGTCATTTGTTCACCCCCTACGGGTGAGGCGTCCTCACCTTTAATCGCCTCACAATCCCGTGGTCATCCGCCGTGCTGCGGTGGGTGGGAGGGGGCGAAATACGTTGGGGCAGAAGACGCTTGTAGACACGATCACCCGTCCCGCGCTGCACTTCGCAGTGCCTGAGCCGCCCCGCTATCACGTGCCACGACCGCGTCTTCTGGACGCGCTGGATCGGGCGGTGGCGGGGCCTTTGACATTGATCTCAGCTCCGGCGGGGTGGGGCAAGACCACCCTGCTGGCCGAGTGGGTGGCGGCGGGGCGATCACCCTGGCCGCTGGCGTGGTTGACGGTCGAGGCGCACCATGGCCCACGCTTTTGGGAGCACGTGCTGGGTGCTGTCGCCGCGGCGACCGCGGAGCACCAGGTCACCGCGGCACCCGCCGACGGTGGCGAGGCACTCGACGAACTGATCGTGCTGCTGCGCCGGCCGGGTCCGCCGGTGGTCGTGATCCTGGACGACCTGCAGGAGCTGTCCGTCCCGCGGGTGTGGGGTGAGCTCGAGACGCTGCTTTCCCAGGCGGGTGACCGCCTGCGTCTCGTCATCGCCTGCCGGACCGACCCGGCGCTCACCCTGTATCGCTTCCGCATCCGCGGAGCGCTCGCCGAGCTGCGCAACGGGACGCTGGGCTTCACCCTCGACGAGACCGCGCAGATGCTCAACGCGCACGGCGTCCGGCTCGCCGAGTCGGCGCTGGTCGAGCTGCACGCGGTGATGCGAGGCTGGGCGGCGGGACTGCGACTCGCCGCCCTCGCCGTGCAGGGGCACCCGGAACCCGACAGCCTGGTGCCCCGCTTCGCGCTGCAGGACCGGGCGCTCGGCGAGTACCTCGTCGGCGAGGTCTTCGACACGCTGCCGGAGGACATCCGCGAGGTCGTCCTGTGCACCTCGGTGCTCGACCAGGTCAGCGCGGAGCTCGTGGAGGCACTCACCGGCCGGGTCGACGGCGCGCGGATCCTCGCGCAGCTGGAGCACTCGAACCTGTTCGTGGTGCAGGGCAGTGGCAACGCCGGCATGTACCGGTGCCACCCGCTGTTCGGTCTCATGCTCTACGACGAGCTTCGCCACCGCCGGCCCGAGCAGGTCCGCCAGTTGCACCGGCGGGCCGCGGACTGGTTCGCCGCGCACGACCTGCCGGCCGACGCGCTGCGGCACGCGCTCGCCGCCCGCAACTGGGACCAGGCCTCGGACCTGCTCGCGGCGAGCTGGCAGGAGCTGGTGCCCGGGGCGCGGCTGCGGACCATCAAGGAACTGGTCCCGCCGCCTCCGCAGGAGGTCCGCAACGACCCGCGGCTCGCCCTGGCGTTCGCGGCGGAGCGACTGGACGCCAGCGACCCGCAGGGCACGGAGACGTTCCTGCACCTGGTCGACCGTTCCCAGCACACCCTCGTCGAGTCGGCCCGGGTGGCGCTGCGACCCATCGTCGACAGCTTCCGCATGGCCGAGGCACACCAGTCCGGCAAGCCCGAGCTGATCCTGGCCACGGCACCGATGCTGTTGCGCGACGACATGGGCCTCGACGACCAGGACACCGCCCGGATGCGGGCCCTGGCGCTCGTCGCCGTCGGCGGTGCCCGGCTGTTGCAGGGTGACCTGGCGGCGGCGGAGCTCGCGCTCACCGAGGCGCTCAACCTGGCCCGGCGCTGCGGCGGCGTCCAGTCCCAGCTGGCCGCGCTGCGACAGCTCGCGCAGCTCAACGCGACCCGCGGCCGGCTGTCCGCGGCGATGCGCTACGGCAAGGAGGCCCTGGCCCTCGCCGACCGCGAAGGCCAGACCCAGGGCAGTGACGTGGTCTGGGCCCAGCTGACCGTCGCCGAGGTCTGCTACCTGCAGGCCCGGGTCCGGGCGGCCGAGCACTACCTGGACCGTGCCCTGGACGGCGGCGGTCTCGCCGACCCGGGCCTGGTGGCGGTGGCGACGATGTCCCGGGCGCACATCCGGGCCGCCGCCGGCGACGCCAGGGCCGCCTGCACCGAGCTCGCCGCGATCCGGCGGCAGCTCGCGGACTGGCGGTACACGCCCCGGCTCCAGCACTGCGTCACGCTCGCCGAGGCCGAGCTGCGGCTGGCCGCCGGCGACGTGGAGGCGGCCAAGCGGCTGCTCAACCTGGAACCGGTCGAGCTCCTCGCGCCGTGGCTGGGTGTCGTCCGCGCGAAGGCCCACCTCGCCGAACGTCGGCCGGCGGCGGCCCTCGGCGCGGTCCAGCCGTTCCTGGAGTACACCACCGGCTCGCTGGTGTGGACGGTCGACGCGAACCTCACCTGCGCCCGGGCACTGCGGGCGCTCGGTGACCGGTCCAAGGCCGGCCGCGCTCTGGAACAGGCGCTGCGCTGCGCCGAGGACGAAGGCATCCGCTGGCCGTTCGTGGCCGGCGGCCAGCCGGTCCGGGAGCTGCTGGTGACCTACCTGCCGGCGGGCAGCGGATACCGCGGCGTCGCCGAGGACATCGCGACCGAGCTCAACGGCTTCGGCCGCCCGGCCGCGGTGGCGGGAGAACTGGCCGAACCACTCACCGAACGCGAACTGGCCGTCCTGCGGTACCTGCAGGGCACCCTGTCCGCGGGCGAGATCGCCTCGATGCTCTACGTGTCCGTCAACACGGTGAAGACGCACATGAAGAACATCTACCGCAAGCTGGGGGTCGGCAGGCGGCGAGAGGTGATCGAGCGGGCCCGGGAACTGAACCTGCTGTAGGCGGTTCACCGGACCCACGAAGGGCGGCCCCCGGGAATTCCCGGGGGCCGCCCTTTTCGGCGTGGGGTGGGTGGGGAGTGCGGCTCCGAGAGGAAAGGAGAGGGGGGCCCGGTGCGCGCCCGCACCCGACAAAAGAACGGCGGCGCCCACGTCGTTGTGGGCGCCGCCGTCGGCGGTGGGGCTGTTCCGAACTACTGGGTCACGTACGGCCGGGCGCCGATGGCGGCGAGCTCGTCGGCGATCTCCTCGTCGTCCTCGACCATCACACCCTCGATGATCGCGGTGTCGGCGGTCGCGGCGATCAGCACCGGCAGCGGGTCCATCAGCGGGTCGAGCGAGGCGCGCTGAACGGGGACCAGCGACTCCTCGACCGGCTCCGCCAGGGCCATCGGGACCGTGGCGTGGCCGACCGCGCGGACCCATGAGGTGGGCGAGTCGAAGTCGATGACGTCCAGGTCCACGTCGACGTGCAGCGCCTCGACGGCCGGCTCGAGCTCCTCGACGATGTCCACCAGGATCACGTCCTCGTGGCGCACGATCGGGCGGCCGGCCTTGTGACGGCCCCGGTACCGGTCGGAGCGGCTGTTGCGCCGCAGCGCGAGCTTCGTGACCGAGGCGATGGGGATCTCGGCCGGTTCGGCGTCGGGGCCGGCCGCCTTGCTCCTCGCGACCGTGAGGATGAACAGGATGATCACGTCGAGCGTGACCATGAGCAGCGACCACGCCGGGTAGGCCCGGAGCATGGCGAGCTGCGAGATCGCGTGCAGGGCCACGACGCTGATCGCGGCGGCCCGGGCGCTGCCTTTGCGGGCGCGCAGCGCGAGGCCGGTCGCGCCGAGCAGCACACCGAGCGTCACCGTCGCGGCCGCCCAGGTCGTGGCGCTGGTGAACGCCACGTCATTCTTGTCGAAGCCGATGCCGCCACTGGCGAATCCCACCAGCAATCCTTGCGAGACGTTCAACGTGCCGACGAGCGCGAGCATCGTCGTCCCGAACATGGTCCATTCCTTCACCACACCGCCGCCGCTGTCCATCCGCCGTACTCTCCCTACTGCCTCTGCCGTCTGCTGAATCGGTTTCACCAGGGGATAAACAAGCGGGAAATACGTGCGGGCCGTGCCGGCCCCGGTCGAAACCAGGACCGGCACGGCCTATCTCCCCCGTTGTTATCTGTTCCCCCCGGAACAGGCCCGGATGGACGTTGCCGAACGCGCCGCCCGCGCGCCCGGAACGTCCACGTCGTGCCTGGGAACATGATTGGAGGTAGGCGGGTGAGCAGGGATCACCCTCGATGGGTGAGGTTCCGGGTCATCTGGCGACCGGCTCGGCGGCCAACAGGCAGGCGTCGTCGTCGGGGTTGCCGCGCCGGGCGCCGTCGAGGGCGCGGTCCATGCGCTCGTCCGGCGCGGAGGCGCGCATCGCCGCCCGCACGTCGTCGACCAGACCCTGGACCCCCTGGTCGATGGCCTGGTCACGGCGCTCGACGACGCCGTCGGTGTACATGAAGAGCAGCTCGCCGGGTTCGATGCGCACGGCGGCGTGCGGGTACGCGGCGCCGGCCTCGACCCCGAGCGCCATGCCCGGCGGCTGGCGCAGCGGCCAGACCCCGTCGGCGTTGGCCCGCAGGATCGGCAGATGGCCGGCGCGGGCCCAGACGAGCATCCGGTCGGCGGGACTGAACCGGCCGCAGACGGCGGTCGCGAGCATCGTCGTGCGGCGGCGGCACAGCATCCGGTTCAGGGAGGCGAGGATCGTGCCGGGTTCGTCACCGGCGAGGGCGAGGGACGTCATCGACGCCCGCAGCTGACGCATCGTGCCCGCCGCGTCGGGACCGTGGCCCATCACGTCGCCGACGGCCAGCATCACGTCGCCGCCCGGCAGGGCGATGCCGAGGAACCAGTCCCCGCCGACGCCGGCGATCGTGTCGGCGACCGCGTATCGCACGCCGACCCGCACACCGTTGACCGCAACATCCGTCGTCACCACGTCACACCCCTGAGCCTTCGTCGGTCGACGGCCGGAGCACCGGCAACCGCCCATATCGTGGCCCTCACGACCGGGTGGGTGGCTCGCCCGGAAAGGGTGGTTGCCGGTGGTGGTCGCGCCACACCACCGGGTGAGGCCTCAGATCAGGCTCAGTTCACGGGCCCGGCGCACCGCGTCCCGGCGCCGGCTGACGCCGAGCTTGCGGTAGACGTGCCGGACGTGGGTCTTGACCGTGTTCGTCGACACGCTGAGCACGGCGGCGATCTCCGCGATGGACAGCATGCTGCGCAGGTACAGCAGCACCTGCGACTCCTTCTCGGTGAGCGGGTCGGCCATCGCGCCGGCGGCGCCGGGCGCGGACCACGCCACCAGGCCGTCCGGGACCGGCTCCTCCGGCGGCACGGTGGCGGGCGGCGGGGTGGCGGGCGGCTGTGCCCGGTCGTCGGCCAGGCCGGAGCGCTCGTCCCGCTCCAGCTCACGGGGGTGGGTGACGGCCAGCACCGGCGGCGACGCGAGGACCTCCGCGATCCACGTGGCGTGCCCCTGGAACGGCCGGCGGATGCCTTCCGGCCCGGCCATCCGCAGCGCCTGGTCCAGCTGGTCCGACGCGCCGGCGACGTCGCCGAGCTGCCGCAGGGCCTGGGCCAGCACGACCGTCGCGGTGACGACGGTGACCAGCGAGCCGGGCCCGTTGACCAGGACCCGGTCGGCCACCTGCGCGGCGGCGGCCGGGCGGCCGTCGGCCAGGTGCAGGCGGGCGAGGGTCAGCAGCGGTTCGTCGGCCTCGGGCCAGTGCCGCAGCGCCTCGGCGATGACCGCGTGCGCCCGGTCCAGCCGGCCGTCGTGCAGGCACAGCTCGGCGTGCAGCGCCCGCGCGGTGACGTCCGCGTAGCGGGGCATCGCGCCGACCCGGCTGTCCAGCAGCGGTTCGAGGGCCTCGAGGGCGCCGCCGTGGTCGCCGCGGTCGAAGAGCAGCAGCGCGAGCGCGATCGCCCCGCTGACCCACCCGTTGGGGTCGGGCACGGCGTTGGCGTTGACGCTCTCCTCGATGTGGAAGCGGGCCTCGTCCAGCTGGCCGCGCTCCCGGCAGACGGTGGCCAGCACCAGGCGGGCGTAGCTGATGTTGCGCGACTCGGCGATCCCCGCGTCGCGGCAGCTGTCCAGGACCCGCCGGGCGCAGGCCGCCGCCGCCGACAGCCGCCCGCGGCTGAGGTGCGTGAGCGCCTGCAGGCGGTTGGCCTGCACGGTGAGCAGGTTGAAGCCGGACTTGCGGGCCAGGTCGGCGCCGTGCTCGAGGGCCTCGTCGGCCTCTTCGAGCCGTCCGTCGGCCACCGCCGCACCGGAGAAGGTCAGGTGCGCGACGGCGCGGGCCGCGGCGGTGAAGTCCGCGTAGACGTGCTCGTCCGCCGCGTCCTCGGTGCGCTCCAGCAGCCGCGCCGCCGCCGCGCCGGCGCGTTCCGGGCTCTCCGCCGCGACCGCCTCCGCGAGCCGCATCGCCGCGAGGACCTCGGCCTGCACGGCGGTCGGCGCCTCGCCGAGACCGCGTTCCCCGAGCCGGATGAACGCCGACATGCCGACCAGGTCGCCGGTGTCCCGGCAGTACAGGGCGAGGGCGAGGGCGAGCATGGGCCGCTCGGCGATGTCCGGCGGCGGCTGGGTCCCGTCCCGCGCCGTCATCGCCCGCGGTCCCGACCCGGCCAGCTCAGGCCAGTACTGGACGAATAATCGCTCGGCCGAGACCCAGTCGCTGCCGGCGATGGCGTGGGTCAGGGCGTCGCTGGGCAGCCCGTTGGCGGCGTACCAGCCGGCGGCGGCCCGGTGCAGCGCCCGCTCCTCGGCGAAGGGCAGCGTGCTGCGCAGTTCGGCACGCAGCATGGCACGCAGCAGCCGGCGGTAGCGGTACCAGGAGTGCGAGCCGCCGTAGAAGCTGGCGAGGGCGTTGGCGCGGCTCATCTGGGCCAGCAGGCGGGCGCCGCCGCGGCTGCCGGTGAGCGCCTCGACCAGGCCCGGGCACACCGTCTCCAGGATGGACGTGCGCAGCATGACCTCGCGTATCTCGGGGTCGAGGTGCTGCAGGATCTCGCGCCGGACGTACTCGCTGAGCCCGACCTCCTCGTTGAGCCCCGCCTGGCCGAGGATGATGTCGGTGACCATCCGCTCCGGCTCGTGCCGGCCGACCATCGCGGAGAGGATCACCGCGACCGCCGCCGGCCAGCCCTCGGTCACGTGCCACAGGGCGAAGCGGAAGTGCTGGGCGAGGCGGACCCCGTAGCCCTCGGCGAGGCCGGACACCTCGTCCTGGGTGAGCGCCAGGTGGTCGGTGCGCAGTTCGTGCAGCTGGCCGCGGACCCGCCACCGGTAGAGCGACAGCGGCGGCTCGGTCCGCGCGAGGATGAGGAAGCTGATCCGGTCGCCGAGGCGGGTGATGAGCCGCTCGAGCCGGCGCAGCACGGTGTGGTTGGTGACGTGGTGCAGGTCGTCGAGGACGACGACGGCGCGCTCGTGGTGGTGGGCGTTGCTCCTCGCGTTGGTCCAGGCGTAGGTGGCCGGGTCGACGGCGATGCCGGCGGCGGTGAGGGCGTTGGTCAGCTGCCGCCAGGCCGTGGCGCCGCAGTTGACCTCGAACCGCACGTAGGCGGCCCGGCCGGGCGCGCGACCGGCATGGATCCACGACGCCACCAGGGCGGTCTTGCCCCAGCCGGTCGGCGCGCAGAGCAGGGTGACCGGGTGCGACACGGCGGCGTCGAGGTGCTCCATGAGGCGGTCCCGGCTCAGGTGTACCGTCGGCAGCGCGGGCGTGTCGCCACGCGGTGCGACCAGCGGCGCCTCGACCGGCCGGTGCGGCGCGTTCCAGCTGCGGAACCGTTCGGCCGCGTCGTTGTGCGCCAATATGTCAAGAGTGCTCTCGCGTGGAACGCCGTGATGGCTCGTTTGCACCGTCACTCCCGAAGACGCGGTTTCCGACGTGCCGGTCAGCCCTTCCCGGAGGGTGGTAATGGTCGGACAACTGACGCCGACCACCATAGAACTCCGACCCGTCCGGAGGGGAGCCTCACATTCGCCTGCGTCGATTGCATAGCTACAAACATTGACGACCATCGTACAGTTGAGCGCTCTACGTGTCGATAAATGTCGATTGATAACAGGGTCTTGCCGTACGCCGTGTGCGCGGCGGGTGGCGCGATAGGCGCACTTCGTCCGGTTTTGCTGTGAGCGTCAGTTGTTACTGCGCGTCTTGTGGCTACACAGCGTGATCCCGGGGCTGGACGGCATCCGGGGTGCCTCGCAGAGCTGGGGGGAATGGCCCGTTTCGACCCGTGGCGGACCCGTCCTGCACGACTGCGAAGATCCTCCCACTTGCCGACCCGGCGTGTCGCCACGCGATGCTACTGAGGTCATCGTTCCTAACTACTTACGACAGCGCCGCAAAGACGACTTTGTTGCGGATAATTACAACGGTGTCATCAGCAACACTCCTCATAGGTGTCGGAACCGTTGCTCAAACGCATGCCATTCTGCAAGTTGCACGTCCTGACAACCGGCATAGAGGGCATTCCAGGCGCACGCTGTGACCGGCGCGGCCGCCGCCGCCGTTGCGCCTCCGCCCGGTCGTCGGTTTGGATGGTTCGTCCGCGAATGTTCCAGGACCGGAGGTCCGGTGTACGACCTCAACAGCCTCTCGTTGAGCGAGATCGTGCGCTGCGGGACGGATGTCCGCGCGGCCGCCGCCGCGGCGCATGACCTGCCGGCGGCGCTGCGGGCCGTCGCGGCGCTGCTGTGCGACCGGATCCGCGACGGGGACGGCCGCGGCGGCCGCGACGGGCCGGCGTTCGCCTGGCTGCACCTCGCCGCCGGCGGCGAGGCGATCACCGTCGGCGGCCCGCCGGCAGCCGGTGCCGCGGCCCTCGCCGCGCCGCGGGGGGTCACGCTGCACGAGGCCGACGACTATCCGGTCCGGGTCGTGCTCGCGGTCGGCGGCGCCGGCTACCGGCTCCTCGCCGGGGTCACCGCGCGGCTGGACCCGGAGACCGCGCAGCTGTTCGAGCTGATCGGCGGCAACCTGTGGATCGGCCTGCAGCGGCACCTGGGCACCGGCCCGGCCGAGCGCGAGGAGGCGCTCGGCGACCTCCTCGCCGCCGTGGAGCGGGCCGCGGCGCTCCAGGCGACCCGCCTGGAGCAGACCGTCGCCGAGCTCGGCGACGCCGCCGGCCGGCTGCGCCGCAGCCAGCAGGAACTGCGCGAGCGGGAGGCCCGGCTGCGGGATGAGACCAGCCTCGTCGAGGCGCTGCACGCCGTCGGCACCGACCTGTCCTCGGAGCTCGACGTCGACCGGGTCGTCCAGCGCGCCACCGACGTGGCGACGAGCCTCACCGGGGCGGCGTTCGGTTCGTTCTTCTACAACGTCACCGACGAGGTCGGCGAGTCCTACCTGCTCTACACCCTCTCCGGGGTGCCGAGGGAGTCGTTCGCGAAGTTCCCGATGCCACGCAACACCAAGGTGTTCGACCCGACGTTCCGCGGCGTCGGGCACCTGCGCAGCGACGACATCACCAAGGACCCGCGCTACGGACGCAACGAACCGTTCTTCGGCGTCCCCGAGGGACACCTGCCGGTCGTGAGCTACCTGGCCGTGCCCGTCGTGTCCTCCACCGGTGAGGTGCTCGGCGGCTTCTTCTTCGGCCACCCGCGACCAGCCCGCTTCACCGCGCGGCACGAACGCCTCGCCGTCGGCGTCGCCGCGCACGCCGCCGTCGCGCTCGACAACGCCCGCATGTACCTGCGGCAGCGCAACGCCGCGGTCGAGCTGCAGCGCAGCCTCCTGCCCCGGATCCCGCGGCTGGACGGGCTCGAGGTGGTCTCGCGGTACCTGCCGGCGGCGAAGGGGGTCGAGGTCGGCGGCGACTGGGTCGACCTGGTGCCGCTGTCGGCCGGCCGGGTCGCCCTCGTCGTCGGTGACGTCATGGGCAAGGGCATCCGCGCGGCCGCCGTCATGGGGCAGCTGCGCACGGCGATCCGCTCGTACGCGTCGCTGGACCTGTCCCCGGGCCGGCTGATGCGGCAGCTGAACACGCTGCTCGCGACCGACCTCGACACGGAGATGGCGACCTGCCTGTATGCCGTCTATGACCTGGTGCACGGGACCCTGAGCTACGCCAACGCGGGGCACCTGCCGGCCGTCGGGGTCCTGGAGGGCCAGCCGTCGCGGCTGCTGACCGGGCCGGTCGGGCCGCCACTGGGCACGGTCGACTTCCCGTACACGGAACAGGTCGTGGCCGTGCCGCCCGGCGAGGCGCTGCTGCTGTACACCGACGGCCTGGTCGAACGGCGCGACAGCAACATCGAGGACCGGCTCGCCCACCTGCAGGTCCGCGTCGCCCTGCACCCGCGACCGTCCCTGGCCGCGCTCGACGACCTCGTCGCGGGGATGGTCGACCCGGCCCACCACGAGGACGACATCGCGGTGCTCTACGTCCGGCAGCCGCCGGACGAGGTGCCGCTCACCGCCCGGGCGACCTACCCGGCGTCGGCGGAGCGGAGCCGGACCGCCCGGCGCTTCGTGGAGCAGACCCTGCTCGGGTGGGGCGTCCCCGGCGAGCGGGTGGACACCGCGGTCTCGGCCGTCGCGGAGCTGTTCGCCAACGCGGCCACCCACGCCCGCACCCGCACGGTCGAGCTGCGCCTGCACCTGCTGCCCGCCCACATCGCGGTCGAGGTCTTCGACCAGGACAACCGGCTGCCGTTCCTGATCGAGCCGGCCTTCGACGACGAGCACCACCGCGGCCTGCACATCGTGCGCGCCACCTCGGACCGCTGGGGCACCCGCGTGGTCGCCGACGGCAAGATCGTGTGGGCGGAGATCCCGCTCCGCCCACACTGAACCGCGTGCGTCAGCCCTGCAGCCGGGCCAGCTCCTCCTCGACGATCGACTCGTCGAGCTTCTTGAACACCGGCGTCGGCGCCGCCAGGGCGGTGCCCGCGACGATCTCCTGCGGGGTCCAGGTCGCGCCGGTGGTGTAGTCGCCGGTCAGGATCGGATACGTGATGCCGTTGTCCAGGTCCTCGACCTCGTCGATCCGCGGCATCGGCGCGTGCACCCCGGCGCCGCCGAGCAGCTCGTGGATCCGCTGCGCCGCGTGCGGCAGAAACGGCGTGAGCAGCGTGTTGCAGTCACGCACCGCCTGCAGGGCGACGTGCAGCACGGTGCCCATCCGGTCCTTGTCGTCCTTGAGCTTCCACGGCGACTGGTCGGAGAAGTACTTGTTGACCTCGCCGACGATGCGCATCGCCTCGTTGATCGCCGCCTTCTGCCGGTGCTTGGCCAGCAGGTCGCCGACGCTGCCGAAGCCGGCGCGGACCGCCGCCAGCAGCGTGGAGTCCTCGGCGGTCAGCTCGCCCGCGGCCGGGATCTCCCCGAAGTTCTTCGCGGCCATCGAGATCGACCGGTTGACCAGGTTGCCCCAGCCGGCGACCAGCTCGTCGTTGTTGCGGCGGCGGAACTCCGACCAGGTGAAGTCGGTGTCGGTCGCCTCCGGGCCGGCCACGGCGATGAAGTAGCGCAGCGCGTCGGCGTCGTAGCGCTCCAGGAAGTCCCGCACGTAGATGACGACCCGGCGGGACGAGGAGAACTTCCTGCCCTCCATCGTCAGGTACTCCGACGAGACGACCTCGGTGGGCAGGTTGAGCGCGCCGAGCGAGCCCGGCTTCGGCGCCGAGTAGCCGAGCAGGATCGACGGCCAGATCACCGAGTGGAAGACGATGTTGTCCTTGCCCATGAAGTAGAACGCCTCGGCGTCCGGGTCCTGCCACCACTTGCGCCACGCCTCGGGGTCACCGGTGCGGCGGGCCCACTCGACCGACGCCGACAGGTAGCCGATGACCGCGTCGAACCACACGTAGATGCGCTTGTCGTCGCGGTCGCGCCAGCCGTCGAGGGGGATCGGCACGCCCCACTCCAGGTCCCGGGTGATCGCCCGCGGCTGGAGGTCGGCGATGAGGTTGCGGGAGAACTTCAGCACGTTGGGCCGCCAGCCGTCACGCGTGTCGAGCCAGGCGTTGAGCTGGTCGGCGAACGCGGGCAGGTCCAGGAAGAAGTGCTCGGTCTCCACGAACTCCGGCGTCTCACCGTTGATCTTCGACCGGGGGTTGATCAGCTGGTCGGGGTCGAGCTGGTTGCCGCAGTTGTCGCACTGGTCGCCGCGGGCGCTGTCGTAGTGGCAGATCGGGCACTCGCCCTCGATGTACCGGTCGGGCAGCGTCCGCCCCGTCGACGGCGACCGGGCGCCGAGGGTGGTCTTCGCGATGATGTACCCGTTGTCGTGCAGCCCCTGGAAGAGCTCCTGGACGACCTGGTAGTGGTTACCTGTGGTGGTGCGGGTGAACAGGTCGTACGTCAGGCCGAGCCCGTGCAGGTCCTCGACGATGACGCGGTTGTACCGGTCGACGAGCTCGCGCGGGGTCACCCCCTCCGCGTCGGCCTGGACCTGGATCGGGGTGCCGTGCTCGTCGGTGCCGGAGACCATCAGCACGTCATGACCGGCCATCCGCATGTAGCGGCTGAACACGTCGGAGGGGACCCCGAAGCCGGACACGTGACCGATGTGGCGCGGCCCGTTGGCATAAGGCCAGGCGACCGCGGCGAGAACACGACTCATGACCTGCAAGCGTAGTGACCCGTCCCCGCGTTCGGCGAACGGATAGTTTCTCCCGACACGCTAGGGTAAGTCCGAAATTTCGGATAAAGCCCGTTGTCCAATGGGAACGTGGACGACGAAGCAGCGTGGTGGCGCGGCCAGGCCGCCGGAATCCCGCCCAAGGCCCCAGACTCCGACGGGTTCCCGTTGTGGCCCACCACGACGACGACCACGGTCCGGGCACCCTCGCCCGACGGTGAGCACTCCAGCTCGCAGTACGACTCGCAGTACAGCGGGTCCGGCAGTGAGCCTGGCAGTGGGCCCGGCAGTGAGTCCGGCAGTGGGCCCGGCACCGAGCCCGCCGGTGTGCCGGGGACCGCCGTCGTGCCCGCCGGCCTCGCCCACGACCTCGTCGACCCGGCCGCCCACGACGCCGGCGCCGCCGCGGTCGTCGAACACCTCCAGGTCGCCACCACCCGCCTGGAGGAGACCGCGGCGCAGCTCGCCGACGCCGGCGAGAGCTGGCCCCCACCCGCGATGCGCGTCATGCGCCGGCCGCGCGACGCCGCGGTCACCTCGCCGCCGCCGAAACGCTCGCCCCGCAAGGTCCGCCGCCTGCGCAACCCCGCCTTCGGCCTGCCCGCGATGCTGGTGATCGCCCTGCTGGCCGGGTTCTTCGCGTGGACCAGCGCCGAACCGTTCTGGCTCGACATGGGCCAGGGCGAGCACGGCCACGCCCAGATCACCCGCTGCAAGGGCGACGGCGTCCTGCGCCGCTGCTACGCGACGTTCCAGTCCGACGTCCGGGCGGCGGTGGCGGGGGTACCCCTCGTCGGCGCCGACGACGCCCCCGGCACCACCCTCGACGCCCGCATGCGCGCCGGCGGGCGGATCGCGTACGCCGGCAACCCGTCGGGGCTGCGCGTGCGCTGGACGGTTGGGCTCGCGCTGATCCTGCTGTGCGGCGCCGCGCTGTGCTGGGCCACGGGGGCCGGCCGCCTGGGCCGCCTCCGGACCCGCCTCGCGGCCTACGCGGTGACGGTCGCCGCGCCGCTCGTCCTCGGCCTGGGCGTGCTGATCGCCAGCTACTAGTTGACCTTGGACACTTTGTCGGGTCCTGGGTGACAAAGTGTCCAAGGTCAACCGGACGTGGAAGTTTCAGGCGTGGGCGGCCGCGTACACCTCGCGTCTCGGCAGGTCGAACCGGGTCGCCACCTCCGTGATCGCGTCCTTCTTCGTCGCGCCCGCGGCGACCAGCGCGGCGACCGACGCGGACAGGGCCTCATCGCTCGGGCGCTCCTGCTGGACCGCGGGCGCGCCGCCGACGACCAGGGTGATCTCGCCGCGGGCCGACGCCGCGTCCTGCGCCAGCTCGCCGAGCGTGCCGCGGCGGATCTCCTCGTAGGTCTTCGTCAGCTCGCGGCACAGTGCCGCCGGGCGGTCCGCGCCGAAGGCGGTGGCCAGGTCGCGCATGGTGTCCTCGACGCGGTGCGGGGACTCGAAGAAGACCAGGGTCCGTGGTTCGGCCGCCAGGGACGCGAAGTACGCGCGCCGCTCGCCCTGCTTCCGGGGCGGGAACCCCTCGAAGCAGAACCGGTCGCAGGGCAGCCCGGACACGGCGAGGGCGGTCGTGACGGCGCTCGGACCGGGTGCGACGCTCACCGGTACCCCCAACGCCACCGCCGCCCGCACCAGCCTGAACCCGGGGTCGGAGACGCTGGGCATGCCGCCGTCGGTGACGACCGCGACGGTCGCCCCGCCGGCGAGCAGGTCCGCGAGCTCGGGCGTGCGGCGCTCCTCGTTGCCCTCGAAATAGCTGACGAGCCGGCCGCCGATGGTGACACCGAGGGCCTGGGCGAGGCGGCCCAGCCGGCGGGTGTCCTCGGCGGCGACGATGTCAGCGGTGGCGAGGACCGACCGCAGCCTGGGCGAGGCGTCCTCGGGATTGCCCAGCGGAGCTCCGAGCAGAATCAATGGCACATGTGCGATGGTGGCATCCCACCGCCTACGATCGCGCAATGACCTCGGTGCTGACCGACGCAAGCCAGACGCCGCCGCCGGCGGTTGAGCCTTCCCCGGTCCATGCGGTTGACGACGCGGTGCGTCGCCGGCTCGCCCGGCCGGCGCGTGCGACGCCGGGGTTCTGGTTGGCGGCGATCCTGGTCACGGGGATCGGTCTGCTGCTGCGGATGGTGAATCTGTCGCATCCGAAGGAGACGATCTTCGACGAGGTCTACTACGCGAACGAGGCGTGGGACCTGTTGCAGCACGGGGTGGAGTGGAACCCGGAGGACAGCACCCCGCAGTATGTGGTGCATCCGCCGCTGGGGAAGTGGATGATCGGGCTCGGCGAGCAGATCTTCGGGTACAACTCGTTCGGGTGGCGGATCGCGGCGGTCACGGTCGGGGTGGTGTCGATCCTGCTGATCGTCCTGGCGGCGCGGCGGTTGTTCCGTTCGACGTTGCTGGCGGCGACGGCGGGGTTGTTGATGTCGCTGGACGGCATGCATTTCGTGCTGTCGCGGGCGGCGTTGCTGGACATCTTCCTGATGTTCTGGATCGTGGTCGCGTTCTACTTCCTGGTCCTGGACCGCGAGCAGCGCCGGGCCAGGTGGCTCGCGGCCCTGGAGCGCGGCGTCGACCCGAGCCGGCCCGGTGCCGGCAACCGGCCCCACCTCGGGATCCCCTGGTACCGGCTGGCCTGCGCCGTCTCCCTCGGCCTCGCCTGCGGCGTCAAGTGGAGCGCGTTGTGGTACGTGCTGCTCTTCGTCGCGCTGACGCTGATCTTCGACATCAGCGCCCGCCGCGCGGCCGGTTCGCGGCACTCGATCCGCGACGGCATCCTCGACGACGGCGGCTGGATCTTCGCCGTGTTCGGCCTCGCGCTCGCCGCCTACCTCGTGACCTGGACCGGCTGGTTCCTCTCCGACGACGGCTACTTCCGGCACTGGTACGCGCAGACCAACGGGCTCTCGAGCGACCGGCCGATCATCGACCCGCTGTACAACCTGTGGCACTACCACCACGAGGCGTACAAGTTCCACACCGGGCTCAGCACGAAACACCAGTACCAGTCCTGGCCCTGGATGTGGCTGCTGCTGGGCCGCCCGGTGGCGTTCTACTGGAACACCGACGGGCCGTGCGACGCGAGCAGCTGCGCCTCGGAGATCCTGCTGCTCGGCACGCCGGTGCTGTGGTGGTCGTTCCTGCCGGCGCTGATCGCGCTGGGCTGGCTCGCGATCGCCCGCCGCGACGGCCGTGCCTGGCTCATCATGGTGTGCGCCCTCGCCGGCATCGTGCCCTGGTTCCAGTCGATGCCCGAGCACCGCACGATGTTCTACTTCTACGCCCTGCCGGCCGAGCCGTTCCTGGTCCTGGCGGTGGTGTACGTGCTGGGCGCGATCATCGGCCCGCCCCGGCACGTGAAGCCCGCCAGCGACCACCGGCTGATCGGGGCGGTCGTCGCGGGCGCGTACGTCCTGCTCGTCGCCGCCTGTTTCTTCTATTTCTACCCAATCTATAGTGGTATGGACATTACGTACACCGAGTGGTTCTCCCGGATGTGGCTCGGATCGCGCTGGGTGTAGCACCACGAGGTGGCTGGGTACCACCACAGTCGACGGACTGCCTTATATTGTTTGCCGCACGGCAAGCAAAGGCTTCGGTCGTGGATGGTGAAGGGCTCGCATGTCCGGCGTTGGCTCCATCGAGAAGGCTTTGCGCACCACACCACCTGATCGCCTGGTGGAGGTGCTCGACGCACACCTGAGCGTGGCACACGGCACGAAGAGCAGCACCGTGTGGCTCGCCGACTACCGCTCCACCACGCTGTCGCCCAGCGGCGACGAACCCGACGCCGCGGACAGCCAGCTGACCGCGGCCACCAGGGCGTTCGCCAGCCAGACGGTCGTCGTGGACGCCCGGGAGGGCCACGCCCTGGCGCGGGTGCACCTGCCGATCACCGCGTGGGGTGAGCGCGTCGGGGTGCTCAGCGTGGTCCTGGACGCCGAGCGGGCGCAGCAGGCCCGGGAAGGGCTGCGCGACCTGGCCGGCACCTTCGCGGTGGCGCTGCAGGCGGCGTACAAGCGCACCGACCGCTACCACCTCGACCGCCGGCGCGGCGGGCGGCTGACGATGGCCGCCGAGATGCAGTGGGACCTCCTACCCGCCCGGGGCTACGACCAGCCCGGGATCAAGTTCGCCGGGCAGCTGGAGCCGGCGTACGCCGTCGGCGGCGACCACTTCGACTGGTCCGTCAACGGCGACTGGCTCACCGTCACCGCGCTCAACGGCATGGGCACCGGCCTGGACGCCGCGCTGCTCAGCACCCTCGCGGTCAACGCCATGCGCAACGCCCGCCGCTCCATCCCCACCGGCCAGAGCGCCCCCGGCGACCTCGCCGACCAGGCCGTCCTCGCCGCCGACGCGATCGCCTCCCAGTACGGCGGCACCCGCCACGTGGCGACCCTCCTGCTGTCGCTCAACATCGCCACCGGCGAGCTGCGGGTCATCGACGCCGGCTCACCCCGCCTGCTCCTGGTCCGCGGCGGCCAGGTCCGCGACATGGTCCTCGACCCGCAGCTGCCACTGGGCATGTTCGGCGACACCAGATACGTCGAGGAGCAGGAGCGACTCCAACCCGGCGACCGTCTCTTCATCGTCAGCGACGGGGTGCACGCCGCCACCCGGCCGAACGAGGCCGCGTACGGTGAGCGTGAGTTGAGTCGTGCCATACGATCGACCCGGTTGCAACCACCGGCCGAGGCCATCGGCAGCGTCATGCGGAGCCTTCGTGACTACCACGCGGGTGCCGAGCTCGCTGACGATGCGCTGATCGTCTGTCTCGACTGGTCGCCCAGAGCCGACCCGTGATCCCCGCGACCCCCGGAGGACGACGTGCGGAGCCGACCCTCACCGCACCCGGCTGGCAGTGACGACGCGGCCTCCTTGGCCGCGGCACTGGTCGATGCCGCGGGTCAGGCACTGGTCCTCGCCACCAGCGCCGCCAACGACAACTCCGGCGTGTCGGCCGCCCAGCTGCGCGTCCTCGGCGTCGTGGACCAGGCCGGCTCGATCAACCTGACCCAGCTGGCGATCGCGCTGCACACCGCGCCCTCCTCGGCCAGCCGCCTCTGCGACCGCCTCGAGGCCGCCGACCTGCTCCGCCGCACCAACGACGACCGCGACCGGCGCGAGGTGTGGCTGGTCCTGACCCCGACGGCCCGCCGGCTGCTGGACGGGCTCGGCCGCCAGCGCCAGGAGACGATCGCCGCCGTCCTGCGCCGCATGTCCCCGGACGACCGGGCCGCCCTGGTCCAGGGCCTCCAGTCGTTCTCCCACGCCGCGGGTACTCCCGTAGCTGGCTCGACAAAAGCGCAGGCCAGCTGAAGCTGTGCTGTTTCTTCCGCGGCGGCCTGCGGCCGGAAGAGCAGTGGGGGATTCTCACCCCACACCCCCAATGCTCGCGTTGCTCGCACGACCTGCGCCCCGAGGGCGCGGTCGACTCGGACGCGTGCGCGTGGCAATTTGAAGACCGGGGGTTGAGGTTTGAGGCACTCAAGGTCTGTCGTCCGGCTCGCCCGCCCTGCGCGCGAGACGACGGAGGCGGGCCCGACCACCGGACCGGGCGCTGCCCCGCCTCCGGGCTGTTGACACGGCGACTACCTGGTTGATGAGTGGCTGCCGCGGGCCACCGATCAACCAGGTAGTCGCGAGGCCCCTGGTGCTGCCACTTTGGTGATCGGCGGGTTTCCGGCTGGAAGAAACAGCCCTACTTACAAGTCGAACCAGTGGTCGTCTTCGCGGGCGTCGGTGACCTCGGCGCCTGGGGCCCAGGCTTCGTACAGGCCGCGCTCCACGCAGTGTGCACCGAGGCGGGCGACGGCGTCGCCGTCCGGGCGGCTCAGGCGGAGGCGGAGCCAGTCGCCCTCCTCGCGGATGACGGTGCAGGGCGCGTTGCGCCAGGTGGCCGACGGGATGCGGCGGGCCAGGGCGTCCAGGGGGTAGCGGGCGGCGCGGGTCTTCGCCGCGACCCGGAACTCGCCGGGCGGGTCGACGATCGCCTCGTACACGTTGTCGCGGTAGCGGCCCACGTACCGGGTCAGGGGCGTGGCGGTCGGGAAGTACTCCTGGTCCGCGGCGATCGTCTCGGGCAGCAGGTGGCGCCACTGGGGGCCGTGCATGCGGCTCCACGCGCGCTGCTCCGGCAGGTACGTGTAGAGCGTCACCTCGGTCCCGTCGCCGGTGTAGGCGACCAGGGACGTGTTGGCCGGGACGGGCAGCTCGGCGAGGTCGCGGGTGACGAACTCGGGCACGATGTGCCGGCCGCTCGGGGCGAAGCCGGTGCCGATGACGGGGGAGCCGAGCCGGTCGTGCGGTGGCATGGAGATGAGGCCGGCGTACGAGTCGGCGAGGGGCACCTCGTAGTCCCACTCGTCCACGGCCCGCCAGCGGATCGCGAAGACGACGCCGCCGTCGGACTCCGGGATGCCGCCGCTGAGGATCGCCAGGTCGATCGGGGTGCGCAGGTGGGCGACGTCGAAGGCGCGGTAGCAGAAGCCGCTGATCGGCCAGCCGCGCAGGTGGCCGCCGAGCTGGCGGCCGGTCAGGAACTTGATCATGCGGGTGCCGCGCCGGATGGCCGCGGTGCGGCGGATCGGGGCGAGCTGGGCGGCGGCGGACGGGGTCTGGGTCAGCTTGTGCAGGCCGGTCCAGTCCAGGGCCCGGGTCACCGGCATGAGCAGCGGCTCGTCCTCGTAACCCGAGAAGCCCGCCGGGCCCGAGGGGCTCGTGAAGGCGGCGACCTCGGTGGCGTGCACGAAACGCCGGAACGGCCAGCGGGCGCCGGGGCGCGGGTTGGGCAGGAAGCCGGGGCCGGGTTGGGTCGCGTACACCTCGAAGGCGGCGCCCTGCGCGATCTCCTCCGCGGGATATGTGGTCCCGTCGAGGGTCACGCTGTGGGTCGCCGACCCTTCCGCATGCCCGATGACTGTCACATTCGCGACGCTAAGGCGGGGTGATGCACCTCAGGTGAACGAATCGTGAACGCCGGACCGGGGGTGGCATGCTTAACGCCGATGAGTGCCAGAAAACACAGCCGGGAGGGCACGTTCCCTCCGCCGCCCGAGCCGCTGCCGGTCGCGGTGCTGGACAGCCACACCCACATCGACATCACCCTCGAGGACGACGGGGTCGGCGGTCCGTCGACCGTGGCCGACGCCATCGCGCTGGCCGAAGCGGCCGGCGTCGACCGGCTCGTGCAGGTCGGAGTCGACGTGGCGTCGTCGCAGTGGGGTGTACAGGTGGCGGAGCGGCACCCCGGTGTGGTCGCGACGGTGGCGTTGCACCCCAATGACGCCCCGCGCCTGCCGGACCTGGACGACGCGCTGCGGGAGATCGAGCGCCTCGCCGCACACCCGCGGGTCCGGGGCATCGGCGAGACCGGGCTGGACTACTTCCGCACCGGCGACGACGGGCGCAAGGCTCAGCACGAGAGCTTCCGGGCGCACATCGGGATCGCGAAGCGGCACGGCAAGACCCTCGTCATCCACGACCGCGACGCGCACGAGGACATCCTGCGGGTGCTGGACGAGGAGGGTGCCCCGGACCAGGTCGTCATGCACTGCTTCTCCGGCGACGAGGCGTTCGCCCGGGAGTGCCTGGACCGTGGCTTCCTGCTGAGCTTCGCCGGCACCGTCACCTTCGGCAACGCGAAGGACCTGCGGGCCGCCGCCGCGATCACCCCGCTGGACGGGCTCCTGGTGGAGACCGACGCGCCGTTCCTCACCCCGACACCGTTCCGCGGCCGGCCGAACGCCAGCTACCTGATCCCGCTGACGGTCCGCGCCCTGGCCGAGGTGACCGGGCACGACCTGGACGCGCTGTGCGCGGCCATCTCCGCCAACGGCACCCGCGCGTTCGGCGAGTGGCGATGACGCTGCTCGGGCCGGCGGAGATCCGGGAGCTCGCCGCGTCGCTCGGCATCCGGCCGACCAAGCAGCTGGGGCAGAACTTCGTCCACGACCCCAACACGGTCCGCCGGATCGTGCGCGCCGCCGAGCTCACCGGCGAGGACGTGGCCCTGGAGGTGGGCCCGGGACTCGGCTCGCTCACCCTCGGCCTGCTCGAAGCGGCGAAGACCGTGTGTGCCGTGGAGATCGACCCGGTGCTGGCCAAGGCGCTGCCCGGCACGGCCGCCCGGTTCGCCCCGGAGCACGCGGACCGGTTGCACGTGATCGAGGGCGACGCGCTGAGGGCCGAGGTCGACCAGGAGCCGACCGCGCTGGTGGCGAACCTGCCGTACAACGTCGCCGTGCCCGTCGTGCTGCACCTCCTGGCGACCCTGCCGTCGCTGCGCAAGGGTCTGGTCATGGTGCAGAAGGAGGTCGCGGACCGGCTCGTCGCCGGCCCCGGCGGCCGCGTCTACGGCGTGCCGAGCGTGAAGCTCGCCTGGTATGCCACCTCGAAGCTGGCCGGCAAGGTGCCGCCGAGCGTCTTCTGGCCGGTGCCGAACGTCGACTCGGGCCTCGTCGCGTTCACGCGGCGGGAGCCGCCCGCCGGCGCCGACCGCAAGGCGACGTTCGCCGTGGTGGACGCCGCGTTCGCGCAGCGCCGCAAGACCTTGCGGGCCGCGCTCGCGGGCTGGGCCGGCGGGCCCGACGTCGCCGAGCGGATCCTGCGGGCCGCGGCGGTCGATCCCGGCGCCCGCGGGGAGCAGCTCACGGTGCAGGACTTCGCCCGCATCGCGAGCCAGCGGCAGGTGCGGGCCTGACGGAGGCGCGGCCCAGGTAGGGTGCACCACGTGACCGAGCCGCTCTTCTCCGACGATGACGAGGAGTTCGACCGGCCGCGCCTGGCCGCGCACGGACCGGTCCGGGTCCGCGTGCCCGCGAAGATCAACCTCCATCTGCACGTCGGCCCGCTGCGCTCCGACGGCTTCCACGAGCTGACCACGGTGTACCACGCGATCGGGCTCTACGACGAGATCACCGCCCGCCGCGGCGACACGCTGACGCTCACCATGGAGGGTGAGGGCACCGGCCAGCTGTCGCTCGACGAGGACAACCTCGTCATCCGGGCGGCGCGGGCCCTGGCGGACGAGACGGGTCACGACCCGCACGCCCGGCTGCACCTGAAGAAGCAGATCCCGATCGCCGCGGGCCTGGCCGGCGGCAGCGCCGACGCGGCCGCCGCGCTGGTCGCCTGCGACCAGCTGTGGGGGACCGGGCTGTCCCGGGACGACCTCGCCGGCATCGCCGCGACCCTGGGCTCGGACATCCCGTTCCTGGTCCTGGGCGGCACCGCGCTGGGCACCGGCCGCGGCGAGCTGGTCAGCCCCGTCCTGACCGGCGGGCACGCGTGGCACTGGGTCCTGGCCGTCGCCGAGGAGGGCCTGTCGACGCCGACCGTCTACAAGACGTTCGACCAGTTGGGCGCCCAGAGCGAGGCGGGAGCGCCGGACGGGCTGCTGGCCGCGCTGCGCCAGAAGGACCCCGACGTGCTCGCCGCGCACCTCGTCAACGACCTGCAGGCCGCGGCGCTGCACCTGCGTCCGGAGCTGCGAGGGGTGCTGGACGCGGGGCTCGACGCGGGCGCGCTCGCCGGGCTGGTCTCCGGCTCCGGCCCGACCGTTGTCTTCCTGGCCGAGGACGCCAGGCACGCCGCACTGCTCGCGGCGGACCTGGAGGCCGCCAACTGCTGCCGCGCGGTGCGCACCGCCGCCGGTCCCGTGCCCGGAGCGAGAGTGCTGTAGATGGCCAACATCATCAACCTGGACAAGGTCGGCAAGACCTACCCGGCGGGGCGGATCTTCGACGAGGTCTCCCTCGGCGTCGACGACTCCGACCGGATCGGGGTCGTCGGGCTCAACGGGGCCGGCAAGACGACCCTGCTGCGGATGCTCACCAAGGCCGAGGAGCCCGACGAGGGACGCGTCACCCACCGGCGCGACCTGCGGGTGTCCGCCCTGCCGCAGAACCTCGACCTGCCGCCGACCGCGACCGTCCGCGACGTCATCATCGGCACCGCCTGGCTGCCCGCCGCGTTCGCCGCCGAGCACGAGTGGGCCGGCGACGCCGGTGTCCGCACCGTGCTCAACGGGCTCGGCATGCCGCACCTCGGGCTGGACGCGCCGGTCGGGCCGATGTCCGGCGGTGAGCGGCGCCGCATCGCGATCGCCGCGCTGCTGGTGCGCCCCGCCGACCTGCTGATCCTCGACGAGCCCACCAACCACCTGGACGTCGCCGGCATCGCCTGGCTGGCGCGGCACCTGCTGCAGCGCCGCGGCGCGCTCATGGTCGTCACCCACGACCGCTGGTTCCTCGACGCGGTCTGCACCACCACGTGGGAGGTCGCCGACGCGACCGTGCGCGCCTACGAGGGCGGCTACGCGGCCTGGACCCTGGCCCGCGCGGAGCGGCTGCGGGTCGCCGCCGAGACCGAGTCCCGCCGGCAGAACCTGCTCCGCAAGGAGATCGCCTGGCTGCGCCGCGGCCCGCCGGCCCGGACCAGCAAGCCGAAGTTCCGCATCGACGCGGCCAACGCGCTGATCGCGGACGTGCCGCCGGCCCGGGACACGGTGTCGTTGCAGCGGCTCGCCGTCACCCGGCTGGGCAAGCAGGTCTACGAACTGTCCAAGGTGGACCTGCGGGCCGGCGATCGGACCCTGCTGTCCGATGTGGACTGGCTGGTGGGACCGGGCGACCGGATCGCGATCCTCGGCGCCAACGGGGCCGGCAAGACGACCCTGCTGCGGGTGCTCGCCGGGGTGCGGGACCCCGACGGCGGGCGGATGCAGCGCGGCAGCACCGTGCGCGCCGCGTTCCTGTCGCAGGAGCTCAAGGAGCTGCCGGCCGGCCTGCGCCTTCTCGAGGCGGTCGAGGAGGTCGCCAAGCGGGTCAAGCTCGGCGACCGGGAGCTGACCGCGTCGCAGCTGGCCGAGGTCTTCGGCTTCAGCGGCGCCCGGGTCTGGACACCGGTCGCGGACCTGTCCGGCGGCGAGCGGCGCCGGCTGCAGCTGCTGCGCCTGCTCGCCACGGAGCCCAACGTGCTGCTGCTCGACGAGCCCACCAACGACCTGGACATCGACACCCTCGCCGCGCTGGAGGACCTGCTCGACTCGTGGCCGGGCACGATCGTGGTCGCCAGCCACGACCGCTACCTGGTCGAGCGGGTCGCCGACGTCGTCTACGGCATGTTCGGCGACGGGCACCTCGTGCACCTGCCCGGCGGCGTCGACGAATACCTGGAGCGCATCGCCGGCGAGGGGGAGGGCTTCGGCGCGGGCACGAACCCGGCGCCGGCGCTCAGCCGGGAGAAGGCCGCCGACCTGCGCGCGTCGGACAAGGACGCGCGGGCCGCGAAGAAGGAGCTGTCCAAGCTGGAGCGCAGCATGGACCGGCTGACCCAGAAGGAGGCGGCGCTGCACGCCCAGCTGGCGGAGCACGCCACCGACTACACCCGGATCACCGCGCTGGACGCCGAGCTGCGCGCGGTCCGCGAGGAGATCGCGCTCATCGAGGAGCAATGGCTCGCCCTCGCCGAGATCGCCGGATGACCCCGTCCTAGAATGCGGTCATGGCCGCTCACTTTCCGATCAACCACCACCTCCGGCCCCTGTACCGGCTGCTCTGCATCCTCGCGGGCCTCTACATGCTGGTCTTCGGCGTGGTCGGCTTCGTCCAGACGTCGGGGAACGAGTTCTTCACCCAGGACGACGCGGAGTGGGTGCTGGGGTTGCGCACCAACCCCGCGTTCGCGCTGCTGTCGCTGGTCGCCGGGGTCGTCGTGCTCGGCGCCAACCTCATCGGCCGCAACCTGGCCCACCACATCAACCAGCTCGCCGGCATCGTGCTAACGATCGTCGGCATGGGCTCGCTCGCGCTGATGCAGACCGAGGCCAACATCTTCGCGTTCTCGATGGTCAACGTGATCGTCACGTTCATCCTCGGGGGCATCACCGGCATCGCCAGCCTCTACGACCGCGTCGGCAGCGCCGCGGCGGCCGAGGCCGAGGAGCAGTTCCGGCGCGGACCCCGCACGGTGAGCGAGACGGCGTGACGGAAGGCGGCGCCGCGGCGCCGCCTTCCGCTATTTGCCCTGCCGGGTGACGAGAGTCGGTTTGGCCTCCATGTTGGACAGCCCGTTCCACGCCAGGTTGACCAGGTGGGCCGCGACGACCTCCTTGCGCGGCTTGCGCACCTCCAGCCACCACCGGCCGGTCAGCGCGACCATCCCCACCAGGGCCTGCGAGTAGAGTTCGGCGAGCTTCGGGTCGAAGCCGCGACGTTTGAACTCCGAGCCCAGTATTCCCTCGGCCTGGTGCGCGACGTCGTTGAGGACGCTCATGAGGTTGCCGTTCGGCGACATCACCGGCGACTCGCGGACCAGGACCCGGAAGCCGTCGGTCTCGTGCTCGATGTAGTCCAGCAGCGCGAGGGCCGCCTGCTCGAGCAGCTCGTGCGGGTGACCCGCGGTCAGCGCGTTGGTGATCCGGTCGAGCAGGTTGCGGACCTCGCGGTCCACGACCACCGCGTAGAGCCCTTCCTTGCCGCCGAAGTGCTCGTAGACCACGGGTTTGGAGACCTTCGCACGCGACGCCACCTCCTCGATGGAGGTGGCGTCGAATCCCCGCTCCGCGAACAGCGCCCGCCCGATGGCGATGAGCTGCTCGCGGCGCTGGGCGGCGGACATCCGCACCCGTGACTTCGGCGATACCGGTGGCGGAGGGCCTGGTAGCGGGCTCAGCCGTTGGGGGATGTGCGGTGTTTCCTCCGGAAGGTCGGTCACCCGCTCATCGTGCCAGCCGCGCCATCGGCGGCGGCGACCCGTTTCGCATCGAGCCGGTCACGCTTCGGCCAGCGCACGTCGGTGGCCCAGCCGAGCTTCTCGAAGATCCAGATGAGCCTGGCGTTGATGTCGATCTGGCCCTTGTCGACGCCGTGGCGGGCGCACGTCGGGTCGGCGTGGTGCAGGTTGTGCCAGCTCTCACCGAACGACAGGATCGCCAGGGGCCAGAAGTTGCTGGCCTTGTCGCCGTCGCGGGTCTCGAACGGGCGCTCGCCGTACACGTGGCAGATCGAGTTGATCGACCAGGTGACGTGGTGCAGCAGCCCGATCCGCACGATCCCGGCCCAGAAGAACGCCGACAGGGCACCCTGCCACGACCAGGTGACGAGGCCGGCGATGATCGCGGGCAGCGTGGCGGACAGGACCACGATCACCGGGAACAGCTTGTCGATGCGGCGGATGTCCTTGTCGGCGAGCAGGTCCGGGGCGAAGCGCTCCCGGTTGGACAGCTCACGGAAGAACAGCCAGCCCACGTGGGCGTAGAACAGGCCCTTCACGAGGCCGCCGAAGGACTCCCCGAAGCGCCACGGCGAGTGCGGGTCGCCCTCGCGGTCGGAGAACGCGTGGTGGCGGCGGTGGTCGGCGACCCACTGCGTGGGGTTGCCCTCGATCGCGGTGCTGCCGGCGATCGTCAGGGCGATGCGCAGCCCCCGGTTGGCCTTGAAGGCGCCGTGCGTGAGGTACCGGTGGAAGCCCGAGCCGATGCCGAGCCCGCCGATCACGTAGAAGACCGTGCCGAGCGCGACGTCGAGCCAGGTGAGCCCCCATCCCCAGGCGACCGGGACGGCGGCCAGGAGGGCGACGAACGGCAGAACCACGAAGCCCCAGAGGGCGACCAGGATCCCGATGCTCTGACGCCCCTCGGTGAGGGCTTTTGACCCGCGATCGGGGGTCTGACCTGGGACGGGATCAAGGAGTACAGCGGACATGGCACCTCTCACGGGCTCTTCGCCGGGCGGGGGAGATCGACGGGCTACGCTTACGTCACCGTAACTTACGGGAGCGTAGGTTCGCCATACGAGCTCTGTGTCAAGCTGATTACCCGCCGTCTTGTGTGATCTTCGTCCGGAAAGATCGGCGGGCCCGTCCGCTGGGTGAGAGAACCGGCCTCGATACGAGGCCGGTTGATGCGCCCGGTAGGCTGCACAGGCAGATCTTTGGGGTGTGGGGTAACGGCAGCCCGCAGGCCTTTGGAGCCTCGCAGTCCAGGTTCGAATCCTGGCACCCCAGCCACCTGACTACGATGGGGCGCACCGACACCGTCGAGGAGTGCGCCCGTGCGAAACGTGATCATCCTGGCCGCCGGCGAGGGGAAGCGGATGAAGTCCGCCCTGCCCAAGGTGCTGCACCCGCTGCTCGGCCGGACCCTGGTGGGGCATGTGCTCGCCGCCGCCGAGGAGGCGATCGGCGGTGCCGCCACCGTGGTCGTCGGTCACGGCGGCGAGCTGGTCCGGGCCCACCTCGAGCAGGTCGCGCCGGCCGCCGTGCCGGTCACCCAGATCGAGCAGCGCGGCACCGGTCACGCCGTGCGCATCGCGCTGGACGAGACGCCCGAGCTCACCGGGACGGTGGTCGTGCTCGGTGGCGACACCCCGCTGCTGCGCGCGGAGACGCTCAGCGCGCTGGTCCACACGCACGAGAGCACCAAGGCCGCCGCGACCGTGCTGACCGCGGAGGTCGACGACCCCACCGGCCTCGGCCGCATCGTGCGCAACCGGGGTGGCGAGTTCGTCGCCATCGTCGAGGAGCGCGACGCGACCCCCGCCCAGCGGGGCATCCGCGAGATCAACTCGGGGGTCTACGCGTTCGACGCCGAGCGGCTGCGCGAGATGCTCGGCAAGCTCTCCACCGACAACGACCAGGGCGAGGAGTACCTCACCGACGTCATCGGGCTGCTCGTCGAGGCCGGCGCGGCGATCGTGGCGCACCGCGCCCCGGACGCGACGGAGACGCTCGGCGCCAACGACCGGGCGCAGCTCGCCGGGCTGCGGGCGCTCCTGCGGGACCGGATCAACGACGAATGGATGCGCGACGGCGTCGCGATCATCGACCCGTCGACCACGTGGATCGACGTCACGGTCACCCTCGCGCGGGACGCCGTCATCGAGCCCAACACCCACCTGCGCGGCGCGACCCGCATCGGCGAGGGTGCGGTGGTCGGCCCCGACACGTCGCTCGTCGACGTCGTCGTCGGCGACGGTGCCACCGTCGTGCGGACCCACGCACTGTCCTCGGAGATCGGGCCGCAGGCGTCGGTCGGGCCGTTCGCCTACCTGCGCCCCGGCACGCGGCTCGGGCGCAAGTCGAAGATCGGCACGTTCGTGGAGACCAAGGCCGCCACCGTCGGCGACGGCGCGAAGGTCCCGCACCTCTCCTATGTCGGCGACGCCGAGATCGGCGAGGGCACCAACATCGGCGCCGCGAGCGTCTTCGTCAACTACGACGGGGTGCAGAAGCGCCGCTCGGTGATCGGCGCGCACGCGAGGACCGGCGCCGACAACATGTTCGTCGCACCTGTGCACATCGGCGACGGCGCCTACACCGCCGCCGGTAGCGTGATCACCAAGGACGTGCCACCGGGCGCGCTCGGGGTGTCGCGGGCCCAGCAGCGCAACATCGAGGGCTGGGTCGAGCGCAAGCGACCCGGCACAGCCGCCGCGCAGGCCGCGCGCGACGCCCTCGCACGTGAACAAAACCACGTCACCCAGGCCCAGGTGGCCGACGTGGGGCCACGCGACGAACAATGAGCCCAACCACGAGATCGGGAGCGGGCGACCGTAATGGCCAGCATCAGTTCGGAGAACCGCAAGAACCTCATGCTCTTCTCCGGCCGGGGGTTTCCCGCGCTCGCTGAGGAGATCGGGGCGGTGCTCGGCGTCGAGCCGACACCGATGGATGCCTACGACTTCGCCAGCGGGGAGATCTTCATCCGCTACCGGGAGTCGGTGCGCGGCTCGGACGCGTTCGTCGTGCAGTCGATGGTCGCGCCGATCAACGACTGGCTGATGGAATGCCTGATCATGGTCGACGCGCTCAAGCGCGGCTCGACCAAGCGGATCACGGTCGTCCTGCCGTTCTACCCGTACGCACGGCAGGACAAGAAGCACCGCGGCCGCGAGCCGATCTCCGCCCGGCTGGTCGCCGACCTGCTCAAGACCGCCGGCGCCAACCGGATCCTCACCGTCGACCTGCACACCGCGCAGATCCAGGGCTTCTTCGACGGCCCGGTCGACCACCTGTTCGCGATGAACACCCTCGCCGACCACATCGACGCCAAGTACGCCGGGCGCCCGATCACCGTCGTCGCGCCCGACTCGGGCCGGGTGCGGGTCGCCGAGCGCTGGACGGACCGCCTCGGCGGCTGCCCACTCGCCTTCATCCACAAGACCCGCGACCCGATGAAGCCCAACCAGATCGTCGCGAACCGGGTCGTGGGTGAGGTCGAGGGCCGGGTCTGCCTGATCGTCGACGACATGATCGACACCGGCGGCACGATCGTCGGCGCCGCCGACATCCTCTTCAACGAGGGCGCCGCCGACGTCGTGGTCGCCGCGACCCACGCGGTGCTGTCCGACCCCGCCTGCGACCGGCTCGACGCGAGCCGGATCAGCGAGATCGTGGTGACCAACACGTTGCCACTGCCGGGTGACAAGAAGGTCGACAAGATCACGCAGCTCTCGATCGCCCCGCTGCTGGCCCGCGCGATCCGCGAGGTGTTCGACGACGGGTCGGTCACGACCCTTTTCGGCGGGCTGTCCTGATTTTCAGGCGGGCGCCACGGCCCGTCCGGTTGACACGGGCGCGTGATCTGCACAACCGGACGGGTGCGATGTGAGAGGGCTCAGCGGTCTCGGGTAAGCTTGTGCGGTTGCCACGGCGAGGGTGCGCCAAGGGCCGGGCGTGCGTTCCGGTGAAGACCGTTTCAGCGGTCCTCACCAGATCGGCATGACGGCCACGCGGGCTCCGTGATCGACGCGGTGCTCCGGGCCTGTGCCCCGTGCGCCTCCTCGCCCGAGCGCCGCACCACGACAACTGTTACCGGTCGCGCCGGCCGGTGCCCGCCGCACAACCGCATCAGGAGTTTTTGCCGTGTCCGAGGTAAAGATCAGCGCCGAGCCCCGCACCGAGTTCGGCAAGGGTGGTGCCCGCCGCACGCGCCGGGCCGGCAAGGTGCCCGCCGTGCTGTACGGCCACGGCGAAGCGCCCCGCCACATCGCCCTCCCCGCCCGCGAGTTCGCCGCCGCCATCCGGCACGGCGGCAAGAACCAGATCTTCAACATCGAGATCACCGGCGGCGGCACCGCGCTCGCGCTGCCGAAGGCGATCCAGCGTGACCCGATCAAGGACACCTACGAGCACGTCGACCTGCTGGTCGTGCGTCGCGGCGAGAAGGTCACGGTCGAGATCCCGGTGCACCTGACCGGTGAGGCCGCCCGCGACACCCTCGTCATGGTGGAGAACACCACCCTGGCGATCCTGGCCGACGCGACCAAGCTGCCCGAGTTCGTCGAGGTCTCCATCGAGGGCCTCGAGGCCGGCAGCCACGTCACCGCCGGTGACGTGCAGCTGCCCGCCGGGTCCGAGCTGGCCGCCGACCCGGCCGTCGTCGTCGCCGTCGTCACCGGTGCCCCGACCGCCGAGGCGCTCGAGGGCGAGACCGGTGAGGCCGCCGAGGCCGCCGAGGCCGAGGCGACCCCGGAGCCGGCCGACGCCTGAGTCGTTCACTACAAGGTCGCGGGCGCCTGACAGGCACCCGCGGCCTTGTCTGTTTCCAGCTCCCCGAGGCCGGCACCTCGCGGTTCCGTGGGGGCTGCGCCTCCCCACACCCCCCATGCTCGCTGCGCTCCCACTCAAGCTGAATGAGGGGACCTCATGACGGACACCACGCCCTGGCTGATCGTCGGGCTGGGCAACCCAGGCCCGGCGTACGCGCGCAACCGGCACAACGTCGGCTTCATGATCGCCGACCTGATCGCCCAGCGGGCCGGGCTGCGCTTCTCCCGGCACCGGCGGGTCGCCGCCGACGTGGCCGAGGGCCGGCTGCGCGTCGGCGGGCCGCGCATCGTCCTGGTCAAGCCGCTGACCTTCATGAACCTGTCCGGCGGTCCCGTCGCCGGGCTGGCCCAGTTCTACAAGGTGCCCCTCGCGCAGGTCATCGCCGTGCACGACGAACTGGACGTGCCCTACGAGCAGCTGCGGCTCAAGCAGGGCGGCGGCGAAGGCGGGCACAACGGGCTGCGGTCCATGTCGTCCTCGCTGGGCGGTAAGGACTACATCCGGGTCCGGTTCGGCATCGGCCGGCCACCCGGCCGGCAGGACCCGGCGGACTACGTCCTAGCAGACTTCTCCGCGGTGGAGCGCAAGGAGCTCGACTTCTTCGTGGACCGCGCCGCCGACGCCGTGGAGATGGTAATCGAGCGCGGACTCGAGCCGGCGCAGAACCAGTATCACGCGTCGTAACGGCCCGGTTGTCCATCGTACGTCCGGTCCGAACCTTCCATGCCGCTCCGTGTGTCGCCGTGACGCATGTCCGAGTTGCACGTTGTACTCCAAGTCGCACCTTTTGCAAAGAAGGCGGACTTGAGGAGGCGTGCGTGGCGGTCGACAGCGGGCGAACGCGGGACGGCTTCCACCGTCCGGCCCATCTCCGCCCCGAGGACCGCCCGGGTGGCCTGCGCCGCACCGACCGCACCGGCGAGCTCCGCCGCTCCGACCACACCGGTGAGCTCCGCCGCGAGGAGCGCGCCACCGGCCCGCGCCGCGACGAGGAGCACGGTCCGCGCGCCGGGCTTCGCTGGCAGGAGCGGCCGGCCGGCACCCGCCGCGAGGAACGCTCCGGCGGCCTGCGCCGGCCGGAACGGCAGAGCAACACTCTGCAACGCCCCGCCGAGCCCGCCGAACCCACGAGGCCGGCCGGGCCGTCGACCTCCGCGGTGGCCGCCGAGCCCGTGGCGCGGGTCAAGGTCGCGGAGCCGGTCGAGCGGCAGATCGTCCGGCGGCGGCCCAGCCCGATGGGTCCGACCGCCGCCCGGCAGCCCGAGCGGTTGCCGTCCGCGGCGGCCCGGACCGCCGCCGCCCCCGTCTCGCCGGCGCCGGGCCCTCCCGTCCCGCCCGCACACGTGTCCGCCCAGCTCGCCGCCGAGGTGGAGGACGCGGTCGCGGGGGCGGCGACGTTCGTGCCCGCCGCCAAGCCCGCCGAACCGGCGACCGAACCCGGCGGTGAGGCCGGAAGGGCGCCCCGGCACCGGGCCCGCTGGGCGTGGGAGGGCCGCTACCTGCGGACCCTGCTGCTGATCGACGCCGTCATCGGGGTGCTCGCCGGGCTGGTCGCGTTCGAGGTCCGGTTCGGTTCGGTCCTGACCAACTACAACAGCCGCTACGCGCTGCTGTCCGCCTTCCTGCCGATCGCCTTCACCGCGACCCTCGCCGCGAACCGCGCCTACGAGAAGCGGTACCTGTTCGTCGGCACCGACGAGTACCAGCGGGTGCTGCGGGCCGGCCTGGCGCTGACCGCCGCGACCATCGTCGGGGCCTACGCCGCGGAGATCCAGATCGCCCGCGGCTGGTTCGTGGTGGCGTTGCCGCTGGTCACGTCCGGGTGCCTGGTCTCGCGGTTCGTGCTGCGGCAGCTGCTGCACCGGGCCCGCAAGACGCGCGGCGCCTGCATGCGGCGGGTCGTGGTGGTGGGCCACGAGCTGGCCGTCGAGGCGATGACGAGCCAGCTGCGGCGGGAGCGGTACCACGGCCTGAAGGTCGTCGGCGCCTGCCTCGCCGCCGAGGGCAGCGTGCCGGACGTGCCGGTGCTGGGCACGTTCGACGAGATCGCCGGGGCGGTGCGCCGGGCGAGGGCCGACACGGTCCTGGTGCTGTCGTGCCCGGAGCTGGACGGTCATGCGCTGCGCCGCCTCGCGTGGCGGCTCGAACGCGACGACATCGACCTGATCGTGGCGAGCACCCTGATCGACGTGGCCGGCAGCCGGACCACGATCCGGCCCGTCGACGGCCTGCCGATGCTGCACGTCGAGCATCCCACGCTGACCGGCGCGAGGCGGGTGCTGAAGGCGGTCGTGGACCGGATCGGCGCGGTCGTGCTCCTGGTCGCGCTGAGCCCACTTCTGGCTGGTCTGGCGCTTGCGGTTCGCGCAGAGTCACGAGGGCCGGTACTGTTCCGTCAGGTACGTGTGGGCAAAGACGGTCGTGAGTTCGTGATCGTCAAGTTCCGCACGATGCACCTGGACGCCGAAGCCCGCCTCGCGGAGCTGCGGCACCTCAACGAAGTCGGCGGCGCGCTGTTCAAACTGCGCAACGACCCACGGGTCACCCGCGTCGGGCGGCTTCTGCGCAAGTTTTCGCTCGACGAGCTGCCCCAGCTGCTCAACGTGCTCGGGGGCAGCATGTCACTGGTCGGGCCGCGCCCGCCGCTGCCGGAGGAGGTCGCCGTGTATCCGGACGACGCCCGGCGCCGGCTGGCGGTGCGGCCCGGGATGACCGGCCTCTGGCAGGTGTCCGGCCGGTCGGACCTATCGTGGGACGAAGCGGTCCGCCTCGACCTGCAGTATGTGGAGAACTGGTCGTTGTCGCTCGACCTGGTGATCATGCTGCGGACGTTGAGCGCGGTGACCCGAGGGGCTGGAGCGTACTGATGACCGACCTACCACCCGCCACCGACGGCGGGTTCGCCCGCTGGCTGGCCCAGCGCGCGGGCGACCTGTTGTTGAAGCTGCGCGAGGAGACGGGCTACGGCGACCCGGCCGCCCTGCGCAAGGCCGGTGACCGGCTGTCGCACGAGCTGCTGGTCGCCCAGCTGGAGCGCTGGCGCCCGGCCGACGCGGTCCTGTCCGAGGAGGGCGCCGACAGCGCCACCCGGTTGAGTGCCGACCGCGTCTGGATCGTCGACCCGCTCGACGGCACCCGCGAGTTCGGCGAGGAGGGCCGCGCCGACTGGGCGGTCCACGTCGCCCTGTGGGGGCGCACCTCCGCGCGGATCACCGAGTATGCCGGCGACGGCACCCCGCAGCCGGAGCGCGCCGTCGGCTGGGGCCGGCTCCTCGCCGGTGCGGTGGCACTGCCGGCGCAGCACTGCGTGCTCGGCACCGACGCGCCGCCGCCGTTCCCGCCGATGCCCGGCGTGCAGGGCGAGCCGATCCGCCTGGCGGCCAGCCGCACCCGCCCGCCGGCGCTGCTCAGCGCGCTCGCCGAGCGGCTGCCGATCGAGCTGGTCCCGATGGGCTCCGCCGGCGCCAAGATCGCCGCGGTGATCGACGGTGCCGTCGACGCCTACGTCCACGCCGGCGGGCAGTACGAGTGGGACTCCGCCGCACCGGTTGCTGTGGCGGTCGCCACGGGCCTGCATGCTTCCCGGATCGACGGGACTACGTTGGAATACAACCAGCCCGACCCACGGCTGCCTGACCTGGTGGTGTGTCGGAAGGCACTGGCGCCTCAGTTGCTGGCCGCGATCAGCGCGTCTGTCGCTCCCTAGGGAAAGGGTTCCGCCAACCATGAGTCGCGCGCCATACCGCGTCTCGCATCTGGACGCTCTCGAGGCCGAGAGCCTGTTCATCATGCGTGAGGTGGTCGCCGAGTTCGAACGACCCGTCCTGCTGTTCTCCGGTGGCAAGGACTCGATCGTCATGCTCCGCCTCGCGGAGAAGGCGTTCGCGCCCGGGCGGATCCCGTTCCCGGTCATGCACGTCGACACGGGGCACAACTTCCCGGAGGTCCTGGCGTATCGCGACCGCCGCGTGAGCGAGCTCAACGTGCAGCTCATCGTGGCCAGCGTCCAGGAGGCGATCGACAGCGGCCTGGTCCGCGAGTCCGGCGACGGCATGCGCAACCGGATCCAGACCCCGGTCCTGCTCGACGCGGTCGAGAAGTACCGCTTCGACGCGCTGTTCGGCGGCGCCCGCCGCGACGAGGAGAAGGCCCGCGCCAAGGAGCGCGTCTTCAGCTTCCGCGACGACTTCGGCCAGTGGGACCCGCGCAACCAGCGGCCCGAGCTGTGGGCGCTCTACAACGCCCGCATCGCGCCCGGTGAGTCGATCCGGGTGTTCCCGCTGTCCAACTGGACCGAGCTGGACGTCTGGCACTACATCGCGCGGGAGGGCATCGACCTGCCCGACATCTACTACGCGCACGACCGCGAGGTCGTCGACCGCAACGGCATGCTCTACGCGATCAACGAGTACCTGCCGCTGAAGTCCGGTGAGCAGCCGTTCGTGGAGCGGGTCCGCTACCGCACCGTCGGCGACGCGTCCTGCACCGCCGCCGTCCGCAGCGACGCGGACACGATCGACAAGGTCATCGACGAGGTCGCCGCGACCCGCATCACCGAGCGTGGCGCGACCCGCGGCGACGACAAGGTCAGCGAGGCGGCCATGGAAGACCGCAAGCGTGAGGGGTACTTCTAATGACCGCGGTTGTTGAGACACCCGCCCAGCGGCAGATGGACCTGCTGCGGTTCGCGACCGCCGGGTCCGTCGACGACGGCAAGTCGACCCTGATCGGCCGGCTGCTGTACGACTCGAAGGCGATCTTCGAGGACCAGCTGGAGGCGGTCGAGGCCACCTCGCGCTCCCGCGGCGACGAGTACACCAACCTCGCGCTGCTCACCGACGGCCTGCGGGCCGAGCGCGAGCAGGGCATCACGATCGACGTGGCCTACCGCTACTTCGCCACCCCGCGGCGGAAGTTCATCATCGCCGACACGCCCGGGCACATCCAGTACACGCGCAACATGGTCACCGGGGCCTCCACCGCCGACCTGGCGCTGATCCTGGTCGACGCCCGCAAGGGCCTCGTGGAGCAGTCCCGCCGGCACGCCTTCCTGTGCTCCCTGCTGCGCGTGCCGCACCTGGTGCTGTGCGTCAACAAGATGGACCTGGTCGACTACTCGCAGGAGGTGTTCGACCGCATCGCCGACGAGTTCACCTCGTTCGCGGCGAAGCTCGAGGCGCCCGACCTGACGGTCATCCCGATCTCGGCGCTGCACGGTGACAACCTGGTCAGCCGTTCCGAGAACATGCCGTGGTACGAGGGACCGTCGCTGCTGCACCACCTGGAGCACGTGCACATCGCCTCCGACCGCAACCTGGTCGACGTGCGCTTCCCGGTGCAGTACGTGATCCGCCCGCAGTCCACCACGGTCGCCGACTACCGCGGCTACGCGGGCCAGGTCGCCTCCGGGATCATGAAGCCGGGCGACGAGGTCATGGTCCTGCCGTCGGGCTTCACCACGAAGATCACGAACATCGAGACCGCGGACGGGGAGCTGCAGGAGGCGTACCCGCCGATGTCGGTGACGATCCGGCTCGCCGACGAGATCGACATCGCCCGGGGTGACCTGATCTGCCGGCCGAACAACGCGCCGGCGGTCGCCCAGGACATCGAGGCGATGATCTGCTGGATGGACGAGACCCGCCCGCTGACCGTCGGCGCCAAGTACTCCATCAAGCACACGACCCGCTCGGCCCGCGCCGTGGTCCGTGGCCTGCAGTACCGGCTCGACGTCAACACGCTGCACCGCGACGACTCGGCGACGTCCCTGGCGCTCAACGAGATCGGCCGGGTCAAGCTCCGCACCACGGTGCCGCTGCTCGCCGACGAGTACCGCCGCAACCGCACCACCGGCGGCTTCATCATCATCGACGAGTCCAGCAACCGCACCGTCGGCGCCGGCATGATCATCGAGGCGGGCTGAGGGTTTTTCGTGCTACGGCTGGCGCGGGTGGATGACTGAAACCCGCGCCACCCGGCGACCTTCAACGGTCCTGACGTGCAGGTGCCAGCCGTCGTGGCGCACCTCGTCGCCGGATTTCGGCAGCCGTCCGAGGCGGGCCATGACGAACCCCGCCACCGTCTCGTAGGGGCCGCTGGGAAGCACCAGGCCGGTCCGCTCGGCGAGATCGGCGAGGTTGAGGCGGCCGTCGACCTCGGCCGACTCGTCGGGTGAGGGCGGTGCGTCGTACTCGTCGTGGATCTCGCCGACGAGCTCCTCGATCAGGTCCTCCAGGGTGACGATGCCGGCCGTGCCGCCGTACTCGTCCATGACGACCGCGAGGTGGTGACCCTCCCGGCGCATCTCGGACAGGGCCGCCAGGACCCGCTTGCTCGCCGGCAGCCGTTTCACCTCGCGGGTCAGCTCCCGCAGGCGCAGGCACGGGTCGACCGCGGGCAGCAGCGTCAGGTCCCGCACGTGGACGAAGCCCAGCACGTCGTCCTGGTCGCCGTCGATCACCGGAAACCGGGAGTGGCGGGTGGTCCGCACCTGCGTCACCGCCTCCGCGACCGTCAGCCCCGCGTCCAGGAACAGCACCTCGGTGCGGGGGACCATCACCTCACGGACGTGGCCGGTGCCGGTGTTGACCGCGATCAGGGTCCGCAGCTCGGCCTCGCTGATGTCGGGGGGCTCGTTGGTAGCGTGAAGGCGGTGCGCCCAACGGCTCAGCACGCCCGCCACGGTCTGCCTGATGGTTCCGGGGCCAAGCTCCGGCATGCCCGAAATTGTAGGTGCCGGGTGCTCCATCGTTCACCTCGGACGTGTAAATTTGTTGGTTCCTGATGACTTTTGGAGGAACGTCGTGAAACTGCTCGTCACCGGGGGCGCCGGCTACATCGGCAGCGTCGTCACCGCCCTGCTGCTCGACGCCGGTCACGACGTGACGGTCCTCGACGACCTCTCGACCGGCCACGAGTCGTCGGTGCCGCAGGGTGCCGTCTTCGTCCGTGGCAGGGTCCACGACGCGATCGGTGACGTGCTCACCCGCGACGCCGCGTTCGACGGCGTCCTGCACTTCGCCGCGTTCATCGCGGCCGGGGAGAGCGTGCAGAAGCCCGAGAAGTACTGGGAGAACAACACCGTCGGCACGCTGCTGCTGCTCGACGCGATGCGCGCGGCCGGCACCCGCCGGCTGGTCTTCTCCTCCACCGCCAACGTCTACGGCGACCCCGACGTCGTGCCGATCCCGGAGACCGCCGCGGTGCGGCCGCCGAACCCGTATGCGACCTCGAAGCTCGCCGCCGACCACGCCCTCACCGGCGAGGCCGTCGGGCACGGCATCGCCGCGGTCAGCCTGCGCTACTTCAACGTCGCCGGCGCCCTGCGCCGCCCCGACGGCTCGATGATCGGCGAGCGGCACGACCCGGAGAGCCACCTGATCCCGATCGCGCTGCAGGTCGCTCTCGGCCGCCGCGAGAAGCTCCAGCTCTTCGGCGACGACTACAACACCCCCGACGGCACCAACATCCGCGACTACATCCACGTCGGCGACCTGGGCGCGGCCCACCTGCTGGCCCTGGCGACGATGGACGGCGCGGGCCACCGCGTGTACAACCTCGGCAATGGCACCGGCTTCTCCAACCGCCAGGTGGTCGAGGTCGTCCGCGAGGTGACCGGCCACCCGATCCCGGTGGAGATGGCGCCCCGCCGGCCCGGCGACCCCGAGCAGCTCGTCGCCGCGTCGGACAAGGCGAAGCGTGAGCTGTCCTGGACCCCGCGGCACGCCGAGCTGGCCACGATGGTCCAGGACGCCTGGGACTTCATCCGCAGCTGAGGCAGCTGAGGCGGCCGGACCGGCTGGTTACTGGGCGTCGATCTTCTGCCAGGTGGTGCCGTCGACGGAGTACGCGGTGTAGATCGTGGACATGCCGTAGGCGACCCAGCCGGTCTGCGTCCTCGCCAGCCGGTCGGTGGGGTGCAGGCCCGTGATCCGCTGCCAGGTGCCGCCGCGGTCGGTGGAGACGAGCCAGTGCCCGGCGCCGTCGACCAGCAGGAGCCGGCCGTCCAGCAGCGGCACCAGGTCGCCGCCGATCGAGGTGCCGGTCAGCGGCCGCGGCTCGGCGAAGGTCGCGCCGCCGTCGGTGGAGGAGGCGACGCCCAGCAGTCCGGGCGGCTTGACGGCGGGGTCGATCAGCGCGACGTGGACGTCCCGGCCGAGGAACGACACCCTCGCCGTGCCGCCGCCCGGGAAGGTCTTCGGCGTCCAGGACACCCCGCCGTCGCGGGAGACCGCCACCGCGGGGTGGCCGTCGATCGTGCCGGCGACCCACCAGGAGGCGTCACCGGCCCGGACGGGCGACACCCACGACACCGTCAGCGGCGGCTGGACGGCCGGTGCGACGAGCGTCGTCCCGTCGTGCAGCAGCGCCGCGACCTGCGAGCCGAGCAGGATCAGGCGGGCATCGCCGGGCAGGGCGGTGCCGGGCGTCGTGGGCGGGCCGGCGGCGGTGTCCCAGGAGACGCCGTCGGTGCTGCTCGACCGGGTGCCGTCCGGGCCGATCAGGGCGATCCGGGAGCCGGTCACGACCAGCGACGGCACGGCGTCCAGCGGCGGCGTGCCGAAGGCGCCCGGGGCGCGGGCCGTGCTCCACGTCCGGCCGCCGTCGGTCGTGGCGTTGATCCAGGCGGTGCAGGAGGCGGCGGCGCACGTCCGGGTCAGCAGGAAGCCCCGGTCGGCGTCGATGAACTCCGCGTCGTCGATCGTGCCGGGGAGGTCCCGTGGCAGGTTGGGCAGGCCGTTGACGGTGATCCCGCCGCCCGTGTAGACGCCGCCGGGCGGCGCGGGCGACGAGGCCGCCACCTGCGGGGGCGGGGTGTCACCGGGGACCAGGAAGGGCACCGCGACCGCGGCCAGGGTCAGCGCGACCACGCCCACCTGGGCGGCGCGGCGCCGGCGGCGCAGGACGCGGGCCCGCGCGGTGATCGCGGCCATCGGCGGCTGGGTGAAGTCGAGCCGCTGGGCGCGGAGCATGGTCTCCAGGTCGTCAGCCATGACGCACCTCCTTCACGGGTGCGGAGGTGGGGGTGCGATAGCCGGGCAGCCGTTCGGCGAGGGCGGCGCGTCCCCGGGAGAGCCGCGACTTGACGGTGCCGCCGGGCACGCCGAGCGTCGCGGAGATCTCCTCGACGCTGAGGTCGGCGTAGTAGTGCAGCACGATGACCTCCCGGTACGTGCGGGGTATGGCGTCCAGCGCCTCGGTCAGGTCGGTGCGCTCCGGTGACGGGCCGGCGTCGACGTGCCGCTGGACGGCGCGTTCGCGCAGCAGGATCAGGTCGAGCAGCTTCCGGCGGCGCCAGCGGCGGCGGACCACGTTGACCGCCACGGTGCGCAGCCACGCCTCGGGGTTGTCGATGCCGGTGAAGCCGCCCGGGCGGGCGGCGGCGCGGGCGAACGCCTCCTGGACCACGTCCTGCGCCTCGGTGAGGTCGGTCGTGAACGCGTAGAGCTGTGTCACCAGCCTCCGGTAGCAGGCGTGGTAGACCCCCTCGAGTTCGCTCACACCGCTCACGATCCCCGACCGGCCACCGTGGTTCCAGGTATTGCCGACGAAGTTCAGTCGGGCAGGACGGTGGCCGAGAGGGTCGCGGACTGCCAGTTGCGGCCGTCGGTGGAGAGCCTGGGCGAGGCGCCGAGCGAGGCGTAGCCGTTGTCGACCGGGTCGAGGGACCCGCCGGGACCGGCGACGATGCCGAAATGCTCCCCGTCGAGACTTTCCAGGTAGACGGTTTCCGAGTCGCCGGCCACCCACAGCAGCACGGACCGGTCGGGGCGCACCAGCGCGCCGAAGGCGCGACCGTTGAGGGCGCCGTCGTTGCTCAGCGGCGCCGGCAGCTCGATCTTCGTGGTCACCTCCTGCCAGCTGTTGCCACCGTCGCGGGTGCGGAAGTGCCGGAGGCCCTTGCTGTACCGGATGAAGGCGTGCGCGGTGGTGCCGTCCAACGTGACGACGGTGGGCGCGTCGATGCCAGGCGGGGCGTTGAGCGGGTGGGCCAGCCAGTTCCGGCCCTGGTCCTTGCTCACCGCGATGGCGGGCGCGCCGGTGCCCAGGTCGGCGCCGGTGGTCCACCAGCCGGCCTGGGCGGGCAGGTCGGCGACGACGGTCCGCCGCGCCATCGGCGGCTGGTTGACGAGCAGGCTGAGCATGCCGTCGCTGTGCCGGACGCCGAAGAGGTCGCCGTACTGCACGAGCTGCAGCACCCGGTCCTCGGCGCCGAGCGTCTCGCGGGTCTCCGGGCCGATGACCGGGGCGCCGCCCGGGTTGGCCGAGGTGTCGTCGAGGCGGAACTTCACGCTGGTGCGGGAGCCGCCGCTGACCTCACCGCTGAGCATGAACGTGTCCGGGGAGATCCGGGTCAGCTGGACCTGGTCGAGCTTGTCGAGCGGGCTCTGCCGCAACGCGTCGAGCAGGAACGGGACGCGTCGCTGCGGGGAGTCCGCTCGCAGCACGACCACCTGGAGGTTGCACCGGCGGGCCTGCGGCACCTCGACGCAGACGTCGACCGCGACGATCACGCCGCCCGGCAGGTCACCGGCGGCGGCCCGGATCGACCGGGTCGACTCGAAACTGCCGCTGGGCGGCGCCGACACCGACGGCAGCGCGCTCCAGGGATCGCCGAGGTCGGGGTTGGGCCCGAGCGCGGCGGGGGCCGGCCGGCCGAACACGCCGGCGAGCGCGACGGGCGCGAACACGGCGAGCGTGCCGACGAGGGCCCCGACGACGGCCATCCGGTCGCGCATGCGCACCCGGCCGGCCCGGCGGTACAGCAGGCTGAAGTCCGGCATCCAGGTGGCCGACTCGACCTGCGCCCGGAGCGTGCGGAAGTCCAGGTCACGGCGCATCTCGCACCTCCTGGGCGGGGCGTTGGGGCGGCGGCAGGACCGGCGGCCGGCGGCGCGGGGCGCCGGGCTCGGCCCGGTAGTCGGCTTCGGTGTCGGTGAGCAGCGCGGCGAGCATGGCGCGGCCCCGGGACAGGCGCGCCTTCACCGTGCCGACGGGCACGCCGAGGGCGTCGGCGACCTCGTGCACCGACATGTCCGCTAAATGGTGCAGCACGATCGTCTCCCGCGTGGCCTGCGACAGCTGCTGCAGGGCGGCGACGAGCGCGACCCGGTTGGGGTCGACACCCGGGACGCTTTCCACCGGACGGGCGACCCGCCCGCTGCGGACCAGTGTGTCGAACAGCCGGCGGCGGCGCCAGCGGGTCCGGGCGAGATTCATCGCCACGGTGCGCAGCCACGCCTCCGGGTCGGCGACGTCGAGGAACTGCCGGGGACGGGCCAGGGCCCGCGCGTAGGCCTCCTGGACCAGGTCCTGGGCCTCGGCGTGGTCGCCGGTGAGCGCGTAGAGCGCGGCGACGAGTCGCCGGTAGTGCGCCTCATACGCGTCACGGACGGCTTCCCGTGCCTCGAGCTCTTCACCCACCCCGTCACCCCCTCTCCGTTGAAGACCACTGTGCCGCGCTCCCGGTTGCGCCATTGCTGTGGTGGTGCTGACAGAATGGCGCGCATGTCGCCGTCCGTCAGCACCGCCCGGCCTCGGGTGCTCTCCGGGATCCAGCCCACCGCCGAGTCGTTCCACCTGGGTAACTATCTCGGTGCGGTGCGTAACTGGGTGGCGTTGCAGGACACCCACGACGCCTTCTACTGCGTGGTCGACCTGCACGCGATCACCTCCGGCCACGACCCGGCGCTGCTGCGCAGGCGCACCCGGGCCAGCGCGGCGCAGCTGCTCGCGGCCGGACTCGACCCGGAGCGGTGCACGCTGTTCGTGCAGAGCCAGGTGCCGGAGCATGCGCAGCTCGGCTGGGTGATGGGCTGCATCACCGGGTTCGGCGAGGCCAGCCGGATGACGCAGTTCAAGGACAAGTCGCAGAAGCAGGGCGCGGACCGCTCCAGCGTCGGGCTGTTCACCTACCCGATCCTGCAGGCCGCCGACATCCTGCTCTACCAGGCCGACGCCGTGCCGGTCGGCGAGGACCAGCGGCAGCACCTGGAGCTGACCCGCGACCTCGCCCAGCGTTTCAACACGACGTTCGGCGCCACGTTCACGATGCCGGCGCCGTACATCATCAAGGAAACGGCGAAGATCACCGACCTGCAGGAGCCGACGGCGAAGATGTCGAAGTCGGCGTCGACCGCGTCCGGGCTGATCGAGCTGCTCGAGGACCCGGCGAAGGCGGCCAAGAAGATCAAGTCGGCGGTCACCGACACCGGCCGCGAGATCATCTTCGACCAGGCCGCGAAGCCGGGCGTCTCGAACCTGCTCACGATCTACTCGGCGCTGACCGGGCGGAGCATCGACGACCTCGTCGCGGCGTACGACGGCAAGGGCTACGGCGACCTCAAGAAGGACCTCGCCGAGGTCGTGGTGGAGTTCATGCGCCCGATCCAGCAGCGCACCAACACCTACCTGGAGGACCCGGCGCAGCTGGACAAGCTGCTCGCGATCGGGGCCGAGAAGGCCCGCACGGTCGCCGGCGCCACCCTGAAGACGGTCTACGACCGGATCGGGTTCCTCGCTCCGGGTGCCACCCACTGACGTGGCGCAGGTGCGGACCACCATCGGCGTCGCGATCGACCTCCCCGACCCGTGGGGCAGCGAGCTCACCGCCGCCCGCCTCGCCGCGGGCGACCCGGCCGCCGCGCACGTGCCCGCGCACGTGACCCTGCTCGGCCCGACCGAGGTCGACGCGGCGGACCTGCCGGCGATCGACCGGCACCTCGCCGCGGTCGCGCTGCGGCACGCCCCGTTCACGGTGCGGCTGCGCGGGACCGGCACGTTCCGGCCGCTGACCCAGGTCGTCTTCGTGGCGGTCGCGGCCGGCATCGGCGAGTGCGAGCAGCTCCACCAGGCGGTCCTCACCGCGGCCGCGATCCAGGCGGCGGTGCCGTTCCCGTATCACCCGCACGTGACGGTCGCGCACAACGTGGCACCGGAGCGGCTGGACGCCGCCTTCGCCGACCTGGCCGGATACGAGGCCGAGTTCCCCGTCGAGGGGTTCGCGCTCTTCGAGCACGACACCAGCGGGCGGTGGCAGCCGTACGCGCAGTACCGGCTCTCACCGCGCCGGTCCGTCGCCGATCAGCGACGATAAGAAGGTGGGCCTGTTTGACCGGCTGGAAGCCGGCTTCGATCGGGTGGTGGCCGCCGGCCGCCGTCGCTCCCGTGTGTTCGATCACGTGTGGCGGGCGCAGGAGCGCTACTTCGACCTCGACGCCGCCCGCCTCGCCGCCGCCACCGCCTACTACGGCTTCTTCGCCGTCTTCGCGATGGTGGTCGTGGCGTTCTTCATCCTCGGCCGGGTGCTGCGCGGCAGCGAGGCCGTCGTCGACCGGGTCCAGAGCTACCTGGCGGTCAACCTGCCGCAGCTGCACTCCGACCAGATCTTCGCCGGCAGCCAGCAGATCGGGCTGATCGCCCTGCTCGGCCTGATCATCGCCGGGGTCGGCTGGGTGGAGAACCTGCGCTCGTCCCAGCGCGCGCTGTGGCACCTGCAGGAGCACCCCGGCAACTACTTCGTGCGCTGGCTGGTCGACCTGGCCGTCCTGGTGGCCCTGGGCATCCTGCTGATCGTGTCGATCGGCATCTTCGCCGGCGTCCAGGAACTGCTGTACTGGCTGGCCGGCGACTTCGAGCAGGACCCGGTGCGGGTGGCGCTGCGGGGCACGTCGACGCTGCTGTCCGGCATCGTGGACCTGGTCCTGGGCATGGCGCTGCTGGCCGGCGTGCCGCGGTTGCGGATGTCCCTGCGGCGGTTGCTGCCCTCCGCGCTGCTCTTCGCGGTCGGGCTCGGCGTGCTCAAGTCGCTCGGGAAGCTCTACATCACCCGGACCGAGGACAACCCCGCCTACCAGCTGGTCGCCGGCACCATCGGGTTGCTGCTGTACATGTACCTGCTGCACCAGCTGCTGCTCTTCGCCGCCGCGCTCGCGGCCACCGACACGCACGGCCGGGCCAAGGACCTCGCCGGCGGTGAGCCGCGCAGCGACGTGCAGGCGGCGGTCCGCGCCGCCCAGCTGGTCGAGGAGGCCGCGGAGACCACCGAGCGGGCCGCGGCCGCGGTGCGGGCGGACCACCTCACGACGCCGGCGGACCAGTCCGGGGCGCCGTCGCCGGACCGTCCCAAGGCAAGGGCGGCGGATCCGGACGCCGTGGCGGTCGCCGCCGACATGGCCCGCCGGATCGGCCCGTCCGGCGGTTCGGCGGCACCGGAGCCGCGCGACCCGTCATGATGGGCGCCGTGGGTGCACTAGTGACTTTGGACCTGCCGGCCGACGCGCCGGCGCTGACCTTGCCGTGGATCATCACCTTCGGCCCGTTGAACGAGGACGAGGAGTGGGAGCCCGTCGTGTGCGGGCCCTACGAGCGGGCGCACGCGCTCGCCCTCGCCGAGGCCGTGGTGGCCGACGAGGAGCTGATGGCGGTGGTCGAGCCGCTCCAGCCGCACGTCACCGCCGAGCAGATCCTCGGTGACATCGCCGCCGCCCGCCTGGCGGCCGAGAACGAGGACCTGGAGACGGCGGCCCTCGACGACGAGCTCGCCGGCTACGGCGACCACGATCATCACCACGACCACGACCACGACGACCCGGACCACACGCACGAGGCCCCGTCGGTCGACGAGATCCGTGCCGGGTTCGCCCGGATCGCGGCGAAGCTGACGGCCTAACGCTCCTGCACGACCCACCAGGCGGTCGTGTCCGGTGGCAGTTCGCCGGCCATCTCGTTGCTGCTCAGCAGCGGGGTGGCCGGCCCCTCGATCCGCCCCTCGATCAGCACCGGGGCCGGGCTCAGGTTCGCCGCGACCCGCAGGGTCTCCGTCTCGAACAGCAGCACGCCGTCGGGCGCGTCCAGCCAGCGCAGCGTCGTGGAGGGCCGGCGCAGCCGCAGCGCCTCCCGGTAGAGGCGCAGCGTCGAGCCCGGGTCGTCGCGCTGCGCCGCCACGGTCAGCCCGGCCCAGTCCGCCGGCTGCGGCAGCCAGGAGCCACCCGGCCCGAAGCCGAACGGCGGTGCTTCGCCGGACCAGGGCAGCGGCACCCGGCAGCCGTCCCGGCCGAGCTCGGCGCCGCCGGAGCGGACCCACTGCGGGTCGACCCGCACCTCGTCCGGCAGGTCCAGGACCTCCGGCAGGCCGAGCTCCTCGCCCTGGTACAGGTAGGCGCTGCCGGGCAGGCCGAGCATCAGCAGGACCGCGGCCCGGGCCCGCCGGACGCTGCCGAAGCGGGTCACGTGCCGGCGCCGGTCGTGGTTGGACAGGACCCAGGTCGGTGGCGCGCCGACCGCCGCCGCGGCGGCCAGGGACGCGTCGACGATCCGGCGCAGGACGGCCGGGTCCCAGGGCGCCTCCAGGAAGTCGAAGTTGAACGCCTGGTGCAGCTCGCCCACGGACACGTAGCGCGCCACCCGGTCCGGCGCGGTGTCGAACACCTCGGCGACGGCCATCCGCTCGCCCGGGTAGGAGTCGAGGATCTTGCGCCAGCCGCGGTGGATCTCGTGGACGTCCTCGTGGTCGAAGAGCGTCACCCCGGCCAGGTCCTTGATCATGCCGTGGGCGACGTCGACCCTGAAGCCGTCGACGCCCCGGTCCAGCCAGAAGCGCAGGATGTCGTCGAACTCGGCCCGTACGTCCGGGTTGTGCCAGTTGAGGTCGGGTTGTTCGGGAGCGAACAGGTGTAGGTACCACTGCCCGTCGGCGACCTGCGTCCAGGCGGGGCCGCCGAAGAGCGACCGCCACCCGTTCGGTTCGTCGCGGAAGATGTACCGGTCGCGCCGGCCCTCCACGAACCACGGGTGCCGTGACGACGTGTGGTTGGGCACGATGTCGACGATCACCCGCAGCCCCAGCCGGTGCGCCTCGGCCAGCAGGTCGTCGAAGTCGGCGAGGGTGCCGAAGACGGGGTCGACGTCGCGGTAGTCGCTGACGTCGTAGCCGCCGTCGATCATGGGGGACCGGTAGAACGGCGAGAGCCACAGCGCGTCGACCCCGAGGTCGGCGAGGTGGCCGAGCCGGGCGGTGATGCCGGGCAGGTCGCCGACACCGTCACCGTCGGCGTCGGCGAAGCTGCGCGGGTAGACCTGATAGATGACCGCGTGCCGCCACCACTCCACCAGGTCACGCTAACGGGCGGCGGCCCGCTCGGAGGGCGTTCAGGAACCACTCCCACCGGTGCATCGTCGTCGGGACCGGCGGCCACCCGTTGATCACCGCCATGAGCTGCCAGTAGCGCTCGGCGCGCGGGTCGACGGCGAGGGTGAGATGGTCGACGAGCGCGTCCCGGTCGGCCTCGGCGACACCCCACCGGTCCAGGACGGCGGCGACCACCGGCACCGCCGCCGGACTCCCGGGCGGGACGCCGGCGTCCATGTGCGCCGCGATGTGACCGGTGAACCACGAAATTTCCGACATGTCGGTTGGGACCAGGCGGCGCTCGTCCGGGGCGAAGCTGCGCTTGCTCATCTCCCGCAGCCGGGCCCGGAAGTCCTGCTCCCGGAGCATCTCGGCGAGCTCGATCCACGCGTCGACCTGGGCGTCGGTGGGGTCGTCGGGCAGGTCGGGGGACACGCCGCGCATCCGGGCCGTGAACTGCGCGGCCTCCGGCGAGTCGGTGATCCCGGTGAAGATGCTGTCGAAGAACTCGTCCACGATCCGCCGGCGCTCGTCGGTGCTGGCCTGCGCGATCCGGGTCATCCGATCCAGGGTCTCGGGAGTGGGGCCTTCCCCGGCCGGGCGTCGGGACACCGCGCGCAGCGCCGCCCGGCGCAGCCGCAGCACCCGGATCTGCACCCCGATCGCCTCGGCGTGCGCGGCGGCGACGGCGCCGAGGTCCTCGCCGCGGTCCAGGACCCGTTTGATGGTGGCGATGTCCAGGCCGAGCTCCCGCAGGGTGCGCACGAACTCCAGCCGGACCAGCGAGTCGTGGTCGTAGCGGCGGTAGTTGGCGTGGGAGCGCTCGGCCTCCGGGACCAGCCCGACGTCGGAGTAGTACCGGATGGTCTTGACCGGCAGGCCGGACAGCCTGGACAGCTCGCCGATGTTCATGCCGCCAATCGTGGACCCTCCAGCAGGGGGAGAGTCAACGAACCGCTACCTTGCGCGGGTGGAACCTTTGCGGCTCATCCTCCTCTATGCGCACCTCATCGGGTTCGCGCTGCTGCTCGGCGGTTCGATCACCCAGTACCTCACCGGCACGCTGCGCATCAACAGCGCGATGCTGTGGGGTGCGATCGTCCAGGTGGTGACCGGCATCGCGCTGTCGGCGCCGTTGCGCGACGGCGACGAGCCGCCGTCCGCCAAGCTCGCCGTCAAGGCGATCATCGGGCTGGCGATCTTCGCCATGGCGTTCTTCTCACGCAAGCGTGAGCAGGTCAACCGTGGGCATTTCCTGGCTTTGGTGGGGCTAACGCTCGTTAACGCCGCCGTTGCCGTCTTTTGGAAGTAAAGCGGACGTTACAAGATCGATCTCAGTAGGCTGGAGGGACCGCTCGCACGTCACGGCCCTATAACGCACTCCTCCCAACCCGGCAGCAAACAGCGGAACTGTCGGTCGGAGGGCGTACGCTCCCGCCGTTGGGATTCACCGCGTTGGGGCGGTGCTTTGGTGAAGGGAGACCGTCTTGCGCCGAGTGCGTGGGATGAAGGTTCTCGCGGCCGCCGCGGTGGCGATTGTCGCGTTGGGCAGCATGGCCGCTTGCGGCGATGACAAGGGCGACACGCCGGGGACCGCGAGCAGCGGGGCCACGAAGAAGAGCGTCAAGGTCGGCCTCGCGTTCGACATCGGCGGCCGGGGCGACAAGTCGTTCAACGACTCCGCCGCCACCGGTCTGGACCGGGTCAAGTCCGAGCTGAACCTTGAGGTCAAGGACCTGGCCGCCGTCGCCGGCGAGAGCGAGAACGACAAGTACGCGCGACTGAAGCTGCTCTGCACGACGGGTTACAACCCGGTCATCGCGGTCGGCTTCGTCTACGACGGTGCGGACGCCAAGAACGGCCCGCTCGCACGTGCCGCGAAGGACTGCCCGAACACCAAGTTCGCCATCGTCGACGGCGGCACCACCGCTGACAACGTGGCCGACCTCGTCTTCGCCGAGGAGCAGGGCTCCTTCCTGGTCGGTGCGGCCGCGGCGCTGAAGTCGAAGACCGGCACGGTCGGCTTCATCGGCGGCTGCCAGGTCGACCTGATCAAGAAGTTCGAGGCGGGCTTCACCGCCGGCGCCAAGGCCGCCAAGGCCGACGTCAAGGTGCTGACCAACTACCTGTCGACCCCCGCCGAGGCCTGCAAGGGCTTCAACGACCCCGCGGGCGGTAAGACGGCGGCCACCGGTATGTACGACCAGAAGGCCGACATCATCTACGCGGCCGCCGGCGGCTCCGGCACCGGCGTGTTCGAGGCCGCCAAGGCCAAGAACGCCCTGGCCATCGGCGTCGACTCCGACCAGTACAACACCGTGACCGACGCCTCGCTGAAGACGGTCATCATGACGTCGATGCTCAAGCGGGTCGACAACGCGGTGTTCAACTTCGTCAAGGACTTCGGCGAGGACAAGTTCAAGGCCGGTCCGACCGTCTTCGACCTCAAGACCGACGGCGTGGGCTACTCCACCTCCGGCGGCCAGGTCGACGACATCAAGGACAAGCTCGACAAGTTCAAGGCTGACATCGTCGCCGGCACGATCACGGTGCCGACCAAGTAATCGGAAGCTGGGCGTGAGGCGGGGGACTGTGATCCGGTCCCCCGCCATCACTTGTTGAAGGAGCCTCTCGTGACCGCGGACCCACCCGCCGTCGAGCTGAAGGGGATCACCAAGCGGTTCCCCGGTGTCGTGGCGAACTCCGACGTCAACCTCACCGTCCGCAAGGGCACGATCCACGCGATCGTCGGTGAGAACGGTGCCGGCAAGTCGACCCTCATGAAGATCCTCTACGGCATGCAGCCGCCGGACGAGGGCGAGATCCTCATCGAGGGCAACCCGGTGAAGTTCTCCTCGCCGCAGGGGGCGATCGGGGCCGGCATCGGCATGGTGCACCAGCACTTCATGCTCGCCGACAACTTCACGGTCACGGAGAACGTGGTCCTCGGCGCCGAGAAGCTGCACGGGATCGGCACCCAGGCCAAGGCCAAGATCACCGAGATCTCGCAGCGGTACGGGCTGGGCGTCGAACCCGACACGCTGGTCGAGGACCTCGGCGTCGGAGACCGCCAGCGGGTGGAGATCCTCAAGGTCCTCTACCGCGGCGCCCGCATCCTCATCCTCGACGAGCCGACCGCGGTGCTGGTCCCGCAGGAGGTCGACGAGCTCTTCGGCAACCTGCGCGAGCTCATCCGCGAGGGCCTGACCGTGCTGTTCATCTCGCACAAGCTCGACGAGGTCCGCGGCGTCGCCGACGACATCACCGTCATCCGGCGCGGCACCACGGTCGCGTCCGTCAAGCCCGACCAGGTCACCGCCCGCCAGCTGGCGACCCTCATGGTCGGCAGCGAACTGCCCAGCCCCGAGGCCCGCGAGTCCACTGTCACCGACGTGCCGGTCCTGGTCGTGCGGGGGCTCACGGTCCGCGGCCCCGACGGCCGGCCGATCGTGGACGACGCCACCTTCACGATCCACAAGGGCGAGGTCGTCGGCATCGCCGGCGTCGAGGGCAACGGCCAGGCCGAGCTCGCCGAGGCGATCATCGGCATGCGCGACTCCGCCGGCACCGTCGAGCTCGACGGCGTCGCGATCGCCGGGTGGGACACCCGCCGGCGCCGCGAGGCCGGCCTCGGCTACATCCCGGAGGACCGGCACCGGCAGGGCCTGCTGCTCGACGCGCCGCTCTGGGAGAACCGCATCCTCGGTCACCAGACCGAGCCGCCCAACGCCAAGGGCTTCCTGATCAACGTCGGTGGCGCCCGCCGCGACACCACCCGGATCGTCGCCGAGTACGACGTGCGCACGCCGAGCATCGACGTCGCCGCGGTCGCGCTGTCCGGTGGCAACCAGCAGAAGCTCATCGTCGGCCGGGAGATGAGCCACCAGCCCAAGGTCCTCATCGCCGCCCATCCGACCCGCGGGGTGGACGTCGGCGCCCAGGCCGCCATCTGGGACCACATCCGCAACGCCCGGATCGCCGGCATGGGTGTGCTGCTCATCTCGGCCGACCTGGACGAGCTGATCGGCCTGTCCGACGCGCTGAAGGTGATCTACGGTGGGCGGCTGGTGGCCGACGCCGACCCGTCGACCGTCACCCCCGAGCAGCTCGGCGTCGCCATGACCGGCGCCACTGGTGAGGAGACCCCTTCATGACCACGGCCGCCGTGGGCGCCCGGCGCATCGATGTCGGGAAGTTGCTGCCGCAGCTGATCGCGCCGGTCGCCGCGCTCGTCATCGCCGCCGCGATCTCCTCGATCGCCCTGCTGATCAGCGACAAGGACCCCCTGACCGCGTTCCAGCACATGTACGAGTTCGGCACCCAGCCCGACCAGAAGGTCGAGATCCTCAACAAGGCCAGCGAGCTCTACATCGCCGCGGTCGCGGTGGCGTTCGGCTTCAAGATGGGCCTGTTCAACATCGGCGTCGAGGGTCAGTCCAAGGTCGCCGCGTTCTTCGCCGGCGCCCTGGCCAGCGCGTCGTTCATGGACTGGATGCCCGGCGGCCTGCGCATCGTGCTGATCGTCGTGGTCGCGATGATCGTCGGCGCGGCATGGGCGTCGATCGCCGCGCTGCTCAAGACCCAGCGCGGGGTCAGCGAGGTCATCTCCACGCTGATGCTCAACGCGATCGGCGGCCTGGTCGTCACCTGGCTGCTCAACGACCACTGGGGCGTCACCGAGCCCGGCGCGCAGATCAAGACCACCGGCATCCTGCCGGAGGACTCCTGGATGCCCGGCCTGCCGATCGTCTCCGGCACCGAGCAGAAGGTCCTCGGCTTCTTCGCCATCGCGGTGGTCCTCGGCGCCGCGTACTGGTTCGTGATCAACCGGACCCGCTTCGGCTTCGACCTGCGGGCCACCGGATACAACCCGTTCGCGGCGGTCGCCAGCGGCGTCAACGCCAAGCGCATGGTGATCACCGCGATGCTGATCTCCGGCGCCGTCGCCGGGCTGGTCAACCTCCCCCGGATGCTCGGGGAGAGCCACACCTACACGGAGGGCTTCGGCGGCATCGGGTTCACCGGCATCGCCGTGGCCCTGCTCGGCCGCAACCACCCGATCGGCATGGCCCTCGGTGCGATCCTGTGGGGCTTCCTGGCGAGCTCGCAGATCATCCTCGACCTCGACGGGATTCCCAAGGAGATCATCCTGATCATGCAGGGCGTCACCGTCCTGTCGGTCGTCATCGCCTACGAGCTCGCGGCCCGCATCGGCAGGCGCGCGCAGCAACGGCGGGTCGGCGTGGCCACCGCCGCGGCCGCCCCGGCAGCAGCCGAGGTAGTGGAGGAGTCGAAGTGAGCACCGACACGACGCTCTCGGCGGCGGCGGCGCAGCCCGCGGCGAAACCCCGAAGCCGGCGCATGTCCACCAGCACGATCCTGCTCATCGTCGCCGGTGCGCTGGTCGGGCTGTCCCTGGTCCACCAGCTCGCCAACGCCCCCGACGTCACGTCGTCCGGCGCCATCCAGGCCGCGCTCCAGGCGGCGGTCCCCCTCGGGCTCGCCGGTCTCGGCGGCCTCTGGGCGGAGCGCGCCGGTGTGGTCAACATCGGCCTCGAGGGCCAGATGATCCTCGGCACCTGGTTCGGCGCGTGGGGCAGCCTGGAGTTCGGGCCGTGGATCGGCCTGCTCATCGGCATCCTCGGCGGCGCCGTCGGCGGCCTCGTCCACGCGGTCGCCACGGTCACGTTCGGCGTCGACCACATCATCTCCGGCGTCGCGATGACGATCCTGGCGCCCGGCGTCGTGCGGTACCTCTCCTACATCACCTGGGGCAGTGCCGGCGCCACCCAGTCCCCGCAGGTCGTGGACCAGGTGCCGCGCCTGTCGGTGCCCGGCGTCAACAGCCTCAAGGGCCTCGAGGAACACCAGTGGTTCCTGATCAGCGACATCGCCGGAGTGCTGCGCGGCCTGCTCCACGAGGTGTCGCTGGTGACGATCCTCGCCGTGCTGCTGATCCCGCTCACCGCGTGGGTGCTGTGGAAGACCGCGTTCGGCCTGCGGGTCCGGTCGGTCGGCGAGGACCCCCAGGCGGCGGAGAGCCTCGGTCTCAACGTCTACCGCTACAAGTACTACGGCGTGGTGATCTCCGGCGCGATGGCCGGGCTCGGCGGTGTGTACCTGTCCACGGTCACGTCCGCGATCTACCGCGAGGGGCAGACCGGCGGCCGCGGATACATCGGCCTCGCCGCGATGATCTTCGGCAACTGGCGGCCGGGCGGCCTCGCCGTCGGCGCCTCGCTGTTCGGCTACACCGACGCGCTGCAGCTGCGGCGCGGCAGCGAGTCCGTGCACGCCCTGCTGATCCTGGTCGGTGCGCTGCTGCTGGCCCTAGCGGTGTGGGAGTTCATCCGGCGTAACCGGGTCGTGGCGATCTCTTCCGCCGTCCTCGGCGTGCTCTCCTACGTATTGTTCTTCTCTGTGGACAAGATCCCGACGGCGCTGGTGCAGGCCGCGCCCTACATCACGGTGCTGGTGGTGCTGGCACTCGCGGCCCAGCGCCTGCGACCACCCGCCGCGGACGGCAAGCCGTACCGGCGTGGAGGCTGAGCGTGACGGACGTTGACTGGGTGGCGCTGCGCCGGGCGGCCGTCACCGTGATGGCGCGTGCCTACGCGCCGTACTCCAAGTTCCCGGTCGGCGCGGCCGCGCTGGTCGACGACGGCAGGGTGGTCGTCGGCTGCAACGTCGAGAACGCCTCCTACGGCCTCGGCCTGTGCGCCGAGTGCGGCCTGGTCTCCAACCTCCAGGTCACCGGCGGCGGGCGGCTGGTCGCTCTCGCGTGCGTCGACGGCGACGGGCGGCCGCTCATGCCGTGCGGCCGGTGCCGGCAGCTGCTGTGGGAGCACGGCGGCCCGGACTGCCTCATCGACCACGCCGACGGCCCGCTGCCGATGTCGGCGCTGCTGCCGCACGCGTTCGACGACACCGACCTGGGCCGGATCGCGGCACCGGGTCTCTCGGTGCCGGCCGCCCTGGCGTTGAAGATCGGTACGGGCACGGTGTTCGTCCACCCCGACGTCGCCGACGGACGGCAGGTCTGGACCGGCTACTGGGAGCGTTCGTCCGGCATCGCCGACGGCGAGCCGACGGGCATCCTGGAAGAGGGGCCGACCTGGGCCACCGCCGACGAAGGGGTCTCCTGGGGCAGGATCCGTACGCCACGGGTGGTCGTCGTCGACGTGCACGGCACCACCAGCTGGGCGGGAGACACTCCTCGTCCCGCCGGCATCGAGCAGGACTGGAGCAGTACATGAGTTTCGCGGCGGTGGACGTCATCCGCGCCAAGCGGGACAAGGGCGTGCTGAGCGACGCACAGATCGACTGGGTCGTCGACGCGTACACCAAGGGTGTCGTGGCCGACGAGCAGATGTCGGCGCTCGCCATGGCGATCCTGCTCAACGGCATGACCGCCGGTGAGATCGCCCGCTGGACCGCGGCCATGATCGCCTCGGGGGAGCGGCTGGACCTGTCCGGGGTCGGCCGGCCGACCGTGGACAAGCACTCCACCGGCGGTGTCGGCGACAAGATCACACTGCCGCTGACCCCGCTCGTCGCCGCGTGCGGCGCGGCGGTGCCGCAGCTGTCCGGCCGCGGCCTGGGCCACACCGGCGGCACCCTCGACAAGCTCGAGGCGGTCGCCGGCTTCGGCACCAAGCTGTCCAACGAGGCGTTCGTCGAGCAGCTGCGCACCGTCGGCGCCGCGATCTGCGCCGCCGGCGAGGGTCTCGCGCCCGCCGACCGCAAGCTGTATGCGCTGCGCGACGTCACCGGCACCGTCGAGGCCATCCCGTTGATCGCCAGCTCGATCATGAGCAAGAAGATCGCCGAGGGCACCGGCGCGCTCGTCCTCGACGTGAAGTTCGGCTCCGGTGCCTTCATGCGCCAGGTCGCCGACGCCCGCGAGCTCGCCCGCACGATGGTCGAGCTGGGCAAGGCCCACGGCGTGACCACCGTCGCCCTGCTCACCGACATGGAGGTCCCGCTCGGCCGGACCGTCGGGCACTCCCTGGAGGTCGAGGAGTCCCTGGAGGTCCTCGCCGGCGGCGGCCCGCAGGACGTGGTCGCGCTGACCCTGGCCTTCGCGCGGGAGATGCTCGACGCGGCCGGGCTCGGCGACGTCGACCCTCTCGCGGCGATCGCCGACGGGCGGGCCATGGACTCGTGGCGGGCCCTCGTGCGCGCCCAGGGCGGAGACCCGGACGCGCCGCTGCCCGTGGCCAACGAGATCGAGACGATCACCGCCTCCCGCGACGGCTTCGTGGCCACCATGGACGCGTACGCCGTCGGCGTGGCCGCCTGGCGCCTCGGCGCGGGCCGGGCCCGCAAGGAGGACCCGGTCAGCGCCTCGGCCGGCATCATCCTGCACCGCAAGCCCGGCGAGGCGGTCCGGGCCGGCGATGTGATCATGGAACTGCGCGCCGAGGACCACGCGCTGCTGCCTGCGGCGCTGTCCGTGGCCCGTGACGCGGTCACCCTGGCGGAGACGCCGCCGCCCTCCCGACCACTGATTCTCGACAGGATCTCCTGATGCCCGAAATCATCAAGGCCCCGACCCAGATCCCCGTTCCCGGCGGCAAGGTCATCGACGAGTACGTCGGCCGGGTCAACTCCGGCGACGCGGCGGTGTCGATCGCCCGGATGCTCGCGCCCGGCGGCTGGACGGAGCCGTTCCAGACGCCCGAGTTCGACGAGTTCACGATCGTGCTCCGCGGCACGGTCCGGGTCGAGCACGACGCCGGCCACTTCGACGTCGAGGCAGGTCAGGCCGTTGTCACCCGCGCGGGGGAACGGGTCCGTTACACCACCCCGACCGCGGAGGGCGCCGAGTACGTCGCCGTGTGTCTCCCCGCGTTCGGACCGGACCTGGCCCGTAGAGACACTGCCTGATCCGGCGGCTACAGTGCGCGGGTGACCGTCACGTCCCCGGATCCGCAGCGGGTGCGGGAGGCGAGCCTCGAAGCGCTGCACCGCCTGCGGCTGCCCCTGCCACCACCGAACTTCCCCCTGGCCTGGGAGCCGGGCGACCTGGTGGAGCTGCGCCCCGGCGAGGAGATCGAGGCCCGCGCCGCGATCCTCAACGTCGTGCTCGCGCGGGCCTTCGGCATGCCGTCCCAGCTGGCGACCGAGTGGCTGCGCGAGGCCCGGCTGGAGGAGCGGCTCACCGCGCCCGAGTGGCAGTTCGTCGCCGAGGGCGACGGCGACGAGCGCTCCTTCGCGCTGCACCTGGAGGCGCTCTTCGCGCTGTCCTGGCTGCTCGGCATCGCCATGGACCTCGACCCGCTGCTGCCATCCGCCGAAGGGCTCATGGACCGCCTGCCGAACCTGCCGCAGGGGGAGACCTTCGCGGCGTGGCGGCAGCGCACCCTGGCCGCCCCGCGCGGCGCCGGCGACGCCGCGACGCAGCTTGACCTCTATTACTGCCTGGACTGGTCATATCTGGAGGCGGAGCGCCGCCGGCTGCCGCTGCCGGGCCAGATCGACTCCAACTCCATCGGCCAGCGCCGCTGGGCGCTCGAATGGGCGGTCGTCTTCACCGGCCCCTACCACGGCGACCCGCCCGGCTGGGAGGACGTCGACCTGTCAACGTAGCGACCAGGTGCTCAGCTGCACCTCCAGCGTGGCGGTGATCGGTTCGGGCATCGCGGCCAGGGTGGCGGTGACCTTCGCCGGGTCGGTGTGCCACGCGCTCGGGCCCATCCCGACGAGCGCGGCCGCCGCGGCGCGGTCCAGCCGCAGTTCCGCGCGCAGCGGCACGGTCTCCTGCGGGGTGAACCAGGGCCGCAGGCCCGCCGCGAGGCGTTCGGGCTTGGCCGGGTCGACGCCGACCATGCCCAGCGCCGCCACCAGCTCGGCGAGGTGCCCGGGCGCCGGGGTGACCACCACCAGGGCGCCGTCCGGGCGCAGCACCCGGGCGAACTCCGCGCCGGAGCGCGGCGCGAAGATGTCGAGGATCACGTCGGCGGTCGCGTCGCGGACCGGCAGACCCTGCCACACGTCGGCGCGCACGGCACCGACCCGGGGGTCGATCCTGGCCGCGCGGCGCAGCGCAGGTTTCGACACGTCCACCGCCAGGCCGACCCGGTCCGGGCCGAGGGCGCGCGACAGGTACCGGCCGGTCCCGGCCCCTACTTCCAGGATCAGCCCCGCTCCCCGTACACCTCCCGCGGCTTTTGCCACGGCGTCGGACACGAGGTCGAAGTGTCCGGCGTCCAGCAGCGACTCCCTGGCCGCGACCATGTCGGCGCTGTCGCCGGCGTGCACCGTCCGCCCCGCGGTCAGGTCCACGTAGCCCTGCCGTGCGACGTCGAACGAGTGACCCGCGGCGCAGCGCAGCGCCCGGTCCGCGGCCGTGAGCGGCCCGGCACAGACCGGACACCGCAGATGTGTGATGACGGAAGCGTGCACGCTACTAGTGTCGTTCCATGGTTGCACCCACCTACGACGAGATCCGTCGCGCGCCGAAGGCGCTCCTCCACGACCACCTCGACGGGGGCCTGCGCCCCGCCACCATCCTCGACCTCGCCGCCGGCATCGGCCACGAGCTGCCCGCCGCGACCCCGGAGGGTCTGGGGGAGTGGTTCGTCGCGGCGGCGGACTCCGGCTCGCTCGAGCGGTATCTCGAGACGTTCGCGCACACGGTCGCGGTGATGCAGACCCGCGACGCCCTGGTCCGGGTCGCCCGGGAGTGCGCCCTGGACCTCGCCGCCGACGGCGTGGTCTACGCGGAGGTCCGCTTCGCGCCCGAGCAGCACCTCGCCCAGGGCCTCGTGCTGACCGAGGTGGTCGAGGCGGTCCTGGACGGCTTCCGGGAGGGCTCCGCCGAGGCGGCCGCCGCCGGCAGCCCGATCCGGGTCGGCACGCTGCTGACCGCGATGCGGCACGCGGCCCGGTCGATGGAGATCGCCGAGCTGTCGGTGCAGTACCGCGACGCCGGCGTGGTCGGCTTCGACATCGCCGGCGCGGAGGCGGGCTACCCGCCCACCCGGCACCTGGACGCCTTCGAATACCTCCAGCGCGAGAACTCGCATTTCACCATTCACGCCGGCGAGGCGTTCGGCCTGCCGTCCATCTGGCAGGCGATCCAGTGGTGCGGCGCCGACCGGCTCGGACACGGTGTGCGCATCGTCGACGACGTGGCGGCCGACAATTCCCTCGGTCGGCTCGCCGCGTATGTGCGGGACAAGCGCATCCCACTGGAGCTCTGCCCGTCGTCCAACGTCCAGACCGGCGCCGCCGCCTCGATCCGGGAGCACCCGATCGGGCTGCTCCGTGACCTGCGCTTCCGGGTCACGGTCAACACGGACAACCGGCTGATGAGCGGGACCTCGATGAGTCGCGAGATGGCGCTGCTGGTGGAGGCCTTCGGCTACGGGTGGTCCGAGTTGCAGTGGTTCACGGTCAATGCGATGAAGAGTGCCTTCATTCCGTTTGATGAGCGCCTGTCGTTGATCAATGACGTCATCAAGCCCTCGTATGCGAAGTTGATGTCGTAATTTTGTCCGGATTTGTCAGGCGTCATCATCTGCGTGCATCGGGTAAATCGCCCAGCGTAACGGAATGATCGGATGAAGCATGCGTTAAACGGACGTATTTCCTGACTCGGTACATAACGTCTAGCGGGAGGCCTGGGCTTTCTTCTTGCGACGGGACATGGTGGAATCTCGGAGGTCTGGCCCAGTAGGGTCGGCCGGTCGCGGGTGCCTGCTGTTTCACAAGGCCCCGGTTCGGAGGGCGGTGAAGTGAGCAAACGGCCAACGACGCGGGAGCCCGTCTCGTCGCGTCTGCGTCTGCCGGTGGGCCGGCTCCGAGACCTGCCGATCTGGTCGAAGCTCGGCCTGATCATGATCGTCCCAATCATCGCGACGATCGTGGTCGGCACGAACGGCCTGGTCAACAACATCGGTCAGGCCAACGACGCCGACCGGGCGCGCACCCTCTCAGGGTTGTCGGCCCAGGCCTCGGCCCTCGTGCACGAGCTGCAGAGCGAGCGCGCCAACGCGGCGCTGCTGCTCGGTGTGATCAACTCGCCGGCCGACGTCGAGGCGCGCGCCACGTTCGAGCGCCAGATCCAGAAGAGCGAGGACGCGAGCAAGGACTACCGGCTCACGCGGTCCGGCCTGGCCGACCCGCCGGAGGACTTCCGCAAGCAGCTCGCGGCGATCGACATCCAGCTGCTCGACCTGCCCGGGATGCGCAAGCAGATCACCGAGGGCGGCAAGGAGATCCTGGCCAGCACCGTCGTCAGCCGCTACCGCACGCTGATCGACGACCTGCTGAGCATCCGCGACTCCGCGGCCGAGCTGTCCAACAACCCGGCGCTCGGCGCCGACATGCGTGCCGCCGCGGCGATCTCCGAGATGAAGGAGCAGGTCTCCCTCGAGCGGGTCGTCGTGCTGCGGGTCCTCACCACCAAGGCGTTCACCCCGCAGCTGCGCAAGGAGTTCGACGCCGCGCTCAACGGCCAGGAACAGGCCGAGGAGCAGTTCCGGGTCGTCTCCGAGCCGTGGCACCGCGACCTGTTCGACAAGAAGATCGCCGGCTCGGACCTGCGCGAGGCCGCCAAGTTCGAGGGCCAGCTCACCCCGCTCACCACCGAGGAACTACCCAGCGGCATCTTCAGCGTCGCCAACTGGGACAACGCGATGGTGAACAAGACCAACCTGTTGCGCGGCATCGAGATCGAGTTCGACGAGCACAACATCGAGGACGCCACGGCGCACCGCAACGACCTGCAGCGCCAGGTGCTCGTCACCGCCGGCGCCCTGCTGGGCATGCTGCTGCTCGCCATCCTCTTCGCCTGGATCGTGGCCCGGTCCATGGCCCGCTCGCTGCGGGAGCTGCGCCACGGCGCGCTCACCGTCGCGCAGTACGGGCTGCCCCAGGCCGTCCAGCGACTGCGTGACCCGGCGCTCGCCGGTCAGATGTCGCCGCACCAGCTGGCGCTGCAGATCGCCGAGCCGCTGCCGGTCCGAAGTCGCGACGAGTTCGGCCAGGTGGCCGAGGCGTTCAACGCCGTCCACCTGGAAGCCGTCCGCACCGCGGCCGAGCAGGCCGCCCTGCGGGCCAGCGTCGCGACGATGTTCGTCAACCTCGCCCGCCGCTCCCAGATCCTGGTCGACCGGCTCATCGGCCACCTGGACCGCCTGGAGCGTGGCGAGGAGGACCCGGACCGGCTGGCCGAGCTCTTCCAGCTCGACCACCTCGCCACCCGGATGCGCCGTAACGACGAGAACCTCCTGGTCCTCGCCGGCGCCGACTCGACCCGCATCCAGCGCGAGCCCGCACCGCTCATGGACGTGCTCCGCGCCGCGCAGTCCGAGGTCGAGCACTACACGCGCATCGAGTTCGGCATGATCGACCGGGACATCGAGATCGCGGCCCACGCGGTCAACGACATGGTCCACCTGGTCGCCGAGCTGCTCGACAACGCGACCGCCTTCTCCCCGCCGGACTCGGCGGTCATCGTGGAGGCCCGCCGGGTCGGCGACCGCTCCGTCCTCCTCGTCGAGGACCACGGCATCGGCGTCTCGCCCGAGCAGCTCAACGAGCTCAACGAGCGCCTCGCCAACCCGCCGATGGTCGACGTCGCCGTCTCCCGGATGATGGGCCTCGTCGTGGTCGCCCGGCTGGCCGCCCGGCACGGCGTCAAGGTCGAGCTGCGGGCCGCGCGCGAGCGCGGCACCATCGCCGACATGACGCTGCCCGCCGGCGTCCTGGTGCCGCGGGCGCTGTCCGGCCGCGCCAACGCCGGCATGCCGACCGCGGGCATGCCCGCCGTCGGTCCCAACGACATGGTCCAGGCCCGGCCGATCCCGTCGACGCCCGCACCGCGCTCCCCGCTCGCCTCGCCGCTGGCGCTGGAAAGCGGTCCGGCGCCGGTCGGCGGCGGCAACGGAGGCCCGCGCTTCGGCACGCTCACCAGCAGCGGTCTGTTCGGTGGTGGTGGCCACACCGGCGAGCGGCCGACGGTCAACGGCTTCGCCAACGGTGCGCCGCCGCGGCGGGAGATCCCGCCCACGGGCAACGGGCAGCCTCCGTACGGTGGCGGACCCAGCGCCTTCCACGACGGCGGCGGCTTCGGTCAGGGCCCGTCCGGCCCGGCGCCCCGCGAGGGCTTCGCCGGCGGCCAGGGCTCCGACCCCCGCGAGGTCGGCCCCGGTCCCCGGGACGGTGGCTTCGGCGGCCGTCCGCCGGTCGGACCCGGTCCCGCTCGCAGCCTGCCCGCGTGGTCGGACCTGACCGGTGTCAGCGGCGACCAGGGCCGGCAGTCGCCCGGCGACCTCAACCCGCTGCCGCAGCGTCGCGCCAACGAGAACTGGGACGTCGACGGCGAGGTCGAGGACGAGCCCGGCGGCCAGATCCCGCGGCAGCGCCCCGAGGCACCCGGACCGCGCGGCTACGACGCCCCCACGGCGTACGCGGCCGGTGGGCCGCCTCCGGCCGCGGCGGCACCGCCCGCCTGGCCGCCGGTGTCCCCGGCGCCCGCGCCCGGCGCGTCGCAGCCCGACAGGTATGCGGCCGCGGCGGCCCAGCAGGCGGACGCCTACGCGCCGCCGCAACCCGAGGCCTACCCGCCGGTCGACATGACCGCGGAGATCCCGCGCGTGCGGCTCGACTGGGACCCCTCGACCTCCGACAGCGACGCCGGCGACTCCCGCCAGCGCTTCGTCGACGAGACGATGGAGCTGCCGATCTTCCGCGAGCTGGAGTCGGCCTGGTTCCAGAGCACCAGCAAGCACCCGACCTTCGACGACGAGCCTGTCGCCGCCGCTCCTGCCGCACCGCCGGCCCCGGCTCCGGTGTCCAACGGTGCCTCGGCGACGCGGCCGGTCGAGGTGACCTACAGCGACACGGCATACGTGCCGCCGCAGCGTTTTGAAACCCGGGTTCCGGGTGAAGCTTCGCGAGGTTCGGCCGACCGGACATCCGGCGGTCCGGCGGTAAACTGGCAGACTGCGGCTGACGAAGGATGGCAGGCGGCGGCCGCGCTCGCCGAGGAACAGGAATTTGCGACGACCGACACGGGTTTGCCAAAACGCGTGCCGCAGGCGCAGCTGGTCCCCGGTGGGGTGGAGAAGAACCCCGCCACGGTGCATCGGCGCACGCCGGAGTCCGTGCGTGGTCTGTTGTCCGCGTATCACCGAGGCGTTCAGCGCGGCCGCACCCGGTCCGACGACTCGAAAACCCCGGAGCCCACTTCGGCCGGGCCTCAAAACTCGCAGGTTGGCAAGGAGCAAGAGGCATGACATCTACGCAGGATCTCGGTTGGCTGCTCGCCAACTTCGCAGACCGGGTGCCGGGCGTCGCCCACGCGGTAGCCGTCTCGGCAGACGGTCTGCTGTTGGCCGCCTCTCGTGACCTGCCGCGCGACCGGGGCGACCAGCTCGCCGCGATCGCCTCCGGTTTGGTGAGCCTCACGCAGGGCGCCTCCCGCTGCTTCGAGGGCGGGGCGGTGCTGCAGACCGTCGTCGAAATGGACAACGGTTTCCTCTTCCTCATGTCGATCTCCGACGGCTCCTCATTCGCGGTCCTCGCGGCCCGTGCGTGCGACGTCGGTCAGGTCGGATACGAAATGGCGCTGCTGGTCGACCGGGTCGGTGACGCTTTGACACCGCCACCCCGGCCGACTGCATCGATGCTCGGCTGAAACTGAACTAGGTGCTTTACGCGTTAGCTCATGACGACATAGCTGTTGACGCATTAGCTGTTGACGACGCCCGACGAGTGAGGAGGTGAACGGCGACCATGGCCGAGCGTGATGAACCAACCGGCGCGTTGGTCAGGCCGTACGCCGTCACCCGAGGTCGCACCCGGCCAAAGCTGGATATTGCGATCGAGGCGCTGGTCGAGACCACCGTGCGTGGTCGAGCGGCCAACTCTCGGCCGGGCGGTGCTCACGGACAAGAACAGCAATACATTTCCACGCTTTGCGACGGTCGCTTGCAGTCTCTCGCTGAGATCGCGGCGCGCATGCAGCTTCCGCTGGGTGTCGCGCGGGTCATCGTTGCGGACATGGCTGCCGACGGACTCGTCGCGGTGTACGAGCCGACCTCGCTCGACGAAAACGAGTCGGTGGGCACAGAACTGCTTGAGAGGGTGCTGAGTGGACTTCGGAGGCTCTGACGTGGCAGTCCGCCCAGGGCGGGTCACGTCAGCGAAGATCGTCATCGCCGGAGGGTTCGGCGTGGGCAAGACCACACTGGTCGGCTCGGTCTCGGAGATCACGCCGCTGACCACCGAGGCCATCATGACGTCCGCCGGCGTCGGTGTGGACGACACCCGCAATGTCCCCGGCAAGACGACGACCACGGTCGCGATGGACTTCGGTCGTATCTCGATCGACCGTGACCTGATCCTGTACCTGTTCGGCACGCCGGGCCAGACCCGTTTCTGGTTCATGTGGGACGAACTGGTCCGCGGCGCCATCGGTGCCGTCGTCATGGTGGACACCCGGCGTCTCGCCGACTGTTTCGCCGCGATCGACTTCTTCGAGCATCGGCGGCTGCCGTACCTCGTCGCGATCAACTGCTTCGACGGCGTGCAGTACCACAACGCCGACGACGTCCGTGAGGCGCTCGCGATCTCCAGCGACGTCCCGGTCGTCTCCTGCGACGCCCGCTCCCGGGAGTCGACGAAGAACGTGCTCATCTCCCTGGTGGAGTACGTCCTGTCGATGCGCCGCACCCGGGCGACCGCCCCCGCGTAACCTCCGGCAACAACCCCTCTCTTCAGCACGTCTCCGCGCGCACCGCGTCCGCCTCCTCAGCAGGGCGGACCCGGTGCGCGCGTCTGTCTGCGCCCACCGCCGCCCCTTCGCCGGCACGACGAGCCGTCTCCGGCTTCTCCACGCGATTGGTCCTGCTCACTCGGGGCTTCGCTCGCGCCGCCTGCCGGTGTCGTCCCTGCTCGCGTGGCCTGGGCGGGTGGGCGGCTGGGGTCTGCGTTTGGGTTTCGCTTGCGCGGTCTGGGCGGCTGGGGCCTGCGGGTGAATCTCGTTCGCGTGACCTGCTGCCTGTGGGTCCGCCCCGGCGGGGTTCTGCCCGCAAGGTTCTGCCCGCACGAGAGTCCGCTCGCGTGGGTTCTGCCCGCCCAGGGCCGCTCGCGCGGGCTTGGCGTGGGGCTTGGTCGTGAGGTCTGCTGCGGTCGGTTGTGGCGTCCGCCTGCCGGTTGGCTGGTCGGGTCACCCTGCGGGAGCGGGCCGTGATCGTGCGCTGGTCGAGCGGGATCGGCGTGCCGGTCGGAGTCGGGCGGTTACGTCGTGGTCCTAGGGCGGGTGGGATCACAGCGACGAACTCAGATCGCGTCCGGGCCGGGGAAGCTCTGAGAAGCCGCTGAAAGTTCGACAGTGTGCGATGGATATCCGAATGTGGCCAGGGGTCGTGCAGCCGGTCACGGTGCGTCTGGGCGGGATTGCGGCGCTACTGGAACCGGGCCGAGCTCGATGGGGCGATCGCCGTGGTGCCGTGCCATCGATTCTTCCGTCGACACACTGCCGGGTCCACCGCCCGCCGCAATTGTCGACGATGCGTCACCAATCCGCTACACCGCTGCCCGCCGGGTAGATCTTGCCGGCGATCGAAGGAGCGGTCTGGTCGGGTGGGGGGCACGACCGGCGAGGGCCGGACGATGCGTAGGGACACGGCAAAACGCCGCAGGGCCGCCCCCGGAAGAGAGCGGCCCTGCGGCGGTGCACAAAGACTCAGCGGCGTGCTGAGCGGTACTCGAACTCGCGCTCCTGGTACTCGCGGCTGGCCTCGCGTTCGCGGCTGAAGTCCCAGCCGCCGGCCGCCTCGCGACCCGGGCGGCCGCCGACGGCGAACCCGCCGACCTCCTGGCCCCGGCGCCAGCCACGGAAGTAGCCCGTGGTGTGGGCGGCGATCTGCGCGGCGTCGCGGACGATGCGCAGCGGGCGCTCCGGGGAGTTGATCGGAGAGCCGGGGACCAGGTTCTGCTGCGGCACGCGCCGCGGCAGGCCGGTGGAGGTCTCGTCGCCGAGCTTCGGCTGGGCGGCCTCCTCGGCGGCCCGCCAGGCGGAGTCGTTCTGGTTGTCCCAGTTGACGGTGGGGCGCTCGGCCGGGGTCTCCGTCTCGCTGTCGGCGTCCCAGTCGGTGAACCACGCGGAGCGTGCCGCGGCGAATATCAACAGGTCACCGTCCGCCTCGTCGGCGGGCTTGGTGGTGGCCTCGGCGCGTTCGGCGGCGGCGCGGCGGCTGCGGCCCGCGCCGGTGCCGTTGCTGCGGGCGGTGGCGCGTTCGGCCGGGCCCTCGACGAGGCGGAGGGCGGGCGGCTCGAAGCGGAACTCGCCGCTGTACTCCCCGCTCAGCTCGTCGGAGTATCCGCTGAGCGCCGGGTCCGGCACTGGGGCGGGCTCGACGAGCCGGAGGCCGGCGGGCTCGGCCGGCAGGTCGCCGGTCTGCCACGGGGGCGGGACGCGACCCTCACGCTGGCGGGGCAGCTCGACCGGGCGCTCGGCCCGGGACCGCTCGCTGCGGGGGATCTCGGTGCGGGAGCGCTCGGACCGCGGGATCTCGGTCCGGGACCGCTCCGAGCGCGGGATCTCCGTGCGGGACCGCTCGGACCGCGACGGCTCTGCGGCCTCGGCGCGCGAGCGCTCCGAGCGCTCCGAGCGGCGGCCTTCGGATCTCGCGGTCGACGCTGCCTCGTCGGCGCGGCTACCGCGCCGTCCCCGGCTCGGCTCCGCACCCGCGTCGTCTTCCGAGGTCGACAGGTCGGAGCGGTTGAGCGGGTCGCGGTCGGCCCGGTTGCGGTCCGCCCGGTTGCGCTCGGACCGGCTGAGCTCGGAGCGGTTGAGCAGCTCCGCGTGCTCGGTGCGGCCGGCGGCGTCGGACGCGTCCGCGGTGCCGCGGCGGCCGAAGTCGCCGGTGGTCTCGAGGTCGCGCAGCTCGACCGGCGGCTTGGGCAGGTCGCTCAGGCGCGGCAGGCTGCTCAGATCCGACGAGAACGACGGAGCCTCCGACGAGAACGACGGGGCTTCCGACGAGAACGACGGTGCCTCCGACGAGAACGGCGGGGCCGGGGTCTCGACCGCGAACGCCGACGTCGTCATCTTCAGCGGGTCGCCGTCGAACGCGTCGCCGCTCTCGGCGCCGCTCAGCGGCCAACTGCTCCGCGTCCCGGGCGCCGGCGTCGCCGGGTCCAGGGTCGGCGGCTCGCCGAGGGAGCTGAGGTCACTGAGCCGGATGGCGCCGCTGTCGCTCTCCTGGGCCGCGGCCGGAGGCGCGGAGGAGGGGCGGGTGAAGTCGAAGCCACCGTCGGAGAGCAGTGGGGCGATGCCCGGTGGGGGCGTCGGCATCAGCGAGGCGAACGTCGGCTCGGTCGCGGCCGGCGGCGGGATCACCGGGGTCGGTGCGACCGGCGGTGGGGCGACCGGGGCCGGCGCGACGGGCAGGGGTGCGACCGGCACCGGCTGCGGCGGCGCGGGCTGCAGCGGCACCGGGATCGACTGCATCGACGCCGGGACCGGCTGCTGCTGGTAGGTCGGCGGGATCGGCGGCGCGGGTGCGTAGGTCGGTGCCGGCGGCTGGTAGGCGGCCGGCTGGTACGGCGGGGCGGCCGGCTGACCCGGCCCACCGGCCGGCGTGCTGTCGAACGCGCCCGGGAAGGTCGCCGAGTAGCTCGGCGGTGCCGTGTAGCCGGGCGGCGTCGAGGTGACCCCGTAGGCCGGGGGCGTCGAGCTGACCCCGTACGCCGGGGGCGTGGACGTGACGTAACCGGGCGGCGTGGACGTGACGGGCTGCCCGAAGTCCGGCGGCGTCGAGGTCACGGGCTGGCCGTAGGCCGGCGGCGCGGACGGGACCTGCTGCCCGTAGCCGGGCGGCGTGGACGTGACCGGCTGGCCGTACGCCGGCGGCGCGGACGCCACCTGCTGCCCGAACCCGGGCGGCGTCGAGGTGACCGGCTGGCCGTAGCCCGGCGGGGTCGAGGTCACCGGCTGGCCGTACGCGGCCGCCGCGGGCTGGTAGCCCGGCGGGGTCGAGGTGACCGGCTGGCCGTACGCGGCGGCCGCGGGCTGGTAGCCCGGCGGCGTCGAGGTCACCGGCGGGGTCGTGGCGGCCGCGGGCGGCCCGGACACGACGCCACGGCGCGACGGCAGGCCCGAGGCGGCAGCCGGCGGCGCGGAGACGGCCGGCGGCTGGGCCTGGGCGGGCGCGGTCTGGGCCCGACGGCGGCCACCGGTGGCCGCGGCGGCGTTGGTGCGTCCACCGGCGGCCGGCTGGGCTCCTGCCCCGAACGCGGCGGGCGTGGCCTGGGCGGCGGTCGACTCGGCGGCCCGGGCTGCCTCGGCGGCGCGGGCGGCGACCCGGCTGCGGGTCGGCGGCGCGTCCTGCCCGACGGCGGCGACGGATCCGAGGGACCCGGCCGAGCTCGGGGCGGACGTGGGCACGGGCGGTGCGGCGCGCAGCGGCGCGACCGGCGTCAGCGGCGAGCGCTGGCGGCCGGGCTGCTGGCGCGACGGGCTCATCTTCTCGGCGAGGACGCCGACGAGTGAGGCGGCGGCGGCGTCGCAGGCGCGGACCGCGGCGACGGACTGCCGGATGGTCTCGGCGACCGCGGCGGTGAGCGCCCGGTTGACCCCGGTGCGGCGGGGGGTCTCGGCGATCGCGACCCGCAGCGCGGTGATCGCCTCGCCGAGGGTGGTGGCGTCGGCGACCCCGCCGGCGGCGAGCTCGGTGACGACCTGGGCGTCCCGGTTCCGCCCGGCGGCACCGCCGCCGAGGATGCCGGGCTCCGGCAGCGCGTCGAGGATCGCGAGCGGGATCGTCTCGGCCGGGTCCGGGTAGGCGCGCAGCGCGGCCGGGTACAGCTCGCGCAGCACCTCCCGCAGCGTCGCGGCGGCGCTCTGCCGGCCGGCGACGACCGCGGCGTGCGCGGCCAGGACCGGCTTCAGCGGCAGCATGTCGCGCGGCGGGGACTGCCCGACCGCGGAGAGCACGCCGGCCTGCAGCGCGCGGGCGAGGCCCACGGCGCGCCGCTCGGCGGCGTTGGACTGGATCTCCTCCGGCGACTCGTCGTCGGCGAAGCGCTCGGCGTAGTCGTCGGCCGAGTCATCGTCGGTGAAGGCGAGGTTGCGCCCGGCCGCGGTGAGCAGCTGGGTGACGACGTGGTCGTCGCTCTCGGCCGCGACCGCCACGGCGGACTGGCCGCCGGAGCGTTGCGCGAGCAGCGCGCTGAGCTCGGCGTAGCCGCCGGCGTCGTCGCTCACCTCGCAGATGTCGATGAGTCGGCCGGCGTCGTCGACGACCGCGACGGTCAACCAGATTTCGGAGCTTGACTGCGGCTCGGCGAGATCAGCCGACGCCAGACCGCAGTACACCCGAACGAGCGCCACCGCGTCGTCCTCCTCTCGGGACAGCAAGTTGAGCTTTCATCACGTCGGCGGGGGCGTGTCCCGGCGCCCCGCCGTGTGTTGCCGCAGGTCAAACTGAACGACCTCTAGTGAACAGGAGGTGAAGCGATGACGCGATCAGCCGTTTCGGTTGAATGCCCTCATCGGCTGATCGTCGCGCGGCGCCGCACCCGTCCGGTCAAAGGTCGGGTCTTGCCCGCCGTGCCAAAATGCCCACGGCTTAGATCCTGTCGGTCACAAATCAATCACGCCAGTCCACAGCGGCAGAAATCTTGCCGATTATGGTCCGCCAGCCGAGCGCTGCCTGTTGTGCCCCGATTTTCCTCAGCCGGCGCTTGGCGAAGAAGCCGCCGACGCCGCCGCCGGCCGCCGCGCGCAGTGCCTCGTCGAGGTCGTCGAGGGGGGAGCCCGGCGAGAGGGCGGTGCGGACCGGCTCCAGGCGCAGCGAGTAGGCCAGGTCGCGGGCGGCCTCGCCGGCGGCGATGAGCAGCTCGCCGTCCCAGGCGTCCTGGCCGCCGCGGAGGTTCTCCACGACGAGGTCCAGCTCGTAGCGGTCCTCGTCCTTCGGCACCACCGAGGAGGCGGTGATGCGGGTCTTCAGGCTGCTCCACGTGTCGAGCTGGAGCAGGTCGTGCTCCTCGTCGGACTTCACGAACTCGACGAGCCCCTCGACGCTGCGGAACAGCAGCAGCTTGCCGCGGTGACCGAGGAACGCGGGAACCTCCTCGGGCTCCTCCTCGTCCTCGTCCTCGTCGTCATCCTCGTCCTCTTCGGAGGCCTCGGCGTCGACATCGTCCGCTTCGTCGGAATCGTCGTCGTCATCGGACTCGTCCTTCGCGACGGCGTCGTCCTCGTCGGACTCGTCGTCCGATTCGTCGTCGGACTCGTCCCGGGCGGACTTCTTCTTCGCGGACTTGGTCAGGGCCGCGGGAGGCTCCTCCTCGGCGAACAGCTCCGCGTTCTCGTCGAGGATGACGACCTCTTCCTCGTCCACCTCGCGGCGGTGGAGGATCGCGAAGTCGTCCTCCTCCTCGTCCAGCTCGGTCGGGGTGAGCTCGGTCGACAGCCGGTAGGCCCGCAGGGTGTAGCCGACGCCCTTCAGCAGCGCGATCTCGACCGGCTCGATGTTGACGTCGGTCCACATCGCGTCGGCCTGTGCGGAGCGCTCCCGGCCGCCGTCCTCCTCGTTGAAGTCGGCGTCGTCGTCCTCGACCTCGTCGTCCTCGACCGCGTCGACATCCTCAACCGCCTCGACGGCGTCGACGTCCTCGACGACGTCCGTCGTCTCAGTGGTGTCCGAAATGTCCGAAACCTCTTCGGCGGCGGCCGGCTCCGGGGCCGGTGTGCTCTTCTTCGCCGCTGCTGGGCGCGAGGACGCCGGACGTGAAGAAGACGGACGGGAAGACTGGCGGGCCACTGTGACCTCCGTAGTCGGCTCGGCGTGCGGGCACACTGCTCACTTACATGGCCTCGCGCACAAACACCCTAGTGTGCCCGGTTGGCGACGGTCAGACCCCCTTGGGGTGCCAGACCGTCTTGATCTCCAGCAGGGCCAGCATGCGTGACACACCCGGATCGGCGTTCCAGTCAGGGTCAGCAGGTCGGATCACCCGCTTCAGGTTCTCCGCCGCCGCGACTTCCAAGTCCTTGGCGAGCGTGTCGTCCGTCACACCCGTGAGATCGATGGCGTTGACGTCCAGGTGCGAAGCGAGCCACGGCGCGATCTCGGCGACCTTGCCGGTGAGGACGTTGACGACGCCGCCCGGCAGGTCGGAGGTCGCGAGGACCTCGGTGAGCGAGATCGCCGGCAGCGGCTTGTCGGTGGAGGCGACGACCACGACGGTGTTGCCCGTCACGATCGCCGGCGCGATGACGCTGACCAGGCCGAGCAGCGACGAGCCGGCGGGCGCGACGACGGCCACGACCCCGGTCGGCTCGGGCGCGGACAGGTTGAAGTACGGCCCGGCGACCGGGTTGGCCCCGCCGTGGATCTGCGCGATCTTGTCCGACCAGCCCGCATACCAGACCCACCGGTCGATCGCGGCGTCCACCTGGGCCGCGGCCTCCTTGCGCGAGCCGCCCTCGGCGGCCTTCACCTCGCTGACGAACTGCTCGTGGCGGCCCTCGAGGACCTCGGCCACCCGGTACAGGACCTGGCCGCGGTTGTAGGCGGTGGCGCCGGACCACTTGCCGACGGCCGCGCGGGCCGCCTTGACCGCGTCGCGGGCGTCCTTGCGGGAGCCGAGCGCGGCGTTGGCCAGGAACGCGCCGGACGCGGAATGCACCTGGTAGGACCTCCCGGACTCGCTGCGGGGGAACGCACCGCCGATGTACAGCTTGTACGTCTTGCGCACGGCGAGCCGTGCCGGTGACTCAGTGCTCAAGGTAGGCCTCCAGCCCGTGACGGCCGCCCTCGCGGCCGTAGCCGGACTCCTTGTAGCCGCCGAAGGGTGACGTCGGGTCGAACTTGTTGAAGGTGTTGGCCCACACGACGCCGGCCCGCAGCTTGTCCGCGATGTGCAGGATCCGGGAGCCCTTCTCGGTCCAGATCCCGGCGGACAGCCCGTAGGGCGTGTTGTTGGCCTTCTCGACGGCTTCGTCCGGGGTGCGGAACGTCAGCACCGACAGCACCGGCCCGAAGATCTCCTCCCGGGCGATCCGGTGCGCCTGCGTCACGCCGGTGAAGATCGTCGGGGCGAACCAGTAGCCGCGCGACGGCAGCTCGCACGGCGCGGACCAGCGCTCAGCGCCCTCGTCCTCGCCGATCTGCGACAGCTGCCGGATGCGGGCCAGCTGGGCCGAGGAGTTGATCGCGCCGACGTCGGTGTTCTTGTCCAGCGGATCGCCGACCCGCAAAGAAGCCATCCGCCGCTTCAGCGACTCGAGGAACTCCTCCGCCACGGACTCCTGCAGCAGCAGCCGGGACCCGGCGCAGCAGACGTGCCCCTGGTTGAAGAAGATGCCGTTGACCACGCCCTCGACCGCCTGGTCGAGCGCCGCGTCGTCGAAGACGATGTTGGCGGCCTTGCCGCCCAGCTCGAGGGTGAGCCGCTTGCGGGTGCCGGCGGCGGCCCGCGCGATGGCCCGCCCGACCTCGGTCGAGCCGGTGAACGCCACCTTGTCGACGCCGGCGTGCTCGACGAGCAGCCGGCCGGTGTCCCCGGCGCCGGTGATGATGTTGACCACGCCCGGCGGCAGCTCCGCCTGCTGGCAGATCTCCGCGAACAGCAGCGCCGTCAGCGGCGTCGTCTCGGCCGGCTTCAGCACCACCGTGTTGCCCGCCGCGAGCGCCGGCGCGATCTTCCACGCCAACATCAACAACGGAAAGTTCCACGGGATGACCTGAGCGGCCACGCCGAGCGGCTTCGGGTCCGGACCGAACCCGGCATACGGCAGCTTGTCGGCCCAGCCCGCGTAGTAGAAGAAATGGGCGGCGACGAGCGGCACGTCGACGTCCCGCGACTCGCGGATCGGCTTGCCGTTGTCGAGGGACTCGAGCACCGCGAGCTCACGGGCCCGTTCCTGGATGATCCGGGCGATCCGGAACAGGTACTTCGCCCGCTCCCGCCCGGGCATCGGGCCCCAGACCGTGTCGAAGGCGTGACGTGCCGCCCGCACCGCCGCGTCGACGTCCTCCGCGGAGGCCGCCGCGATGTCGGCCAGGGCCTCCTCGGTGGCCGGGTTGACCGACTTGAACGACTCGCCCCGCCCGTCGACGAACGCGCCGTTGATGAACAGGCCATAGGAGGACCGGATGTCGACGACCGAACGTGACTCCGGCGCCGGTGCGTACTGAAAGTCCATCGCCCTAGTCCAAGGTGAAGTAGTCGGGGCCCGCGTAGTGGCCGGTGGCGAGCTTGGTCCGCTGCATGAGCAGGTCGTTGAGCAGCGTGGAGGCGCCGAACCGGAACCGGTCCGGGTCCAGCCAGTCGGGGCCGGCGGTCTCGTTGACCATGACCAGGTACTTGATCGCGTCCTTCGCCGTGCGGATGCCGCCGGCGGGCTTCACCCCGATGATCCGGCCGGTCGCGGCCCGGAAGTCGCGCACCGCCTCCAGCATGACCAGCGTCACCGGCAGCGTCGCCGCCGGCTGGATCTTGCCGGTCGAGGTCTTGATGAAGTCGGCGCCGGCCAGCATCGCCAGCCAGGAGGCGCGGCGCACGTTGTCGAGGGTGGCCAGCTCGCCGGTCTCCAGGATGACCTTGAGGTGCGCGTCGCCGCACGCCTCCTTGACCGCCACGATCTCGTCGTGGACCTCGGCATACCGCCCGGCCAGGAACGCGCCGCGCTTGATCACCATGTCGATCTCGTCGGCGCCGTCCGCGACGGCCGCCCGGGTGTCGGCGAGCTTCACGTCCAGCGGCGCCTGCCCGGACGGGAAGGCGGTGGCGACGCTGGCCAGGTGGACCCCGCTGCCGCGCAACGCCTCGGCGGCCACCGAGATCATCGCCGGGTAGACGCAGATCGCGGCGGCGCTCGGGCAGGTCGGGTCGGCGGGGTCGGGCCGGACCGCCTTCGCGCACAGCGCCCGGACCTTGCCCGGGGTGTCGGAGCCTTCGAGTGTCGTCAGGTCGACCATGCGGATCGCCAGATCCAGGGCCTGCGCCTTCGCTGTCGTCTTGATCGACCGGGTGCCCAGCATGGCGGCGCGCTGCTCCGCGCCAACCTGGTCGACACCGGGCAAACCGTGCAGGAAGGTCCGCAGGGCGCCTTGTGAGCGCGCGACCTCGGCGGTGAGGGACATGACCTGAGTCTAGGCTTAGTCGCTGTGGACGTACTCGTGGTGGATCACCCCCTGGCCAAGTCGCGACTGACCGCGATGCGTGACGCACGGACCGACAACGGCCAGTTCCGGGCCGCGCTGCACGAGCTCACGACGATGCTGGTGTATGAGGCGGCCCGCTCCTTCGCCACCGAGCAGTTCCCGGTGCAGACGCCCGTCGCCGTGGCCGAGGGCACCCGGCTGGCCAACCCGCCGCTGCTGGTGCCGGTCCTGCGGGCCGGGCTGGGCATGGCCGACTCGGCCCTGGCGCTACTGCCGGAGTCCTCGATGGGCTTCGTCGGGCTGGCCCGCGACGAGGAGACCTACGAGCCGCGCGCCTACATGGAGTCACTGCCCGGTGACCTCAAGGGCATTCCGGTGCTGGTCCTCGACCCGATGCTGGCCACCGGCGGCTCGCTGCTGCACTGCGTGCGGCTGCTGGTCGACCGCGGCGCGACCGACATCACCGTGCTGTGCGTGCTCGCGGCGCCCGCCGGCATCGAGCGCCTGGCCGACTCCGGCCTGCCGATCCGCCTGGTCACGGCCGCGATCGACGAGAAGCTCAACGAGCGCATGTACATCGTTCCGGGCCTCGGTGACGCCGGCGACCGCCAGTTCGGCGGCATGCCGCGTTTCTGAGTAGCGCCTTAATTCTCGTCGCCGGTTCGGGGGATTCCCGCTGCTCAGCCATTGCCTGACGGGCTGAGCAGCGGCCTACGGTGACCGGCGATGAAACACCGACGCTCGTTCCTGCGCACGCACCCGGTCCTCGCCGTCGCCGTCACGGTGGGGATCCTCGTCGGCTCGGGCGCCCTCGCGGCGACCGGCGGGGGCAGACCCGAACGGCGGGCTGCCGCCGTACCGGCGACGCAGCGACCAGACACGGAAAACCTCGGCACCGCGGCCCGGCCGACAAAGGCCGCGCCGACGAGCAAGGCGCCGGCGCCGAAAGCGACGGAGGCCACCCGCTGCGGGCTGAGCGCGAAACTGGTGCCGGGCTGCGGGCTGCTGTGGGGGGTCGCGCCCGGCGCGTTCACCGACCTGCCGTCGTCCAGGGCGCTGGGCGACTTCGAGCGCACCACCGGCCGCCCCGCCGACATCCTGCACTCCTACCACCGCGGCGACGAGGTCTGGCCGACCGCCGACGAGATCGCCACCGTGCAGCAGGCCCGCAAGCGGATCCTGTTCGCCAACTGGAAGGTCGCCTGGGGCACGACCTGGGCCGACGTCGCCGCCGGCGGGCAGGACGCCCGGATCGACCGGGCCGCGGCCCGGCTGAGGGCGTTTCCGGGGAAGCTGTTCGTCGCCCTGCACCACGAGCCGGAGAACGACGTGCGGGCCGGCGGCGGCATGACCGCCCGCGACTACGCCGCCATGTACCGGCACACCGTCCTGCGCCTGCGCGCCGCCGGCGTCACCAACGTCGTCTTCGTCATGGTCTACATGGCGTACGAGCCGTGGTGCGTGCAGCCGTGGTTCGGCGACCTGTACCCGGGTGACGACGTCGTCGACTGGATCGGCATGGACCCCTACCTGTTCGCCAAGCCCGGCGGCTACGGCCACGGCGACTTCGCGTACCTGGTCGACCGCACCTCGGATCCGGCCAAGTGGCCCGGGTTCTACACCTGGGCCACCCGGACGCACGGCAACAAGCCGCTCATGATCGCGGAATGGGGGGTGTACGAGCACGCCGCCGACCCCGCGCAGAAGGCCTGGATCTACTCGACGGTCCGCCAGCAGCTCGGCCGGTTCCCCGCGATCAAGGCCCTGGTGTACTTCGACTCGCCGAACGCCCCGAAGGGCGACACACGGCCCGACAGCTCACCGGCGGCCCTTTCGGAGTTCCAGAAGCTGGCCGCATCGACGGTGTTCGCCGTCACGCTATAGGCCCAGGGCGGCGGCCGTCTCGGTGCGCAGGGCGGCCAGGGACGCGCGGGCCTTCTCGCGGGCGGCGGCGACGTCACCGCCGGTGACCGGCTCGACCACCTCCAGGTAGGCCTTCAGCTTCGGCTCCGTCCCCGACGGCCGCACCACCACCCGGGTCGTGCCCGCCCGCACGATCAGCACGTCGGCGTCCGGCAGCAGGTCCTCGACCGCGTGCACCGGCTCGTCGAGCAGCGCCACCGGCGGCTGCCGCCGGATCGTGGCCATGGCGGTGGCGATGTCGGCGAGGTCGTCGACGCGGACGCTCAGCTGGTCCGTCGCGTGCACGCCGTGCCGCAGCGCGAGCTCGTCGAGCCGGTCGCCGAGGTCCTTGAACTCGGACTTCAGCCCGGCGGCCAGCTCGCACACCAGCAGGGCGGCGGTGATGCCGTCCTTGTCCCGCACGTGGGTGGGCGCGACGCAGTACCCCAGCGCCTCCTCGTAGCCGAAGACCAGGTCGTCGCCGGCCCGGACGATCCACTTGAAGCCGGTGAGCGTCTCGCCGTAGGGCACCTGGTGGGCCTCACACATCCTGGACAGCAGGCTGGAGGACACGATGGTGGTCGCATACCGGCCCTTGACGCCGCGGCGCATCAGGTGGTCGGCGAGCAGGACCCCGACCTCGTCACCCCGGAGCAGCCGCCAGCCGTCCGCGGCCTTGATCGCCACCGCGCACCGGTCGGCGTCGGGGTCGTTGGCGATCGCGATGTCCGCGTCGCTCCGCGTCGCGAGCGCGAGCAGCAGGTCGGTCGCGCCGGGTTCCTCCGGGTTCGGAAACTTGACCGTCGGGAACTCGGGGTCGGGCTCGGCCTGCTCCGCCACGACGTTCGGTGCCGGGTATCCCGCTTCGGTGATAGTCCGGACAAATACGTCGTTTCCCACTCCGTGCATGGGGGTGTACGCGATGACGAGGTCCCGCGGCACCTCGGGCTCGACGGTGCGCAGGGCCCCGTCCACGTACGCGTCGACCACGTCCTCGCCCAGCGTCTCCCCGGCGTCACCCAGCGGCACGTCCCGCAGCGGCCCGACCGCCCGGATCGCCCGCTCGATCTCCCGGTCCGCGGGCGGCACGATCTGCGAGCCGTCGCCGAGATACACCTTGTAGCCGTTGTCCTGCGGAGGGTTGTGGCTCGCGGTCACCATGACCCCGGCGGCGGCGTCGAGGTGCCGCACGGCGAACGCGAGCACCGGCGTCGGCAGCGGCCTGGGCAGCAGCAACGCGCGCCGGCCGGCGCCCTGAGCCACCTTCGCGGTCTCCTCGGCGAACGCCTTCGAGCCGTGGCGGGCGTCGTAGCCGACGACGAGCGGCCCCTCGACCCCGGTCTGCGCCAGCCAGTGGACGAGCCCGGCCGCGGCGCCCCGCACGACGGCGAGGTTCATGCCGTTCGGCCCGGCCCGCAGCGGTCCGCGCAGCCCGGCCGTGCCGAACGTCAACGGCCCCGCGAACCGGTCCCGCAGCTCCTGGTGATCGTCGAGCACGGCCCGCAACTCGTCCCGGCCGGCGGGGTCGGGATCGTCGGCCAGCCAGGCCTCCGCTTCGGCGCGCAGATCACTCATCCGTCGTTCTTAGCACGCCCCGCCCGACCCCGAGCCGCCTCGGCCTTCCCCGCCCCACCCCGCCGTCGCTGATCGTGGACCGAGGGTGGGGTCACTGGCCGGTGGAGGCGCCCGCCGACGGGGTGGTGAGCTTGAACGAGCGGACCATCTCCTCGAAGATGACCTTGCTCTCGGCGAACTTGGCCTCGGGCACGGTCACGAAGAAGTGGTAGCTCTTGCCGTTGACGACCACGGCGTTCCACAGGGCGTGCCGTTGCTGGTCGCCGGCGCCGCAGGTGTATTCGAGGACCGCGGCGTCGTGGCCGTCGAGCTTGTTGTCGGTCATGTCGACGTGCGTGTACGGCTGGGTGCAGCTGGACGCCGTCGCCTTCAGCCGGTTCTCCGCGCCCTCGAGGAAGGCGCGCGGCGTGTTCGACGCCTTCTCGATGTTGACCCGGATGCGGCGGTTGGCGTCGTTCGGGTCGGTGATGTCCCAGTAGGGCGCGGCCGCGTTGCCGAGCTGCTTCTTCGTCCAGCCCTTGGGGATGTTGACGGTGATGCCGCCGGTGTGGGTGAAGGACTCCACGTCCATCAGGGGCTTCGGCGGGCCGCTCGACGTGGTGACCGGGGGCCTGCCGTTCTGCGCGTCCGAGCCGCCGCCGGCGAACAGCCCTGACATCGACAGCGCGACGACCAGCACGACCACGACGCCCGCGGCGACGGCGACCTTCGCCCAGCGTGGTGCCTGGGTGACGATGCGCTTGAGGTCGGGGCCGGACTGCTTCGGCGGCTCGGCCGGGGCCTGGGTCCAGTCGGTGGTGCCGAGCGGGCCGTCCTGGTAGGCCGCATACCGGCTGGCGTCGGTGCGCTCCAGCTCGGCGTCCTGGGCCTGGTGGGACGGGCCGCCGGAGTGCATGCGCCGCATGGCGCCGCTGACCGTCTCGCCGGGGGCGATCATCGCCCGGCCGCCGATCTGGCCGGTCGGGGGCTGCTGCGGGGTCGCGACCGTCGGCTGGTGCGTCGGGCGGACCACCGCGTAGGGGTCGGTCATGTGCGCGGGAGCGTTGCTGGCGAGGGGGCCGGCGAGCAGGTCGCGCAGGACCGCGCGGGCGGTCTCGACGTTCCAGCGGCGGGCCGGGTCCTTCTCCAGCAGCCCGTAGAGCACGCCTGCCAGGGGGCCGGCGCGGACCGCCTGGGCCGGGGGCTCCTCGACGACGGCGCGCATCGTCTCGAACGGGTCGCGCCGGTCGAACGGCGGCCGGCCCTCGACCGCCGTGTAGAGCGTGACGCCGAGGGAGAACAGGTCGCTGGGCGGCCCGAACTTCGCGCCGATGGCCCGCTCGGGGGAGATGAAGTGCGGGGAGCCGAGCACCATGCCGGGCGTGGTCAGCTCGCTGTCGGTGGGCATCCGCGCCACGCCGAAGTCGGTGAGCACGCAGCGGCCGTCGCCGGCGATGAGGACGTTGGCCGGCTTGACGTCGCGGTGCAGGACGCCGGCGGCGTGGGCGACCTCGAGCGCGCCGAGCAGCGCGATGCCGATCTTGGCGACGGCGCGGGCGGCCAGGGGGCCGTCCTCCACGATCATCTCGGCGAGGCTGCGGGCCTGCAGCAGCTCCATGACGATCCATGGGCGGCCGGCCTCGGTGACCACGTCGTACACCTGGACGACGGCGGGGTGCGACAGTGCCGCCGCGGCGCGGGCCTCGCGCAGCGTCCGCTGATACATCGAGTCGCGGTCGCTGGGGGCCATGTTGGGCGGCAGTATCACCTCTTTGACCGCTACGTCGCGGCGCAGCACGGTGTCGCTGGCGCGCCAGACCGTGCCCATGCCGCCGTGACCGATGGCGGTGCGCAGGGCATAGCGCCCGCCGATCACCACGCCCGGGGCGGCGCGCTGCCCGGGCACGGGCATGCTCGTGGAGCCAGGCTCGCGGGGCTCCCGCTGGTCGGGGCCGCGCGCAGGGTCACGCCCGGCTCCGGCGGAGGCCAGAGCGCCGGTGGGTGGCAGGGGCTCGCCGTGCCACGTCGGGAGCTGAGTCACAGGCAGTAAACCGTCGTCATGGAGGGGAGATGACTTTCTCGCTGTACGACCGCGGTCCCCCCTATCTTGCGTGCTGCTCGCCCGTTAAGAAAGGTGGGGTCCCGTCCTTCACCGTACCGTGACCCGCAGGCAACCGTGCGTGCTGATCTTGTCGCGCTGCTGAAACGGTTGGATTGAATCCGCTCATTCGGGGAACCCGGAGGGTCGGGCGGAGCGTCTACGCAGGAGGACTGAAACGCATCCGGAACATCGGGGGACTACTTTCCCTGGATTTCCTGGTGCACCTGCCGATCGGGGGAGCCAGACGCACGCACGGTGCGGCGTCAACCCCCGGGTTCATGCCACTCTGCGACGTCTTCCGTCACTGTGCGTCGACCATCGGCGACGATGACGGCAGCACCGAGGCGAAAAGTTACTCGCGACACCACGTGACCGTGGCGCCTGTCACCCGTTGTAGGAGGTGAGGGGTACTTGTCTGAAGCGGACCGCACACTTCCGACGAGGCCAGCAACTTTACGCCTCCAGCACCAATCAAGTGACGCTCAGCTATCTCAACATCACGAGAATGATGTTGCGCTCCGTCACCTTGACCCAGTTAGTCTGTCCGTGGCACGCATGGGGCGGGCCGCTCCTTTAGACCGAAATAGAGAACTCACCGTGACGAGAGCGCTGACGCTGCCCGATCCTGCCGCCGCGGCGGCACGGGTCAGCAAGTTGACGTCGTCCTGGCCCGAGACTCCACCCGGGGCCGATCCGCTGCCCGGTCAGCTCGACCGCTGGCTCACCTCCCGGGGTGCCGAGCTCGTAGCCGTGCGACGTCACATTCACGCGCATCCGGAGCTCTCCGGCCAGGAGTTCGAGACGGCGGCCCTGGTCGCCCGCGAGCTGACCCGCGCCGGTCTGTCGCCCCGCATGCTGCCCAAGGGCAACGGCGTGATGTGCGACATCGGCTACGGCGACCGGGTCATCGCGCTGCGCGCCGACCTGGACGCCCTGCCGCTGCCGGACACCAAGGACGTGCCCTACCGCTCCACCGTCGACAACGTCTGCCACGCGTGCGGGCACGACGTCCACACCACGATCCTGCTCGGCGTCGGTCTCGCCCTGGCCCAGCTGGCCGAGCGCGACGAGCTGCCGGGCCGGGTGCGGCTGCTGTTCCAGCCGGCCGAGGAGACGATGCCGTCGGGCGCGCCCGAGGTCATCGCCGCCGGTGGGCTCAAGGACGTCGCCGCGATCTTCGCGCTGCACTGCGCGCCGCAGCTGCCGGTCGGGCTGGTCGGGGTCCGCTCCGGGCCGTTCACCGCCGCCGCCGACAAGATCGAGGTCCGGCTCACGGGACGCGGCGGGCACACCGCCCGGCCGCACCTGACCGCCGACCTCGTGCACGCGCTCGGCCGGATCCTGGTGGACGTGCCGTCGCTGCTGGACCGCAAGCTCGACGCCCGCGCCGGGGTCTCCATGGTGTGGGGTGCCGTGCGGGCCGGCGAGGCGGCCAACGCGATCCCGATCGAGGGCATCGCCCGCGGCACCATCCGGGTGCTCAGCCGCGACGCCTGGCGCGACGTGCCGGAGCTGGTCACCAAGCTGGTCCACGACGTCATTGCGCCGACCGGTGCCGACGTCGAGGTCAAGTACACCCGCGGCGTGCCCCCGGTCGTCAACGACCGCCTGGCCACCGCGATCATCGCCGGCGCCGCCGGTGCCGCCCTCGGCCCGGACCGGGTCGTCGAGGCGGAGATCAGCATGGGTGGCGAGGACTTCGCGTTCTACCTCGACGGCGTGCCGGGCTCGATGATCCGCCTCGGCGTCGGCGTGCCCGGGTCGGATCAGAAGTTCGACATCCACCAGTCGCTGTTCGACGTCGACGAGCGCTCGATCGGCTACGGCGTCCGGGTCATGGTGCACACCGCCCTCGCCGCACTGAGCGCGGGCGCTTTTTAAAGCCCGCGGGGGATATCTCAAGGCACCACCGGTCTGATAGCCATGGACCGTGGTCACTGAGCTGCGAGTGCACGGCGTCACGGGAACCCCGGCGGAGGACGTCCTCGACCGGCCCCTGCTGCGGCGGGTCGCCGGCGACACCGACGCCGGGTTCTTCCGTCCCCGCGCGGAGTACGGCGGAGGCGCCGGAGCGGGCGGTGTGACCCTGGAGGCGTACCGCTGGGGCAACCTCACCGCCGGCGCCGCCGCCCGCGCGCTCTGGCTGCTCCTGCTGCCGTTCATGTTCGCCAACGTCGCGATCTGGTTGCGCCCCGACGTCGGCGACCGGGCCAGGACGGCGATCCGGGCGCTGACCCGCGTCTTCGCGCTGACCATGACCGCGTCGTTCGTCCTGGCGTTCGTCGAGATCTCGATGGACCTGGTCGGCTGGCAGTGCGCGGCGCTGCCCCGCTGCCTGCAGGACCGCGGGTACCTGTCGGTGCTCGCGGACGGCACGTTCGCCACCACCAGCCGGCGGCTCGCCGTCACCGCGCTGATCCCGGTCCTCGCGATCGCGTTCCTGTGGTTTCTGGGCCGGCGCACCTGGGCCCGCTACGAGGCGTACCCGATCACCACCGAAGGCGACGGCGACGGACTGGCGCACCCGTGCTTCTGGAACGGCCGGCCGCTCGTCGGCCGGCTCCGGTCGCTGCACATCGCGGTCGCGTTCGCCACCCTCGACGCGGCGCTGCTCGGCGTCCTCGTCCCGCACGACCGGCACCCCGCCGGCTACGTCCTCGCCGCCGTCACCGCCGTCATCCTGCTGGCCGGCGTCGTCGCGGTGACCCTGAGCGCCGTCGTGCACCGCGACACGCCGGCCGCGTGGGCGAAGCCCTTCACCCGCACCATGAGCCACGCCGCCGTCGTGCTGACCGGCCTCGTCATCGGATACGCCTGCCTCACCCGGGACCCGTGGACCGCCAGGGACCGGTTGCCGGCGTTCAGCGGCACCGTCACCGTGCTCTTCGCCGTGCAGGTCCTGCTGATGCTGATCCTCGGCGGGGTCGTCCTGGCGACCCGCCCGAAGGGCACGGTCCTGCTGGGGCTCGCGGGGCCGCTGATCGCGAGCACCGGACTCGGTGTCGCGGTCGCGTTCGCCGCCGGGATGGCCTACCGGGTCGCCGACTTCCTCGACCGGCGCTCGTTGCCGTCCACCGCGGACTACGACGAGGGCCGCCTGGTCATCGAGCCGCCGCCCGCCTACGAGTGGGCCGCCGCCGGCTTCGTCCTGCTGCTCGTCCTCGCCGCGCTGGTCGCGCTGACGATGGGGCTGCCGATGGTGCGCCGCCTGCGCCGGTACGCCCGGGTCGTCACCGACGCGGACTTCCGCGGTGGCCGGCAGCGCGACGCCGCGCGGGCCCGGCACATCGACACCGCCGTCGCCGACGCCCTCGTCACCGACCAGGTCGGGCGCATGCTGGTCTGGGTGTTCGTCCCGGCCGCCGCGGCGGCGGTCGTCGCGACCGGGTTCGCGTTGCTCGGGCTGCGGCCGATCCGGCTGGCGGCGTCGGGTTCGGCGGCGGCCGAGGTGACGTCGACCGTCGTCAACCTGGGCACCTATCTCATCGGCCTGTCAGCGTTCGCGCTCGTGTTCATCGGGATTCTGGCGTACCGGTATCAACGCTTCCGCCGGATCGTCGGCGTCCTGTGGGACCTCGGCACGTTCTGGCCGCGGGCCGCGCACCCCCTCGCGCCGCCCTGCTACGCGGAACGGGTCGTGCCCGAGCTCGCCCGGCGCACCGGGTGGCTCGCCGCCGAGCAGGGCGGGGTCATCCTGTCCGGGCACAGCCAGGGCACCGTCCTGGCCGCCGCGACCGTGTTGCAGCTGCCGCCCGAGGCGCAGGCCCGCACCACGCTGCTGACCTATGGTTCGCCACTGCGCCGCCTGTACGCCCGCTTCTTCCCCGCCTACGTCAACGACGCGGTGCTGGCGCGGATCGGCGCGGTGCTGGCCCGACCCGAGGATGGCGTCCTCGACGCGGGTCAGCACAGCCCCCGTTGGGTCAACCTCTGGCGGGACACCGACCCGATCGGCGGCCCGGTGCAGGCACCGACCGCACGGGATGTGCGGCTGGTGGACCCGCCGAGCTTCGACATCGCGCCCGGTGACACGGTGTTCCCCAAGGTTGACGGACACTCCGGCTATCAGCTGCGGCCCGCGTTCGGCGCGGCCGTGGCCGGACTCGTGACGGTCCTGTCGGGCGCCTCGGACGAGCCGCCGACGGTCTCGAACCCGTCGGCGCCCTCGATCTCCTCGGCTCCCTGACCGGACGTGGATCACCGGTGGTGCGACGGTCACCGCGGCTTCGGGTCGTCCTCGTCGCGCAACGGTGACCCGCCCGGCTTGCCGTCCCCGTCCCCGTCCCCGTCCCCGTTCCCGTCCCCGTCCCTGTCTCCGTCTCCGGCCTTCGGCGAGGGGCCCTCGGCCACCGGTGAGGGGCTCGTCCATTCGGGCGGCGCGGAGACCGGCGGAGTGGACACGGGATCGGTGCCGGCCCCACCCGACGCCGAACCACCAGTGGCCGCCGGCGCCGTGGTGGGCGAAGCGGGAGCGGGCGGTGCGGTGCCGGGACCAGCCGCGCCGGGACCAGCCGCGCCGGGACCAGCCGCGCCGGGACCAGCCGCGCCGGGACCGGTGGCGGCGGGCGGTCCGGAGACCGGGCCGCGGGCGGGCGGCACCGGTGCCAGCAGCGGGCCGGAGCGCGGGCCGTGTCCCGGGCGCGGGGTGGCCGGGAACGGCGGCGGGTTCCAGCCCGGAACCGGACCCGCCGCCGGAGCGCCAGCGGGGACCAGTGCCGGTCGCTTCGGCCGGTACCGGCGGATCAGCCGGATCAGGACGTACAGCGGAACACCCAGCAGCAGGATCCACGGGGTCAACCAGCCCAGCACCGTCAGCGCCACCTGCAGCGAGGCCAGGAACGCGGCCAGGCCGTTCTTGAACCCGGCCGCGATCCCGATCTCGTCCTTGTCCTTGGCGATCGCCGCCTCGGGGCCGAGCAGCTGCAGGGTGATCGTCGACAGCGCGGTCAGGCCGTCGAGCTTGCGCTTGCGCGCCTGCAGGGACTCGAGGTCGGACAGGCGGCGGGACAGCTCCGACTCCAGCGAGGTGATCTCGCCGATCGTGGTCGCCTTCGCCAGCAGCGCGCGGATCCGGTCGACGCTCGCCGCGGCGTTGTCCAGCCGGGCCTGGACGTCGACGACCTGGTCGGTGACGTCCTGCGCGGTGATGGTGCGGTCCTCCTCGTCGCCGAGGTCCTTGAGCTGCTCGAGGGTCGGCGTGAACTTCGCCGCCGGGATGCGCAGCACCAGCGTGCCGGTGGAGCGGCGGTCGTCGCGCCGGCGGTTGTCGCCGCCGACGAAGCCGCCCGCCTGGGTGGCGAACGAGATGGCCCTGGCGGCCGCCGCGTCGACGTCGTCCACGCGGACGGTCATCGTGCCGGCGTAGATGATCGAACGGTTCTCCACGTCGAGGTTGTCGGGGACCTTGTTCGGCTCCTTGGCGGGGCCGGCGCCGCCCTCCTGTGCCACCCCGGGCGCGGCCACGCCGCGGTCAGCGGTGCTGGCGGGGGATTCCGCCTTGTCACTGGCGCCGCAGCCGCTCACTGCGACGAGCAGCACGGCACTCACCGCCGCGAGGAACAGTCTCGTGCGCCTGACTGACATGACGCCTCCTGGGTAGGGTCGACCGGAGCGATCGAACTGCCACCTGGGACGCACCCGGGCGCCGCACCGGTTCCCGGGCGCGGCGTCACGGTTACGACACGGCAGGGCCACGGCGAGAACACGGCGAAGGGACACGGAGTCATGCGCATCACCAAGTTCACGCACGCGTGTCTGCGCATCGAGCACGGCGGCGGGGTGCTGGTGATCGACCCGGGTGTCTTCACCGAGGCGGAGGCGCTCGACGGCGCCGACGCCGTCCTCATCACCCACGAGCACTTCGACCACGTCGACATCGAGGCGCTGCGGGCGCTGAAACGCCCCGAGCTCACCGTGCACACCCACGCCGACGTGGAGGCGCAGCTCGCCGACCTCGACGCCGACCTGTACGCGGTCGCCCCGGGTGACACCTTCGTCGCCGCGGGGATGACGGTCCGCGCCCACGGCGGCCGGCACGCGGTCATCCACCCCGACATCCCGCGGATCGTCAACGTCGGCTTCGTGATCGACACCCCGGACGGCCCGCTGTATCACCCCGGCGACGCGTTCCACGTCCCGGACGAGGAGATCGCCACGCTGTTCGTGCCGGTGTCCGCGCCGTGGCTGAAGCTCGCGGAGGCGATCGACTTCACCCGGGACGTCGCCCCGGAGCGGGCGTTCGCGCTGCACGACAGCCTGCTGGTGGACGCCGGCCAGCAGATGGTCACCGGACACATGACCCGGCTGTCCGGCACCCGCTACGCCCGCCTGGAGCCGGGCACCAGCATCGGCTGAGGCTGAGGCTGAGGCTGAGGCTGAGACTGGGGTTACGGGGTCCAGGCCATCAGGTTCGCGAACAGCTCCGCCTGCTCGACGGCGTCGTCCAGGGCGTGATGGGTGTGCCGGCGCTTGGACAGCAGGTGCGCCGGCATGCGGCTCTTCACGGCCGCCCCGATCGGGACGCCCGCCTTGACCGCGTAGAGGGTCTTGATGTCCAGGCAGCCCGAGTGGCCGAACACGCTGGCTCCGGTGAAGCGCAGCAGGTACCAGTACAGGAACATCCAGTCGAACACGGCCGGGTAGGCGACGATGACGGGCCGCCCGGCGCCCGCGGTGCGGGTCACCCAGTCGCTGAGCTCGCCCATGGCGGTGGCCGGGTCGGCACCGTCGCGCAGCAGGGCCGCCCGGTCCAGACCGGACACCGCCAGGGCCTCGGGGACGAAGTCGTCGCTGATCGGGCGCAGCTCCCGGTAGAACGTGTCGGCGGTCGGATCCGCCGCGGTGAACACCCCGTCGGAGCGCCCGGCGACGGCCAGGCCGAGGCTCACCATCGAGTACGGCCCCGGAATCGGGCCGTCGGCCTCGACGTCGAGGGAGAAATAGACGTCCGCGCGCATCCACTGATCCTACGATCGGGTGGTGGACGATGCGCTCGCCGCCGTGGTGGCCAGGTTGTACGCGGTGCCGCCGGAGGAGTTCGTCGCGGTGCGCGCCGAGGAGGTCGCCAGGGCCCGCGCGGCGCGCGACACCGGGCTCGCCGGCACGATCGGCAAGCTGCGCAAGCCGACGGTCGCCGCGTGGCTGGTCAACCTCCTCGCCCACGAGCGGCCCGACCTGGTCGAGGAGCTCCTGGAGCTGGCCGCGGAGCTCCGCGACGCGCAACGCGAGCTGCGTGGCGCCGAGCTGCGCGAGCTGTCGACCCGGCGCCGCTCCACCGTCGCCGCCCTGGCGAGGGAGGCCGCCCGCCTCGCCGGACCCGACCGGGGCAACCTTCCGTTGCAGGAGGTGGAGGGAACCTTCGCGGCAGCGCTCGCTGATTCGACGGTGGCGGCGGCGGTACAGGAGGGAGCGCTGACGAAATCGCTCGAGTACACCGGCTTCGGGGAGACCCCACGACCGCAGCTGCGGCTTGTCCAGGGCGGCGACGACGGGCCCTACCTCAGCACCGTGACCCCGAAACGGTCCGCGCCGACCCAGGACGACCGGGAGCAGCGGGCCGAGGCCCGGCGGCGGGAGGAGGAGCGGCGCCGCGCCGAGGAGGAGCACGCCAGGGTCGTCAAGCAGGCCCGGCGCGAACTGATGACGGCGCTGCAGCAGCTGACCGACGCGGAGACCGCGAAGTCCGAGGCGGAACGCGCCGTCGCCGCCGCGGAGAAAGCCATCAAATCAGCTGAGAAGCGGGTGAAAATCGCGCAGGACGCCCTCGCGGACCTGTCCTGAACCCGACCGGATGCCCTCCCACGAACGTGTGCCTACTGCGTGATCCACCCGAGCAGGCAGAATGAGCCGGGTGACTCCCGAGCAGGCGGCAGCGGCAGCGAAGCAGGCCGTCCTGATGCTGGGCGGCGCGTTCAGCGACGACCCCAAGACCATGCGCCGCGCTCGGCAGATCGGACTCACCGGCTGGGCGTTCTACGTCGCCGGCCGCGGCGGTGCCCTCGGTGACGTGCGGGCCGACACCGTCGCCGCGGCGCTCGGCTTCATCGCGCCCGAGGCGGTGCAGGACGGCTGGGACGCCGCCCGCAAGGTCGCCCCGCCCGAGCAGATCGCCGCCGACAACCTCGACGAGTGCTGCCGGTGGGGCCGCGAGCACCTGGAGAGCTTCTACGCGCTGCCGAAGCTGGTCGAGCTCGCCGAGCGGGTCGTGGTCAGCGCCGAGACCGCCGGCATGCCGCTGTTCGCGGCGTGGCGGGCGATGCCGCTGCCGGACGACTCACCCGGCGCCCGCGCCGCCGTCCTGGCCCACCTGCTGCGCGAGCACCGCGGCGCCGCGCACCTCCTGGCGATCCGGGCCAGCGGCCTGAGCCCCCTCGAAGCGATCATCGCCGGCCCGGAGGGCGAGGCCGGCGCGACGGCGTTCGGCTGGCAGCCACCGTTCCCGCCGTTCGAGCCGCTCGTGCGCCGCCGCAGCTGGGCCGAGGCCCTGACCGACCGGATCGCCGGCGAGGCGTTCCGGGCACTGGCACCCACCGAACGCATCGAGCTCGTCAACCTGCTCGACGCGGCGGTGACCACCGTCCAGGAGGCGGCACCGGTATGACTCATTCCTTGGCCGGCCTTGACGGCTGGACCGTCCGTGGTTGCACGCTGCGCGACGTGCCGGCGATCCTCGCGATCACCCGGGCCAGCGACATGGCCGCCCTCGGCGAGCCCGACTGGTCCGAGGACGAGGTCGTGGAGACCCTGACCGCCCCGGCCGAGGATCCGGCGGTCGACACGTGGCTCGCCGCCGGCCCCGACGGCGTCCCGGTCGCCTGGGCGTATGTCGACAACCCGAAGCGCGGCGCCCGCGACAACGTCGAGCTCTACGCCTGGCCCGGCCATGGCGAGCCCGCCTACGGCCCGCTGCTGGACCTGGCCGTCGCCAGGGCGGTCGAGCGGTCGCGAGGCAACGGCTTCGCCGACGGCGTGCTGCGGGCCGGGACGCTCGCCTCGGAGACGGCGCTGGTCTCGGTGCTGGAGGCCAACGGTTTCGCGTTCGTCAAGCGCCACGCCCGGATGACCCGCCCGCTCACCGGTGACGAGCGCCCGCCCACCGGCTTCGACATCCGTCCGGTCCGCCCCGACGAGCTGCCCCGGTTTCACGAGGTGCTCGAGGCCGCCTTCGCCGACGCCCCCGACTTCGAGCCGACGTCCTACGAGGACTGGCGCACCTGGATCGACAGCCTGGTGTCGACCAGCTGGGACGAGTGGTTCGTGGCGCTGTCCGGCGGTGAGATCGTGGGCGTGCTGCAGTCCGCCGACCAGGCCGTGGAGCGCGGCGAGGGCTGGGTCAAGAACCTGGCCGTGCTGCGCGGGCACCGCAAGACCGGCATCGGTGGGGCGCTGCTGCGCACGGCGTTCGCGGCGTACGCCGCCAAGGGGCGCACCGCGGCGGGTCTCGGCGTCGACCTGACCAACCCGACGGGCGCGTACCACCTGTACACCGGCGTGGGCATGTCGGTGGTCTTCGCGGCGGACGTCTACGAGCGGCCGCTCGGCGGCTGAGGCCGCGCGGCCGTGTGGGTGACTGTTCGCCGCGCCCGACGACCAGCGGCTACGGCATGGCGGTCTTCGTGGGGCGGGCGCGCAGCGCGTCGAGGTAGTCGGCGGGCGCCCCGGCCTTCGCCGCCGCGTTCGCGATCTCGGCGAGATACCAGGCCGTCGGCAGGCCGCCCTCGTACCCGTTGAAGACGTACACCCACGCGGTCGCGTCCCCGTCGAGGGTCGCCACCCGCAGGTGCAGCTTCTGGTACGTGCCGGCGAGCGCACCCTCGACCTCGTCGAGCTGCTTCTCGTCGTTGGGGTGGACGTCGTAGAGCGCGACGAAGACCCGGTCGCCGGGTGACTCGACGATCGTGGTGACCGAGCCCTCCCAGCCGAGGACATCCTCACCGGCGAACGTCAGCCGCCAGCCTTCCAGCCAGCCGGTGCCGATCATCGGCGAATACGGACAGTAGGCCCGCATGCGGGCTGGGTCCAGGTTCGAGCCATACGCGGCGTAATGACGCACGGCGATGACGATAAACCCGTCAGGGTGCGGGAGAGAATACTGCGGAGCGTGTCGGATTCGGATCCACTCGTCGGCGCGGCGGCGCCGTTCGGCTGGGTCGCTGCCCAGGGGCGGGTGCCGACGGGGGAGAATGGCGGGACAAAGCCGAGAAGGGGTGGGCGTTCGTGGGCCGGATCGTGATCATCGGAGGGGGCCCGGCGGGCTATGAGGCGGCCCTGGTCGCCGCGCAGCTCGGTGCCGAGGTCACCGTGATCGAGGCCGAAGGTGCTGGTGGCGCGTGCGTGCTGCACGACTGCGTGCCGTCCAAGACGTTCATCGCCAGCTCGAGCGTGGTCACCGCGCACCTGGACACCGAGGAGTTCGGGGTCATGGGCCCGCCCGGGGACGACGTGCGGGTCGACGGCCCGGCGGTGCACCGGCGGGTCAAGCGGCTGGCCGCCGCGCAGTCCAGCGATATCCACTCCAAGTTGCTCAAGGCGGGCGTGGAGTTCGTCACGGGCACTGCCCGCCTCGGTGAGGACACGCTCGGTCACACCCATGCGGTGCAGGTCACACCGGCCGGTAGTGACGCTCCGTATGTGATTGCGGCCTCAACGGTGCTGCTGGCCACCGGAGCCACGCCCAGGGTGCTCCCGACCGCGGTCCCGGACGGCGAGCGGATCCTCGACTGGCGCCAGGTGTACGACCTGCCGCAGCTGCCCGAGCACCTGATCGTCGTCGGCTCGGGCGTGACCGGCGCGGAGTTCGCCTCGGCGTATCTGGCGATGGGCATCCACGTGACGCTCGTCTCCAGCCGGGACCGGGTCATGCCGCACGAGGACCCCGACGCGGCGATGGCGATCGAGCGGGTGTTCCGGGCCCGGGGCATGACCATCCTCAACAACTCCCGGGCGGCCGCCGCCCGCAGGGTCGACGGCGGGGTCGTGGTCGAGCTCGCCGACGGCCGCTCGGTCGAGGGCTCGCACGTGCTGATGGCGGTCGGCTCGGTGCCGCAGACGTCCACGCTGGGGCTGACGGAGTATGGCGTCGAGGTCGCCCCCGGCGGCTACATCACCGTCGACCGGGTGTCGCGGACCAACGTCCCGGGCATCTACGCGGCCGGCGACTGCACCGGGCTGCTGCCCCTCGCCAGCGTCGCCGCCATGCAGGGCCGGATCGCCATGTGGCACGCGCTCGGCGAGGCCGTCGCCCCGCTGAAGCTGCGCACCGTCGCCGCGAACGTGTTCACCGACCCCGAGCTCGCCTCCGTCGGCATCACCCAGTCCGACATCGACAGCGGCAAGGTCCCGGCGCGCTCGGTCATGCTGCCCCTGGCCGGCAACGCCCGGGCGAAGATGGACGGGCTCGACGACGGGTTCGTGAAGATCTTCTGCCGGCCCGCGTCCGGGCTGGTCGTCGGCGGGGTCGTCGTCGCGCCCAAGGCGAGCGAGCTGATCATGCCGATCGCGATGGCGGTGGAGAACCACCTGAGCGTCGACCAGCTCGCCCACACCATCACGATCTACCCGTCGATCTCCGGTTCGGTCGCGGAGGCCGCCCGGCAGCTGATGATCCACGCGGAGGACTAGACCTCAGGGCAGCTCCCGGTAGATGTCGCGGGCGTAGTCGACGACCGCGGCACGGGTCACGGTCGCCTCGATCGGCAGGACCTCCAGGCAGCGGCGCAGCGCCTCGGTGAGGATCGGGCGCGGCACCCGCATCGAGACGGTGCAGTGCGGGACCCACTCGCCGGGGTCGTACAGGGGCAGGCTCTCGATGCCGGCACCGGTGAGGTGCCGCCACACGTCGGCCTGGTGGCGCATCAGGTCCGGGGTCGGCGCCAGCCCCAGGAACACGACCCGGCCGATGAACACGCCGGCGAACTGGAAGTTGAGCCGCAGCGGGGTGGCGACCCGCACCGGTTTCAGGGCCGCCTCGACGGCGTCCGGGTCGAGGGCGCGGGCGCCGATCAGCGACACGTGCGGCCGGTGCTTGCCGTCGTGCGGCGTGCGCAGGGTCTGCACGCCGAGCTCCTCGAGGAGGTCCCACAGCACCCGGATTCGGCGGGTGGCGCGCTCGTCGAGGTGCATCTCCAGGGCGGCGACCATCAGCGGCTCCTCTGGCAGACCCGGCACCAGTACGCGTTGCGGGCGTTGAGCTCCGCCGTCTGCACCAGCGTGCCGCAGACCAGGCAGGGCTGATTCGTCCGGCGGTACACGTACACCTCGCCGCCGTGCCGGTCGACGCGTGGGGCGCGGCCCATCGCCTCGGGCAGGTGGACACTGTGGACGGTGTCGATCCGGCCGTCTTCGACCCCGGCGCGCATCAGCGTCCGCAGGTCGTGCCAGATCGTGTCCCACCGCCGGCGGGTCAGCCGCCGGCCGGTGACCGTGGGGCGCAGCCCGGCCCGGAACAGCGCCTCCGTCACGTAGATGAGCCCGGCGCCGGACACGATCGACTGGTCCATCAGCAGCGCCATGAGCGGCCGGTCCGACTTCTTGATCGCCGCGAACGCCTGCACCCCGCCGTCGTCCTCCTCGGCCAGGGGGTCCGGGCCGAGCCGGGCGTGCAGCGCCTCGACCTGCGGCGGGTCCAGCAGCTCGCACGCCGTCGGGCCGCGCAGGTCGAGCCAGTGCGCGCCGTTGGCCATCCGCAGCCGGACCTCCCCGACCGCCGGCGGTGGGTCCGCGTCGCCGTCGGTGAACTTGCCGTAGAGCCCGAGGTGGACGTGCAGCGTGATGTCGCCCTCGTACCGGTGCAGCAGGTGCTTGCCGTGGGCGGAGGTGTCGATCAGCGTCCGCCCGTCGACGCGCCGGGCGCCGTCGGCGAAACGGCCCTGCGGGCTGCTGACCGCCACGGGCCGGCCGGCGAACAGGGCCCGGTGGCGCGCGGCGAGGCGGTGGATGGTGTGACCTTCAGGCACCGCACGTTTATACCTGTTCCTGCCACCGCGACGGCGAGCTATTGTTGCCCGTATGAGTCGCAGCGCACTGTTCACGACGACGCCGGGCCTTCCCCGGCGGCGCTGACACTCACTGTTCAGCCAAGCTCCGGGGCGTCGCGCTCCGGAGCTTTTTCGTGCGCGCGGCGCCCCTTGGTCTGCCAAGGGAGTCATCGACATGCAGGATCACCGCAAACTCGGCCGCGACCTCGAGCTCTTCCACTCCGACCCGCTCGTCGGCGCCGGGCTGCCGCTGTGGCTGCCGGCCGGCGCCGCCGCCCGCCGCGCCGTCGAGGACTACATCCATGCCCTCGAACGCCGCAACGGCTACCAGCACGTCTACTCGCCGCCCCTGGCCAAACAGGAGATGTACGTCAGATCCGGGCACCTGCCACACTTCGCCGACGACATGTTCCCGCCGATGGCGTTGAGCGAGCACGACGCGTTCGTGCTGCGCCCGAGCCTCTGCCCGCACCACGCCGCGGTGTTCAACGCGCGCGGCCGCTCGTACCGCGAGCTGCCGCTGCGCATCGGTGAGATCGGTGGTCAGTACCGCGCCGAACGCTCCGGCGTCCTCGGCGGGCTGTCCCGGGTCCGCGCGATCTCCCTCAACGACGGGCACATCTTCTGCACCGAGGAACAGGTGCACGCCGAGGTCGTGGAGTCGCTGCGGCTCATGCGGGTGGCGCACGAGGCGCTGGGCTTCCAGCCGTCGTCGTTCCGCCTGTCGCTGCGCGGTGACGGCGGCAAGTACGTCGACGACCCGGCCATGTGGGACAAGGCGTCGTCGGTGCTGCGCGACGCCCTGGCCGACGCCGGCGTGTCCTATGTGGAGGCCGCCGGTGAGGCGGCGTTCTACGGCCCGAAGGTCGACGTGCAGCTGCTGGACCACGCCGGCCGGGAGAGCACCCTGGCCACCGTGCAGGTCGACTACTTCCAGCCGGCCAGGTTCGACCTGTCCTATGTGGACGCCGACGGCGCGCGGCGCCGCCCGGTCATGGTGCACCGCAGCGCCGCCGGCAGCCTGGAGCGGCTCTTCGCGCACCTGATCGAGGTGCACGACGGGGCGTTCCCGGCCTGGTACGCGCCGCTGCAGGTGGCCGTGCTCCCCGTCTCCGACGCCTGCGCGGGCGGCGAGTTCCTGCGCGCCTGCCGCGCCGCCGACCTGCGCGTCGAGGAGTGGCACGCGGGCAGCCTCGGCGCCCGGATCCGGCAGGCCGCGGCGCGGAAGGTGCCGTTCGTCGCGGTCGTGGGGGAGCGGGAGGCCGCGGACGGCGCGGTGTCGCTGCGCCCACGGGACCCGGGCGCGCTGTCGGGGGTGCTGCCGATCGGCTCGGCGATCGCCGCGCTGTCGGAGGTGTGCTCGGCCCCATAAACAGGTCGGTGCGGCCGGTGCGTCAGTCCAGGTGTGCGGATCTTCCGGATCGTCGTGATGCTCGCTTTCGTGGCCGGCTGCTCGTCCACGCCGTCGTTCTCGGCCCCCGCGGCCCCGGCCTCCCCGGCGGCGCCGTCGTCGGCCGCCCCTCCCACCAGGGGGCCGGCGACGGTGGACGTGCCGGTCATCCGGTATCCGGTGGAGGGCGGCGGCGCGTTCGACTTCGCCCAGGCCGGCGGCCCGGTCGTCGGGAGCAGGGGCACGCTGCTGACCTACCGGGTCGGCGTGGAGCGCGGCATCACCGGTGTCGACGCGGCCACGTTCGGCGACGCCGTCGAGCTGATCTACGCCGACCCGCGCAGCTGGCCGGGCACGGGCAACTGGCGGCTGCGCCGGGCCGGCACCGGCGAACGGTTCGACTACACCATCTACCTCGCCACCCCGGCGACCCGCGACGTGCTGTGCGGCAACGGCTACGACCGGTACACCTCGTGCAGGAACGGCAACACGGTCGTCGTCAACGTGGCGCGCTGGGTGCGCGGCATCCCCGGCTACGGCGCCGACCTCACGGCCTACCGGCAATACGTGGTCAACCACGAGACCGGCCACCGCCTCGGCCGCGGACACGAGCTGTGCCCGGGCCCCGGCCGCCCGGCGCCCGTCATGCAGCAGCAGACCCTCGGCCTGCACGGCTGCGTGGCCAACCCGTGGCCGATCGTCGACGGGAGGTCATATGCCGGGCGCTCCGGCCAGTACAACGACCCGACTCCCGAGGAATCGCCATAAACGCCCGGACCCTCCGGCGCCGTCTAGGAGGTGAGGGGGTGCTGGGTGCGGGACTTCGACGACTTCGTGACGGGGCGCAGCGCGGCGTTGCTGCGGTTCGCGTACCTGCTGACCGGCGACCGCCACCTCGCCGAGGACCTGACCCAGGAGGCGCTGGTGCGGGTCCACCGCCGCTGGCACGCGATCGTCGGCGAGGACGGCCCCGAGCCGTACGTCCGCCGGGCGATCCTGCGGCAGTACCTGTCGTGGCGCCGCCGCCGGGCGAGCACCGAACGGCCGATCGCTTCACCGCCCGACGGTCCGGCCGACCTGGCCGACCTGGCCGAGCGGGTCGTCGACGCCGACGAGATGTGGACCGCGCTGCGCGCCCTGCCCCGCTCCCAGCGCGCCGTCGTCGTCCTGCGCTACTACGAGGACCTTCCCGACGCCGAGATCGCCAGGCTGCTCGGCTGCGCCCCGGCGACCGTCCGGGTCCACGCGTTCCACGCACTGCACCGGCTCCGGTCCGTGCTGACCCCCGCCTTCTCGCATCCGCTTCCGTTCCGTGGGGACACGTCATGAGCGACGTCGAACACCGCGTCCGCGACCTGCTGCAGCGCCACGCCACCGACGCCCCGGCCGGCGCGACCCTGCTCGCCGCGGTCCGCACCGAGAGCCGCCGCCGCACCCGCCGCACCCGCCTCCTGGTCGCCGCGGTCGTCACCGTGCTCGCCGGCGCCCTCGCGGCCCTGCCGCTGCGGCTCGCCGCCGCCCCGGTCACGGTCGCCGCGCCGTCGGCGCTGACCACGCCGGACGCGTCCGCGACCGTCACGTTCCCGCTCAGCCCGCCCTCCGGCTCCGAGGCCGGTTCCGAGGCTGGTTCCGGGGCGGCTGAGGTGCGGCTGGCCGCGGGGCTGCCGACGCTGAGCTGGTCGCTGCCGGGCACCGACGCCACCGCCACCCTGACCATGAGCCCGACCCGCCCGGCGATGCCGGCCACCGCCACCCCTGCCGCTGTCCGTGGCCGCCCCGGTCTCGCCGCCGTCCTGCCGGACGACGGGGTCTCGCTGGTGTGGCAGGAGAGCGCGGAGCAGTGGTTCGAGCTGCGGGCCTACCCTCCGGTGCCGGTGGACCACCTGGCCGGCACCGCGAAGAGCCTCATGCCCGTGCCGGTGACCACCCCGGCGCCCTTCACGTTCACCGTCGTCCCCGCCGGCTACACCATCGACAACATCAACACCTCCGCCGTCACCTTCTGCCCCGCCGACGTCCCCTTCGACCAGTCCTTCGTCGGCAAGATCACCGTCATGCTGGGCGTGACCGGCGAACAGGCCCCGGGCCGCCAGGTCGACGTCGCCGGCCATCCCGGCACGGTGACCAGCTCGGCGGACGGCTGGACCGCCCTGCAGGTCGACTTGGGCGACGGGCGGCTGCTCGTGGTGCAGTCCGCGGTGCGGGTGCCGCTGCCGGAGCCGGACCTGATCCGCTTCGCCGCCGGCATCACCGTCAACCCGGCCGCCACCCCGGGGCGGGGCTGACCCTGCATACGGCTGCATGGTCCTCGAGGCAGGGGAGCGGCGGGGTGGTTCCCGGTAGATCCTCCCTAAACCGTACATATGTGCATACGATTCATTTGTGCTGGTTGTAACGACTGAGGGCTTACCGGGGTACGAGATCACCACCGTGCTCGGTGAGGTGCTGGGCGTGTGTGCGACGTCGCGGAACCCGTTCGCGGCCGGGTTGCGGTCCACCGAGGGTGGGCCGGGGCTGGACATGTCGCAGTTCCTGGTGCAGACCAGGGCGAAGGCGGTCGGGCAGATGATCCACGTCGCCGAGCAGCGCGGCGCGAACGCCGTGGTCGGGATGCGGTTCGACCATCGGGACTTCACGAACACCTGGGCGGAGATGTGCGCCTACGGCACGGCCGTCGTCGCCGTCCCGCTGCATGCCAGCTCGGGCGCCCACGCGGCGGAGCGGTCGACCGCGGGAGCGAGATGACCGATCCGGCCAGGCGACCGACCGTGAAGTCGAAGTGACCACGCGTCCGGAGACGGCCACGCGTCCGGAGACGGCCACGCGTCCGGAGGCGGCCACGCGGTCTGGGGCGGCCGCGCGGACTGGGGCGGCCGCGCGGACTGGGGCGGCCGCGTGGGCGGAAACGGCCGCGTGGACGGAGAGGTCTACTTCAAGGTCGCGATGACCGCGCCGGCGGAGACGACCTCGCCGACGGTGGCGGCCAGGTCGGTGACGACGCCGGCCTTGTGGGCGTTGAGGGGCTGCTCCATCTTCATCGCCTCCAGCACGACGATCAGGTCGCCCTCGGCGACGGTGTCGCCCTCCGCGACCGCGATCTTCACGATCGTGCCCTGCATGGGGCTGGTGAGCGCGTCCCCGCCGGCGGTGCCGGCCTGCTTCTTGGCCGCCGAGCGGCGGCGCGGCGCGGCGGGGCCCGCCGAAGCGCCGGGGCCGGAACCCGGTCCGGCACCGAAACCGGCCGGCAGCGAGACCTCCAGGCGCTTGCCGCCCACCTCGACGACGACCGTCGAGCGCTCCTCCGCCGCGGGCAGGTCCCCGGCCGGCGCGGCGAACGGCGGGACCGTGTTGACCCACTCCGTCTCGATCCAGCGGGTGTGCACCCGGAACGGCGCGGCGGTGAAGGCGTCGTCGCGCAGGACGGCCCGGTGGAAGGGCAGTGCGGTGGCCATGCCGTCGACGACCATCTCGTCGAGGGCCCGGCGGGCGCGTTCGATGGCCTGCTCGCGGGTCTCGCCGGTGATGATGACCTTGGCGAGCAGCGAGTCGAAGTTGCCGCCGATGACGCTGCCCGACTCGATGCCGGTGTCGACGCGGACGCCGGGGCCGGTCGGCAGCCGCAGGACGGTGACGGTGCCGGGGGCGGGCAGGAAGCCGCGGCCCGGGTCCTCGCCGTTGATGCGGAACTCGATGGAGTGCCCGCGCGGCTCGGGGTCGGTGTCGAAGCGGAGCTTCTCGCCGTCGGCGACGCGGAACTGCTCGCGGACCAGGTCGATGCCGGCGGTCTCCTCGCTGACCGGGTGCTCGACCTGCAGGCGGGTGTTGACCTCGAGGAAGGAGATGGTGCCGTCGTTGCCGACCAGATACTCCACGGTGCCGGCGCCGTGGTAGCCCGCCTCGCGGCAGATGGCCTTCGCCGACTCGTGGATCTGGGTGCGCTGCGCGTCGGTGAGGAACGGCGCGGGCGCCTCCTCGACCAGCTTCTGGTGGCGGCGCTGCAGGGAGCAGTCGCGGGTGCCGACGACGATCACGTTGCCGTGCTGGTCGGCGAGGACCTGGGCCTCGACGTGGCGGGGCTGGTCGAGGTACCGCTCGACGAAGCACTCGCCGCGCCCGAACGCGGCGACCGCCTCGCGGGTCGCGGACTCGAACAGGGCCGGGATCTCCTCGAGGGTGCGGGCGACCTTCAGCCCGCGACCGCCACCGCCGAAGGCGGCCTTGATCGCGACGGGCAGGCCGTGCTCCCGCGCGAAGGTGACGATCTCGTCGGCGTCGCGGGCGGGCTCGGCGGTGCCGGGGACCAGGGGCGCGCCGGCCCGCTGGGCGATGTGCCGGGCGGTCACCTTGTCGCCGAGGTCGCGGATCGCCTGCGGGGTGGGCCCGATCCAGGTCAGCCCGGCGTCGATGACCGCCTGGGCGAAGTCGGCGTTCTCGGAGAGGAACCCGTAGCCGGGGTGCACCGCGTCGGCACCGGCCGCCACGGCGACCTCGATGACCTTGTCGATGCGCAGGTAGGAGGCGGCGGCGGTGTCGCCGCCGAGCGCGTAGGCCTCGTCCGCGAGGCGGGTGTGCAGCGCGTCGCGGTCCGAGTCGGCGTAGATCGCGACACTGGCCAGACCGGCGTCACGGCAGGCCCGGATGACGCGGACGGCGATCTCGCCCCGGTTGGCGATGAGAACCTTACGCACGCTGAACGCTCCCTCGGGTAACCCTCAGCGCAGTCTAGGCGACCTGGTGTGCCGGTACCGCTGCCAACAATGTCACTGAGTGCCGTAGTCAAGAATCACCATTACGATAGTGTCGTGTCTACTACGCGTCTGATGATCATGGGCCTGGTCAGCTACCTGCAGCCCGTCCACGGCTACGACATCCGCAAGGAGTTGACCAGCTGGAACGTGGAGAGCTGGGCCAACGTGCAGCCGGGGTCGATCTATCACGCGTTGCGCAGGATGACCGAGGAGGGCCTGCTCGAGGCCGTCGACACCGAGCAGGTGGACGGGCGCCCGGCCCGCACGCGGTATCGGCTGACCAAGGCGGGCGAGGTCGAGTATCAGGCGATGCTGCGCCGGTACTGGTGGGAGTACCAGGAGCCGGTCGACCCGTTCCTCGCCGCCTTCGCGTTCCTGCCCTCGCTGTCGCGCTCCGAGGCGGCCGGCGCCCTGCGGGCCCGGGCGCGGCTCCTGGAGAGCTGGGTGGCGACCTATCGCGATAGCGGCGACGAGTGGACCGCCGGGAAGCCGGCGCACGTGGGCTGGCAGTTCGAGCTGACCATGGTGCGGGCCGAGGCGGAGGCCCGCTGGTGCCACGACGTCGCGACCCGGGTCGAGGCCGGTGAGGGCATGCAGTTCAACGAGGCTGCCGGCACGGACGGCGAGCACGGCGCCGAGGCCTGGCGCAAGGCGATCCGCGAGCAGTTCGGCGAGCCGACCGACGAGGACGACGAGTAAAACGCGATATAAAGCTTGACCGCGCGAACTATATCGCGTTAGTTTCTCCCTGCGAGACACGAGACGACAGGGAGACCGTCATGATCGAGACGAAGGGTCTGCGGAAGTCGTACCGCTCAAGGGCCGGTCGCGAGACCAAGGTCGTCGAAGCGGTGCGGGGGGTCGACCTCTCCGTCAAGGAGGGGGAGATCTACGGCTTCCTCGGCCCGAACGGCGCCGGCAAGACCACGACACTGCGGATGCTGGCCACGCTCATCACGCCCGACGGCGGCGAGGCCGTCATCGCCGGCGCCGACCTGCTGAAGAACCCCGGCGAGGTGCGCCGCCGGATCGGCTACGTCGCCCAGGGCGGCAGCACCTGGGACGAGAGCACCGCCCGCGAGGAGCTGGTGCTGCAGGCCCGCTTCTACGGCATCCACAAGGCCGAGGCGCTCCAGAGAGCCACGAAGGCCCTGGACGCGTTCCAGCTCACCGAATACGCGGACCGCAAGACGAAGACCTACTCCGGCGGCCAGCGCCGGCGGGTCGACATCGCGCTCGGCATCATCCACGGGCCGAAGGTCGTGTTCCTCGACGAGCCCACCACCGGTCTCGACCCGCAGAGCCGCGCCCACATGTGGGTCGAGGTCCGCCGCCTGCGCGACGAGGGCATGACCGTCTTCATCACCACGCACTACCTCGACGAGGCCGACGCCCTCTGCGACCGGATCGCGATCATGGACCACGGCGAGATCGTCACCGAGGGCACGGTCGACGACCTCAAGCGCGAGGTCGCCGGCGACGTGGTGACGGTCGGCGTCAACGGCGCCGGCACGAAAGCCACCGAACTGCTCAGGACGCAGGAGTACGTGCGCAAGATCGAGGAGAACGACGACCACTCGCTGCGCCTGTACGTCGACGAGGGCGCCGTCGCGATCCCGCACATCCTGCGGGTCCTGGACACCGCCGGGGTCGAGCTCAAGCAGATGGAGCTGCACCGCCCCAGCCTCGACGACGTCTTCCTCACCAAGACCGGCCGTTCACTTCGGGAAAGCTGAGTAGCGATGAAATTCCTCCGCGACACCTGGCTCGTCTTCAGCCGCCAGATGCAGCTCATGCTCCGCCAGCCGGTGTGGCTGATCGTCGGGGTCGTCCAGCCGCTGTTCTACCTGTTGCTCTTCGCGCCGCTGCTCAAGCCGGCCCTGGGGGTGCAGACCAACGCCGAGGCGTACAAGCTGTTCGTCCCCGGACTGCTGGTGCTGCTGGCCATGTTCGGCTCGCTGTTCACCGGCTTCGGCCTGATCGCCGAGCTGCGCGCCGGCGTCATCGAGCGCAGCCGGGTCACCCCGGTCAGCCGCCTGGCCCTGCTGGTCGGCCGCTCGCTGCGCGACGTCGTGTCGCTGCTGTTCCAGGCGGCGCTCATCGTCGTCATCGCGGTTGGGTTCGGGCTCAGCGTCGGCCTGCTCGACGTCCTGGCGGCGTTCGCGCTGATGGCGATCATCTCGCTGATGCTGTCGGCGTTCTCCTACGCGATCTCGCTGAAGCTGCGCAGCGAGGACGCCCTCGCGCCGCTGCTCAACACGATCTCGCAGCCGCTGCTGCTGACCGCGGGCATCCTGCTGCCGCTCACGTTCGCCCCGACCTGGCTCAAGCGGGTCGCCGACTGGAACCCGTTCTCCTGGGCCACCGACGGCGTCCGGGCCCTGTTCGCCGGCGACCCCGGCGCCGACTCCGTCTGGCAGGCCGCGGTCGTGGTCGGTGGCCTGACCCTGATCACCGTGGTCTGGGCCAGCCGCGCCTTCGCCAAGGGCGTCAGGTAGACAGCTGTACCGGTAACGACCGTCACCGTCCCGGCCCCTTCCACCACAGGGAGGGGCCGTGACACCGTCAACCCGTGCCGCGACTCGTCCGTGACCGCCTCACCTGGGTCATCTATGTGCAGCTCTCCCTGTGGTGCTACTTCCTCTACGGGTTCGGGCCGGTGGCCCCGCTGCTGCGCGACGAGCTGCACATCAGCCGCACCCTGGCCAGCCTGCACGGGACCGGCTTCGCCGTCGGCGGCATCGTCGGCGGCGCCGTCATCCCGGCCCTGACCCGCCGGTACGGCCGCCACCGCCTCATCTGGGGCGGCCTGATCCTGGTCAGCGCCGCCGCCGTGGGCATGTTCGCCGCGCACCACCTCGCCCTGACGCTGACCTTCGCGACCCTCGGCAGTTTCGGCGGTTCGCTGCTGGTCAACGGCGTCGTCGCGGCGCTCACCGAGCACCACGGCACCGCCGGTCCGGCCGCGATCAGCGAGGCCAACGCCGCCGCGGCCACCGTGGGCCTGGTCGCCCCGCTGATCGTCGGCCTCACCTACAGCGCCGGCCTCGGCTGGCGCGTCGGACTGGTGCTCGTGGTCATCCCCACCGCTCTTCTAGCGTTTTTCGCGGGGGTACGAGTGCCCGAGCCGCTCGCCCGCACCGGGTCGGACGGTCGGCGCGTTCGCGGCCTTCCGGGCACCTACTGGTTGGCCGCGACGAGCCTGTTCGCGACCGGGTCCGTCGAGGTCTGCCTGACGCTGTGGGGCAGTGACGTCCTGCGCGCCCACGCGGGCGTTTCGGCGGGGGTGGCCACGGCAGCGGTGTCGACGATGATCGCCGGGATGGTGACCGGACGGCTCGTCGGCGGGCGGCTGCTGCTGCGGTTCCGCCCGACCCGCATGCTGCTGGCGGCCCTGGGCGTGTCGGCGGCCGGCTTCGCGCTGTTCTGGTCGGCGACCGTGCCGTGGCCGGCGATGGCGGGCCTGTTCATCTGCGGGCTCGGCGTCGGCCTGCACTACCCGCTGGGCATCGGGCTGGCCCTCGCCCACTCCGACGGGCAGCCCGACCTCGCGGCCGCGCGGGCGTCCTTCGCCGTCGGGATCTCCTTCGCGGTCGCCCCGTTCGCGCTGGGCTCGATCGCCGACCAGGTCGGGCCGCACACCGCGTTTCTGCTCGTGCCGGCGTTCCTGCTGCTCAGCGCGGTGGTGGTGGCACGCCTGGAACGCGCCACCCTGCCCCCGGTGCCGGTCAGAGCCGTCGAGCCAGTGTGAGCCCGTCGGCGATCGGCAGCATCATCGACTCGACCCGGTCGTCGGCGAGGACCCGCCGGTTGAACTCGACGATCGCGAGGGTGCCCGCGTCGTCCGGGTCGGGGTTGAGCACGCGGCCGTGCCGCAGCACGTTGTCGACCAGGATCAGGCCGCCCGGCCGGGTGCGGGGCACGATCGCCTCCCAGTAGCCGAGGTAGCCGGTCTTGTCCGCGTCGATGAACGTCAGGTCGAGGTGCGGCTCCTCGGGCAGCGCCGCCAGGGTCTCCGCGGCCGGCCCGATGCGCAGCTCGACCCGGTCCTCCAGGCCGCCGCGCCGCCAGTACCGCCGGGCGATCGACGTGAACTCCTCGGACACGTCGAAACAGGTCAGCCGGCCACCGTCGGCGAGACCACGGGCGATCGCGATCGAGGACAGGCCGGTGAACGTGCCGATCTCCACCGCCCGCCGGGCACCGGTGATCCGGGTCAGCAGGGTCAGCAGCGCCGCCTGCTCCGGCGCCACCTGCATGACCGCGTCGTCCGGCAGCACCGCCGCGGTCTCCGCGATCAGGTCCCGCACCAGGTCGTCGGGCTCGCTGCCGTTGGCGACGACGTAGGCGTGCAGCGCGTCGGTGAGGGAGAGCGTCTGTCTCGTCATGGTTCGATCCTGCCCGACCGGTCGCCCGTCATGGTTCGATCCGTCCCGACCAGTGGCCCGTCATGGTTCGGTCCGTCCCGACCAGTGGCCCGTCACGGTTCGGTCCGTTTCGGCCGGTGGCCCGTCGTGGTTTCGGTCCGTTTCGGCCGGTGGCCCGTCGTGGTTTCGATCCGGCTCGGCCGGGGGGGCCGTCATGGTTCGATCCGGCCCGACCAGTAGTCGGTCAGCCGGACCCCGAGGATCGCCATCAGCACCCGCAGCGTCGGCAGCGACAACCCGACGACGTTGCCGTGGTCGCCCTCGATGCGGTCGATGAACACGCCGCCGAGCCCGTCGATGGTGAACGCGCCGGCCACGTGCAGCGGCTCACCGGTCGCCACGTAGGCGTCGACCTCCTCGTCGCTGGGCTCGGCGAAGTGCACGACCGTCTCGACGGTCTTCGACGTGTTGTTGCCGGTCGCCGTGTCGATCAGGCAGTGCCCGGTCTGCAGCACGCCGGAGCGACCCCGCATCGCCTTCCAGCGGGCCACCGCGTCGGCGGCGTCGACGGGCTTGCCGAGCGCCGCGCCCTCGAAGGACAACATCGAGTCGCAGCCGAGCACGAGCGCCCCCCGCAGCGACGGCTCCAGCGCCGCCGCGACCGCCTGGGCCTTGAGCTCGGCGAGGACCGTGGCGAGCGTGCCGCCGCCGGACGGATCGAACTCGGCCTCCGCCGCGGCTTCGTCGACGCCGCTGACGATGACCTGGTGATCGATGCCGGCGGATCGCAGCAAGTTGCGGCGGGCGGGGCTGGCCGAGGCGAGGATGAACGTCTTCACGGGACGGACGTTAGTACCATCGCGGCCATGCGGAAGCTCTGGGCCGAGTTCAAGGCGATCGCGATCGGCGGCACGGTCCTGGACCTGGCCCTGGGCTTCATCATCGGCTCGGCGTTCGCCACGCTGGTCCAGTCGTTCGTCACCAACCTGTTCCTGCAGGCGGTCGCCTCGGTCGTCGGGGAGCCCGACTTCCAGCAGCTGACGGTGACGGTGCACCGCACGCCGATCAAGTACGGCCAGTTCCTCAACGACCTGCTGCAGTTCCTGCTGCTGGCCGTCGCCCTCTTCGTGATCATCAAGTTCATGACCTGGATCGGCGTGGAGCGCGGCCGGTCCCTGGACACGCGGCAGTGCCCGTTCTGCTACGACCGGGTCCCGACCGCCGCGCTGCTGTGCCGGTCGTGCGGCCAGCAACTGGTCGAGGACCTGCCGACGCTCGCCCAGGCGGAGTTCCTGCAGGACGAGCGCGAGGCCCGCCGCTGGCCGACCCTGCCGGCCCTGCCACCGATCGCGATCCCACGCCGCCGGCACCCCGCACCCGGACCGCCGCCCCGCCAGGACGAGGCGCCGTGACCTCCGCGCGCTCACCGGACGACCGGCTGGGAGCAGCACCGAAACCCCTTGTGGGGCTCGCGAAACCCTTTGCACGGCATCGGCGAACCGACGTCGCGCGGCCTTCTTCACGACGCTAGCAAACCGATCCTAATCGATCTCCGAACGCGTTACCGGAAGTCTACAGCCAGCGACGAGGAGCGCCCGGACGGGCACTCTGGCGCCAGCGCGACACCGGGACCGGCGCCTGCGCCGGCGCCGCGGTAACGGCCGGGCGGCTGAACAACACGCCCACGATCGCCGCGACCTCTTCCGCCGTCGGCGTCCCCCGAACGACCTTGATCAGCGGTTCCTCGGCCACCGTGACCCCCTGAAAGTGTGCGAAACGTTGCCGTCTTGCGAGCATACGCATGCATCGGCGGCGCATACTCAAACGGAACGGGAGTCGATGGCGAGGTTGGGGGACGCATTGACGAACGTCCCACTCCGGGCCGCATCGATGCTCGTGGTCGGCGTGCTCCTCGGTGTGCTGCTGCCCGCGGTGCCCGCGCACGCCCGGGAAGGCGAGCAACCGGCGTCGATCTCCGCCTCGCTCCGATACCAGGTCACGTTCGTGGCGCGGTCCTGCGACTCCTACGCCGACGTGATGGCCAACCGGGTCCGCGACGACCACCTCGAAGCGGCGTCGGCGCCCGGCCGGGGCAACGCGTACAAGGACGGCCAGGCGGTCGACCCGGCGGTCGAGGCGGCCAACGGCGGCGGCTGCACCGCCCTGCCCGGATGGCATTTTTCACTGGGCGCCGGCCAGGAGAAGAAGGGCCCGCTGTCGACGGTGACCACGCCCGCCGTGGACTCCGGTGAGACCGTCGCCCAGGTGCCGCTGCTGGACGCGACCGGGCACAAGACCGACAAGCTCATCGACGGTGCGGTGACCCTGCAGCTGACGCCGGAGCAGGCCGGCGCGTCCACGCACCGGCAGCTCTGGGTGCAGGGCGGCACCCCCGGCGACCCGCTGCTGGCCGGCCCGCGGCCCGGCTACGGGTTCGGCGCCCTGCGCTGCGCGGCCGACGGGCACTCCGGCGGCAACGTGCAGTGGCTCGGCTTCCCGGCCGGGGCGCGGCACGTGTTCTGCTTCGCGTACTACGTGAGGTCCGCGCAGGCCCCGGGCACGCTCGTGGTCAAGGCCCGCACCGCGACCCCGGTCGGCTACCCGCAGCGCTTCGCCTTCGACGCCTCCGCGAGCTACACCGCCGACAAGCGGATCTACGCCGACACCACCACCGACGCGACCCTGGTGCGCAGCTCCGGCGGGTCGCCCGGCACGGTCGTCTCGCGGACCCCGGCCGGCTGGACGCTCACCGACCTGACCTGCGCGAAGAGCGGCGCCGGGCGCAGCCTCACCGCGACCGACGTGCCGACCGGCACCGCCACCGTGACCCTCGCCGCCGGGGAGGTCGTCACCTGCACGTTCACCTACACCCCGCCGGTCGCGCCGGCCGGGTTGACGCTGCGGCTGTTCGGCGACGCGCCCGGCGGGGCGTTCAACGTGTCGGTGGCCTCGGGCGGCGGCGCCGACCCGCCACGGCTGCTGCAGGCCGCGCCCGGCGGCGACGGGTCCGCGGTCGTCGCGACCGGTGCCGACCTGTCGACCCTGCTGCCGGGCGCGTATCCGGTGACGCTCACCGCCCCCGCCGGCGAGGCCGCCGCGTGGGCCCTCGCCGGGGCCAGCTGCGCGGGGACCGAGCTCAAGCCCGAGGGGCTGTCCGTCACGGTCCTGGTCGCCGCCGGCACCCCCACCGATTGCACGCTGCGGGTCACCCGCAAGGGCGGCACGATCCAGCTGCGGTCGGTGACCGTCGGCGGCATCGGGGCGGCGTCGTTCGTGATCGCGCCGCTCGCCCAGGGCACGCCCGGCTGGTCCGGCGTCGCGACCACCACCGCGCTCGGCGACGCCGCCCTCGCCCAGGGCGTGCCCGGCGCGCTGCCGCTGGGCGAATACCTGGTCACGCCGCTGCCGCCGCTCGCCACCGTCGACGGCAGCTGGCGCCTGAGCTCCTTCGCCTGCGACCCGGGCGAGTCGCAGGAGCTGCCCAACGTCGGCGCGGACGTCGTGCCGCTCACCGCCGCCGAGCCGGCCGCGAAGTGCACCGCGAGCTACCTGTTCGAGGAGGCGCACCAGCTGCAGGTCACGGTCCGGTTCGCGGGCAGCACCAGCGGCCGCGACGGCCCCGTCGTGCTCGACCTGGAGTGCACCGACGGCTCGACCGGCCGGGTCGTGCTCCCGGCGGACGACAACAGCGAGGCGACGCTGCCCACGCCGCTGGGCTTCCTCGACCCCACGAAGTGCACGGTGCAGCGCCCGGCCACCCCCGTGGCGGGCGGCGCGACGGTGAGCATCGGCGCGACGCTGGACCCCGCGCCCGGCAACGCGCCGCTGTCGATCCCGGGCACCGTCGCCATCGGTGAGGACGCCGGCAAGGACGTCGACCTCTACACCGTGACCGTGACGGTGACGTACACCGCCGACGATGCGGCACCGACCCAGCAGAAGGTGCTGGACACGTTCCGCATCCTGCCGGTGGCCCTGATCGGTGCCGGACTGGTCGGTATCGGGCTCGTCATCCTATTGATCATGGTCCTGCGGTCCCGCACCGACTGAAAAGAGTGATCTGAGCAGGATCCGGGCTGTCTGGAACGGGCGCTCGTTGGGTAGCGTCTGCGGTGATGATGCAGTCCAGATCCCTGATCGCCGAGCGCTACCGACTGATCGAGTCGCTCGGCGCCGGCGGCATGGGCCGGGTATGGCTCGCGCGGGACGAGATGCTGCGCCGCGACGTCGCGATCAAGGAGGTCATCCCGCCCGAGGGGCTGACCCCCGAGGAGCGCGAGGAGCTGCGGCTGCGCACTCTGCGTGAGGCCCGCGCCGCGGCCCGGCTCAACGACGCCAACGTGGTGCGGATCTACGACGTCGTGCAGTCGGAGCAGGCACCGTGGATCGTGATGGAGTACGTGCCGTCGCGCTCGCTGCATCAGGTGATCACCGACGACGGTCCGGTGCCGCCCGAACGGGCCGCGCAGATCGGTCTCGCCGTGCTCAACGCGTTGAAGGCCGCGCACGCCGCCGGGGTGCTGCACCGCGACGTCAAGCCCGGCAACGTGCTGCTCGCCGACACCGGACGGGTGGTGCTCACCGACTTCGGCCTCGCCGTCTTCGAGGGCGGCGACGGCGCGGTGACCCGCCCCGGCCTGATCCTCGGGTCGCCGCAGTACATCTCGCCGGAGCGGGCCCGGGAGGGCATCTCGGGCCCGGAGTCCGACCTGTGGTCGCTGGGCGCCACGCTCTACGCCGCCGTCGAGGGCCGCTCCCCGTATGCGCGCTCCACCACCTATGCGACCCTGACCGCCCTGGCCACCGAGGACCCCGACCCGGCGACCCGCGCGGGCGTGCTCAAGCCGGTCCTCAACGCGCTGCTGCGCAAGGACCCCCGGGCCCGGGCGGGCGTCGCGGAGACCGAGCGGCTGCTGCAGCGCGCCGCGTCCGGCGAGGGCCGGGCCTGGACCTGGACCCTGCCCCGGCCGCGCCGGTCACGCGAAGGACATCCGACCGGGTTGCGCAGCTCCTCCAGCGGTTCCTCCCGCGGCTCGTCGCACCCGCTCGGCGGGTCGGCGTCGCGGCCCGAGGCGCCGGTCAGCTCGCCGCCCGCGGGCCTGGAGCAGGCCAGCCCGGCGCCGTCCGAGGCCGCGACCACGCACCAGGGCCCGTCACCCGCACCGATCGACTTCCCGGGCAAGGCGCGGGGCAGCGCGGCGGTGCCGCCACCCGTCGGCGCCGGCCTGTATGCGCGAAACGCGCAAGGCGTGCGGCCGGAGGTGGTGAGCGCCAGCGACGACAGCGGCGCCTTCGACACCGTCCCGCGCGGCCGGCACCGCGCCCGCTGGATCGCGGGCGTCCTCATCGTGCTGGCCCTGTTCGTCGGGGCCATCGTCCTGATCGCCGACTCCGGCGACGACGACCCGCAGCGGACCCTGCCGCCGGGCGCGCAGACCACCAACCTGCCGGCCGGGCCGGCCGTGACCCCGGAGACCCCCGGGCCCGGTTCGGTGAGCCCCACCCCCAGCGTGTCGCCGGTCGTGCGCGGCAGCGTCGGGGCGACCGTGATGGACCTGCCCCCGGGCTTCCACTGGGAGACCGACGACAAGTACGGCTGGGCGGTCGCGGTGCCCAACGGCTGGCAGCGCTCGGTCAAGAAGGCCAGCTACCCGTCGATGATCTCCTTCACCGACCCGCTCGACGGGCGGTGGGAGATGGCGATCGACACGTCGTTCAACCCGCCGAAGGGAGACCCGGTCGCCGACTGGAAGGACCAGGAGGCGTCGCGGCTCAAGGACGGCATGTACCCCAACTACGAGCAGGTCCACATCCAGCCGTTCACCTTCCGGGACGGCTGGGCCTGCGCCGACTGGCAGTGGCGGTTCACGGCGCCGAGCGGGCGGCTGCACATCTCCAACCTCGGCTGCCGGGTCAACCCCGGCCGGGGCCACGCCATCTACTGGCAGACCCCGGACGGGGTGTGGGACGACTTCGCGACGGTGAACAAGTACAACATCATCCAGGCGTCGTTCAGAGTGACCGCCTGAACCCACCTAGAGCGGGATGTTGCCGTGCTTCTTCGGGGGCAGCGTCTCCCGCTTGGTCCGCAGCAGCCGCAGCGCCCGCACGATCTCCACCCGCGTGGTCGACGGCGGGATGACCCCGTCGATGTAGCCGCGCTCCGCCGCCACGTACGGGTTGGCGAGGGTGTCCTCGTACTCCTGGATCAGCTCGGCTCGCAGCCCGGCCGGGTCCTTCGCGTCCCGCAGCTCCTGCCGGTACAGGATGTTGACCGCGCCCTGCGCCCCCATGACCGCGATCTGCGCCGTCGGCCAGGCGAAGTTGAGGTCGGCACCGAGGTGCTTGGAGCCCATGACGTCGTAGGCGCCGCCGTAGGCCTTGCGGGTGATGACGGTGACCTTCGGGACGGTGGCCTCGGCGTACGCGTAGATGAGCTTCGCGCCGCGCCGGATGATGCCGTCCCACTCCTGGCTCGCGCCGGGCAGGAAGCCGGGCACGTCGACGAAGGTGAGGATCGGGATGTTGAACGCGTCGCAGGTCCGCACGAACCGCGCCGCCTTCTCCGACGCGTCGATGTCCAGGCAGCCGGCGAAGTGCATCGGCTGGTTGGCCACGACACCGACCGGGTGGCCCTCGACCCGGCCGAAGCCGATCAGGATGTTCTGCGCGAACAGCGGCTGCACCTCGAGGAAGTCCTCGACGACCGACTCGATGACGGTGTGCATGTCGTAGGGCTGGTTCGCCGAGTCCGGGATGACCGTGTCCAGCGCCAGGTCGTCCTCTTCGAGGTCGAGCGATGCCGGCAGCGGCACGACCGGCACGTCGTCCATGTTGTTGGACGGCAGGTAGGACAGCAGCGCCTTGACGTACTCGATCGCGTCGTCCTCGTCGGAGGCGAGGTAGTGCGCGTTGCCGGACTTCGTGTTGTGCGTCCGCGCCCCGCCCAGCTCCTCGAACTCGACGTCCTCGCCGGTCACCGTCTTGATGACGTCGGGGCCGGTGATGAACATGTGCGAGGTCTGGTCGACCATCACGGTGAAGTCGGTGACGGCGGGGGAGTAGACCGCGCCGCCGGCGCACGGACCCATGATCAGTGAGATCTGCGGGATCACGCCCGACGCGCGGACGTTGCGGAAGAAGATCTCGCCGTACAGGCCGAGCGAGACGACGCCCTCCTGGATGCGGGCGCCGCCGGAGTCGTTGATCCCCACGACCGGGCAGCCGATCTTCATCGCCAGGTCCATGACCTTCACGATCTTCTCGCCGAAGACCTCGCCGAGGCTGCCGCCGAAGATCGTGAAGTCCTGCGCGAACACGCAGATCTGGCGCCCGTCGACGGTGCCGTAACCGGTGACGACCCCGTCGCCGTACGGCCGGGACTGCTCCATGCCGAAGTTCGTCGACCGGTGCCGGGCGAGCTCGTCGAGCTCGACGAACGAGCCGGGGTCCAGCAGCAGTTCGATCCGCTCGCGGGCCGTCTTCTTGCCCCTGGCGTGCTGTTTCTCCACCGCCCGGGCCGAGCCCGCGTGGACCGCCTCGTCGGTGCGCCGGCCCAGATCGGCCAGCTTCCCGGCGGTCGTGTGGATGTCCGCGCCGACACCAACCTGCTCAATGGTCACGTTCGGCATCGTAATCGCGCGGGGATACGGTCGACCTGTGAACATTTACACCGACCTCGAGCGCCCTCCGCTGCGTGCCGCGGCGCTCAGGCGCGCGCTGGTCGTCCCGGGAGGATTCTGGACGGACCTGCGGGTCGTCGAGGAGACCGGCTCGACCAACGCCGATGTGGCCGCCGCCGCCCGGGCCGGCGCCGCCGAGGGCCTGGTGATCGTCGCCGAGCGGCAGACCGCGGGCCGGGGCCGGCTGGGCCGGCAGTGGCAGTCGCCGCCCCGGGCCGGCCTGGCGCTGAGCATCCTGCTGCGCCCGGCGGTGCCGGTGGCCCGCTGGGGCTGGTTGCCGCTGCTCGCCGGGGTGGCCCTCGCGGAGGCGGTGCGCCGGGTGGCCCGCCTCGACGCCTACCTGAAGTGGCCCAACGACCTGCTGCTGCAGGGTGACCGCAAGACCGCCGGCATCCTCGCCGAGGGGGTCGGTGACGGGGCCGTCGTGGTCGGCATCGGGCTCAACACCACGCTGCGTGAACATGAGCTGCCCCGCCCCGACGCGACGTCACTCGCGCTCGCGGGTGCCACCAGCGCCGATCGTGACCCGCTGCTGCGCGCCCTGTTGCGCAGCTTCGAGGAGGTGTACGGGCGGTGGCAGGCCGGTGACGACGCCGGCGTTCGCGAGGCGTACCTCTTCCACTGCGGGACGATCGGGCGCCGGGTCCGGGTCGAACTGCCCGGCGGCAGCACCCTGACCGGCATCGCCGCCGGCGTCGACCCCGACGGCCGGCTGCAGGTCACGGACCCTTCGGGCGAGGTGCACACGGTCGCGGCGGGCGACGTGGTGCACGTGCGCACCGACCAGACCACAGACCCGACGCAAGGACCGGCTCACGAGACGACCGGGTAGGCCAATGTCGGGCGCGCCGCGAAGGGTCTAGCCTCACCTCGACATTCATGAACGAGGAGGTTGGCGTGGGGTTCCCGGAAAGCGTCCTGACCAAGGACGAGCAGGTGGTGCTGCACCTGCACCCCCACTGGAAGGCACTGTTCCTGCCGGTGCTGTGGTTCGTCCTCACCGCCGCCGTGATCGCGGCCGTTTCCCTGTTCACGGGCGTGGGCACGATCGGCACGCTGATCGCGGCCGGCGTCGGCCTGGTGGTCGTGCTGGTGGTCACCGTGTGGCCGTGGATCAAGTGGAAGACCACCCACTACGTCTTCACCAACGAGCGGGTGATCATGCGCAGCGGCGTGTTCTCGCGGAGTGGCCGGGACATCCCGCTGGGCCGGGTCAACGACGTGTCGTTCTCGCACTCGCTGTTCGAGCGGATGCTCGGCTGCGGCACGCTGACCATCGAGTCGGCCGGCGAGCGGGGCCAGGTCCAGCTCACCGACATCCCGCAGGTGGAGAAGACCCAGAGCATGCTCTACGAGCTGGTCGACGCCGACCGGCAGAAGCACACCTTCGGCGACGACGACCGTCAGGCGCTCGTCGACGAGATCAAGAACGACGCGACCTCCTGACGCTTCGCGTCATCCGGAAGGCCTGGTGCATCAGGCCTTCCGGAACACGGACGTTCAGCGGTGGCCGGCGGGGGACTCCAGCTCGTCCATCAGCTCGTCGTCGTGGGAGTGCCGCGGCACGGGTGCGACGGCGACGTCGGTGAGCGCGACCTCGAGGGCCTCGACCTCGGCCTCCAGTTCGGCGTCCGCGATCACCTGCGGGTCGTCCGAGACGACCGGGGCGTGGAAGACGAACGTCCGGTACGCCCAGAAGCGGAACACCATCGCGATGCCGATGCCGAGCGCGCTGGCGATGTTGAACGCGAGGCGGTCGGCGCTGTTGGTCTCGCTGAAGCCCAGCCCGTACTTCGCCACGGCGAGGACCGCGCCCTGGATCAGCAGGCCGATGCCGTTGAGGGCGAAGAACATCGTGTATTCGCGCCGCATGCTCCTGCGGTCGCTGGCCCGGTAGGTCCACTGCCGGTTGAGGAAGTAGGACGCGGTCGTCGCGACCACTGCGGCGACGATCTTCGCCTTGAGCGGGCCGATCGACAGCAGCAGGTTGAGCACCGCGAAGTCGATGACCGTGTTGATGCCGCCGACCGACAGGAACTTGAACAGTTCGGTGACGAGCGAACGATGCCGCTCGGGGACGAACCGGTCGCGGAGGTTGCTGGCAAGGCGCACCGTGCAACCTTACGGTAGGTCACCAACCATCGCCCCGGATACACCGCAGACTGCGGGCCAGCTCACCCGCATCTTGACCACTGCGCAACCAGGTCGTTACCTGCTGCCGAGTTTAAAGCGGATCAGGCCGGTTCGGCGGCCTTGCGGAAAACAATGTTCCGGTATGACCAGAAGCGGAACAGTGTGCCGAGCACCAAGCCGACCACGTTGGCCGCGATGTTGTCGGCGATCTTGCCCTGGAAGAACGGCCACACCGAGCCGAGCCCGTAGTGGCTCGCCCCGAGGCAGGCCAGGCCGATGGCCAGCCCGACGAGGTTGAACAGGAAGTACAGGCTGTACTCGCGCCGCAGGTTGGTCCGCTCCCGGTCCCGCCAGGTCCAGAACCGGTTGCCGATGAACGCGACCGTCGCGGCGACCACCGTGGAGATCGTCTTCGCGATCAGCGTCGGCGTCCCGCTGAAGAGCAGCACGTTGAAGATGGTCACGTCGACCACGAACGACACGATCCCCACCGTGCCGAACTTGCCCAGTTCGCGCACGAGGTGCTCGAAGCGGGCGAACAGCCCGCGCAGGCCGCCCGGGCCCGGCCCGGCCGCTACCGACTGCAGTTCCGTCACGTCGCAGAGGGTACGGCACCGGTGACCTCAGCGGGCCCACGTGCCCCAGACCGAACACTTTGCGCATTGGTGCGCGGTTGACGAAAAGTTCACGCGTGATTCTGCGAACGGGTGCGAGATTCTTCGTCCCTTGTGCAGGTTTTCACAAGCTCTCACACTGCCCGGCCAGTGTGGCCGGTTTACGCTGAGGGAAATCAGTCGAACGTTTCCACGGCCGCTCGCAGCATCGCGCGCCGTGCTTTGGCATTTGCATTGCGTTGCTTTTGTCAGGGTTTGTACGCCCAGGTCAACGCCGACCACGAGGAGATCTCGAACATGTCCGCACCGGTCACCGTCCCCGGCCTCGACCAGGCACCCACCGCCCACCCCAAGCTCCTCGCGTGGGTTCGCGAGGTCGCCGAGCTCACCAGACCCGACCGCGTCGTGTGGTGCGACGGTTCCGAGGGGGAGTGGCGCCGCATCACCGACGAGCTGGTCGACAAACAGGTGCTCGTGCGACTGCGGCAGAAGCCCAACTCGTTCTGGGCCCGCACCGACCCGTCGGACGTGGCCCGGGTCGAGGAGCGCACGTTCATCTGCTCCGCCGACGAGGCCGACGCCGGCCCGACGAACAACTGGATGGCCCCCGCGGAGATGAAGCGGGTGATGACGGAGCTGTACGACGGCTCGATGCGCGGCCGCACCATGTACGTCGTGCCGTTCTGCATGGGCCCGCTGACCGCCGAGCAGCCGATGTTCGGCGTCGAGCTGACCGACTCGCCGTACGTGGTCGCCTCCATGCGGATCATGACCCGGATGGGCGCCGACGTGCTCGACCGGATGGGCGCCGACGCGACCTTCGTGCCCTGCCTGCACTCGGTGGGCGCACCGCTCGCGCCCGGGCAGGACGACGTCGCGTGGCCGTGCAGTGACACCAAGTACATCTCCCACTTCCCCGACAGCCGCGAGATCTGGAGCTACGGCTCCGGCTACGGCGGCAACTCCCTGCTGGGCAAGAAGTGCTTCTCGCTGCGCATCGCCAGCGTCATGGGCCGCGACGAGGGCTGGCTCGCCGAGCACATGCTGATCCTGAAGCTGACCGGCCCGAGCGGCCAGGTGAAATACGTCGCGGCGGCGTTCCCCAGCGCCTGCGGCAAGACCAACCTGGCGATGCTGGAGCCGACCATCCCCGGCTGGAAGGTCGAGACGCTCGGCGACGACATCGCCTGGATGCGGTTCGGCGACGACGGCCGGCTGTACGCGGTCAACCCCGAGTTCGGCCTGTTCGGCGTGGCACCTGGCACCGACTGGAAGACCAACCCCAACGCGATGCGGACCCTCGCCAAGGGCAACTCGCTCTTCACCAACGTGGCGATGACCGACGACGGCGACATCTGGTGGGAGGGCATGGGCGAGCCGCCCGCGCACCTCACCGACTGGAAGGGCCGGGACTGGACCCCTTCGTCGGACGAGCCTTCCTCGCACCCGAACTCCCGGTTCTGCACCCCGATCGAGCAGTGCCCGATCCTCGCCGACGAGTACGCCGATCCCCGCGGCGTGCCGATCGACGCGATCCTCTTCGGCGGCCGGCGCAAGACCACGATCCCGCTGGTCACGGAGGCGCGCGACTGGACGCACGGCGTCTACCTCGGCGCGACCCTGTCCAGCGAGACCACCGCCGCGGCGGCCGGCAAGGTCGGCGTGGTCCGCCGCGACCCGATGGCCATGCTGCCGTTCATCGGCTACAACGCCGGCGATTACTTCGCCCACTGGATCGGGATGGGGAAGGGTTACGCGGGGGATCCCGGCAAGTTGCCGCAGATCTTCTACGTCAACTGGTTCCGCCGCGGCGACGACGGCCGCTTTCTGTGGCCCGGCTTCGGCGAGAACGCCCGCGTGCTGAAGTGGGTCGTCGAGCGCATCGAAGGCACCGCGGCAGCCGTGGAGACCCCGATCGGCCGGGTGCCGGCACCCGGCTCGCTCGACGTCGAGGGCCTGGACCTGACGGCCGAGGACCTGGCCCTGGCGCTGCGGGTGGACGCCGACGAATGGCGCGCCGAGATCCCCCAGGTGGTCGAGTGGTTCGAGCGGTTCGGTGACAAACTGCCGAGCGTGCTCTGGGCCGAACTCGACGGTCTGAAGGCTCGCCTCGACGCCGCATAGCCCCTGGTCGGCGGCCGGTCAGTCAGGAGATCGGCCGCCCTCCCACCCGCCGTTCAGCACTGTCCGGTGCACGCCTGACGGTGTCGCTTTGCCCGGTAGGTCGCTACTCTTCTCGACCGTGGGCCTGCGTGACGTGGTGTATTCGTTGTACGAGAAGCGTCTCGCCCGACGGCTGCACGGCAAACCTCAGCCGCGGCACGTCGGGGTGATCGTCGACGGCAACCGACGCTGGGCGCGCGAGATGGGCTACGTCGACCCCAACGACGGCCATCGCGTCGGCGCCGAGCGGATCAAGGAGCTGCTGCGCTGGTGCGACGGGGCGACCGTCTCGCACGTCACGCTGTGGCTGCTGTCGACCGACAACCTGTCCCGGCCGTCCGCCGAGCTCGACCCGCTGCTGCAGATCATCGAGAACCTCGCCGCCGAGCTCGCCGCCGAGGGCAACCCCTGGCAGCTGCGCATGGTCGGCGCCCTGGACCTGCTCCCGACCGCCAGCGCCCAGTCCCTGAAGGCGGCCGAGGAGCGCACCGTCAACCGCACCGGCGGCGCCCAGGTCAGCCTCGCCGTCGGCTACGGCGGGCGCCGCGAGATCGCCGACGCGGTCCGCTCCCTGCTGCACGAGCACGCGAAGGCGGGCACGTCCATCGAGGAGCTCGCCGAGATCCTCGATGTCGACCACATCTCCGACCACCTGTACACCCGCGGCCTGCCCGACCCCGACCTGGTGATCAGGACCAGCGGCGAGCAGCGCCTGTCGGGCTTCCTGCTGTGGCAGAGCGCCCACTCGGAGTTCTACTTCTGCGACGTGCACTGGCCCAGCTTCCGCCGCGTCGACTTCCTGCGCGCGCTGCGCTCCTACGCCAACCGCCAACGCCGCTACGGCACTTGAGCTAGCTGCCGCGCCGGAGGCGCGGCGGCGGGGGTTGCTGTAATGCTGCCGCGCCGGAGGCGCGGCGGCGGGGG
>NZ_BONQ01000068.1 GCF_016862795.1 Dactylosporangium siamense | reverse complement strand
GTGGTGGGATCGGGCGCTGCGCTTCCCCGGGTTCGTCGTGGTCGCCGTTCCTGCCGGGTTCCTGCCGGGTTGGAGTGGGGCGGGGGTGTTGGGGGCCTGTCGTGGTCAGGGGGCCTGGTCGAGGAGGGCGCGGAGGAGGGTGGGGACGGCCTCGGGGGCGTCGACGTGGATGTCGGCGGCCTCGATGAGGGCGTGGCCGCTCTCCGCGTTGGCCACGGCGACCCGCACCCCCACGAAGTCCGGGTCGGCCTCCTCGCGGGCCGTCAGGGCGGCGAACGCCCGGAGGTCCGCGACGTCGTCGCCGAAGTACCAGGCGCAGCTGTGGCCCTCGGTCTCCTCGCGCAGGACGCTGCCCTTGTCGCGCTGGCCGGGGGGCTTGAGCTCCACGACCATGCGGCCCGCCTGCAGGCGCAGGCCGAGCTCGCCGGCGCGCTCCTTGCCCCACTGCTCGACCTCGGGGCCGAGGTGGGGGGCGTTGCGGAAGTGCACGGCGACGGACAGGCGCTTGTACTCCACCCGGGTGCCCGCCGGCAGCTCCGCCCGGGCGCGGTCCGCCAGGTCGCTCATGACCTGCACGAACGGCGCGGCGCTCGGGTCGGTCTCGACCAGGCCGCCGGGCCGCTGGACCTCCAGGCCGTAGAGGCCGAAGACCGCCACGTCGGGCAGGGCCGCGAAGCGCTGGCGGAGGAAGTCCGCGGGGCGGGCGGAGACGATGACGACCTTGCCGAGGCGCCGGTTGACCTCGGCGAGGACCTCGACGATGCCGTCGGCCGGGTGCACCGTGTCGGGATCTTCCTGGATCGGGGCGAGGGTGCCGTCGAAGTCGAAGAAGAAGGCGCAGTGCCCGGCTCGCTCCGCGGTCAGCTGGAGGATGGCCGCGCGGGACCGTGCAGTGTCAGGGGCCGCCATATCCTCAGCGTACTGAACATTTCGCGTTCCGTGTGGGGAGCGGGGCGTACCTCACAAGCGGGGCAATCAACGACTCGATCTAGTGGATTTTGCTTGCAGCGGTTAGCGTCTGTGCTGTGGCTAGGGGTTTTCCCGGCCATCCGAGGCCCGGACCGAGCGATCCATGTGAAGCCACGGGGCCAAGCACCCGACCCCGTGCGGGCGTCGGAGGACGCGAGTGCGGGCGGCGAGGTGCCCGTCCCCGGAGATCCCGTGACCGTTCGCCGCAGTCCCTCTGATTCCACTCCCGCTCCCCGCAGCCGCGCGGCCAAGGCACAGCCGGTGGCCGACGCGGTCGCGCCGGTCAAGCGCACCCGCAAGAAGGTGGAGCCCGCCAAGGCGGAGTCCGCCAAGGCCGAGTCCACCAAGGCTGAGGCCCCGCGCCGCACCTTCGTGCTGGACACCTCGGTGCTGCTGGCCGACCCGGGCGCGTTCCTGCGCTTCGGGGAGCACGACGTGGTCCTGCCCCTGGTCGTCATCTCCGAATTGGAGGGCAAGCGGCATCATCCCGAGCTCGGTTACTTCGCGCGGCGTTCGCTGCGGTTCCTGGACGACCTGCGGGCCAAGCACGGCCGGCTCGACCTGCCGCTGCCGCTGACCGACGCCGGCGGCACGCTGTGGGTCGAGCTCAACCACGCCAATCAGAACGTGCTGCCGGCCGGCTTCCGGGCCGACACGGACGACGCGCGCATCCTGGCGGTGGCCCTCGCCCTCGCGGCCGAGGGCAAGGACGTCCTGCTGGTCACCAAGGACATGCCGCTGCGGGTCAAGGCCGGCTCGGTGGGTCTGGCCGCGGACGAGTACCAGCCGGGTCCGGCGACCAACCAGAGCTACACGGGCATGGTCGAGCTCGGCATCGCCGAGGACGAGGTGAAGCGGCTCTACGCCGGCGAGGCGATCGACCTCGACGGCGCCGGGGACCTGCCGGTGCACACCGGTCTGGTGCTCACCTCGCAGAACGGCTCGGCCCTGGGCCGGGTCGGCTCGGACAAGTCGGTGCGGCTGGTCCGCGGCGACCGGGAGGTGTTCGGCGTGCGGGGCCGCTCCGCGGAGCAGCGCATCGCGCTGGACCTGCTGCTGGACGAGTCGATCGGCATCGTGTCGATGGGTGGCCGGGCCGGCACCGGCAAGTCCGCGCTGGCTCTCTGCGCGGGCCTGGAGCAGGTCATGGAGCGCCGCAAGCACAAGAAGGTCATCGTCTTCCGTCCGCTGTACGCGGTCGGCGGCCAGGAGCTGGGTTACCTGCCCGGCGACGCCGCCGAGAAGATGTCGCCCTGGGCGCAGGCGGTCTTCGACACCCTCGGCTCGCTGGTGCACGACAACGTGATGGAGGAGGTGGCGGCCCGCGGCATGCTCGAGGTCCTGCCGCTGACCCACATCCGTGGCCGGAGCCTGCACGACGCCTTCGTGATCGTCGACGAGGCCCAGTCGCTGGAGCGCGGCGTGCTGCTCACCGTGCTGTCCCGCATCGGTAGCAACTCGCGGGTCATCCTGACCCACGACGTCGCTCAGCGTGACAACCTGCGAGTCGGCCGGCATGACGGCATCGCCTCGGTGATCGAGGCGCTCAAGGGGCATCCGATCTTCGCGCACGTGACCTTGACCCGGTCGGAGCGTTCACCGATTGCCGAGGTTGTCACGGACCTTCTGGAGGACCTCCCGTTCGAGCGGTAACTTGAGCAAAAGAGTCCTAATTGTCACGTGATTAGAATCACAGAAGGTACCATTTGGGTTCTCACCCGCGAATGCACTAGGCGATGGTGGGGAACGAGCGCGTGACGCCAGGCATCTCGGCATCAGGCGCTCACGGTGCGTCACCGGCCCGGGCGGGTGTCCCGCGCAAGCGAGCGGACACCCGCCCGGGCCGTGCACCGAGTCATGTCCCCGACGAATGGATACCTTCGTGATCCGGCTGTGGCAGCGGGTCGGCAAGGTCAGGGCCCTCGCGGTTCTCGTGCTGGTTGCGGGACTCGCCGGCGGTTTGCTGATCGCCAACCGACAGACCCAGCACAACGCGACGGCGGAGCCGGTCAAGGCCGCCGACGCCGCCTCCCTTCCACGGGCGTCCGCGAGTTCGTCGGGCGCGCCGGCCTCGTCCGAGCAGGCCGCCGCGCAGAGCAAGGCGCAGGACGCCGCGTCCGCCGCCGCCGCGCAGGCCAAGGCCGCCGAGGACGCCGCGAGGAAGAAGAAGGAAGAAGAGGCGAGCCGCTCCACCCGCCCCGCCGGGGAGCCGTCGTATCCCGCCCCTGCTTCCTGCGGCGTGTACACCGGCAACAAGAACACCGGCTGCACGCTCATGGTTGCCGCCGGCTTCGCGCTCGGCCAGATGCCCTGCCTGGAGAAGCTCTGGCAGAAGGAGAGCGGGTGGAACCCCCTGTCCCACAACAAGAGCAGCGGGGCCCACGGCATCCCCCAGGCGGTGCCCGGCGACAAGATGGCCGCGTATGGCCCGGACTGGTACAAGGACCCGGCGACCCAGATCAAGTGGGGTCTGAGCTACATCAAGAGCCGCTACAAGACGCCGTGCGGCGCGTGGGGTCACAGCCAGAGCACGGGGTGGTACTAGCCATGGATGTCGTGAGTCTGTTGTGGCAGCGGGTCGGCAAGGTCCGGGCCATCGTCGCGCTCGCGCTGGTCGCGGCCCTCGTGGGTGGCCTGGTCGTCGCCAACTGGGACAGCGGCAAGCCGGTCGAGCCGGTCAACACCGCCGCCGACGCCGCGCTCCCGCGGGCTGGCAGCCCGTCGGAGGCCGGCAGCCCGTCGCAGGCCGCGAGCTCGGCGGCCGCCAGCACCGAGGCGCAGAGCAAGGCGCAGGACGCCGCCTCGGCCGCCGCCGCGCAGGCGAAGGCCGCCGAGGACGCCGCGCGCAAGAAGAAGGAAGAAGAGGCGAGCCGCGCCACCACGCGCACCCTGGGCCCGCCGACCTACGCGATCCCCGCCGAGTGCGACGTGTACAAGGGCAAGAGCGACAACAAGTGGCGTGGCTGCGGGCTCACGATGGCCGCCGGTTTCGGGTTCGACCAGATGTCCTCCTGCCTGGAGAAGCTCTGGGACAAGGAGAGCCACTGGACGACCACGGCGAAGAACAAGAGCTCCGGGGCGTATGGCATCGCCCAGGCGCTCCCGGGGTCGAAGATGGCCTCGATCGCCAGTGACTGGTCCTGGAATCCCGAGACGCAGATCAAGTGGGGCCTGAGCTACATCAAGGGCCGCTACAAGACGCCCTGCGCGGCCTGGTCCCACAGCCAGTCCACAGGCTGGTACTGAAACCGGCGCAAACCCGCCACCACCGGGAAGACGGGTGGCGGGTTTTCCCCGGACCTGTTACCACAATGGCGTGACTCTCGACGGGACCCGTGATTCCGACCCCACGCGCTTCGGCACGGAGGCGTTCTACGCCTCCGTCGGCCGGGCCTTCGTGGCCATGTGCGCGGTCGTGCCGGTGCTGTTCGCCGTCGAGTTCTTCGACCAGCTGTTCGACGACCGGCTCCAGCAGGACGGCGGGATCAGACCGCACCGGCTCGACGGGCTGGACGGCATCGTGTTCTCCCCGTTCCTGCACGTCGACTACGAGCACGTGCTGGCCAACAGCATCCCGCTGATCCTGCTGGGCACCTTCGTCCTCGCCGCCGGGACCACCCGGTTCCTGCTCACCACCGCGTTCATCGCGGTCGTCGCCGGCGTCGGCGTCTGGTTCATCGGCGACTCCGGCTCGGTCGTGGTCGGCGCCAGCGGCGTCATCTTCGGCTACCTCGGCGTGATCCTGATGCGCGGCGTCGTCGAGCACAGCTGGTGGCACATCGCCGTCGGCCTCCTCATCGGCCTGTTGTACGGCTGGCAGATCATCGGGGTCCTGCCCGGTGAGCAGGGGGTCTCCTGGCAGGGGCACCTGTGCGGGTTCATCGGTGGTCTCGTCGCCGCGGTGCTGTTCCGGCGGCGGCGACCGCGACGCACCGACGATCCTCTGGCCATCGGCACCGATGCCGCATAGCGTTCCCGTATGCGGGAAGTCGATCTGGCCATCGTCGGCGCGGGACCGGCCGGCCTCTTCGGTGCGTACTACGCCGGCTTCCGGGGGCTCAGCACGGCGGTGATCGACGCGCTGCCCGAGCCGGGCGGTCAGGTCACCGCGATGTACCCCGAAAAAATGATCTTCGATGTCGCGGGCTTCCCGGGCATCCGCGGCCGGGACCTGGTCGCCAACCTGGTCGAGCAGGCCGACCAGTTCCATCCCCAGTACCTGCTGGGGGTGCGGGCCGAGGACCTCTCCTACGACGGTGAGCAGCCCGTGCTGACGCTGTCCGACGGCACCGTCCTGCGCTGCGGCGCCGTGCTCATCACCGGTGGCCTGGGCAGCTTCACCGCCCGCCCGCTGCCCGCCGCCGTCGGGTTCACCGGCACCGGCCTGGTCTTCTTCGTGCCGCACCTGGCCGACCTCGCCGGGCACGACGTGGTCATCGTCGGCGGCGGCGACTCCGCGTTCGACTGGGCCCTGGCCCTGCAGCCCATCGCCAGGTCGGTGACCCTCGTGCACCGGCGGGAGAAGTTCCGGGCGCACGCCTCCACCGTCGCCCGCGCGCAGGCGCTGCCGATCGAGATCATCGTCAACGCCGAGGTGACCAGGATCCACGGCGACGGCCACTGCACCGGCGTCGAGGTCGCGGTCCGCGGCGCCGAACCGCGGACACTGCCCGCGGACTCGATCGTGGCCGCCCTCGGCTTCACCGCCGACCTCGGCCCCCTGGCGGACTGGGGCCTCGAGCTGGACAAGCGACACATCAGGGTCGACTCGACCACCGCGACCAACCTGCCGCGGGTCTTCGCCGCGGGTGACATCAGCGAGTACCCGGGCAAGGTCCGGCTGATCGCGGTCGGTTTCGGGGAGGCGGCGACCGCCGTCAACAACGCCGCCGTGATCATCGACCCGGCCGCCCACCTCTTCCCCGGGCACTCGTCCGACAACGGATGAGCAACTCCTCAATAACCTGAGGGCACCGCCGATCTGAGATGCGTGGTGGGCGTCCGTCTCCAGGTGTTCGGGGTGGTGCTGCTCGGCCTGCTGGTATCGGGCGGGGCGGGGCTGCTGATGCACCGCGTCGAGATGGACAACGCCGGGCAGGCCCTCGACCGGCGGGTCGCCGCGGCGCAGGAGTCGGTGGCGTCCACCGCCCAGCGCTACGTCGACGCGGTGCAGCTGACCGCCGGCAGCCTGGAGGCCCTGCCGAAGATCGACGCCGCCTCGTTCACCACGGCCACCGCGCCGCTCGGCCAGCTGTGGCTGCCCGGGGCGACGTCCATCGACCTCGTCGTCTCGGTGCCGGACTCCTCGGTCGCGGCGGCGCAGGCCGACTGGCGGGCGCTCGGCGCGGCCGGGCTGACGCTGCGCGGCACCGCCGGGGTCGGCCGCCACTACTTCACCGTGCTGCAGCGGACGCTCGGCGAAGGCGCGGGCCCGGGCGCGGGCGCGGACGCCGGCGACGTCGGGCAGGACCTGACCGGGTCGGCGGAGGCGTCCGCGGCGCTGGAGCGGGCCGGGCGCATCGGGCTGCCCGCCATCTCCGACCCGTACGTGCTGCCGCGCGACACCGGCCTGCCGCCGCAGGACCGGCAGCAGTCGGTGGTGCTCCTGCAGCGCGTCGTCGACCGGGTCACCGGTGAGCTGCGCGGCTTCGTCCAGATGACGGTGCGGATGCAGGACTTCTTCGTCGACACGATGCTCCAGCCGTCCCGCGAGCTGCTGGACGTGACGCTGTCCGCCCTCGACGGCAGCGGGTGGCAGCCGATGGCCCGCATGGAGCGCCACGACGCCGGCGCGGGCGACCTGCGCCGGACCGTCCTCGTGCAGGTCGCCGACCAGCAGTGGCAGCTGGCGGCCGGCACCGACGGCACGGCCCTGATCGGCGCCGACGGGCACCTCGACGAGGGCATGGTGTTCGGCGGTCTCGCGCTCACGCTGGTCACCGCGCTGCTGGTGTACACCCTCGCGACGTCCCGCCGCCGGGCCGAGGACCGGGTCACCCAGGCCACCGCCGACCTGCGGCACCAGGCGACCCTGCTGTCCGCGGTGATGAACACGATCGGCGACGGCGTGGTGGTCTTCGACCCGGACGGGGCCGCGGTGTGGGTCAACCCGACCGCGCGCGGGCTGCTCGGCCACGACATCGACCGCCACCCGCCGGCCGAATGGCCCGAGCTGCTGGAGGCGTACGAGGCGGACGGCGTCACCCCGTACCAGTTCCGCGCCCTGGTCCGCCAGCAGGTGGAGTCGCAGATCGAGCTGGTGGTGCGGGGCCGGCGGCTCGACGTGCGGCTGCGGACCCTGGTCGGGCAGGACGGCGCCGGCGGCGCGGTCGCCGTGCTGCGCGACGTCACCGAGCTGCACGAGGCCGACGAGAAGGTCCGCGCCTCGGAGGAGCTGCTCCAGCTGCTGCTGGACGGCGCCCGCGACTACGCCATCTACATGCTCGACCGGCAGGGCGTGATCGAGAGCTGGTCCGGCAACGCCGAGCGGCTCACGGGGTACCGCGCCGACGAGGCCATCGGCCACTCCTACGGGATGTTCTTCACCGCGGAGGAGGGCGCCGCAGGGGTGCCGCGGCGCATCCTCGACCAGGCGGCCGAGCACGGCCGGGTCGAGATCGACGGCCCGCGCGTGCGCCGCAACGGCAGCCGCTTCTGGGCGCACGGCCTGCTCACCGCCGTGCGCCACCCCGACGGGACGGTCCGCGGCTTCGTCAAGGTCAGCCAGGACATCACCGAGCGCAAGACGGCCGAGCGGGCGGTCGAGCAGCTCAACGCGGAGCTGGAGGTGCGCGTCGCGGAGCGCACCGCCGACCTGCGGGAGGCCAACGCGGAGCTGGAGTCCTTCTCCTACAGCGTCTCCCACGACCTGCGGGCGCCGCTGCGGGCCGTCGACGGCTTCGCCAAGATGCTCGCCCTGGACCACGGCGACGCGCTCGACGAGCAGGGCCGGCGGTACCTCGCCCGCATCCGCGCCGGTGCCCAGCACATGGGCGACCTGATCGACGGGCTGTTGGCCTTCTCCAGGCTCCAGCGGCAGGAGATGGCGAGCCTGCGCGTCCATCTCGACCAGCTGGTCGCCGACGTCTGGGAAGAGCTCGGCGTGGAGCGCGGCACCCGCGACATCACGCTGTCGGTCGGGGACCTGCCCGACGCGCAGGGCGACCCGCGGCTCATCCGGCACGTGGTGGCCAACCTGGTCGGCAACGCGGTGAAGTACACCCGCGACGTCTCGCCGGCCAGGATCGAGATCGGGCACCGGGTGGGGCCGCTCAGCGGCGAGGTCATGTACTACGTCAAGGACAACGGTGCCGGCTTCGACATGCGCTACGCCGACAAGCTGTTCAAGGTCTTCCAGCGGCTGCACCGGGCCGAGGACTACGAGGGCACCGGCATCGGGCTCGCCCTCACCCACCGCATCGTGCTGCGGCACGGCGGTCAGATCTGGGCCGACGCGGTCCCCGGCGAGGGCGCCACGTTCTACTTCACCCTTCCGGCTTACGAAAACACCGGACACACCGGACACATGCTGTTGGAGGTGGGCGGGTGAAACCGCTGTCCAATAGGGTCCTGCTCGTCGAGGACAACCCCGACGACCTGGAGCTCGCCCGCCTCGCGTTCGAGCGGGGCAGGTTCGCCCGCAACGTCGACGTGGCCCGCGACGGCGCCGAGGCCCTCGACTACCTGTTCGGCCCGGCCGCCGCCGACCCGCCGCAGGTGGTGCTGCTCGACATCAAGCTCCCGCTGGTCGACGGCATCGACGTGCTGCGCCGGGTCAAGGCCGACCAGCGCACCCGGCACATCCCGGTCGTCATGCTGACCTCGTCCGCGCAGGACCGCGACCTGCACGCCTGCTATGAGCTCGGGGCGAACAGCTACATCGTCAAACCCGTCGACATGGAGCAGTTCATGGCAGCGGTCAACAGCATCGGCCTGTACTGGCTGGGCCTGAACCTGACCGATGCGCACTCATGAGAATCCTGCTCCTGGAGGACAACCCCGACGACGCCGAGATGCTCGTGTTCGAGCTGCGGCGGGCCGGGTTCGCGCCCGTGTGGCAGCGGGTCGAGTCCGGCGCGGACTTCCAGGCCGCCCTGGAGGATCCCGCCGGCCCGCCCGAGGTGATCCTCGCCGACTACGCACTGCCGCAGTTCAACGCCCTGGAGGCGCTGCACATGCTGCGCACCGGCGGCTACGACATCCCGGCGATCGTGGTCAGCGGCGCGATGAGCGAGGAGTCGTGCGTCGACGCGCTGCGCCACGGCGCGGTCGACTACCTGCTCAAGGACCGGCTGAGCCGGCTCGGCTCGGCCGTGCAGCACGCCCTGTCGCAGCAGCGGCTCGCCGCCGACCAGCGCCGCGCGGAGGAGACGTTCCGGGCCGCGTTCGACCACGCCCCGGTCGGCATGGCCGTCACCGACCTCGACGGTCACGTGCTGGAGGTCAACCAGGAGCTGGCCCGCATGACTGGCCTGCAGCCCGCGCAGCTGCTGCTCGACATGGTCCTCGAGGAGGACCGGCCGATCGTCGCGGACAAGATGAAACGGCTCGTCGCCGGCGAGGCGGAGAAGGTCAGCAAGGAGCTACGGCTGTGCCGCTCCGACGGCGCGCCGCTGTGGGGCCAGTACTCGGCGTCGCTCATCGGCGCGGGCGGCGGCGGGCAGCACGGCGGCGATCAGCGGGCGCACCACGTCGTGCACCAGATCGCCGACGTCACCGACCGCCGCCGCGCCGAGGAGGCCCTGCAGCGGCAGGCGGCGAAGCTCGCCCGCACCAACAGCGACCTGCAGGAGCTCGACCGGCTCAAGAGCGAGTTCGTCGCCACCGTCTCCCACGAGCTGCGCACGCCGCTGACCAGCATCCGCGGCTACACCGAGATCCTCGCCGACGCGCACGCCAGCTCCCTCGGCGCGACCGAACGCAAGATCGTCGGCATCATCGACCGCAACGGCCGCCGCCTGCTCGACCTCATCGAGGACCTGCTCACGTTCTCCCGGATCGAGTCGGGCACCCTGACGCTCACCGTCGGCCCGGTGAAGGTCAAGCACATCATCGACGCCGCGTGCGAGGCGATCCGGCCCTCGGTCGAGACCGCCGGGCTGACCATCACCACCGACATCGACGAGCACATCCCGGTCGTGCAGGGCGACGGCGACCAGCTCGAACGGGTCGTGCTCAACCTGCTGACCAACGCCGTCAAGTTCTCCGACCCCGGCGGCGCGATCACCGTCACCGGCCGGGAACGCGACGGCGAGGTGGTCGTGTGGATCCGCGACACCGGGGTCGGCATCCCGGAACACGAGCAGGGCATGCTCTTCACCCGCTTCTTCCGCACCGCCGACGCCCAGAAGCGGGCGATCAAGGGCAGCGGCCTGGGCCTGGCGATCAGCAAGGCGATCGTGGAGGCGCACGGCGGCTGGATCGCCCTGGAGTCGATCGAGGGCAGCGGCACCACCGTCGGCTTCGGCGTCCCCACGCCGTAACGCGGTGCCTATCCGGCGGTCAGGTTGGTCCGCCGGACGAGCAGCCACACCGAGAGCAGGGCCACCGCGGCGAGTGCGAGGTAGCCGCCGCCGACGATCAGGTGGAACTCGGGGATCCGGCTGCCCGGTTGGTACAGGATGTGCTGCTGGAGCTGGTTGTCGGCGAAGCAGGCGAACTCCGTGCCGGCGCCGTTGCCGGGTGGGCAGAGGCGCTCCAGCTCGGCGCCGGTGAGCCCGTGCCCGGACGCGTCGAACGCCCCCGACGGCCGGTCGCCACCGCCGTAGGTGATGATGCCGCCGCTGACGACCAGGGCGTTGTCGCGCAGCACGCCGTCGTCCGGCGCGCCGATCTGCCGGTCGAAGGCCAGTGGCTTCATGAGGGTGGGATACCGGTACTGCACGAGCAGCATCAGCCCGATGAACCCCGCGATGACACCGAACACGGCCGGCAGCGTGCGGCGCAGCGCCGCGCCGAGCGCGGCGCCGATCGCGAACCAGCAGAAGCTGATGGCGAGCGGCAGCATCCCGGTGTTCACGAACGTCTCGTGCTGGAACATGCTGGTGGGCGCGAGGTTGGACACCACGTGCTCCAGGTGGTCGGCGGTGCCGGCCACGGCCGCGGTCACGACCGCCACGAACAGGCCGAGCAGGCTCAGCTTGGCCCACAGCCAGCGCGTGGGGGAGACGTCCTGGCCCCAGGCCAGCACCAGGGTGCCCTGCTCGTGCTCCCTGGACAGCACCGGGACGCCGATGAACACGCCGATCAGGATCGGCATGAACTGCACCACCCTGGACAGGGCGATGAGCGTCCGGTTCAGGGCGCCGTTGCCGTCGAGCCGGTGGCTCTCCGGGGAGTTGTCCGGGCACCGCATGTTGTGGCACTGGTGCCACAGGTCCGTCAGCTCGGCGGACAGGTAGGTCATCCAGCCGACGAGGACGGCGGCCAGGACGAGCGTGCCGATGACGGCCCAGCGGTGCTGGCGCCAGGTCAGCCAGATCAGGCCGGCCGTGAGGCCCGGACCTTCGCGGCGGCTCGCGGTGACCGGTGCGTCGGTGACCAGGCTCATGCTGCTGCCTCCAGGTGCGGATGGGACCCGGCCGACGCCTTGAGGTAGGTCAGGATCAGCTCGTCCAGGGTGATGGGCTGGGTCGTCCAGCCCGGCGCGACGACCGGCGGCGCGTCGGGTCCGCCCGGCTGCCGCACGACGAACGTGGACTGCCGGTCGGTGTGCTGCGCCTGGACGACCACGCCGGGGCCGGGCGGCAGGTCCGCGCGCGGCCCGGTGACCCGCACGTGGCAGTCGAGCAGGTCGTCAACGTCGCCGGTCAGCACCGCCCGGCCCGCGTCGAGCAGCAGCAGGTGGTCGCCGACGCCGCTGAGCTCGGCGATGATGTGGGTCGACAGCATGACGGTCATGTCGCCGTCGGCGGCCTCGGCCATGAGCTCACCGGTCACCTCGGTGCGGGCCAGCGGGTCGAGGTTGGCGAGGGGCTCGTCCAGCAGCAGCACGGCGGGGCGGGAGCCCAGGGCGACCGCGAGCGCGACCTGCGCCCGCTGCCCGCCGGACAGCCTGCCGCAGCGGCGGTCCAGCGGGATGGCGAAGCGCTCCAGCCAGGACAGCGCCCGCCGCTGGTCCCACACCCGGTTGGTGGCCCGGCCGAAGCGCAGCATGTCCGCGACGCTGAAGTCGCGGTACAGCGGCTTGTCCTGGGCCAGGATCGCGACCCGGCTCCCGGCCGGCCCGCCCCCGTTGGCGGACCGGCCCTTCGTCACGGGCCGGCCGTCGACCAGCAGCGACCCGGAGGTCGCCGGCAGCAGGCCGCTGATGATGCTCATCAGCGTCGACTTGCCCGCGCCGTTGGCCCCGACCAGCGCGATGATCCGGTTGGCCGGCAGCTGGAAGGAGCAGTCCCGCAGCGCCCACACGTTGCCGTAGCGCTTGCTCACGGCCCGGGCCTCGACGGCGGTCATGCCG
>NZ_BONQ01000067.1 GCF_016862795.1 Dactylosporangium siamense | reverse complement strand
GCCGCCCCCTCCTGCTTGCGGCGGGTGGAGTTCTCCACGATCACGGAGGCGAACAGGGCCTCGACGTCCTCGGTCTCCAGCCCCGCCTCGCGGGCCTGGTCGAGCCACCGGGCCAGGCCGTTGCGCAGCCGGGCCATGACGTGCGGGTCCGCGCCGCCCAGCGTGCCGCTGACGAAGGTGCCCGCGCCCTGCCGCGCTTCGACGAGCCCGGACAGCTCCAGCTCCCGGTACGCCTTCAGCACCGTGCTCGGGTTGACCGTGCAGGCGGTCACCACGCTGCGCACGGTGGGGAGCTGGTCCCCGGGGTGCAGCACGCCCATCCGCAGCCCTTCGCGCACCTGCCGGATCAGCTGTGCGTACGCGGGGACGCTGCTGGCCTTGTCCACATGGAAATTGATCACGCCGGTGCCTCCTCTCGACCGACAAATTGTGTCGGTAGAGTAGAACACCGGTCAACCAGTACGCAACGCTAGATCCCGACGAACCTCGCCTGCACCCGCATCTGGTGCGCGAAGAACTCGTCGCGATGCATCACGACCTGATTGAGCTGCCCGAACAGCTCGAAGCTCACCGAGCCGAACAGGGTGACCCAGGCCGACAGTGCCCGGGCGGTCACGGCGTCGGGCACGTCCGGCGCGATGACCGAGCCGGCCCGCCGCACGTCCTCGACCACCTCCGCGGCCAGGGGCTCCGGCGGGTCGTGGCGGACCCGTCCGGTCACGGCCGCGTCCTGGATGATCGTGCCCAGGACGGTCACCGCCCGGGTCGCCGCGGCGACGGTGTCCTGCGGCGCCTGGTAGCCGGGGACCGGACTGCCGTAGATCAGCGCGTACTCGTGCGGCCGCTCCAGGGCCCATCCCCGGACCGAGTCGCAGACCGCCATCCACCGCCCGGTGAGGTCGTCGCGGGCGACCGCGCGCTCCCGGTCCTCGACCGTCTGGCCCAGGGAGTTGTACGCGTCGAGGATCAGCGCCGTCAGCAGCTCGTCCCGGCTCGCGAAGTACCGGTAGATCGCCGACGAGACGACGCCGAGGTCGCGGGCCACGGCGCGCAGCGACAGGTTGGCCCCGTCGGTGGCCAGGTGCCGCCGGGCGATCGTCTTGATCTCTTCGGTCATCTCGGCGCGGACGCGCGCCCGGATGTTGGTCGCCTTCATGCCGTACATGGTCGCATGCTCACAACGGAGAGCACTGCTCTTGAATTGTCGAGCGACCCATGCTCTACTGAGAGAGCAGTGCTCTCGCATTCCCAGCTCTGGAGGCAGTCATGCAGGTCATCGTCGGCGCCGGCGCGGTCGGCACCATCATCGCCGGGCGGCTCGCCGCGGCGGGTGAGCACGTCAAGATCGTCAGCCGCTCCGGCGGCGGGCCCGTGCACCCGCTGATCGAGCGGGTCTCAGCGGACGCCTCCGACGCGGCCGCGCTGCGCAGCGTCGCCGCCCGGGCGAGCGTCATCTACAACTGCGTCAACCCGCAGTACTACGCCTGGCGGACCGACTGGCCGCCGATCAACCGGGCCCTGATCAGCGCCGCCGCGGCGAACGACGCGGTCCTGGCGATCACCGGCAACCTCTACGGCTACGGGCCGGTCGACCGCCCGATGACCGAGGACACGCCGCTCGTCGACACCGTCCGGAAGGGCCGGGTCCGCAACGAGATGTGGCGGGAGGCCCTGGCCGCCGGCATCCGCACGTTCGAGGCCCGCGCGTCGGACTACATCAGCCCCACGTCGTCCATCATCGAGATGGCGCTGCCGGCGATGCGGGCCGGGAAGACGGCGTGGCTGCCCGCGGCGCTCGACGTGCCGCACAGCTACACGTACATCGGCGACGTCGCGCAGACGCTGATCACCCTGTCGACCGACGAGCGGGCGTGGGGCCGGGCCTGGCACGTGCCCTCGCCGCCGCCGATGACGGGCCGGTCGCTGCTGACGACCGTGGCCCGCGTCGGTGGGCTGCCCGCCCCGCGCCTGCGCTCCTTCCCGCTGCCGGCGGTGTGGGCCGCCGGACTCTTCGACAAGTTCGCCAAGGAGTTCCGCGAGGTCCGCTACCAGCACGTCAAGCCGTTCGTGCTGGACTCGTCCCGGGTGACCGCGACGTTCGGCCTGACCCACACGCCGGTCGACGAGGCCGTTCAGTCGGTGCTGGGCAGTGCTCCGACCGACCCGTCGGGTTCGATCGCGAGCGGCGGCAGGGTGCCGTCGAAGTCGACCAGCGAGTAGGCGCGCAGCTTTTCCAGGCGGTGGAACGAGTCGATCACCCGGATCGTGCCCGACCGGGAGCGCATCACGATCGACTGCGTGTCCGCCCCGCCCCGCCGGTACCGGACGCCCTTGAGCAGGTCGCCGCTGGTCACGCCGGTCGCGCAGAAGAACATGTTGTCGCCGGCGACCAGGTCGTCGGTGTGTAGCACGCGACCGAGATCGTGGCCGGCGGCGACCGCCTTGTCCCGCTCGGCGTCGTCCTGCGGCCACAGCTTCGCCTGGATCGCGCCGCCCATGCACTTCAACGCGACCGCGGCGACGATGCCCTCCGGGGTGCCCCCGACGCCCATCAACACGTCGGTCTCCGAGCCTTCCCGGGCGGCGCTGATCGCCCCGGCGATGTCGCCGTCGGAGATGAACCTGATCCGCGCCCCGGTCCGGCGGACCTCCTGGATGAGCTGCTTGTGCCGGGGCCGGTCCAGGATGCAGACGGTGACCTCGGACACGCTGGACCGCTTCGCCCGCGCGATCCGCCGCAGGTTCTCCTCCACGCCGGCGTCGATGTCGATCACGTCCGCGTAGTCCGGCCCGACGGCCAGCTTCTCCATGTAGAACACGGCGCTCGGGTCGAACATCGCCCCGCGCTCCGCGACGGCGAGCACCGCGACCGCGTTGGGCATCCCCTTGCTCATCAGTGTGGTGCCGTCGACCGGGTCGACCGCGACGTCGACCTCCGGCCCGGTGCCGTCCCCGACCCGCTCGCCGTTGTACAGCATCGGCGCGTTGTCCTTCTCACCCTCGCCGATCACCACGACACCCTGCATCGGCACCGAGTTGATCAGCAGGCGCATCGCGTCGACGGCCGCGCCGTCGCCGCCGTTCTTGTCACCCCGGCCGACCCAGCGCCCGGCGGCCATCGCCGCGGCCTCCGTGACTCGTACCAGGTCGAGGGCCAGGTTCCGGTCCATCTCACGACTCATATGTGCTCTCCTCGCGCGGCGTTGCGTGGGCGGGCGGGCCACCTGTCATCGTGGCAGGCCGGCGTGTTCCACGTCGCTACGGCCCGGGCGGTTGTGGCATGTTCCATCCGATGGTTCACGATGGGTGGGTGGAAACCGCTGCCCCCGCTCCCGCCCCCGCATCCGAACGCGCCGGTCGTCGCCCGCGCGACATGGCGCTGTCGATGCTGGTGCTGCTGGTGCCGGTGTTCCTGCTCGTCGGCTTCTACCGCTACCTCGGCCACGAGGAGCCGCCGACCATCGACACGACCGAGGTGTTCGGGTCGGTCCAGCGCGCCGGCCAGTTCACCCCGCTCAAGCCCACCGACCTGCCGCCGGGCTGGCGGATCGCCTCGGCCACCTTCACCGGCGGCGTCCTGCGCATCGGCGTGACCGCCCCGTCCGACGGCGCGATGCAGCTGGTCCAGAGCGCCCAGCCGGCCGCGACGCTGGTGCCCGCGATCATCGGCACCGGCGGCACCGCCGGCGCGCCCGTCTCCGTCGGCGGCACCGACTGGCAGCGGCACGACGACGGCCGCCCCGGCGAGCGCGCCCTGATCCAGACCTCCGCCGGCCGCACCGTCATCATCTTCGGTCGCGCTACCGACTCCCAGCTGCAGCGCCTGGCCTCATCCCTGCGGTAACCCGAGACGTCCCTGCGCTAACCCGGGACCCGCGCCCGAGGCCCGCGCCCGCGGCCCGCGCCCGAGGCCCGCGGCCCGCGCCCGAGGCCCGCGGCCTGCGGCTGCGGGCGGTCAGCCGCGGTCGGCGGTCAGGCGGGCGCGGGCGTTGTCGAGCCAGCGCTGGCAGATGGCGGCGAGCTGCTCGCCGCGCTCCCACAGGGCCAGGGACTCCTCGAGCGTGGTGCCGCCGGACTCGAGCTTCTCCACGACCGTGGCGAGCTCGGCCCGCGCCTGCTCGTAGGACAGGTCGTCCTTCGTCATGAGGTTTCCTTCGTCCGTCATGAGCTTTCCTTCGTCAGGAAGAGCACCGAGTCGGTGCGCCGGTAGCCGACGCGGGCGTAGACGCGCTCCTGGGCGTCGCCGCCCGGAGTCAGGAAGACCAGGCTGGCGCCGGCCTCGTGCGCCGCCCGGGTGAGGTGCAGGGTGATGGCGCCGCCGATGCCGCGGCGCTCGAACTTCGGCCGCACGGCGATGCCGGCGACCTCGCTGATGCCGTCCGTGACCGTGAGCGCGGAGCCGCCGCCGACGGGTTCGCCGTCCAGCGTGCGGGCGAACACCGTGATGTCCTCCTTGGACCTGGCCCGGGCGACATGCTCATCGGTCGGCGGCGGCTCGCCGAACGCCTCGTGCTGGGCGCTCAGCAGGCCGAACACCTCCTCGTCGGTGGTGGGGCCGACGAGCTCGATGCCATCGGCCAGGGGCTGGTCGACGGTGGCGCCGGGCGGGCACTCCATCAGCGGGAGCCGATGGGTGACGGTGAAACCGGCGGCGAGCAGCGCGGGCTCGACGAGCGGGGCCAGGCCCGGCAGGTACTCCAGGCGCGGGGTCCGCGACCGGCTGGTGAACGCGGCTTCGAGGGCCTCGATGTCCGCCGGGGTCGGGTCGGCGCCGGCCGCGGGGATCGCGTAGTTGAGGTAGACGAGCGGGTCGTGCGCGCTGATCGTCACCGTGAACGGGCCGGCCCGCACCACCTCACGGCCGCGGCTGGCGCTGGCGAGCATGTAGTCCTGGATGCGTTGGGACACGTCACTCCTGAGGAACGGCGGCGGCCCGCTTGGCGGGCCGCTTCTTGGGCGGGGCGGACGTGCCCGGGTCGACCGTGGCGGCGAGCTCGCCCTCGGCGAGCCGGAGGCGGACGGGATCACCGGGGGAGACCTCACCGGCGGCGCGGACGACGGAGCCGTCGGCGCGCTGGACGATCGCGTAGCCGCGCTGCAGGGTCGCCGCGGGGGACAGGGTCCGCAGCCGGGCGAGGGTGTGCGCGAGCTCGGTGCCGGCCCGGTCGAGGCGGTGGCTCAGGTTGCGGGCCGCCCGGTCGCGCAGCTGCCCCACGTCGGTGGCCCGGTTGTCGACCAGCGAGAGCGGGCGGGCGATCGAGGGCCGGGATCGGATCGCGTCGAGGCGGTGCTGCTCACGGTCGAGCATGCCCTTCAGGGCGCGGTCGAGGCGCTGCTTCGCCTGGCCGATGAGGCGGAACTCGTCGGCCAGGTCGGGCACGATGCGCTTCGCGGCGTCGGTCGGGGTCGAGGCGCGCACGTCGGCGACGAAGTCGACCAGCGGCACGTCGGTCTCGTGGCCGACGGCGGACACGACCGGGGTCCGGCACGCGAACACGGCCCGGCACAGCGCCTCGTCGGAGAACGGCAGCAGGTCCTCGGTCGAGCCGCCGCCGCGGGCCAGGACGATGACGTCGACCGTCTCGTCCCGGTCGAGCACGGCAAGGGCGTCGATGATCTGCGGCACCGCCGACGTGCCCTGCACCGCGACGTTGATGACCCGGAACTCCACCGTCGGCCAGCGGCGCCGCGCGTTGGTCAGCACGTCCCGCTCCGCCGCGCTGGCCCGGCCGGTGATCAGGCCGACCTTGGCGGGCAGGAACGGCAGCCGCCGCTTGCGGGCCCGGTCGAACAGGCCCTCGGCGGCCAGGAGCTTCTTGAGCTGTTCGAGCCGGGCGAGCAGCTCGCCGAGGCCCACCTGGCGGATCTCGTCGGCGCGCAGGCTCAGCGAGCCGCGGGCGGCGTAGAACTCGGGTTTGGCGTGCACGACGATGCGGGCGCCGTCGTTGAGGCCGGGCGCGCCGAGGTCGACGACGTCACGGTTGGTGGTGACGGTCAGGCTCAGGTCCGCCGACGGGTCGCGCAGCGTCAGGAAGACCGTGTTGGTGCCGGGCCGGCGGGTGATCTGCGCGACCTGGCCGTCGACCCAGATCCAGCCGAGCTTGCCGATCCAGGCGCCGATCTTCTGCGAGACCACCCGGACCGGCCACGGCTCGTCCGACGAGGACGACGAGGAAGTGGGATTGGGAGTGGTCACCGCAACACCCTAGCCGCGCAGGTACGCGAGGACCGCCCGCACCCGGCGGTGGTCATCCTCGTCCGGGGGAAGGTCGAGCTTCGCCAGGAGACTGTTGATGTGCTTCGACACGGCGGCCTCGGACACGACCAGGGACCGCGCGATCGCCGCGTTGGAGCGCCCCTCGGCCATCAGCCCCAGGACCTCGCGCTCCCGCGGGGTGAGCCGCTGCAGCGGGTCGCGGCGGCGGCCCAGCAGCTGCATCACCACCTCCGGGTCGACGACGGTGTGCCCGGCCGCGACCCGGTCGACGGCGTCGACGAACTCGGTCACGTCGCCGATGCGGTCCTTCAGCAGGTAGCCGACGAACCCGTTGCGCCCGGAGTCGAGCAGCTCGGCGGCGTATGTCTGCTCCACATACTGGCTCAGCACCAGCACCGGCAGCGCCGGGTTCTCCAGCCGGAGCGCGATCGCCGCCTGCAACCCCTCGTCGGTGAACGCGGGCGGCATCCGCACGTCGGTGACGATGAGGTCGGGCCGGGTCGCGCGCACCGCGTCGACGAGCTCGGGCGCCGTGCCGACGGCGGCGACGACGTCATGGCCGAAGCGGCGCAACAGGCCGGCGATCCCCTCCCGGATGAGAATCCCGTCCTCGGCGATCACGACCCGCACGGCAGCTCCACGTGGACCACCGTAGGCCCTCCACGCGGGCTGGCGAGCGAGACGGTCCCCCCGACGGCGTCGACCCGGTCGACCAGCCCGGCGAGCCCGGTGCCGCGGGCCGGGTCGGCGCCGCCCCGGCCGTCGTCGCGGATCTGCACGGTGAGCCGGTTGAACGCGACCGACGCGATGACCTTCGCCCGCGCCGCGTCGCTGTGCTTGGCGACGTTGGCGAGGGCCTCGACGACGACGAAGTACGCGGTCACCTCCACCGCCTCCGGCAGCCGGGCCGGCAGGGCGATGTCGACGTCGACGGGCAGCGGCGCGCGGTCCGACACCTCCCGGACGGCCGCCGCGAGCCCCCGGTCCGTGAGGATCTTCGGGTGGACGCCCCGGATCAGCTCCCGCAGCTCGGCCAGGGCCTCTTTGGCCAGGTCGTGCGCGCGGCGGACCGGATCCGCGGCGGGCGAACCGTCCGGCAGCTCCAGGCGGGCCAGCCCCAGCTGCATGCTCAGCGCCACCAGCCGCTGCTGCGCGCCGTCGTGCAGGTCGCGCTCGATCCGGCGGCGCTCCACCTCGAACGCGTCGACGAGCCGGGCCCGGGACCGGGTCAGCTCGACCAGCTGTGGGTCGTCGTCGACCCGCGGCGCCAGGATCGAGCGGGTCATCGCGGCGCGGGCCGCCGCCCACGCCGTCACGGGATAGAGCGCGACGATGCCGAGGACCACCCCGGCGGCGCTGCCGGGCAGCGTGAGCCAGAGCGACTCGTCGCGGATGTAGACCGGGCCGCACAGCAGCGCGGTCACCGCCCAGGTGGCGCCCGCGAACACGATCAGGTCCAGCCAGGCCAGGATCGACGTGAGCACGATCGTGTAGCCCAGCTCCCGCCAGGTCGCCGGCTCCCGCAGCCGGGTCCGCACCCACGCCCGCAGGCCCGGCTCGGTCACGGGACGATGCTGGTCGGGCAGGTCGACCGTGTCGACCAGCCGCAGCCGCCACCGCTCGATCCGCGCGACCGCGATCCCGGACAGCGCGACCGCCAGCAGCGCCGCGACGCCGACCACGGCCAGGGTGAACACCATGCCGAACACCGTCAGGCCGACCAGCGCCACCCCGGTGCCGACGCCCAGGACCGCGCCGCTGCCCAGATACAGCAGCGACCGCCACGGCCACGACGACGTCAGGAACTTCGCCGGTGGCAGCGTCAGCGACTCCAACGCGGATCGGACCTGCACGTCGGTGAGGCTACCGAGACCCCCTGACAAAAACGGTAATGCTGGCGTTACCCCCGACTCTCGTCGTGGTGCGACTGTGCCGGTCGCCCCCACGCGGTTGGCTCAAGAGCGTGACGACGACATTGCAGACACGCCAGGCTGTCGAGCTGCACGGGGTGACCCGCCGGTACGGCACCGGCGAGCAGACCGTGACCGCCCTCGACCGGGTCTCCGTCGGGTTCGCCCCGGCCAGCTTCACCGCCGTGATGGGGCCGTCCGGCTCCGGCAAGTCCACCCTGCTGCACTGCGCGGCCGGCCTCGACCGGGTCAGCGAGGGCCGCGTCCTCATCGACGGGGTCGAGCTCGGCCCGCTGCGCGAGAAGGCCCGCACCAGGCTCCGGCGCGACCGGATCGGCTTCGTGTTCCAGGCGTTCAACCTCGTCGGGGCGCTCACCGCGGCGCAGAACGTGGAGTTGCCGCTGCGCCTCGCCGGCCGCCGGGCCGCGGTCGGCCAGGTCGACGCGATGCTCGCCGAGGTCGGTCTCGCCGACCGGGCCGGGCACCGGCCGAGCGAGCTGTCCGGCGGCCAGCAGCAGCGGGTGGCGATCGCCCGGGCCCTCGCCACCCGGCCCGTGGTGGTCTTCGCCGACGAGCCGACCGGCGCACTGGACGCGTCGGCGTCCCGCGAGGTGCTGCGGCTGCTGCGGGTCGCCGTCGACCGGCACGCCCAGACCGTCGTCATGGTCACCCACGATCCCCTCGCCGCCGCGTACGCCGACCGGGTCCTCTTCCTCGCCGACGGCGCGATCGTCGAGGACCTGCACGGGCCGCACGGCGCCGAGCAGATCGCGACCCGGATGGCGGCACTGTCATGAGCTGGGCGTTCGTCAGGCACCAGTGGGCCTCGTTCCTGGGTACCTTCGCGGCGCTGCTGCTCGGCGTCGCCGTCATCTCCGGCAGCCTCAGCCTGTGGGCCGCCGCGCAGCCGCGCGTCCCCGACGCCCTCGCGGCCACCGACGTCGTGATCGCCGCGCCGGCGTTCAAGTCCGCCGAAGGGGGCTTCCCGGTGTACCGGCCGTGGTCGCCGGAGGAGCTCTCCTCGCTCCTCGCCAAGCTCTCGGCCACGCCGGGCGTGCGGTCGGCGGTCCCGGTCCGGACGTTCTACGTGCAGCGACTCGTCGATGGGCAGCCGTCCGGTGATCCCGGCGAAGCCGTCCACAGTGGTGCCGCCTGGTCGTCGGCCGGGCTCGGGGGGTACACCATCCAGAACGGAAACCCGCCCAGCCGCTCCGGTGAGGTCGTGGTGCCGTCCTCGGCCGGCGTGCCGGTGGGTGCCGCGCTGCCGGTGCTCATCGCCGCTGGTCCCACGACGTGGACGGTCACCGGGGTGACCGACGGCGGTGGCTTCTATGTCGACGACGCCACTGCCTCGTCGTTGGCGGGAGGTGTACGGGCAATCGGCGTCCTTGCCGATCGCGGCGCTTCGCTGCAGGTCGGCGAGCTGGGCACGGTGCTGACCGGCGATGCGCGGTCGGCGGTCGAGCCGGAGCAGGACACCCGGACCCGGTGGCTCGGGGCGCAGCTCATCATCGCCACCGTCTTCGTCGGCGGGTTCGTCGCGGTGTTCGTGGTGTCCTCGACCTGCGCGTTCGCCGTCACGTCCCGGCGGCGCGAGCTCGGCCTGCTGCGGGCCGTCGGCGCCACCCCCGGCCAGGTGCGGCGGCTGCTGCTCACCGAGACCCTCCTGGTCGCGCTGCTCGCCGGCGTCCCCGGCGCCTTCCTGGGCGCCCTCGCCGCGCCGTTGCTCGCGGACCCGTTCGTGGCCGCCGGGCTGGAGCCGGTCGGGTTCACCGTGGGCCTGTCCTGGTGGGCCGTGCTCATCTCGGTGCTGGTCGGCGTGGTCGTCGCCGCCGCCGGCGTGTGGCTGTCCGCGCGCCGGGCCGGCCGGGTGCCCCCGCTGGACGCGCTGCGCGACGCGGCGGTGGAGAAGCGCCCGATGACCCGCACCCGGTGGGTGACCGGCATTCTCTGCGTCCTCGCCGGGGGCGGCCTCGCGCTGTTGCTGCCCGGGTCGAGCGCGAACGACAAGCCCACGATCGTCCTCATGTCGGCCATGGTGCTGCTGGTCGCCGCGACGCTGCTCGCACCGGTCCTGGTCGTGCCGCTGGTGCGCCTGGTGCCGGCCGGCCGGGGCGCCACCGGCGTGCTGGTGCGGGGCGCGGCCTCGGTCGCGGCGCGGCGGCTCGCGTCGATCGCGGCGCCGGTCATCGCCGCCGTGGGGTTCGCGGTGCTGCTGGTCGGCACGTTCCAGACCGCCTCGGTCGCGGTGGACATCGAGGACGCGGCGCGCATTCCCGCCTCGTCGGTCGCCGCGCGGTCCTCCGCCGTGCCGGGCCTGTCGGAGACGGCCGTGCGGGCGCAGCAGGGCACGTCTTCCCTGCCGACGGTCGTGTACCTGCCGTCGGGCGAGCCGATTTCCGCGGTCGGTGGTGCGGCGTTCGCCGTTCCTCCGGAGCTCGGGCTCCAGGTCGGTTCCACTGTGCCGCTGCGCTTCGCCGACGGGGTGGTGGTGTCGTTGGCGGTCTCGTCCATCTCATCCGCTTCGGTGGAGCTGCCGCGGGACCTGGTGCGCCTGCACGATCCGAACGCGCTGACGCCGGTGGTGCAGCTGTCCGCGCCGTTCGTGGCGTCGCCCGGCGCCGTGTCGATGACCGCCCGGGCATACGTCGAGCGCGAGGCCGACGAGGAGAACGACCTGGTCGACCTGTTCCTGGCGGTCCTGCTGGGGATCTCCGTCGGCTACACCGCCCTCGCCGTGGCCAACACGGTGCTGATGGCGACGTACGCCCGCCGGCAGGAGTTCGTCACCCTGCACCGCACCGGCGCCACCCCCGGCCAGACCGTGCGGGTCGTGATCGTCGAGTCACTCCTCGCGGTCGTGCTCGGCGTTGCACTGGGCCTGGCGGTGGCCGTGCCCGCGCTGTTCGAGGCCCGGGCCGGCCTGCAGGAGGAGATCGGCGCGCCTGTGACGCTCGTCATGCCATGGCCCTGGTTGTTGCTCGTGGCGGGCGGCTGCGCGCTGCTCGCGGCGTTTGCGAGCTTCATGCCGTTTTTGCGGAGCGGGCTCTTGTCGGGGGGTGCACGTACCATGGCGGGGTGACTGGTTCGAAGCGCGTCCTGCTTGCCAAGCCCCGCGGCTACTGCGCCGGCGTCGACCGTGCTGTCCAGACGGTCGAGGAGGCGCTGAAGCTCTACGGCGCCCCGATCTACGTCCGCAAGGAGATCGTGCACAACAAGCACGTCGTGGGCACGCTGCAGGCGAAGGGCGCCATCTTCGTCGAGGAGAACGAGGAGGTGCCCGAGGGCGCCACCGTCGTCTTCTCCGCCCACGGCGTCGCCCCCGAGGTCCACGAGCAGGCCGCCGCCCGCTCGCTGAAGGCCATCGACGCGACCTGCCCGCTGGTCACCAAGGTCCACCAGGAGGCCCGCCGGTTCGCCGCCGAGGACTACGACATCCTGCTCATCGGTCACGAGGGGCACGAAGAGGTCATCGGCACGGCCGGCGAGGCCCCCGCCCACATCCAGCTGGTCGACGGCCCCGCCGGCGTCGACAAGGTCACGGTCCGCGACCCGTCCAAGGTCGTCTGGCTCTCCCAGACCACGCTCTCGGTCGACGAGACCCTGGAGACGGTCGCCCGCCTCAAGACCAAGCTGCCCCTGCTGATGTCCCCGCCCAGCGACGACATCTGCTATGCGACGTCCAACCGCCAGGACGCCGTCAAGGCCATGGCCCCCAGCTGCGACGTCGTCCTCGTCGTCGGCTCCCAGAACTCGTCCAACTCCCAGCGCCTCCGCGAGGTCGCCGTCGACGCGGGCGCCAACGCCGGCTACCTCATCGACTACGCCAGCGAGATCCAGGAGGACTGGCTCACCGGCGCCACCACCGTCGGCGTCACCTCCGGCGCCTCGGTCCCCGAGGAGCTGGTCATGGAGGTCCTCGACTTCCTGGCCGCCCGCGACTTCACCGACGTCGCCGAGATCACGACGGCTCAGGAGAAGCTGGTGTTCTCCCTGCCCCAGGAGCTCAAGCGCGACATGAAGGCCGGCGCCGCCGCCCGCGCCGCCGAGGTCGCCAAGACCCTGTCGTAGCGCCTCTTTGGGTCTTTAGGCCTTTGGGCTTCGGGCCCTGGGCCTTGGCTTTGGGCCTTGGCTTTGGGCTTTGGGCTTTGGGCCTTGGCTTTGGGCTTTGGGCTTTGGCTTTGGGCTCAGCGTGCGGTGGCGATGACGCTGACCGGCGGGTCGCCGTGCGTGTAGAGCGTGTCCACGACGATCTTCAGCCTGGGGTTCGCCCTGACCCGGTCATACGCCCGCACCTTGATCCGGTCCCGGTCGAAGTCGATGCGGTGCCTGGCGTCCGGCCGATACCGCACCCAGGTCTCCTCCCCGATCATCGGCCCCGCCGTCCCGCGCAGCTTCACCGTGATCGAAGCCAGGAACGGCGCCGCCCCGTCGGGAAACACCTGCACCCCGACCGTGTAGCTGGCCGCCCGCGTATGCCCCTCCCGGTCGACGCTCTGCAGCCCGAAGACGACGTGCGCGATCTCCCCGCGAGCGGTGACCGCCTTGGCGCCGGGCTTCCGGCCGAATCCGAACATGCCCGGGACGGTAGCCCCCGCCCTCAAGTCCCGCGATCATCTGCCCGACACGACGCCGACGTTCCCTGATCCAGGCGATGGTGATCTCGCCACCTCGCGGTCTCGCGGTCTCGCGGCCGTGCGGTCTTGCCATCGTGGTTGCCCGGACGACCAGCACGCGCTTCGATCACCGGAAAGGTCCACACTGGGCGCGGGGCGAGCCGCAAAGCGCCCTATCCGGACATCGGGAGCACCGAATCGGTCGCCTGGCTCGTCGCGGGTTTCCCGGTGGCGGCCGGGCCGGGCCGATTGCGACGATGCGAGCGTGACCGACGCTGCCCTGCTCGAACGCGCCCAGCGGCTCTGGACCGAGTTGGCCGGGACCGCGGTCGCCTTCCACACCGAACGCATCGACGTGGCCGTGTCCCCACAGTCGTTGCTGTGCCCGCCGGGCTGGGTGGGCATCGTCGTCCTCGGCAGCGCCGCGATCGCCACCGCCGCTGACGCCACCATCGCCGAACTCGTGCGCCGTGCCGTGCACGGCCTGCCCGCGTCCGCGCTGACCGACCCGGCCACGGTGCGTGCCAGGTTGCCGATCGGCCAGACGCTGGGACCTGCGACCCTGGCCTACTGCGACCCGGCCGCCTTCCGCCCGGCCGATCCCAGCAGCACCGTCGAAACGATTCCCGCCGACCACCTCGACCTGGCAGTGCTGCTCACCCGCGTACCCCCCGAAGACGCCGACGAGGCAGACCTGACCGACATCACCTCCCCGGCGTTCGTGATTCGCGGCGCAGCCGGCATCCTCGCCGCCGCCGGCTACCAGGCCTGGCCCCGCGCCACCGCCCACCTCAGCGTGCTGACAGCCCCAGCCGAACGCGGCCGCGGACTCGCCCGCGCCGCCGCCAGCACCGCCGTCGCCACCGCCCTGCAAGCCGGCCTCCTCCCGCAGTGGCGCGCCCGCCCCGAAGCATCACGCCGGGTGGCCCGCGCTCTCGGCTTCAGCGAACTGGGCTCCCAACTGAGCGTCCACCTCCGGCCCACCGGCGACCGGGCTCCCCGTTCCTGACCACCCACCGGCTCGGCAGCGACGCCACCTCCCACCTCCGGGCAGAACTTGGTAGCCCCGTCCGTTGATCCCCGACCCCACCGACACTCCCGTGCGCCTGCTCATTGGCCTGGACAACTGGGTCCCGGCGCCGGCGCATCGCGCGTGGGTGGTCTGCGGCGGGTCCCTGGACGTGATGTCCGTGGCAGTCGGCGGATGCGGTCGTGTCACTGACTGGCCCGGTGCACGGCCGCCGCTCTGGCCGCGCCCGCTTTCCCGTCCTGTGCTCCGCGTGCTCGGCCTGTTCCACGTGCTCGGTCTGAAGCTCGCTCACCGCCTTGGTTGCTCGAAGTCGTCCCGTGCTCACACGCGCGCCGATCCGCGACTTCGATCTGTGCAAGGCCTCAGCGGTTGATTGCGCGACAACCGGAAGGATCGCCAGGGTCATAGGCCCGGGGATCCTTCCGGTTGTGCGAACTCCCCGTGATTGAAGTCGTCGGTCGGCTGTCGGCACAGCGGCCGCGGCACCAACCCGGCCGCACCGTCGACCCGGTACCGGGTCAGCCACTCATGCAGCCGGGTGCGCGACGCCCCGAACACCACCGCGGTGTCCCGCACCGTCAACCGACCCGCCTCAACCTCTGCCACGATCCGCAGCCGTTGCTCCACGACATCCATCACCTTCAGCGGCATGCCACCACGGCACACCCGCGCCCGAGTGTTCGGAATGTCTCCGGAACTTTGTGTTCGGAATGTCCCCGGAACTGGCGGCTGCCCCGCACAGCCCGTGCGCGGCTTCGATCACCACCGCACCCACCGCGCCGCAGGCGGCGGCATCGGCGACGGACGCCGCGTGCCGATGATCACGCCACGCGCGTCACCGCCACGGGCGTCCATGCTGGAGCTGGAATCGGTGGATGATCTTGCGGGATTGATCGAAGGATGGTGCTGGTCATGTGGGTGACCAGACCGCTTCTTGGCGGATCATGAGCGTTCACTGTCGGGCGGAAGGCAGGTGCGAGAAATACGTGGAATGTCTGTATCGCATCGCGCAACCTTGCCGGACGCCGCGCCGTGCGAACAGGCACCGCGCCCGCGCCGACGCGAAGACCGGTCGTGTCCGCTGCCGTGGTGCACGGCCGTGCCGGCCTGCGTGCTTCGGCCAGCCGCGATTGCGGAGCGATGAGAGACCCGAGCTTCCTGAAGCACCCACTTCGGCCGCGTCCCGCGTCCCGCGTCCCGCGCACGCGGTCGTGCTGCGCGCGCTCGCGGCCAGATCGAAGTCGTCCGTGGTCACCCGCGCGGCCGGTCCGCGACTTTGACCGCGTGACCGCAGGACCGCAAGCAGGAGGCCGACGTCGCGAAACGGTCGCCACGCTGGCGGAGATGCTCGCCAGAAACGTGAAGGGCAGGGGGCATGTGGACACCCCGTGCGCTGCACGCTTGCGCAGATACGCGGGGAGGCAGAGGTCCAGGGGCAAGCGGACGCTGCGGCCGTTCGTGATCCAACACGCCGCCCGGCTGGCCGTGCACCATAACAGCGAACACGACCGGTCGTCAGGGAGGGCAAGAACGAACAGCGGCAAAGGCGCGGGCGGAGGCAGTCCGGGCGGAAAAGCGGCCGGGCGGAAGCAGTCCGGGCGGAAGCAGTCCGGGCGGAAGCAGTCCGGGCGGAAGCAGTCCGGGCGGAAAGCGGTCGGCGGGAACGGCCCGGGAGGAAGTAGTCCGGGTGGAAAGCCGCCGGGCGGGAACGGTCCGGGCGGAAGCAGGCAGCGCGGAAGTGGTCCGGGCGGGAGCGGGCTGGGTCGCAACGGGCCGACGGTCCGGGCGGGAGTGGTCCGGACGGGGGCGGGAGTGGTCCGGGCGGGCAGGGCGGTGGGCGGGCAAGGCAGGCGGGGCGGGCAAGGCGGGCAGGCAAGGCAGGCGGGGCGGGCAAGGCGGGCGGGGCGGGCAAGGCAGGCGGGGCGGG
>NZ_BONQ01000066.1 GCF_016862795.1 Dactylosporangium siamense | reverse complement strand
AAGGCGGGCAGGCAAGGCAGGCGGGGCGGGGCAGGGTGGGCAGGGCGGGTGGGGTCAGTGGGGTGGGTCTTCGCGGAGGGCGGCCAGCAGGGCGTCGTACTCGGACTCGAGGGGGTCCTGCCTGAGGGAGTCCTGCTTGAGGGGTTCCTGCTGGAGAGAATCCTGGTCGAGGGGGTCCCGTTTGCGGGGGTCCTGATCGAGGGGTTCCTGGGACTGGAGGTGGCGTGGGGTGAGCTCGACCTGGGAAGGGGTGGGCAGGGCGTCGGCGCTGATGCCGAGTTCGGCCAGGCGGCGGGCGCTGACCAGGACGCGGGCCTCGAGGGAGCCGACGGCCTTGTTGTAGGAGGAGACCGCGGTGCCCAGGGCGGTGCCGACCTTCGCGAAGTGGTCGCCCATCGTGGTGAGGCGGGCGTAGAGCTCGCGGCCCGTCTGGTGGACGGCGAGGGCGTTGTGGGCGAGGGACTCCTGGCGCCAGGCGTAGGCGATGGTCCGGAGCAGGGCTATCAGCGTGGCCGGGGTGGCGAGGACGACGTTGCGGGTGAAGGCGTGCTCGAGCAGGGCCGGGTCGTGCTGCAGGGCCGCGTCCAGGAACGTGTCGGCGGGCATGAAGAGCACGACGAACTCGGGTGCCGGCTCGAACGCGGCCCAGTAGGACTTGGCGGCGAGGGCGTCGACGTGGCCGCGGAGGTGCTTCGCGTGCTGGGTCAGGTGGGCGGTGCGGCCGGCCTCGTCGCGGGCCTCCATCGCGCTGAGGTAACCCTCGAACGGGGCCTTGGCGTCGACGACCACCTGCCGGCCGCCGTGCAGGCGGACCACGAGGTCCGGGCGGACGACGCCGCTGTCGGTGGTGGCGGTGACCTGCTCGTCGAAGTCGCAGTGCTCCAGCATGCCGGCGGCCTCGACGATGCGGCGCAGCTGGTGCTCGCCCCAGCGGCCGCGGATCTGGGGTGCGCGCAGGGCGGACACGAGCTGGCGGGTCTCGGTGCGCAGCTCACCGGAGACGTCGTGCATGGCGCGGACCTGCTCGCGCAGCGACTCGTAGGCACCGACGCGGTCGCGCTCCAGGTCGGCGACGCGGCGCTCGTAGCGAAGCAGCGCGTCGTGCAGCGGGGCGACGGCGTCGGCGACCGCGTCCTGGGTCTGGGCGCGGGCCTCATAGGTCAAAGAGCGCAGTGACGACTCGAGCCGGGCCTCACCGTCGCGGGTCGCCTGCAGGGTCGCCTCCAGCTTGGCCACGTCGACGGCCGCGCGTGACCGCGCGGCGAACCAGCCGAGCGCGATGCCGGCGGCCAGACCGATGAGGATCAGCAGGAGTTCCACGGGTATCAGCATGCACGAGGGGTGTGACAGAAAATGGGTACCGTCGGACCCATGGGAACCTGGATCGTCCTGGCGGTGCTCGTGGCCGTCGCCGTCGCAGCGGCCGCCGTGTTCGCCGCGAGGCGCAGGAAGCGTGAGCTCGCCGACGCCCGTGAGGACGCCCTGCGCTGGCACGAGCGGCTCGGTGGCCAGGTGATGAACCTCAGCGGCGACGCCCCGGCGGTCCGGCAGGCGCTCGCCGACGCCGGGGAGCGCTACACGGCCGCCGGTGCGCAGCTGGAGCGCTCGACCTCGGTGAAGCAGTACGAACTGGTCCGGGAGACGGCGCTGGAAGGCCTCGCGTACGCGCGGGCGGCCCGGGTGGCGCTCGGCATCGACCCCGGGCCGGACCTGCCGCCGCTCGCCGGGGCCCGCGCCGGGCAGCTCACCAGGGAGCGCGAGGTCGACGTGCAGGGGCACCGGTTCCGGGCCGGGCCGCAGCCGGGGGACGCCACGCCGTACTACTACCCGGGCGGCCAGGTCGCCGGAAAGGGTGTGCCGGCGGGCTGGTATTCGGAGCCGTGGTGGAAGACGGCCCTGGTCGCCGGCGCGTGGGGGGTCGGTTCGCTGCTCGTGTTCGACGCCCTGTTCAGCCCGTCCTGGGGCGACGCCGGCTACGACGCGGGCTACAACGCCGGCTTCGACCAAGGCTATGACGCCGGCGCAGACCAGGGCTACGACGCCGGCGCAGACCAGGGCTACGACGCCGGCGCAGACCAGGGCTACGACGGTGGCGACGGCATGGACGCCGGCTTCGGCGACGCAGGCGACATGGGCGACATGGGCGGCGACTTCTAAAGCACGACCCGACCTACAAAGCACGACCCGACGTCTAGAGCACGACCCGACCGACCGGGCCCGACGACCCGACCAGCGCGGCCTCAGTACCGGCTGCCCTGCGCCCCCCGCGAGGCCCGCTCCGCGAGCGCCAGATCCGACGCCGCCGCCCGCGCGAACGGGCTGCTCGGCCCCAGCAGCTGCGCGTACACCGACTGCGCCGCCCGGTACTCGGTGACGGCCTCGTCGAGCCGCCCCAGGTCATGCAGCACGCTGGCCAGCCGGTGCCGCGAGACCGCGGTGTCCAGGTGCACCGGCCCCAGCAGGTGCAACCGGCTCCCCAGCACCGCCCGGTGCTCCGACTCGGCCTCCGGCAGCCGCCCCGCGTGATGCAGCGCCGAGGCGAGGAGGCTCCGGCTCATCAGCGTGTCGCGGTGTTCGGCGCCGAGCAGCCGGGCCCGCGCCCGCATGACCGTGCTGTGCTCGTCGATCGCCCGGTCGAGCTCGCCCATGTCCTGATACACCTTGGCGAGGTTGCTCCGCGAGATCAGCGTCTCCTGGTGGTTGCTGCCCAGGACCCTGGTCCGCGCCTCGAGGACCCGCTGGTGCTCACCCTCGGAGCGGGTCAGGTCGCCGAGCTGGTGGTAGATCGTGGCGAGGTGGCTGCGGCTGGTCAGCGTGTCGGGGTGGTCCTCGCCGAGGATGCGCATCCGGGCGGTGAGGACCTCGTCGCACTCGACGAGCGCCTCGGCGAGCCGGTCGAGGTCGCGCAGCACGGTGGCGTGCTGGTCGCGCGCGGTGAGGGTGTCGGGGTGGTCCCAGCCGAGGGCGTGCGCGCGGGCGTCGACGATCTCGCCGTAGGCCTCCTTCGCCTCCTGCAGCTGGCCGCGCCAGTGCAGGTCGGTCGCCCGCTGCCAGGTCGCGGAGTCGTCGTAGACACGCGGGGCGGGGGAGGGGCGGCGGCGCGGCTCCGGGGTCGGCCACTCGGTCGGATCCGGCTCCGGTTCGGGCCTGGCGTGCAGCTCCCGCTGCGCCGGGATCGACGAGGTGGCGGGTCCGAAGACGGGGGCGGCGGCCGCCGCACCGAACGCGGGACCGGGCGCCGGCGGCCGCATGACCGGCGGTCGCGGCGGCGCGGGCGGGGCGGGCTGCGGAGCCCGGGTCGGGATCCGCACCGGCTGGGGTTCGAAGATCTCGTCGTCCACGTACGGGTCGGGCTCCGGCTCGAACGAGTCCGGCGAGAACCGTTCGGGCACGAACCGATCCACCGGCTCAGCGACCGCCGGTCCCGAGGAAGCGGCCGGCGACAGCACGACCTCGGGCACCTCGATCGGCGACTCGAGACCGCGGCGGCGCAGCTCCCGCTTGAGGGAGACGATCGCGTCGGAGATGCCGTCGCTGTGATCGCCGATCCGCCACGCGACCGCGATCACGGGCCGGTCCAGGGCGATGCTCAGCTGCCGCACCGAGCTCAGGATCGAGTCGTCCGGTGAGGCGTTGACGATGACCAGCGCCGCCTGGAACGCGGCGGTCTGCCCGACCAGCAGCGCCTGATAGGTGCTCTGCATGCGGGCGATGGAGAAGCCGGTGCCGGCCCGGATGTCGACGATGATGTGCGACTCGGACATGGCGATCGGGCCGAGGAAGTAGCCGAAGACGGGCTGGAGTTTCTGCCCCTCGCGCCCGGCCGCCTCGTACAGCGCGGCGTTCGCCCCCTCGTGATACGCGATGGCCTGCGGGGCGTGACCGCGGATGAGCTGCACGAAGCGGTCATACGCGCCCTCGGCGTCGCCTTCGAGCTGGGCCTTGCCGGCGGAGGCGAGCCGCTCCTCGCGGTCGGCGGAGCGGACCACGATCGTGCCGCCGGACAGTCCCGCGAGACCGACCAGGACGCCGGCCGCCACGAGGGCGGCGGCGCCGGCGGTGCTGCGGAACTGCATCGTGGTGAGCACGCCCAGCGCGACCAGGGCGAGCCCGACAAGCACGACGGTGAATCGGGTCTGGCTACTCCATCGTCCGCCAGTCATCGGTCCTCTTCTACGCGATGTTCGCGATGATGCAAGCCCGCAGCAACGAAAAAGATCCGCAGCGTGACAAGAATCCTCCCACGAATGAACCTGTCCACGGTAGATCGCGCCCGTGAACCCCGCCATTCACGTGGTGGGGAATGTAAAACTGTCAATTACACGACAGCATGCTCGTGATCGAGCAGCCATTGCTTCACGGGCAGCCCCCAGCGGAATCCGCCCAGCGTGCCGTCGGTTCGCAGCACCCGATGACACGGCACGAACAGTGCCGCCGCGTTGCGGGCGCAGGCCTGTGCCGCCGCCCGGATCGCGGGCGGCCGACCGGCAAGGGCCGCGAACTCCCGGTATGTGACGGGAGCTCCGGCGGGCACGGTGCGCAGCACGTCCCAGGCGTGCGTCAAGAAAGCGCCGCCCGCGCGCTGGTGCACGACCACGTCGTCGATCGCGTGCAGGTCACCGTCCAGGTAGGACAGCGCGGCCTTGCTCGCGTCGCCGACGTCCGCGACCTCGCGCAACGAAGCGACGTCGACAAACGGCGCCAGCCCGGCAACCGAAGTGAACCCGCTGGCCAGCACCGCACCATCGCCGTCAACGACGATCGTCAATGGTCCTACGGGTGTGGGTGAGGTCGAGTACAACATCAGGAACTCCTCCAGAGTCGGATCACGGCGTAGGAACGCCAGGGTCGCCAGCGCTCGGCGTGCGCGGCCAGCGAACGGGGGTCGTCGGGCAGGCCGAGGGCCCGCGCGCCGCGCAGCACCCCCAGGTCGGTCGGCAGGAACGCGTCGGGGTCGCCGAGGGCGCGCATCGCCGTGTACTGCGCGGTCCAGTCGCCGATGCCGGGCACCTCCTTGAGTCGGGCGGTCGTCTCCTCCCGGTCGCCGCCCCCGTCCAGGTACAGCTCGCCGGAGGCGACCGAGGTCGCCAGGGCGCGCAGCGTGTGCCGCCGCGCCACCGGCATCGCGAACGCGGAGTCCGGCAGTTCGAGCAGCTCGGCGGGCGAGGGGAAGACCGACCCGGTGACCAGCTTGCGCAGGACGGTCCGGGCGGCCGCGACGGAGATCTGCTGCCCGACCACCGCACGAACGGCGATCTCGAAGCCGTCGGTCGCGCGCGGTACCCGTACCCCGGCCTCCTTCAGGACGACCGGTGCCAGCAGCGGATCCTCGCCCAGCACCGCGTCGACGGCCGCGGGGTCGGCGTCCAGGTCGAACAGCCGGCGGCAGCGGGCCACCGCCGGCGCGAGGTCGCGCAGGTCCGCGAGGCGCAGCGTGGCCGCGACGTGGCCGTCCCCGGGCCGCAGGACCGCCGTCCCGGGTCCGTGCGGCAGGCGGAGGTTGCGCTGGTACGAGTCCCCGACCAGCCCGTCGATCCCGTCGATCGCCCGGTCCCCGAGAAACGACAGCAGCGCCTCGGCGTGCAACGGCGCGCGGAACGGCAGCCGCACCGACACCACCCCCGGGTCCTGCGCGGGATCATGCGAGAGCTGCGTGCGGCGCACCCGCAGGTCCGACGGCGTCCGGCCGTAGATCTCGCGGACCGTGTCGTTGAACTGGCGGACGCTGCCGAACCCGGCCGCGAACGCGATCTCGGCGAGCCCGAGCCGGGTCGTCTCGATCAGCACCCGCGCCGTCTGCGCGCGCTGCGCCCGGGCCAGTGCCAGGGGGCCCGCGCCGACCTCCGAGGTCAGCATGCGGTGCAGGTGGCGCTCGGTGTACCCGAGCCGCCCGGCCAGCCCCGGCACGCCGTCGCGGTCGACGACCCCGTCGGCGATCAGGCGCATCGCCCGGCCGACCACGTCACCGCGCACGTCCCAGGCCGGCGAGCCGGGTGCCGCGTCCGGCCGGCAGCGCAGGCAGGCCCGGAACCCCTCCCGCTGCGCCGCGGCCGCCGTGGGCAGGAAGCGCACGTTCTCCGCCTTCGGCACGATCGCCGGGCAGGACGGCCGGCAATAGATCTTCGTCGACTTGACCGCGGTGACGAAGACCCCGTCGAACCGCGCGTCGCGGCTGGTCGCCGCCCTGCGGCAGGTATCGAAGTCCAGTTCCATGTCACCTATCCTGCCTCGCAGGTGGGCCCCTCGGCTGGCGGCTTTCGGACCTCGGTGTCGGGGGCTGTGTCAAGGATCGGTCAGTGGCACATTTGCGGGATTCACCCGATCGGCGGGTTGTCTAAGTTGGTCCCACCAGCGAGAAACAAACGGCCCCCCAGCCGAGATGGAGATAGCACCATGAGCGACTACGACACCGACGCGACCGCAGGCACCAGCGAGGCCGACTACGCCGACCAGGGCGCCGACGCCGGCTACGGCGAGTCCGAGATCATCACGCTGCAGGGCCAGGACGGCTCGACCATCTACGCCGTCGACGTCGACCACGACGGTGACGCCGAGGCGGCCGGGTACGACAAGGACAACGACGGTCAGCTCGAGGAGATCGCGGTCGACACCGACAACGACGGCACGCTCGAGACCAGGATGGTCGACCTCGACGGCGACGGCACGTTCGACGCCGTGCTCACCGACACCGACGGCGACGGCGTCATCGACGTCGCGTCGCTGGACTCCAACGGCGACGGCATCATCGACCGCGTGGTCGCCGACACCGACGGCGACGGCGTCATCGACACCGACGTCAAGGACGAGAACTTCGACGGCGTCGCGGACTCCATCTCCCAGGACACCGACGCGGACGGCGACAGCGACGTGACGGTCACCGACACCGACGGCGACGGCACGTTCGAGACGGTCCGCTACGACGACCCGACCACGAACCCCCTCGCCCAGGCCTGACCCCTGAAGTCATGATCCGGAGGACCTTGAGCACCCCAGAGGTGCACGGGGTCTTCCGGATCATGGAGGGGTCACGACGAGAAGCGCCGGGACAGCCACATCGCGCCGAAGTCGACCAGGGCGCGCTGGCGCATCAGGCGCGCCGTGCCGGAACCGACCGGCCCGACCCGCTCCAGCCCCGTGATCGCCGCGAAATCCTTGCCGAGCGGCTCGAACAGCGACGTGTCGTCGGCCAGCTCCGTGTACTCGACCCAGCGCCGCTCGCCGTCGACCAGCACCGGCGAGCCCTGCCGCAGCCGCGGCTTCTCCGCCGGCAGCGCGGCCCGGTACTCCGCCAGGTGCAGCGACGTGTTGTTGTCGTGCCCGACGCCCAGCAGCAGCACCCACGCGTCCGCCTCGTAGAGCCGCGCGAGGGGTGAGCCCTCCCCGAGACCGTCGTGCAGCGTGTGGCCCGCGGTGATGCGCCCGGCATCCGGCCCGCACGCGGCGAACGAGACCGTCGGGTGGTCGCTGCGCAGTACCCCCGGAAAACGGCGGAAACACTCGACGACGGCACCCATGAAATAGGTTGGGGTGGTCCGCGGGTCGAAGGCCGGTGTCTCGCTGCGGATGACGTCCCACCAGGACTGCGGCACGGCCGGGTTGCCCCAGTCGGCCGGCTCGGTGAGCTGCCGTGAGTGCGTCGGCATGACCAGCGTGCCGGCCGGCCCGACCGCCTCCAGCAGCGCCGTCACGACCGCCTGCGGGCCGCCGGCGACCCAGCCGAGCTGCGACAACGACGAATGGACGATGACGGTCGCGCCGGTCGGCAGGCCGAGCGTCGCCAGCTGCGCGACCATGCCACGGACGGTGCCGGGCACGGCCGCCCGGGCGACGGCGTCTTCCTCCACGACTGGACAGACTAGCCGGTGAATACTGTTCGCCATGGTTGAGTGGGTACTGTCCGGGTTCGGCGACGAGATCGACGATGATCCACGCGTGCAGCTGGCGGTGCTGCAGGCGCTGGGCGCCTCGCACGTCGAGGTCCGCAGCGCCTGGGGGGTGAACGTGGCCGACTTCGACGCGGACCTGACCACGCGCCTGGCCACGGTGCTCACGGACCGCGGGATGGCGGTGTCGGCGGTCGCGTCCCCGATCGGCAAGACCGACGTCTACGGCGACGCGGAGGTGGAGCTGGCCCGGCTCCGCGCGGTCATCACGCTCGCGCAGCGCCTGGAGAGCCGATACGTGCGGCTCTTCTCGTTCTACCGGCCGCCCGGCGTGGACGTGGCGGCGACCCGCGACACCGTCCTGCGGCGCCTGCGGGCGTTCGCCGACCTGGCCGAACGCGAGCAGGTGGTGCTGGTCCACGAGAACGAGAAGGACATCTACGGCGACGTGCCGGCGCGCGTGCTGGACCTGATCGAGTCCGTCGGCTCGCCGGCACTGCGGGTGGCCTGGGACAACGCCAACTTCGTGCAGGTCGGCGTCCGCCCGTTCAGCGACGGCTACGCGATGCTGCGGCCGTATCTGGAGTACCTCCAGGTCAAGGACGCCCGGTTCGCCGACGGCGCGGTCGTGCCGGCCGGGGAGGGCGACGGCGAGCTGCCGCAGACCGTGACGACGCTGCGCGACGACGGCTGGACCGGATTCGCGTCCCTCGAACCGCACCTGGCCGACCCCGCCGACCCGGCCAGGACCGGGCCCACGGGCTTCGGCCGGGCCGCGCGGGCATTCGCGGCGCTGACCGCGGGCGCCGGGATCACCATGTCCTGAGGCGGGTTGCCGACTGTACATCCGCGAGGTCGTTGCTACGGTCCGTAGTCATGCGGCTGGCGACGTACAACGTGGAGAACCTGTTCGCCCGGGCCCGGGCCCTCGACCCGGCGGACCCGGCGAAGGGACAGCCGGCGCTGTCGGCGTATGAGGAGTTCAACCGGATCGCGGCCCACCCGGTCTACTCCGACGAGGACAAGGCCGCCATGCTCGCCGCCCTGGAGACCCTGCGGGTGTTCGTCCGGACCGGGGCCGGCCGGCGCGCCAACCCCGACCTGTTCGGCGACGCGTTCGCGGTGCTCCGGGAGAACCGGGGCGACTTCCTGGCCGCACCCGCCGACGCCGAACCCAGGATCGTCGCCACCGGCCGGGCGTCCTGGAACGGCTGGGTCGACCTCATCGTCGACCCCGTCGACGAGGTCGCCACCCGGATGACCGCCAGGGTGGTCGCCGACGTCGCCGCCGACGTGCTCTGCGTCGTGGAGGCCGAGAGCCGCCCGTCGCTGGTGAAGTTCAACGACGAACTGCTCGGCCGCCGGTACGCCCACGCCATGCTCGTGGACGGCAACGACCCGCGTGGCATCGACGTCGGCCTCTTCTGCGTGGCCGGCATCGAGATCGACTGGGTCCGCAGCCACGTCGACGTGCCCGACCCGGGATCCGACCGGCGCCTGTTCAGCCGTGACTGCCCGGTGTACCGGCTGCTCCTGCCGACCGGCGCCGAGCTGCACCTGGTGCTGAACCACCTCAAGAGCCAGTCCTTCACCAGCGGCGACCCCGACCCGCTCCGGACCCGCCAGGCGACCGAGGTCCGCGCGATCTACGACCGGCTCCGGCTCGCCGGCGCCGAGTTCGTCGCGGTGGTCGGGGACTTCAACAAGCGCCCCGACCACGCGTCGCTGCGGCCGCTGCTCGGCCCCGACTCGCCGCTGGTCGACGCGTATTCCCTGGCGGCGTTCTCCGGCCTGTTCGACCCGCTCGACCACGACCACGAGCGGCCCGGCAGCTTCCAGTCGTGCACGATCGGCAATCGCCTGGACTACATCCTGCTGTCGCCCGAGCTCGCGGCGCGGGTCACCGACGGCGGCGTCTTCCGGCGCGGCCTGTGGGGCACGCCGTCCAACGTGAAACGGCCGCGGCTGTGGGACGCGTATCCCGAGATCACCAGCGCCCGGCACGCCGCGTCCGACCACGGTGCGGTCTGGGTCGAGGTTGACCTGTAGCTTTTACCCGTGGCACTCAGCATCGGGATCGTCGGCCTGCCCAACGTCGGCAAGAGCACCCTGTTCAACGCGCTCACCAAGGGCGACGCGCTCGCCGCGAACTACCCGTTCGCGACGATCGAGCCCAACGTCGGCGTCGTCGGCCTGCCCGACACGAGGCTGGGGCGCCTCGCCGAGCTGCACAGCTCGGTGAAGATCATCCCGGCGCCGGTGTCCTTCGTCGACATCGCGGGCCTCGTGCGCGGCGCGTCCAAGGGCCAGGGCCGCGGCAACGCGTTCCTCGCCAACATCCGCGACGCCTCCGCGATCTGCCAGGTCGTGCGCGCCTTCGCCGACCCCAACGTGGTCCACGTCGACGGCAAGGTCTCCCCGTCCGACGACATCGAGACCATCAACACCGAGCTGATCCTCGCCGACCTCCAGACGATCGAGAAGGCCCTGCCCCGCCTGGAGAAGGAGGCGAAGGTCCAGAAGCAGCGCGCCGGGATCGCCGCCGCCGCGAAGGCCGCGGGCGAGCTGCTCAACGGCGGCACCACGCTCTACTCCGGTGCCGCCAAGGCCGGCATCGACGTCGCGGACCTGCAGGAGCTGCACCTGCTCACCGCCAAGCCGTTCCTCTACGTCTTCAACGTCGACGAGGCCGGCCTCGCCGACCCCGCCTTCCTGGACGAGCTGCGCGCGCTGGTCGCCCCCGCCGAGGCGATCTTCCTGGACGCCAAGATCGAGTCGGAGCTCACGGACCTGGACGAGGAGGAGGCCCTGGAGCTGCTCGCCTCGATCGGCCAGCCGGAGCCGGGCCTGCACCAGCTGATCCGGGTCGGGTTCCGCACGCTGGGGCTGCAGACGTATCTGACCGCCGGCCCGAAGGAGACGCGCGCCTGGACGATCCCGATCGGCGCGACCGCCCCCGAGGCCGCGGGCGTCATCCACTCGGACTTCCAGCGCGGCTTCATCAAGGCCGAGGTGGTCAGCTTCGACGACCTGATGACCGCCGGGTCGCAGAACGCCGCCAAGGCCGCCGGCAAGGTCCGCATCGAGGGCAAGGACTACACCATGCAGGACGGCGACGTGGTCGAGTTCCGCTTCAACGTCTAGGGCGGCCCAGGCCGTTCAGGTCGAGCGTGATCTCGAACGGCCTGGTGGTGTGCAACTCGCCGCTGTGGATGCCGGTCGGCACGTACTGCCGGGTGGGTTCGTCGAGCTCGTAAGCGTGCACGACCGGTGAGGAGTCCTCTTCCTCGACGCGCCAGTAGTGCGCGACGCCGGCCTCCGCATACTTGCGCGGCTTCACCATCCGGTCACGGTATGCGGACTCCGGCGAGACGACCTCGACGACCAGCAGCACCTGTTCCGGTGTGAAGAACGTGCGGCTCGGGTCGTGCGCCACCGCCGTGGCGAGCAGGTCGGACTCGAATCGGTTGCGCGTGTCGAGCCGGATGGCCGTCTCCCGCGCGATCTCGACCCCTGCCGGCGCCTGGCCCGTCAGTGCATGCGCCAGGGCGTCGACGAGCCGGTCGTTCCCGGCCGGTGGAGGGAACAGCCTGAACACGAACGCGCCATGCAGCATCTCGGTGTGCGGCGGTGCCTCGAGAAGATGGTCGAGGTCGTCGGCATGCCAGCCCTCGATGCGAGGTGCGTACATCCACTCGGGCAGCGCGGTCACGGCCGGCATTGTAACGATGGGTGATCGCGCGCTGGCGCTCAGGCGGCGCCGGCGATGATGGTGCGGTAGAGGTCCTCGATGCGGGCGGCCAGGGTGACCTCGCCGGGCGACAGGTCCGTCACGCCCGGGACCCGGAGGCGGATCTGGGTGCGGCCGTCGAGGCGGCGCACGTCCGGCCGCACCTGGAGGGCGTCGGCGACGATCTTCATACGCTCAGTGAGTGCCGCATGCTGGGAATCGTCCAGATGCAGCGTCCGGCGGATCTCCTCGCCGTCGTGCGTCCAGCCTTGCAATAAGTCCAGCGCATCGCTGAGATAGTCACGGTGCTGTGCACTCCGCCTGGCCCGCATTACGACCTACCCTCCCGCGGCATCGTTGCCGGCTTGTGGCCGTTTCGAAGCCTGCCCGTCATCAACGGTGACTGCAAGTCTCCTGTGCGACTGGTGGATCTGTCCACGGCCACATTTCCCTCGTCTGGTGAACAACAGGGCAGAGGGGGCCACCGGAACTTCATTTGGATCTGGCACCCTGGTTGCCCGTGCAGACCGAACGGTTGATGCCAAGGATCATCGTCGGAGCCGCGATCATCTCGGATGGTCGCGTCCTGGCCTGCGAGCGCGCCTTACCGCCCGAAATGGCCGGTAGATGGGAGTTTCCTGGAGGGAAGGTGGACCCGGGGGAGACGGAGGTGCAGGCGTTGATCCGGGAGTGCCAGGAGGAGCTCGGGGTGGACGTCGAGGTGGGTGCCCGCGTCGGGGATGACATCACGATGCTCGATGGCGCCGCGATTCTCAAGGTCTACGTCGCGCGGCTGGTGAACGGGGCGGTGCCCGTACCCCTGGAACACAGCGACATCAGATGGCTGGCCGGCGACGAGCTCGACTCGGTGCCCTGGCTGCCGGCCGACGCGCCGATCGTGGTCGCGCTCCAGCCGTTGCTACCTTCGACGGCGTGACCGTCACCTACCCCGAGGTCGGGGCGACCCGTGAAGGCCCCCTGCCGCCCGGCTACCACCACGTGCGGCGACGGGTGAGGGTCGGGCAAGGGCACGAGGCCTTCACCGCCGCAGCGGCCGCCCTGGCCCGCTGGGAGCCCCAGCGCGGTGCGGGGCTGAGGCTGCGCAGCGACGCGGACCGGGTCGCGCTCGGCGGGCGGTTCTCCACGGGGATCGGTGTCGGCCCGCTGCGGCTGTGGGTGCCGTGCCTGATCGTGTGGGTCGTCGAGGAGCCCGAGCGCTACGGGTTCGGCTTCGGCACCCTGCCCGGCCACGTGGAGACCGGCGAGGAGTCGTTCCTGCTGAGCGTGGAGCCGGGCGGCGAGGTGTGGTTCGAGATCAGGGCGTTCAGCCGGCCGGCGAAGTGGTGGGTCCGGCTCGGCGGTCCCGTGGCGAAGCTGGTCCAGTCGGCGGTCACGGACCGTTACGCGAAGGCCATGCAAAAAGCGCCCCTCTAGCCAAAGGCCATGCAAGAGGCGCCCCTCTGGCCAAAGGCCATGAAAGAGGCGCCCCTCCAGCCACAGAGGCCATGCAAAAGGCGCCCCTCCAGCCAGAGGGGCGCCCTGCAGCCTGACGGGCTGGTTGCTAGTGGCCGTCCCCGGTCGGGGGCGACGGATGCTGGTAGCGCAGCTGCTCCGGCGGCAGCGGGAACACCTGGTCGTCGCCGAACGGCGAGCCGGCCGCGGCCCGGTCCAGCGTGAGCTCCGCGACCACGAGCTTGCCGTCGGCGCCGACGGGCGCCTCCTGCGGCACGGGGCCTTCCTGGTGCCAGTTGCTGCCGGAGTCGGCGGCCGCGGCCGCGGGCTTCGGGCTCGCCGACACGGGCTGCTCGTCCAGCTGGTCACGACGGAAGATCTTGCGTCCGAGCCAGGTCACCGGGTCGTACCTCCGATCGACAACACGTTCCTTCATCGGGATGATCGCATTGTCAGTGATTTTGATGTGCTCGGGGCAGACCTCGGTGCAGCACTTGGTGATGTTGCAGTAGCCCAGACCCTGCTCGGCCTGCGCGAGCTCCTTGCGGTCGTCGCGGGCGTCGAGCGGGTGCATGTCCAGCTCGGCGGCCCGGATGAAGAACCGGGGGCCGGAGAACGCGTGCTTGTTCTCCTCGTGGTCACGGATGACGTGGCACACGTTCTGGCACAGGAAGCACTCGATGCACTTGCGGAACTCCTGCGAGCGCTCCACGTCGACCTGCTGCATCCGGTACTCACCGGGTGCGACACCCGCCGGTGGGGCGAACGCGGGCAGCTCGCGGGCCTTCTGGTAGTTGAAGTTGACGTTGGTGACCAGGTCGCGGATCACCGGGAACGTCCGCAGCGGCGTGACCGTGACGGTCTCCGTCTCGTTGAACGTCGACATCCGGGTCATGCAGCCCAGCCGCGGCTTGCCGTTGATCTCCATCGAGCAGGAGCCGCACTTGCCGGCCTTGCAGTTCCACCGCACGGCCAGGTCGGGGGTCTGGGTGGCCTGCAGCCGGTGGATGACGTCGAGCACGACCTCGCCCTCGTTGACCTCGACCTGGAAGTCCTCCAGCGAGCCGCCGGTGTCGTCGCCGCGCCAGACGCGGAAGTGGCGTTTGGTGCCCATCACAGCTCCTCGTCGGTCATGTACTTGGCGAGCTCGGTCTGCTCGAACAGGCCCTGCAGTTCGGGACGCATCACCGGCAGCGGCTGGTGCTCGAGGCGCACGTCCTCACCGTCGAGCGAGCAGACCAGGTTCACCTTGCGCCACTTCGGGTCCATCTTCGGGAAGTCCTCGCGGGTGTGCCCGCCGCGCGACTCGGTGCGCTCGAGGGCCGCCTTCGCGGTGCACTCGGACACCACGAGCATGTTGCGCAGGTCCAGCGCGAGGTGCCAGCCCGGGTTGTACTTCCGCCCGCCGCTCACGCCGACCTTCTTGACCCGCTCCTTGAGCTCGGCCAGCCGCGTGATCGACTCCCGCAGCTCCCCGTCGCGCCGGATGATGCCGACCAGGACGCCCATGATCTCCTGCAGCTCGTGGTGCAGGGTGTACGGGTTCTCCCCGGCGTCCGCGCGGGCGAGGGGCGCGAGCGCCGTGTCGACGGCCGCCTCGACGGCCGCGGCGGACGGCTTGCGCCGGCCGATCTTCTCGGCGTGCGCGGCCGCGTGCTCGCCGGCCCGCTTGCCGAAGACCAGCAGGTCGGACAGCGAGTTGCCGCCGAGCCGGTTGGAGCCGTGCATGCCGCCGGACACCTCGCCGGCCGCGAACAGCCCGGCCACCGCGGCGGCGGTCGTGTCGGCGTCGACCTCGATGCCACCCATCACGTAGTGGCAGGTCGGCCCGACCTCCATCGGAGCGGCCGTGATGTCGACGTCGGCCAGCTCCTTGAACTGGTGATACATCGACGGCAGTCGCTTGCGGATCTGCTCGGCCGGCAGCCGGCTGGCGATGTCGAGCAGCACGCCGCCCGCCTTCGTGCCGCGGCCCGCCTTGACCTCGCTGTTGATCGCGCGGGCGACCTCGTCACGGGGCAGCAGCTCCGGGGGGCGCCGGTTGTTGTCCGGGTCGGAGTACCAGCGGTCGGCCTCCTCCTCGGTCTCCGCGTACTGCTTGCGGAAGACGTCGGGGACGTAGTCGAACATGAACCGCTTGCCCTCGGTGTTGCGCAGCACGCCGCCGTCACCGCGGACCGACTCGGTGACCAGGATGCCCTTCACCGACGGCGGCCAGACCATGCCGGTCGGGTGGAACTGCAGGAACTCCATGTTGATCAGCGTCGCGCCGGTGCGCAGCGCGAGGGCGTGCCCGTCGCCGGTGTACTCCCAGGAGTTCGAGGTCACCTTGTAGGACTTGCCGACACCGCCCGTGGCGAGCACGATCGCGGCGCTCTCGAACAGCACGAAGTCGCCCGACTCGCGGTAGTACCCGAACGCGCCGGACACCGCGCCGTCCTCGACGAACAGCTCCGTGATCGTGCACTCCTGGAAGACCCGGATCCGGGCCTCGTAGTCGCCGTGCTCGGCGAAGTCCTCCTGCTGCAGCGACACGATCTTCTGCTGCAGGGTGCGGATCAGCTCCAGGCCGGTGCGGTCACCGACGTGTGCGAGCCGTGGGTACTCGTGACCGCCGAAGTTGCGCTGGCTGATCTTGCCGTCCTTGGTGCGGTCGAACAGCGCGCCGTAGGTCTCCAGCTCCCAGATGCGGCTGGGGGCCTCCTTGGCGTGCAGCTCCGCCATCCGGAAGTTGTTGAGGAACTTCCCGCCGCGCATCGTGTCGCGGAAGTGGACCTGCCAGTTGTCCTTCGAGTTGACGTTGCCCATCGCCGCGGCGGCGCCGCCCTCGGCCATGACGGTGTGCGCCTTGCCGAACAACGACTTGGAGATGATGGCGGTCTTCTTGCCGGCGAGCCGAGCCTCGATCGCGGCGCGCAGCCCGGCGCCACCGGCGCCGATGACCACGACGTCGTACGTGTGTCGCTCGATGTTGGTCATGGGTTGTGTCCTCAGTTGAAGAACCGGAAGTCGGTGATCCACTCGGCCGAGACCGCCATGACGTAGGCGTCGGCGATGATCACCGAGAAGAGCGAGGCCCAGGCGAACTGCTGGTGCTTGGCGTTGAGCTTCGACACGAGGCCCCACGCGCGATACCGCACCGGGTGCTTCGAGAAGTGCTTGAGCCGCCCGCCGATGATGTTGCGGCAGGAGTGGCAGCCAAGCGTGTACGCCCAGATCAGCACCGCGTTGACGGCGAGGATCAGCGTGCCGAGCCCCATGCCGACGCCGCCGTCCTTGCCGTGCCAGGCGAGGACCGCGTCGTACGTCAGGACCGAGCCGACCAGGATCGCGGCGTAGAAGAAGTATCGGTGGATGTTCTGGAAGATCAGCGGGAAGCGGGTCTCACCGGAGTAGGTCTTGTGACCGTCCGGGACCGCGCACGCCGGCGGCGACAACCAGAACGAGCGGTAGTACGCCTTGCGGTAGTAGTAGCAGGTCAGCCGGAACCCGCCGGGCAGCACCAGGATGATCATCGCCGGTGACAGCCACGACGGCAGCTGCGGGATCGGCTGGCCGAGGAAGTGGCTCGACCCCTCGACGCAGCTCTTCGTCAGGCAGGGGGAGTAGAACGGCGCCAGGTAGTGCTCGGCGCTCGCCCAGTAGTACTTGTTCATGATGGCGCGGACCAGGCCGTAGACCACGAAGGCCCCGAGACCGAGGAACACCAGCAGTGGCTGCAGCCACCACCGGTCCGTCCGCAACGTTTTCTCGCTGATCGCTGCGCGGGGCCCCGCGCCCGAGGCTGACCGAAGCCTGGCCGGCGTGGTCGTCATGGTGAATGCTCCCTGTTGGCGCGAGGGACGGGCCGATGTACCGATCTGTGGTCGGTGCACACGTTACGCGCGGCTCCACCCGGCCTGGTGATCGCCCTCACCCAGACGCGCCACCGGTGTAGTTCCACGAGGCGAGACGCAGCGCCGGGGCGATCGCGCCGGACTCCGACCAGGCCCCCGGCAGCTCGACCCCGCGCGGTCCGACACCGAGCACCGCGCCGGGCGCCAGGGCCTGCGCATACGACTGCGTGAACCGGAAGTTGCGCACCGGCGTGGTCACCACGCCGTCCTCGATGAGCCACACCCCGTTGCGGGTCAGGCCGGTCACGACCAGCGTGCGCGGGTCCAGCACCCGGGTGTAGTGGTTGTCGGTCACCAGCAGCCCCCGCCGCACGCCACCGACCAGCGCGGCCACCCCCGAGTCGGCGGCCGGGCCGTCGACCTCGACCGGGGCCGGCCCGTCGTGCGCGAGCAGCCGCAGGCTGGCCGGCACCGCGCCGAAGCTGGCCCCGCCGGGGATCGCGTGCCCGGTCGAGGTGGTCTGCGACTTCGCCGCGGTCCGGCGGTCGTGCACCACGGCGCTCGACACGCCCGCGTCGACCAGCACCACCCGCTGCCGCGGGGTGCCCTCCACGTCGAACGGCAGCGCCGTCGAGTCCGCCGCCGTCGCGTCGTCGACCAGCGTCACCGCGGGGTCGAACTGCGCCGCGCCCAGCTCCAGGAACGACTGCCGGTCCTGCAGCATCTTCGCGTTGAACCCGTACACGGCGAGCATCTGCAGCACGTCCGCGACCGCGGTCGGCTCCAGGACCACCTCGTAGTGCCCCGGCGGCAGCTCCACCGGGTCCGCGCCGGCCCTCGCCTTCGCCGCCGCCCGCGCCCCGAGCACCGCGCCGTCGAGGTCGGCGAGCCGGGTCGAGGCCAGCCTGGCGAGCCCGTCGGAGCTGGCGGTCCGCGCGATGCCGTCCATTGCCGCGCTGGTCCGCCCGCCGGTCAGCTGCTGCCCGGCCGAGTTGAGGTAGACGACGCGGGTCGCCGAGGTGCGGCAGTAGCCGGCGACCTCCAGCCCTCGCGCCTGGTCGACGAAGGCCCGCACCCTGGCCGCCCGCTCGTCCGGCGCGGCCGCCGCCGTCGCCTCGTCGAAGTTGCCGCCGGCCGGCGGTGCATCGTGCGGTGCGAGACCGGGCCAGGTCGGGTCGGCCGGGGCGAGACGCATCGAGGCCACCGTGCGACGCACGAAGTCCTCCACCCCGTCGACGACCGTGCTGGACGCGGTCGCGGTCCTGCCGTCGGCGTGCAGCCTGAGCCGCACCGTCGTGGTCTCGTCGGCGACGTTCTGGTGGATGTAGGAGTTGGCGAACCGGGTCAGCGACAGCGCGCCCCGCTCGACCACCACCTCCGCCTCGACACCGTCGCCGACCAGCTTCAGCACCCGAGCCGCCAGATCGGTCTCGTCGCTCATGCCGCCACCTCCGCTTCGCCCCGACGTCGCCCCGAGCCGACCCTGCGCCCCTGCAAGGCGGTTCCCGCGCCGCGATCCGGCCCGGTCATGCCGCCACCTCCGCTGCGCTCCGGACCGCTCATCCCCGCACCCCCACGCGCACGTTCTGGAAGCGGGCCGCGGCCGCCGGGTGGCCGGTGTGCCCGATCTGGCCCGGCTGGCCCTTGCCGCAGTTGGGCGTGCCCCACGCGGTGAGCTCCGAGCCCAGCATGTCCATCGACCCCCAGAACCGCGGCCCGATGCCCGTGTAGGTCGGGTTGCGCAGCATCCGGCCCAGCCTGCCGTCCTTGATCTCCCAGCCGATCTCGCAGCCGAACTGGAAGTTGAGCCGCTTGTCGTCGATCGACCAGGACCGGTTGAAGTCCATCAGCACGCCGTCGGCCGTCGAGGCGATCATCTCCTCCAGGCTGTGCGGCCCCGGGGTCAGCCCGACGTTGGTCATCCGCACCATCGGCAGCCGCGCCCAGCCGTCGGAGCGCACGCTGCCGGCATAGTCGAGCCCGGCGACCGCCGCCGAGTCCCGCCCCGCCAGGGTGCCGACCCAGATCCCGTCCTTCACCGCGTGCCGTGGCGCCGCCGGGGTGCCCTCGTCGTCATACCCGAACGACCCGAGCGCACCGGGGATCGTCGGGTCGATCGTGATGTTCATGAGCTCGGAGCCATATCGCAGCTGGTTGAGCTTCGCCAGATCCAGCCAGCTGGTCCCGGCGAACGCCGCCTCCCAGCCGAGGATGCGGTCCAGCTCGATCGCGTGCCCCACCGACTCGTGGATCTGCAACGCCATCTGCTCGCTGCCCAGGATCAGCGTCGTCTCACCCGACGGGCACCGCGGCGCCGTGAGCAGCGCCCGCGCCTCGTCGGCGATCCGCGCCGCGTGCGCCGTCAGGTCCAGCTCGTCGACGAGCTCCCAGCCCCTCGTCCCATACTGCCCGCGGTATGACGGATACGACCGCCGCTGGGTCTCGCCGTCGCCGATCACGGTCGCCGAGATGCCCGCGCCCGCCTCGCGGATGTGCTGGTCGATGCGATGCCCCTGCGACGACACGAACCACTTCCGCGTGTCCCAGATCTGGTAGATCCCCTCGGCGATGTCGGCGCCGCCCTTGTGCGCCTCGGCCGTCGCGCCCGTCAGCAGGTCACCCTTGGTCGACAGGGCCACCCCGAGCGGATCCACCTCGCAGACGCTCGCCCACGAGTCCGTGCGCGCCTCGACCTCGACCAGGTCCACGGCCGGCGCCGGCACCGTCGCGGACGCCCGCGCGATCGCCGTGGCCCGCTCACCCGCCCGCCGCGCCGCGTCCCGGCCCAGATCGGGCAGGGCGAAGAAGCCCCAGCTCGACCCGACCAGCGCCCGCACACCGACCCCGGCGTCCTCGGCCTGGCTCAGGTCCTCGATCTCACCGTTGCGCGCACTCATCGATTCGGACCGCCGATGCATCACGCGTGCGTCGGCATACCGGGCCCCGGCTGCGAGGGCCGCCTCGACCGCCGCGCCCGCCACGTCGAAGTGGGTCATGTCTGGACCCTACCGACCGCCTACGACATTCGGACCCTTTGTCCTACCGTGACCTACCCGATCAACTCGTTGATCTGGCGGGCGAGGGTGATGTCCTTCTCCGTCACACCGCCTTCGCTGTGGGTGCTGAGGCGGAACGTCACCGTCCGCCACCGGATGTCGATGTCGGGGTGGTGGTCGGCCTGTTCGGCCACGTGCGCCACCTCCGCCACCAGACGGATCCCGTCGAGGAACGTCTCCGCGGTCACGGAACGCTCGATCCCCTCGACGTCCCCGGCCCACCCGCTCAGGTGGGCGAGCGCGGTTGCCACCTCGTCGCTGCCGAGCACTGCTGTCATGCCGGAAACGCTACCGCTTCCAGTACAAAGAGAGCATGTCCATCGCCGGTGTCACCCGTGAGCTCCTCGTGCGCTACCTCGACCTGTGGGTGCCGGGGGCGGTGCACTCGCCGCACGGGGCGACGTTCCTGCAGGCGTCGGCGACCGGGCTGGACGGTGACATCGCGGAGGCGGCGCTGCGGGCGGGTGCCGAGTTCGGCGACCGCCTCTCCAGGCGGCGGCTGACGCTGCTGTTCGTGGCCCCCGAGGTCGGCGACGTGCAGGGGCGGCTCGACGGCGTCCGGCGGGAGCTGCGGACACCGCCGGAGCTGTCGGTGCACGTGATGCCGGGATCGGTGGCGGTGATGCTGAAGGCGCTCGGCGCCCACTCCGGCCCGCTGCTGTCCCTGATCGACGGGATCGACCCGGCGGTCGTGCAGGTCGGCAAGCCCGCCGAGGTGATCACCGTGGACGTGCCGCGGGAGGAGCTGCGCGGGTTCGAGCTCACCGCCGCCGTGACGCTCGTGGAGGGGCACGACGAGCGGACGATCGGGTTCGGGACCCGGTCGGCGAAGAGTCTCGAGGCGTTCAAGAACGAGATGTGGGCGCTCGACGAGTACGCGGGGGTGCGGTACCGCGACCCGAACGATCCCGAGGGTCACCTCATGGACATCGCCCTCGAGCCGAACCCGGGCGCGCTGCGGCGGGAACTGCTGGCGCTCCTGCGCACCGGCGGGCGCACCGTCACCGAGCTGAAGCGTTTCGCGCTGACCGAGACGGTCTACCGGGCCGCCGACGCGGTCAAGGTGGTCACCGCGCTGCTGCAGAGCGGCGCGGTGACCAGGGAACCCAGGGACGGCCGCCTCGGCGGCGACGTCACGATACGGATCGCCGGATGAAGTCCAGCTCGATGCGCAGCAGCTTCTCGGCCAGCCCGCCGGCGGCCATGTGGGTCGCGCCGGTCAGCGGGATCATCGAGTGCGGGCGGCCCGAGCCGAGCAGCGCCGCGGACAGGCGCAGGGTGTGCGCGGCGACCACGTTGTCGTCGACGAGGCCGTGCACGAGCAGCATCGGGCGGGCCTCCTCGGGCCGCACCGGCGGTTCCGCCGCGAGCTCGATCAGCGAGTTGTGGCCGTACACCTCCGGCGCTTCCGCGGGCAGTCCGAGATACCGCTCGGTGTAGGCGGTGTCGTAGAGCTCCCAGTCGGTCACCGGGGCGCCCACGACCGCACAGCGGTAGACGTCGGGGCGGCGCAGCACGGCGAGCGCGGACAGCCAGCCGCCGAACGACCAGCCGCGGATCGCGACCCGGTCCAGGTCCAGGTCCGGGTGCTTCTCCGCGAGGGCCTGCAGCGCGTCGACCTGGTCGGTGAGGATCACGTCGGAGAACCGCCGGTGGATGGCCTTCTCGAAGCTCGGCGCCACGCCCGGCGTGCCCCGGTTGTCGATCGTGACGACCGCGAACCCGGCGTCGGCCCACCACTGCTTCTCCATCCAGCGGGCCCGCGCGGCGACGACCTCCTGGTGGCCGGGGCCGCCGTAGATCGCGACGAGCACCGGCAGCCGGCGACCGGCGACGTGGCCGCGCGGGTAGAGCACGGCGGTGGGCAGCCGCCGGTCCGTGACCCGCTCCAGCACCGGTCTCGGCGCGAAGGGCGGCGTCGCGGCCAGCGACGGGATGGTCCCGATGACCGCGTCGTCGTGGCGGATGGTGTACTGCCACCCGGCGTGCTCCAGGGTCTGCGACCCGATCACCACGGTCCGTCCGGCGGCGTGGGCGACGTGCCAGCCGGGCTCCGCCGTCAGGCGCTGTGCCTGCGCGCCGGCGTGCGAGACCGGGATGCGGAACACGTGCTGCTCGCTGGGCTCACCCTCGCTGGCCTCGACGACGAGGTCGGCGCCGAGCCGTCCGGCGACCCGCCGCACGTACAGGTTGGGCGGGGTCAGCAGGCTGCCGTCGGCGAAGAGGCAGCGCGAGTCGTAGCCGTCGTGGGCCAGCTCGCCGCCGACGAGGACGCGCCCGTCGACGAGGTGCTGCGGGGTGCCGGGGACCGGCTCGACCCAGCGGGGGTCGGCCAGCTCGGCGTGCACCTGCGTCTCGCCGGTCCGCGGGTCGACCGCGATCACCAGGCCGTGCTGCTGGAGGCGGCGCAGCACGGTGAGCAGCGGTCCGCCCTGCTCGGTCCAGGAGGCTTCCACCAGGTACGGGTACGTCTCCCGGTCCCAGTGCACGTCCACCCAGCCGCCGTCCAGGTCCAGGACGTGCAGCGTGACCTTGGCGTTCGTGGCGCCGGCGTGCGGATACGCCACCGACGTCGGCGGCTGGTCCGGCTGCGACGGGTCGTGCAGGTGCCAGCGGGGCACCCTCGACTCGTCGACCCGCGCGGTGAGGATGCTGCGGCCGTCCGGGGCCCACCAGTACCCCCGGAAGCGGTGGAACTCCTCGGCCCCGATGAACTCCGCCAGACCCCAGGTCACACCCTCCTCGCCGGCGAGGACGGCGTCGGTGCCGTCGGGTTCGATCACCCGGAGGGCACCACCGGTCACGTACGCCACCCGGCGACCCGCCGGGTCCGGGCGCGGGTCGACGGCGGGGCCGGCCGTGCGCAGCTCGGTGAGGTCGCCGGTCAGCAGGTCCACCCGGAACAGCCGGCCACCGAGCGGGAAGACGGCGATCACGCCGGCGGCGTCCATCGCGTAGGACCCGATCCCGCCGGCCGAGAGCCGCAGCCGCTCGCGCAGCGCCCGCTCCGCCGCGGGCAGGTCGACGTCGTCGCCCAGCAGCTGCGCCGGGTCCGCCAGGCGGCGTTCGGCCCGGGTCGCCACGTCGTACACCCACAGTGCGTCGCTGCTGTCCTCGGGCCCGGCCGAGCGCAGGAACACCACCCGCGCCCCGTCGGAGGTCACCGTCACGGCGCGGGGTGCGCCGTAGGTGAAGCGTCGGGTGCGCGCGGCCAACTCCGGATAGTCCACCCCGGAATGTTTACCCGAAGCGGCGCGATTGTCATGTTCCGCGGGGGCCGCGCCGCGGGGGAAGTGTCATACGCACGTCGTAGAGTTGGCGCTGTGAGTGCTCGGAGCATCCTGTTCGTCCACGCGCACCCCGACGACGAGTCGATGGGGACCGGCGCGACGATGGCCCATTACGCGGCTGCCGGCGCGCGCGTCACCCTGGTCACCTGCACGCTCGGTGAGGAGGGCGAGATCCACCGGCCGGAGCTCGCCGGGCTCGCCGCGGGTGCGGCCGACCAGCTCGGCGGATACCGCATCGCGGAGCTGGAGGAGGCGTGTCGCCGGCTGGGCGTCACCGACCACCGGTTCCTCGGCGGCGCGGGACGCTATCGCGACTCCGGGATGATGGGCACCCAGCCCAACGAGCACCCCCGTGCGTTCTGGGGCGCCGACCTGGACGCCGCCGCGGGAGAGCTGCTCGCCGTGATCCGCGAGGTCCGCCCGCAGGTCGCCGTCACCTATGACCCCAACGGCTTCTACGGTCACCCTGACCACATCCAGGCCCACCGGGTGCTGATGCGGGCGGTCGAGCTGGCCGACGCCGAGGGGATCGCGCCGGTGAAGGTCTACTGGACCGCGGTGCCGCGCAGCGTCCTGGAGGCGGGGATGGCGGAGTTCCGCGACTCGTCGGACAACCCGTTCGCCGACGTGGAGAAGCCCGAGGACCTGCCGTTCGGCACCGCCGACCACGAGATCGCGGCGCGGCTGGACGGGCACGAGTTCGCCGAGGAGAAGACCGCCGCGCTGCGCGCCCACGCGACGCAGATCCCGCCGTCGTCGTGGCTGTTCGCGATCGCGGGCAACTTCGGCGCCGAGTTCATGGGCGTGGAGTATTACCAGCTCGCCCGCGGGGTCAAGGGGCCCGGCGTGGGTCCGCACGGCTGGGAGGAGGACCTCTTCTCCGGTGTCGACGTCGAAGCGGTCACCCCGCAGCTGGAGACCGCGGCGTCGTGACGAAACGGAAGCCGGGGACCGCGGCGCGCGCCGACCAGTCGTCGACCGGGCCGGCCGCGGAGGCGTCGACCGGGGCGGCCGCCGAGGCGTCGACCGGGGCGTCCTCCGACGAGTCGGTCGACGCGCCGGTCAACGCCGGTGCCGATGGCGAGGTGTTCGCGCCGGACACCGGGTTCACCGTGCCCGACGGTGTCGCGCCGGTGGGGAAGGCGGAGGTGGCGGGTGGGCCGTTCGACCTCCCGCTCACGATCGTCGCGCTGGTCGTCGCGGTGCTGCTCGCGTTGCTCCTCGCGGTCTTCGAGGCGTTCCTGGTCCCGCTGCGCGTCTCCGATCTCGGGTTCTCCGAGCCCGGCGGGTGGAACTGGCGGCTTCCGGTGTCGCCGGTCCTGGCGCTGGTGACCAACCCGCTGCTCGTGTGGTTCGCGATCAGGTCGACCGGGCGGCCGTTGGCGGCGCTGCTGCCGGCCGGGGCATGGTGTGTCGTGTGGGTGCTCGCCGCCGCTCCCACCGCTGAGCGGGACCTGATCCTGACCGATGACAACTGGGTCGGGCTGCTGACCCTGCTGGGCGGTCCGATCGTGTTCGCGGTCGCCATCTACCGGCATGTGCTCCGGCGGCAACTCGCGCCCTCAGCCAACTCCAAGGCAACCCCTCTTGCGCCACGGAGCGTGGACAGGTAGACACGTTCCCGCACCGTCCGTGACCGTGGGCGGCCAGCGGCGGACGAGCACCAAGCGGAGGCGTGGCATGAAGGAGCGGTGGCTGCCGGTCGGCCTCGTCGCGGGGGCACTCTTCCTCGTCAACGTCGTCGCGCGGCTCGTCGTGCGGTTCGCCGCCGGCAGCGACGACGACAAGCAGATCACCATCGGCCTGTGGGCGCTGTTCGCGGTCGGTGCCGTGATGATCCCCATCGCGTTCTGGTATGCGCGCCGCCACTCGATGCTCCGCGTGGTGGCCGACCTGGGCATCGCCGTCGTCGCCGCGTGCGTGCTCGCGGTGGTGGTCGGCCCGTTCGTGTCGGGCGCCACGCCGTTCGGCGACGGGGTGGGGCTGGTGTTCCGCCAGTTCTTCTACTTCGTCGGGCTGTCCGCGATCGGCGCCGTGCTGGGCGTGCTCGCGCTGATGACGTTCGGCCTGGACTACCGGTCGCAGTCGTGGAAGCGCTACATCGACCGCGCCGGCACCAAGCCCCGCCGCGTCGTCCGCCGCTAGCCGGCCCTCATGATCCGGTAGACCTCGTGCACCGGCAGGTACACCAGGTCCACTGGATCACGCGGGCAGGTAGCGGGTCAGGTAGACGTGGTGCGTGGTGAAGCCGAGTCGTTCGTACAGGGCGACGGCGCCCACGTTGCGCTGCTCCACCTGGAGGTAGGCGTCGGTGGCGCCGGCCGCGACGCCCCACGCGACGAGCGCCGCGATCACCCGGCGGGCCAGCCCCTGCCGCCTGGCGCGCTCCTCGGTGCCGATCAGCGCCAGGCCCAGCCAGCGCCCGTCCGGGTCGGCGACGCAGCCCCGCCCGGTCGCGAGCAACGCGTCACCCTCGTCGCGGAGCGTGGCGAAGCGCACCTGGGGCACCCCGGTGAGGACGTCGATCGCGGAGGCGGGCAGCGGACCCTTCCGGCCGGCGACCGCGGTCAGCCACTCCGGCGACGGTGCGGCGTCGAGGGTGACCCGCGGGTCCTCCTGGGCCGCCAGGTCGGCCAGCCGGGCCGTCATGAGCAGCGTCAGCGGCATCGGCGTCCAGCCGCGCCGCTCCAGCTCGGCGTCGATGCGCTGGAAGAGCGGCAGCGGCACGCTCATCGCCGGGGGGAGGCCGCGGTCCTGGTACCACCGCGTGACCTCGTCGACGGCCTCGGACAGCGGCAGATCGGGGTCGCCGACGGGGAGCGCGGAGTTGCCCCGCATCGTCCAGCCGTCGGTGGCGCGCAGCAGCCAGTCGCCGAGCTGGCCGCGCTCGCGGGCGGGCCAGCCGGCCGCGGCGGCGACCTCCAGGGCCTCGGTCGGCGTGAAACGGCGCCGGTCGGGGATAGTCTTGGCCCGGTAGATCTCAGCCGTTGGAACGCGGATGGCTCCGTCGCGCGCACGCACTGTGAGATGTGTCTCGGTCGCCTCAACGAGGTGGCCCAGAATGTCCGAGTACACGGGCCGATCGTCGCGAAGTCCCACGATGCGGCGCACCACGACCCGACTTCCCACGTGCTGTGGACCGAGCACGCTGCACCTCCGGCCGGACGGGATACTAGGCTCGTACCCGCCGCGGTAGGGATGCGGCGGGGTTCGCCAACCACGTTGGCAGCCTCAGGCGCGAAAGAGGGCGACCCGTGACATACATCATCGCCGAACCTTGCGTGGATCTGCTCGACAAGGCGTGCATCGAGGAGTGCCCTGTCGACTGCATCTACGAGGGCAACCGCATGCTCTACATCCACCCGGATGAGTGCGTCGACTGTGGTGCCTGCGAGCCGGTGTGCCCGGTCGAGGCGATCTTCTACGAGGACGACGTCCCGGAGAAGTGGAAGGACTTCGTCGGCGCCAACTACACGTTCTTCGACGAGCTGGGTTCGCCCGGTGGCGCCTCGAAGGTCGGGAAGGTCGAGAAGGACGCGACGTTCGTTGCGGGCCTGCCGCCGCAGGAGCACGACCACTGACCGGCACCGTGCCGCCCGGAGCCCGGCGCGCGCTCGCTGCCGGGCTGCCGGACTTTCCGTGGGACCGGCTGGAGCCGGCGAAGGCCGCCGCGGCCCGACACCCGGGCGGCCTCGTCGACCTGTCGATCGGCACGCCCGTCGACCCGGTGCCCGCGGCGATCCGTGCTGCGCTCACCCAGGCGTCGGACTCGCCGGGCTACCCGCTGACCGCGGGCACGCCCGCGCTGCGGGCCGCGATCCGCGACTGGGTGACCCGCTGGTGCGCGCCGGCGGGCGACGGCTTCGGGGTGCTGCCGACGATCGGCTCGAAGGAGCTGGTCGCGTGGCTGCCGACGCTGCTCGGGCTCGGCCCCGGCGACACCGTGGTCATCCCACCGGTGTGCTACCCGACCTATGAGGTCGGCGTGCAGCTCGCCGGCGCGACCGTGGTCCGCGCCGACTCGCTGACGTCGCTCGGCCCGGCGCGGGTCCGCCTGGTGTGGGTCAACTCGCCGTCCAACCCGACAGGTCGCGTGCTGCCCGCCGCCCACCTGCGCAAGGTCGTCGACTGGGCCCGCGAACGCGGCGCGGTCGTGGCCAGCGACGAGTGCTACCTGCCGCTGCCGTGGGAGGCCGAGCCGGTCTCGATCCTGTCGGTCTGCGACGGCCGCTTCGACAACGTCCTCGCGGTGCACTCGCTGTCGAAGCGCTCCAACCTGGCCGGATATCGCGCCGGCTTCGTCGCCGGCGACCCCGCCCTGGTCGAGGAGCTGCTCGCGGTGCGCAAGCACGCCGGCATGATCGTCCCCGCGCCGGTCCAGGCCGCGATGGTCGCCGCCCTCGGCGACGAGGAGCACGTGCGGGTCCAGCGCGAGCGGTACGCCACCCGCAGGACGATGCTGCGTGCCGCCTTCGAGAAGGCCGGTTTCACCGTCGAGCACTCCGAGGCGGGGCTGTACCTGTGGCTGACCCGTGGCGAGGACTCCTGGGACACGGTGGCGTGGCTCGCCGAGCGCGGCATCCTGACCGCTGCCGGCGCGTTCTACGGCCCGGAGGGCCAGCGGCACGTCAGGGCCGCCCTGACGGCGTCCGACGAACGCGTCGCGGAAGCCGCGAGACGCCTGACCTCATGATCCGGTAGACCTTGTGCACCCAGGGGTTCACAAGGTCTACCGGATCACGGGAAGCGAGCTCAGTTGGCGTGCAGTGCGGCGTTCAGCTCGATGCCGCGGCCCGCCCGCTCGCGGACCTCCAGGCGGCCCGAGACCGAGTTGCGGATGAACAGCAGGTTGGGCACGCCCGACAGCTCGCGGGCCTTGACCACGGTGCCGTCGGGGAGGGTGAGCTTCGAGCCCGCCGTGATGTAGCAGCCGGCCTCCACGACGCAGTCGTCGCCGAGCGAGATGCCGACGCCCGCGTTGGCGCCCAGCAGGCAGCGCTCGCCGAGGCGGATGACCTCCTTGCCGCCGCCGGAGAGGGTGCCCATGATCGAGGAGCCACCGCCGACGTCGGTGCCGTCGCCGACGACGACGCCGGCGGAGATGCGGCCCTCGACCATCGAGGAGCCGAGGGTGCCGGCGTTGAAGTTGACGAAGCCCTCGTGCATGACGGTGGTGCCGGGCGCGAGGTGCGCGCCGAGGCGGACCCGGTCGGCGTCGGCGATGCGGACGCCGGAGGGGGTGACGTAGTCGACCATCCGCGGGAACTTGTCGATGGCGAAGACGGTGAGCCGGCGGCCCGAGGCCAGGCGCAGCTCGTCGACCTGCTCGGGCAGGCAGGGGCCGGCGGAGGTCCACGCCACGTTGGCGAGCAGTCCGAACTGCCCGTCGAGGTTGGCCTGGTGCGGCTGGATGAGCCGGTGCGAGAGCAGGTGCAGCCGCAGGTACGCGTCGGCGGTGGAGGCCGGCGCGTCGCCGAGCGAACCGATCTCGACCCGGACCACCTCGATCGACAGCGAGGGCAGTGGCGCCTCGCCGGTCGGGGCGAGCGCCGGGAGCTCGGCGGGGACCGGGCCCAGGCCGAGGTGACCGGTGGGGAACCAGGCGTCCAGGACCTGCCCGGAGGCGGTCACGGTGGCCAGGCCAAGCCCCCAGGCGGGGGAGTCGATGTAGGCGGTCGTCACGTGGTCGAACGCTACCGCATCTAGGGTATGGGCATGCTTTCCCGTGACGTGCTCGCCGATCCCGTCGCCCTGACCCGTGCCCTGGTCGACATCGAGTCGGTGTCCGGCAACGAGGCGGACATCGCCGACCAGGTCCAGCACGCGTTGAGCGGCACGGCGCTGAAGGTGGAGCGGTTCGGGCACACGATCGTCGCGCGCACCGAGCTCGGCCGCCCGGAGCGGGTCGTGCTCGCCGGGCACCTGGACACGGTGCCGCTCAACGACAACTGGCCGTCGCGGACCGAGGGCAACCTGCTGCACGGCTGCGGCACCTCGGACATGAAGTCGGGCACGGCGATCGCGTTGCACCTCGCGGTCACCGAGCCGGAGCCGCGGCACGACGTCACGTACGTGTTCTACGAGTGCGAGGAGGTCGACTCGGCGCGCAACGGGTTGAAGATCCTCGCCGACGGCCGGCCGGGGCTGCTCACGGACGCCTCGTTCGCGCTGCTGCTGGAGCCGACGCACGGCCTGGTCGAGGCCGGCTGCCAGGGCACGCTGCGGGTCCTCGCCCGCACCTGGGGCAGGCGCGCGCACTCGGCCCGCTCCTGGCTCGGGGACAACGCGATCCATAAGGCCGCCCCGATTCTGCAGCGGCTGCTGGGGTACGAGCCACGCACGGTCATCATCGACGGCTGCGAGTTCCGCGAGGGGCTCAACGCGGTCCGGGTGAGCGGCGGGGTGGCCGGCAACGTCATCCCCGACGAGTGCGTGGTCGAGGTCAACTTCAGGTTCGCGCCGGACCGCTCGGAGGAGCAGGCCGCGGCGCACGTGCGGGACGTGCTCGCGGGCTTCGAGCTGGAGGTCGTCGACTCGGCGCCGGCCGCGCTGCCAGGGCTGGACGCGCCGCCCGCCCGGGAGTTCCTCGCCGCGATCGGCCGCCCGCCGCGGGCGAAGCTGGGTTGGACGGACGTGGCCAGGTTCGCGGCGCTGGGCATCCCGGGACTCAACTACGGCCCGGGTGATCCGAACCTCGCGCACAAGCAGGACGAGCACGTCGAGATCGACAAGATCGTCGAGGGCGCCGACGTGGTGCGGCGCTGGCTGACCACCGGGCCGTAACCGACCTCAGCGGTCGTGCGTTGACGGATCCGGGGGCTCGACCCGGGGGTCCATCGCGGCCAGCGAGCGGCGCACCGCGAGGACCTCACGGATCCGGCGGTTCATCTGCCGCTTGCGACGATCGTGATCCGCACGTGTCATGCCGGTCACCCCCTATGCCTTGCCGTCCGGTATATCGGGTACGACGCGACGGCACCGGAAAACGTTGCCCTCTGCACCTGATTTCTCACCGGAGCGCGACGTTCGGGCTAATCAGCGCGGGGCGGCCGGGCCGGTCACGTAGGTCCTGCCGTCCGGATACGGCCACGGGTTCTGCACGCAGCCCTCCAGCCCGAAGGTCTGCCTGGCCATGACCGGCGCCGGCGCGCCCTTGCGCGGGCACACCACGTGGCCGTTGCCGAGGAAGTGCCCGACCTCGTGGTTGACCACCATGTCGCGGTAGTCGGCGAGCCGGGGGTACCAGGCGACGCCGAGCTGCCACCGCTTCAGGTTGATGATCACGTCCCGCCCGCCGCGGCAGGAGACCTCGCCGCGGGTGCGCACCCCGCGTTTCGCGCACATCGTGTCGGTCGTGCCAGGGGTGGCCAGGTGCACGGTCAGCTCGCTCGGCTGCCCGGCCGGCACCCGCTGGAAGGAGAACCTGGCACCGGCGATCCAGCTTCTCGGGTCCGAGAGCGTCGCGTGCACGGCCGCCGCGAAGTCCTCCGGATCGACCCCCGACCCCTGTTCGGTGCCGACGGTGTACCGCACGAGCCGCCCGGCGCCACCGACCCGCGCCGCGCCGGTGCCGCTGAAGTCGAACTTCCCCGTGCCGCGGGCGGGGACCGCGGTGACCACCACCGCCGCGGGCGACGGCGACGTCGAGGACGGGCCCACGGACGGCACGGCGGACGGCGACGGAGCCGCCGGCGGCGCCGAGGAGAGCGCCGGGGACGGCGACGGAGCGGCCGTCGGCACGGATGCGGTGCCGAAGCCGTACCAAATCACACCGACACCGGCGATGACCGTGACCGCCAGCGCGCCGATCATCCCCCGAGGACGCCCCATGGCTGCATTGCATCACGAGATCCACGTACGGTGGGGACCATGACCGAGGGTAGGACCAGTCAGCCGCCCGAGCGGCACCGCGGACCGGTGACACTGCGCCGCGACTCGATTCCGCTGAGCACCGCCGACCAGCGTCTGCTCGACTCGCACCTGCGCGGCGAGTGGAAGACGAAGGACGCCTGGCGGGCGCTGCGGATCCTGAGCGAGTTCGTCGAGGGCTTCGACACCCTGGCGGACCTGCCGCCGTCCGTGAGCGTCTTCGGCTCCGCCCGCAGCAAGCCGGACAGCCCGGAGTGGAAGCTCGGCGAGGACCTCGGCGCGGCGCTCGCCCGGGCCGGCTACGCGGTCATCACCGGCGGTGGCCCCGGGGTCATGGAGGCGGCCAACAAGGGCGCCGCGGAGGCCGGCGGGCTGTCGGTCGGGCTCGGCATCGAGCTGCCGTTCGAGCAGGGGCTCAACGAGTGGGTCGAGCTCGGCATCGACTTCCGCTACTTCTTCGCCCGCAAGACGATGTTCGTCAAGTACGCGCAGGCGTTCGTGGTCCTGCCCGGCGGGTTCGGCACCCTCGACGAGCTGTTCGAGGCGGTGACCCTGGTGCAGACCAAGAAGGTCACCCGCTTCCCCGTGGTGCTGATGGGCACCGCGTACTGGCAGGGCCTGGTCGACTGGATCCGCGACACCATGCAGGTCGACGGCAAGATCGGCCCCGAGGACCTCAACCTGTTGTTCCTCACCGACGACGTCGACGAGGCCGTCCGGCACATCGTCAAGGCCGGCGAGGAGGACGTCGAGGCCGCCTCGGCCCGCCGCACGGCCCGCGAGGCGAGCGGCTGATGGCCGCGATCGGCGTGTTCTGCGCCTCCTCGCAGCGGCTCGACCGGCGCTGGCTCGACCTCGCGCACGAGGTCGGGCTGGAGATCGGCCGCCGCGGCCACGAGCTGGTCTCCGGCGGCGGCTGCGTCGGCATGATGGGCGCCGTCGCCGACGGCACCCGCGACGGCGGCGGCCGCACCTACGGTGTGATCCCCCAGTCGCTGGTCGACCTGGAGGTCGCCGACACCAAGTCCGACGAGCTCGTCGTCACCGACGGCATGGCGTCGCGCAAGACGCTGATGATCGAGAAGGCGGACGCGTTCGTGGTCCTGCCCGGCGGCCTGGGCACCCTCGACGAGCTGTTCGAGGTGTGGACGACCGCGATGCTGGACCTGCACCGCAAGCCGGTGCTGCTGTTCGACGCCGACGGCTTCTACGCCGGTCTGCTCGACTGGCTGCGCGGCCTCACCACCCAGGAGTTCGTCCGCCCGTCGGCGCTGTCGATGCTGCTGGTGTCCCGCGACGTGTCCGAGTCACTCGACCTGCTGGAAGCGAGCCTCCTCGGAGGAACTGTCGGACCGTCGTGATTGCATAGCGGCGTGACCGCGACCGCTTCCCCCCGCCGCGCCTACCGTCTGGTGCGGCGGCCCGTCCCGGCGGCGGTCCCGATCGACGTGGATCCGTGGCAGCGGCTCGTCGTGGAGCACCGCGCCGGCCCCCTGCTCGTCGTCGGCGGGCCCGGCACCGGCAAGACGACCACCCTCGTGGAGGCCGTCGCCGCCCGGGTCGCCGAAGGGGTCGACCCGGAGCGGATCCTGGTCCTGACGTTCGGCCGGCGCGGCGCGGTGCGGCTGCGGGACCGCATCGAGGCCCGGCTCGGTCGCGCGGCCGGGTTGCGCACCACCGCCGAGCCGATGGTGCGGACGTTTCACGGCTATGCGTTCGGCCTGCTGCGCCGCGCCGCCGTCGAGCGGGGCGAGGCCTCGCCCCGGCTGCTCACCGGCCCCGAGCAGGACCTCGTCATCCGCGAGCTGCTGCAGGGTTCGCCGGCGCCGTGGCCGGAGGCGCTGCGTGGCGCCCTCGCCACCCGGGCGTTCGCCACGGAGCTGCGCGACCTGCTGCTGCGCGCCGTGGAGCGGGGCGTCGACCCGCCGGGGCTGGCCCGGCTCGCGGGCGTGCACCGGCGCCCCGACTGGGCCGCCGCGGCCCGGTTCTTCGAGGAGTATCTGCAGGTCCTCGCCCTGCGCGACGCGACCAGCCGGGGCGCCGTCGCCTATGACTACGCCGAGCTGGTGCGGGCCGCCGCCGGGCTGCTGGCCGACGAGCCCGACGTCCTCGCCGCGGAGCGGCGCCGCATCGACCACGTCTACCTCGACGAGCTGCCCGACACCGACCCGGCCCAGATCGAGCTGCTGGACCTGATCGCCGGGGCGGGCGCGCACCTCGTCGCGTTCGCCGACCCGGACTCCTCGACGTTCGCGTTCCGCGGCGCCGACCCCGGCATCGTCGGCGAGTTCCCCGACCGGTTCCGCACCGCCGGCGGGCGGCCCGCGCCGCAGGTCACCCTCCCGCGCTCGCGCCGGCTCGGCGAGGGGCTGCTCGCGCCGACCCGCCGGATCGCGGCGCGCCTGCGCGGCCCCGCCCGGCACCGGCTGCTGGAGGCGCAGCGCCCCGGCGGCACCGTGGAGACCGCGACGTTCGGCTCCGAGACGACCGAGGCGGCGTTCCTCGCGCACCGGCTGCGGGAGGCGCACCTGCTGCGCGGCGTCCCGTGGTCCCGCATGGCGGTCCTGGTGCGCTCCACCGCCCGGCAGCTGGCGCCGCTGCAGCGGGCGCTGCACGCGGCCGGCGTGCCGACCGTCACCGAGGCCGAGGACCTGCCGCTGCACCTGCAGCCGGCGATCGCGCCATTGCTGCTGCTCCTGCGCTGCGCGCTGGATGACGCCCGGCTCGACGAGGACGCCGCGATCGCGCTGCTGCACTCACCGCTCGGCGGCGCCGACCCCCTCGCCGAGCGGCGCCTCCGGCAGGGCCTGCGCGCCCTCGCGCTCGCCGCCGGCGACCGGCGGCCGTCCGGCCCGCTGATCCTGCAGGCCCTGCGCCGCCCCCAGGAGCTGGCCGACGTCGAGCGCCGGTGGGCGGCGCCGGCCCGCACCGTCGGGCAGCTGCTCGCCGCCGTCCGGGACGCCGCCGCCCGCCCCGGCGCCACCGCCGAGGAGGTGCTGTGGGCCGCCTGGCAGGGCAGCGGCCTCGCCGAGCGGTGGGCGGCCCTGAGTGCCCGGGGCGGTCACCGCGGCGCTGCCGCCGACCGTGACCTGGACGCGGTCGTGTCGCTGTTCGACGCCGCGGCCCGCTTCACCGACCGGCTCCCCGGCGCCGGCACCGCCGTCTTCCTCGACCACGTCGAGGGCCAGGACCTGCCCGCGGACTCCCTCGCCCCGTCCGCCGACCGCGGCGAGGCGGTCCGCATCCTGACCGCGCACGCCGCCAAGGGCCTCGAGTGGGACGTCGTCGCCGTCGCCGGCGTGCAGGAGGGGGTCTGGCCCGACCTGCGGCTGCGCGGCAGCGTGCTGGGCTCCGAGCTGCTCGTCGAGGTCCTCGCCGGGCGCACCATGGAGACGATCGGCCGGCTGTCGGCGCTGCTGGACGAGGAGCGCCGGCTCTTCTACGTCGCCGTCAGCCGGGCCCGCGAGCAGGTCATCGTCACCGCGGTCGCCTCCGGCGACGGCGAGGAGCAGCCGAGCCGGTTCCTGCTGGAGCTGATCAACGCCGACGAGGACGAGGACGCGGAGCTCGACGGCGCCGTCGTGTTCGCGGGAGGCGTGAACAACGCGATTATGGGCAGGCCGCCCAGGGCGTTGACCCTGCCGACGCTCGTCGCCGAGCTGCGGGTCGCGCTCATCGACCCCGACGCCACCGACGAGCGCCGCGCCGCGGCCGCCGCGATCCTCGCCCGGCTCGCCGCCGAGGGCGTGCCGGGCGCCGACCCGGACAGCTGGTGGGGGCTGCCGCCGCTGTCGGACGACCGGCCGCTGGTCGACCCGGGCGAGGCGGTGACGGTGACCCCGTCCACGGTGGAGAGCGTCGACCGGTGCAGCCTGCGCTGGCTCCTCGAGCGGCACGGCGGGCAGCTGTCCCCGTCGCCGGAGCAGTCGATCGGCAACCTCGTGCACGCCGCCGCGATGCTCGCCTCCGACGCGAGCGCCGACCGGGCCCAGCTCGTCGCGTATGTCGCCGACCGCTTCGACGCGATCGAGCTGTCCGCGCGCTGGCTCGCCGGCCGCGAGCGGGACCGCGCCGAGACCATGCTCGACAAGCTCATCGGCTGGCTCGCCGGCAACCCGCGCCGGCTCGTCGCGATCGAGCAGGACTTCCTCGTGGAGCTCGCCGACCCCGAGGCCCCGGTCGAGATCAAGGGCCGCGTCGACCGGCTCGAGCTCGACGAGCAGGGCCGGCTCGTCGTCGTCGACCTCAAGACCGGCAAGTCCATCCCGGCCAACGCCAACCTGGCCGAGCATCCGCAGCTCGCGGCCTACCAGGCGGCGATCGAGCTCGGCGCGTTCGAGGAGTCCACCGTCCCCGGCGGCGCGTCGCTGGTCCAGCTCGGCGGCGAGACCGGCGCCGCCCGCGAGCAGGTCCAGCCGCCGCTCGCCGAGTCCGGCGACCCCAACTGGGCGCAGGCCCTGGTGAAGAAGACGGCGAAGACGATGGCCGCCTCGACGTTCGACGCCGTCGTCAACAACAAGTGCCGGGTCTGCCCGGTCAAGACCTCCTGCCCCGTCTCGGGCAAGGGCCGGCACGTCACATGACCGGCCAGCGGAGCGTCTCGGGCCGGTCGTCGGGGGCTCAGCAATGGGTCAGGCGCCCGGAGCGGAGTGAGGACGTA
>NZ_BONQ01000065.1 GCF_016862795.1 Dactylosporangium siamense | reverse complement strand
CAGCAATGGGTCAGGCGCCCGGAGCGGAGTGAGGACGCATGACCGGGCAGCGGAGCGTCTCGGGCCGGTCGTCGGGGGCTCAGCAGGATTCAGGGCGGCGCCGGAGCGAAGCGGAGGTGGCGTCATGACCCACACCGTCGTCAGATACACCCCCGTCGAGCTGGCGAAGCTGCTGCGGCAGCCGGCGCCGACCCCGCAGCAGGCCGCCGTGATCGCCGCGCCGGTCGAGCCGCTGCTCGTCGTGGCCGGCGCCGGCTCCGGCAAGACCGAGACGATGGCCGCCCGGGTCGTCTGGCTCGTCGCCAACGGGCACGCCCGGCCGGAGCAGATCCTTGGCCTCACGTTCACCCGTAAGGCCGCCGGCGAGCTGTCGCACCGCATCCGGCAGCGGCTCGGGCAGCTGGTCCGCCGGCTCGGCCGGGACGACCTGATCGCGGGCGAGCCGACGGTGGCCACCTACCACTCCTACGCCGCCCGGGTCGTGCGCGAGCACGGGGTGCGGGCCGGCTTCGAACCCTCCACCCGGCTGCTCACCGAGGCCGCGTGCTGGCAGCTGGCCGATGCCGTCGTGCGTGGCTACGACGGCGACATGACCGCCGTCGCGTCGGCGCCGTCGACCGTCGTGGACGCGGTCCTGCACCTCGCCGGCGACCTCGCCGAGCACCTGCGCGCGCCCGAGGACGTCGCCGCCTGGACCGGCCGCTTCTTCGCCGAGGTGAGCGCCAAGACCGGCAAGATGGCCAAGCCGGTGCGTGACGTGCTGTCCCGCCAGCAGGCCCGGCTCCAGCTGCTGCCGCTGATCCGCCAGTATCAGGAGAAGAAGGCGCTGCTGGAGGCCATGGACTTCGGCGACCAGCTGTCGAGGGCGGCCCGGGTCGCGCTCGAGCACCCCGAGGTGGGCGCGGTCGAGCGGGACCGGTTCCGGGTGGTGCTGCTGGACGAGTATCAGGACACCAGCCACGCCCAGGTGGTGCTGCTGCGGTCGCTGTTCGGCCGGGGCCACCCCGTGACCGCCGTCGGCGACCCGTGCCAGTCCATCTACGGCTGGCGCGGCGCCTCCGCGGGCACCCTGGAGCGGTTCCCGGCCGAGTTCCCGACCGGGGCCGGGGAGCCGGCGGCCGAGCTGAGCCTCACCACCAGCTGGCGCAACCGGCCCGAGATCCTCGACGTCGCCAACACGATCTCCGCCCCGCTGCGCGAGCACGGCGCCCGCGTCGCGGAGCTCGCCCCCGCCGACGTCCTCGCCGAGCCGGCGTCGACCGCGACGGTTCACTGCGCGCTGCTCGACACGTATGCCGAGGAGGCCGCCTGGATCGCCGACCGCGTCGTCGCGTCGTGGCGGCTCGCGGCGAAGGTGGACCCCGAGACGTTCCCCCTCGACATCCCCGTCGACGACCGGCCCACGACCGCGGTACTGGTGCGGACCCGCGCCCAGATCCCCGCCCTGGAGAACGCGCTGCGCTCCCGCGGCCTGCCGGTCGAGGTCGTCGGCCTGGGCGGCCTGCTGGACACGCCCGAGGTCCGCGACGTGGTCAGCGTCCTGCGGGTCCTCGCCGACCCCGCCGAGGGCGCCGCCCTGCTGCGCATCCTGACCGGCCCGCGATGGCGGATCGGCCCGCGTGACCTGGTCGCGCTGTACCGCCGGGCCCGCTCCCTCGCGGCGGCCCGCCGGTCCGGCGCAGGCGACGACGAGCCCGCCCTCGCCGACCGGCTCGACGAGGCCGTGCTGGTCGAGGCCCTCGACGACCTCGGCGACCCGGCGGCGTTCTCGGCGCCCGGGTTCGCCCGGTTCACCGCGCTCGGCACGGAGCTGCGCCGCCTGCGCCGGCGCCTGGACCAGCCGCTGCCGGACCTGGTCGCCGACATTGAGCGGGCCACCGGCCTGGACGTCGAGGTCGCCGCCCGTCCTGGGGACGCCGGGCTGGCCAGGGGCCACCTCGACGCGTTCAGCAACATCGCGGCCCGGTTCGCCACCGAGTCCGAGGGCGCCACCCTCGGCGCGTTCCTGGCGTTCCTCGCCGCCGCGGAGAACGAGGAGCGCGGCCTGGCGCCCGGTGAGGTCGAGGTCGTCTCGGGCGCGGTGCAGATCCTCACCGCGCACGCCGCCAAGGGCCTCGAATGGGACGTGGTGTCGGTCGCCGGCCTCTGCGTCGACGTGTTCCCCGGCGCGAGCAACGCCGGCGACCACTGGCTGCGCGGCCTCGGCGTCCTGCCGTTCCCGCTGCGCGGCGACAGCGGCGGCCTGCCGGTCCTGGACCTGTCGGCGGCGCCCGACGTCAAGGGCGTGGTCCGGCGGCTGGAGGTCTTCACCGCCGACTGGCGCGACCACGACGTGCGCGAGGAGCGCCGGCTCGCCTACGTCGCGGTCACCCGCCCCCGCCGGCTGCTGCTGGCCAGCGGGTACTGGTGGGGCGACGGCGTCAAGCGCGCCCGCGGCCCGTCGGTCTTCCTGGAGGAGATCCGCGAGCGCTGCGCGGCCGGCGCCGGCCTGGTCGACGTGTGGACCGAGGCACCGGCCAGCGACGCGCAGAACCCGACGGCGCAGAACGTCCCGAGCGCGAGCTGGCCCGCCGACCCGCTCGGCCTCCGCCGCCCGCTGCTGGAGGCCGCCGCGGCGCTGGTCCGCGAGGCCGCCGCCGCCCTCGCACCCCCGGACGAGACCGCCGCCCTCGCGCCGACGGATGAGACCGCCGCGGACGATGCCGCCGCGGATGTGACCGTCGCGGACGAGACTGTCGCGGACGAGACTGTCGCGGACGAGACGGTCGCGGACGATGCCGCCGCGGATGTGACCGTCGCGGATGTGACCGTCGCGGGTGAGGCCGCCGGTGAGTCGACGGATGTGACCGTCGCGGGTGAGGCCGCCGGTGAGTCGACGGATGAGACCGTCGCGGACGAGGCAGCCGCCGGAGCGCCGGCGGAGGAGCCCATCGCTGCCCCGGCACCCCCGGATGAGGTCGGTGCGGTGCCGGGTGAGATCGGCCCGGGGGCCGTCGGGCCCGGGTCCGCCACCCCGGAGGCCGCCGGACCGGAGTCCGGCGGGACGCTGGGACCGGGTGCGCCGGCGGTGGGCGTACCGGCGGCGCAGCGAATCGAAACCGGCGCGATCGAGCGGATCGAGTGGCCCGACGTGGTGTCGGGTGACGGCTCCGGCCGGCGGTGGGCAGCCGAGGCCGACCTGCTCCTGGCGGAGCGGGCCCGGCTCACCCCGCAGCTCAACGCCCCCGTCGACGTCGCGCTGCCCGGGCACCTGTCGGTGTCACAGCTGGTGGCGTTGCGCCGCGACCCGCAACGGCTGGCCCGGTCGCTGCGCCGGCCGCTGCCGTCGCGGCCGGACCCGTACGCCCGCCGGGGGACCGCGTTCCACCACTGGCTGGAGCAGCGGTTCAAGGCCGAGCGGCTGATCGACCTCGACGAGCTGCCCGGCGCCGCCGACGAGGGCGCCGCGCCCGACGAGGCCCTCGCCGACCTCCAGGCGCGCTTCCTCGCGGGGGAGTGGGCGGACCGGGTGCCGCTGGACGTGGAGGTGCCGTTCGCGTCCGTCGTCGCCGGGGTGGTGGTGCGGGGAAGGATGGACGCCGTGTACGCGTACCCCGACGGGCGCTTCGACGTCGTGGACTGGAAGACCGGCGCCCAGCCGGCCGGCACGAACGCCGTTGCCGCCGCGGTGCAGCTCGCCGCGTACCGGCTGGCCTGGTCGGAGCTGAAGGGGGTGCCGCTGGAGCAGGTCGGCGCCGCCTTCTTCTACGTCCGTGACGGCGTCACCGTCCGCCCCGCCGACCTGCTGGATGAGGAGGGTCTGCTCGCGTTGATCGCCACGCTGCCCGCGGCCTGATCGACAGCAAGGTCGCGTCAAGCTTCCGACACCTCGCTGTCCACGGAACCTCGCCGTCCTCGAAGCTGTCCAAAGGGCATGCGGACGGGCATGCGAGGGGAAGTGCGCAGGATGCAGACATCGCCGACGCGCGAGGTCGCACTGGTGGTCGGGATGGCCGCCGCCGGGGTGCTGACCGCGGCCCTGATCGTCATCGGACCGGTGGCCGCCGCCGATGCCCCGAGATATCCGCAGGTCACCGACGTCCGGACGCCGGTGCACCCGCAGCCGTAGCGGTTTTTGGCAGACTGGCCCCGGGCTGCGACACTTGCTCCTGAGATGACCGAGCAGCATTCACCGTGGGCTCAGCCGGACACGCAGGTCGTGCTGGCGCCCGTCGGGCCGGCGCCGACGATTCAGCGCGCGGCCGAACTGCCGCGCGCCGCGCCGGGTTACCGGTCGGGCCGGGTCTCCGGGATCGGCGTGCCGCCGATCGTGCCCCCGCCGTCGTGGCCGACCGGTGGCGGTGGCAGCGGTGACGACGACGACCCGGTCAAGCGCAACAAGCGCATCCTGAAGCTGCTCAGCGGCGGTGCGATCGCGGTCGTCGTGATCGGCCTGGTCGTCATCCTCGTGTCGCTGATGACCGGCAACGCCACCACCCCCGGCGGGCTGTTCGACAACCGGGCCGACGGCCCCAGCGACACCCGCCCCGAGCTGGCCCGCCGCTGCCCGCCGCCGACCATCCCGCCCGAGCTGCCCCCGGGCGGCGCCGAGGTGCCGGCCGGCCCGCGGATCACCGACCCGGAGTCCGGGATCTCCTACAAGGAGTACGGCGACCCGTGGCGGCCGTGGGACCAGGCCTGGTCCGACGCGGGTGAGCTGAAGGTCAACTACCGGACCGGCCAGCACTTCGTCACCGAGCCGAACTACGCCGGCTCCAGCGACTACCACGCGACGATCCTGTCCGGGCACGTCCCGGCGGCGGTCAACGACGGCATGGTGCTCGACCTCAAGTGCGTCGGCGACCAGATCGCCGCCGACGTGCGGGTCAGCTTCTATCCGAAGAACAACCAGCTGGAGCAGATCTCCGCCAAGGACCTGACGCTCGGTGGCCGTCCGGCCCGGCTGCTGAAGTTCCGCCTGCACTTCTCCCAGGCCGGGCTGAAGGCGACGAGCGAGCTGGTGTCGATCGCGCTCATCGACCTCGGCAAGCCCGAGGCGGCCATCCTGTACGTGTCGATTCCGGACACGCACCGCCAGTTCGACTACATCGCCGACGAGGCCCCGGAGTCGGTCCGCCCGCTGTAACCATCATGAGACCCGGCGGCCGGGCCGCCAACTGGCGTTGCTTGCGTCGATCCGTCACGCTAGCGCGATGAAAAAGGCCGCGCTGGTTGTCGGAGTCGTGCTCGCGCTCCTCCCGGTGAGTCCGGCGTTCGCGGACGGCATCCGTGACGATCAGTGGCACCTGCAGTACCTGCGGGTGAGCGAGGCCAACGAGAAGACCCGCGGCGAGGGGGTCACCGTCGCGATCGTCGACAACGGCGTGGACCGCAACCACGTCGACCTGACCGCGAGCGTGCTCCCGGCGATCTACACCAACGGCGGCCTCACCGCACCGGGTGACCCCGACGGCCACGGCACCGCGCTCGCCGGCCTGATCGCCGGGCAGGGGCACGGCGCCAACCGGCAGCACGGGGTGCTGGGCATCGCGCCCGGCGCCGACATCCTGCCGGTGGTCCTCGGCAGCCCGGTCACCCCCGACCCGACCGGTGCCCGCACCGTCACCCCCGACCAGCTGGCCGAGGGCATCGAGCTGGCGACGGTGCGCGGCGCGAAGGTCATCGTGGTGGGCTACTCCGTGGGTGGCAGCGAGCGGCTCGCGCAGGCGGTGCGGGAGGCGCAGGCGGCCGACGCGATCATCGTCGCCGCCGACGGCAACCGGGCCGGCGAGGCGTTCGAGCCCTACCCGGCGGCGTATGACGGGGTGCTCGCCGCGGTGCCGCTGTCGCACGACGGCGACGTGCTCGTCACCTCCGACAGCGGCCGGCGGCTCGGCTTCGGGGTGCCCGGCGAGGAGATCATGACCACGAACGCGGGCGGCGGGTACCGCGTCGACGCGGGCAGCGCGTCCGCCGGCGAGCTGGCCGCCGTGGTGGCGCTGGTGCGCGCGGCGTATCCGAAGCTGCCGGCCGAGGAGATCGTCCACCGGCTGTCCGTGACGGCCGTCGACGCCGGGAGCACCGGCGTCGACCCGGTGTTCGGCGTCGGCCGGATCGACCTGGTGCCGGCGCTGACCAGGACGATCCCGCTGAAGAACCCGCCGAAGCCGTCCGCGGTGCCCTCACCGTCCGCGGCCGCGTCGGCGTCCGTCGCCGCCCCGGTCGCCGGGCCCGCCGAGGCCCGGTCGCGGGGCCGGCTCGGATGGCTGCTGAGCCTGCCGCTGATCGCGTTCATCGGCGTTCTGCTCTGGTACGCACTGCGGGCCGAACACCGCCTGCGGCGCTCCGAGTCGGCGGTCGCCTCGGGCGAACAGCGCGCGACGGGATAGATTCGGTGGGTGCCTCGTCGTAGTCCCGCTGTGCGGATCCCCGCGTCCAAGTATCCCGTCGAGCGCCTCACCCTCCCCAACGGCTTACGGGTGGTGCTCACGCCCGACCGGGCCGCCCCCGTCGTCGGCGTCGCGGTCGTCTACGACGTCGGCATCCGCTCCGAGCCGCAAGGGCGCACCGGCTTCGCCCACCTGTTCGAGCACCTGATGTTCCAGGGCTCGGAGAGCCTGGAGAAGCTGGCCCACTTCCGCTACGTGCAGGGCTCCGGCGGCACGTTCAACGGCTCGACCCACTTCGACTACACCGACTACTTCGAGACGCTGCCGTCCAACGCGTTGGAGCGGGCGCTGTTCCTCGAGGCCGATCGGATGCGCTCACCCCGCCTGACCGAGGAGAACCTGCGCAACCAGGTCGACGTGGTCAAGGAGGAGATCCGGGTCAACGTGCTCAACCGGCCGTACGGTGGGTTCCCCTGGCTGCGGCTGCCGCCGGTCATGTTCGACACGTTCGCCAACGCCCACGACGGCTACGGCTCCTTCGACGACCTGGAGTCCGCGACCGTCCCCGACGCCGCCGACTTCTTCGACCGGTACTACGCCTGCGGCAACGCGGTCCTCGCGGTGTCCGGCGACTTCGACGTGGCGACCGCGACCGCGCTGATCGAGCGGCACTTCGGTGACGTGCCCGCCCGCCCCGCGCCGACCCGTCCCGACTTCGCCGAGCCCGACCTGACCGCGGAGCGCCGCTCGTCCTACGAGGACCGCCTCGCCCCGCTGCCGGCGGTCGCTGCGGCGTGGCGGGTGCCGGACCCGATCAAGGACCTCGAGGGCTACCTGCCCTACGTGGTGCTCGCCGAGGTCCTCACCGACGGCGACGCGTCCCGGCTGGTGGAGCGCCTGGTCCTGCGGGACCGAACGGTGACCAGCGTCGGCGGCTACATCGGGTTCATGGGCGAGCCGTTCGCGGTGCGCGACCCCACCGCCCTGGTCCTGCAGGCGCACCTGCCCCCGGGCGGCGACGTCGACAAGGTCCTGCGCACCGTCGAGGAGGAGTGCCAGCGCATCGCCACCGACGGCCTGGCCCCCGACGAGCTCAGCCGCACCCAGGCCCGCATGGCCACGCACCTGCTGCGCGACACCGACGCCGTGCTCGGCCGGGCCCTGCAGATGGCGGTGCTGGAGCAGCAGCGCGGCGAGCCCGAACTGCTCAACCAGCTCCACACGCTGATCGGTGGGGTCACCGAGGAGCAGATCATCGCCGCGGCGGCCGAGCTGGTCCCGTCGCGCCGCGCCGCGGTCGAGGTCATTGCCGGAGGAGCCAAGTGACTGCCGAAACCCTGCCGCGCAGCATCCCCGTGCTGGGGCCGAACCGCCCGCTGAAGCTGCCCAAGACCGTCGAACGGACCCTCGACAACGGCCTGACCGTGATCGCGCTGCGCCGCTCGTCGGTGCCGCTGGTCGAGGTCCGGCTGCGGGTGCCGTTCGCGAAGGCGCACCTCGCCCGGGCCGCGCTGCTGACCCAGACGGTGCTGTCGGGCACCACCACGATGTCGACCGTCGACATCGCCGCCGAGCTGCAGAAGGTCGGTGGCGGGCTGTCCGCCGGCGCCGACCCCGACCGGCTGCTGATCTCCGGCAACGCCCTCGTCGGCGGCCTGGACCGGCTGCTGGACCTGCTGGCCGAGGTGCTCACCGACGCCAACTACCCGGCCGAGGAGGTCAGCACCGAGCGGGCCCGGCTGGTCGACCGGATCCGGGTCGCGCAGAGCCAGCCGAGCCACCTCGCGCGGGCCGCGCTGCTGAAGCGGATGTACGGCAAGCACCCGTACGCGATCCAGACCCCGGCACCGGAGCAGGTCGAGGCGGTCACCCCCGGCACGCTGCGGACCCTGCACGCCGAGCGGCTGCACCCGGCCGGCGCGACCCTGGTCATCGTCGGCGACATCGCGCCGGAGAAGGCGATCGCCGCGGCCGAGCGGATGCTGTCGAAGTGGGACGGCGCCGGTTCGGCGATCGAGCTGCCGCCGACCCCGGAGCTCAGGCCCGGGCCGCTGACGCTCGTCGACCGGCCCGGCTCCGTGCAGTCCTCGCTGCGCCTTGCCCTGCCCGCGGTGTCCCGGCGGCACCCGGACCACGCCGCGCTGCAGCTGGCCAACCTGGTGTTCGGCGGCTACTTCTCCTCCCGCTGGGTGGAGAACATCCGCGAGGACAAGGGCTACACGTATGGCCCGCACTCCCTCGTCGAGCACGCCGTCGCCGGTTCGGCGCTGGTCGTCGCCGCCGAGGTGGCGACCGAGGTGACCGGTCCGGCGATGCTGGAGACGCTGTACGAGCTCGGCCGGCTGGCCAGCCTCCCGCCGAAGGAGGACGAGCTGGAGCAGGCCCGCCAGTACGCGCTCGGCACCCTGCAGCTGGGCATGTCCACGCAGGCGGGGCTGGCCGGGCTGGTCTCCACCTACGCGGGCTTCGGGCTGCGCCTGGACTACCTGGCCGAGCACGCCGCCCGGCTGGCCCGGGTCAGCCGGGAGGACGTGGCGGCCGCGGCCGCGCAGTACCTCGCGCCGTCCCGGATCGCCGCCGTCGTGCTCGGCGACGCGGCGCAGATCGAGAAGCCTCTGGCCGCGCTGACGGCGGTCACCCGAGCGGCGTCATGAGGCGTGCAGGGTCGGGCCGGCGCCGCAGCGCAGCGGAGGCGGCGGCGTGACCGACGTGTCCGCCGCCCGGCCCGGCCCTCCGCTCGCGCGGGGCGTGCTGGACCGGGCGGCGCACCGCCGCACCGACGCCGACTGGCTCGCCGAGGCGTGGACCCGCTCCCGGGTGCTCGTCGTCGACGACGGGCACGTCCTGGTCCGCGGCGACGACCCGCCGGAGCTGGTGCTGATCGACCCGGCCGACGCGCCGCAGGGGGAGCGGTTCTTCCTCGGCGAGGACACCCGTGAGGACGCCGGCGGCAGCGTCTACTTCGCGGTCGCCGCGGACGTGACGGTGCTGCCGGACACGCGGCGGGCCAACCTGCGCCAGATCGGGCACGCACTGCCGGACCTGCCGGCCGGGCTGTTCATCACGGCCGTCGGGCTGGCCAACTGGCACTCGCGGCACCCGTACAGCCCCCTCAGCGGCAAACTGACGGTCCCCGCGCAGGCGGGGTGGGTGCGGACCACCGAGGACGGCGCCGAGACGCTCTGGCCGCGCACGGACCCGGCGGTGATCATGCTGGTGCACGACGGCGTCGAGGGGCCGGACGGGTGCTGCCTGCTGGGCTGCAACGCACAGTGGCCGGCGGCCGGCGGGATCCGGCGCTATTCGACGCTCGCCGGGTTCGTCGAGCCCGGGGAGTCCGCGGAGATGGCGGTCGCCCGGGAGGTCCTGGAGGAGGTCGGCGTCGTCGTCGGCGACGTCACCTACGTGGCGAGCCAGCCATGGCCGTTCCCCGGCTCGCTGATGCTCGGCTTCCACGCCACGGCGGAGGTCGGCGCGCCGATCGAGGTCGACCCGACGGAGATCCTGGAGGGACGCTGGTTCTCCCGTGCCGAGATCGCCGCGGTGCTGGACGGCGACTCCCACGCCTTCGGCCTGCCGTTCCCCGCGTCGATCGCGCACTACCTGATCACTGAGTGGCTCGGCTGATCAATTCGCGGTGCCACTGGGCGCACCAGCGGTCGAGGACCCCGGCGGCGTGGGCCGGGGTCACCTCGCGGATGTCGTGGTCGATCTTGTGCGCGCCGAGCGCCTGCGTCGGGTGCCAGCCCAGGTCGCGCCACAGCGCCTCCTCGGCCACCCCGCCGGCCGGGTCGACCGACCGGCGCAGCAGCGACAGCGGCGCCTCCAGGGTCGTCTCGCCGTCGAGCCGGACGAAGTACGTGACGAGCACCCGCGGCGCCGGCGGCGGGCCGGCCCGCCACGCCCTCAGCGCGTCGTCGGTCAGCCTCGCGTCCGGCTCGGGCGCGGCCGCGCGGTAACCGCCGCGCTGGATGTGCCCCAGGAGGTCCTCCTCGGGGGCGAGCCCGCGGTCGAGGACCTCGGCGACGAACCGGTCGGGCCACAGCCACAGGCCGTCGGTGTGCAGGACGCCGGACCCGCGCCCGATCGTGGTCCCGCCGGACAGGTAGTCGGCGATGCGCCGGCGGCGTCCCGGGTCGGCCACCCGCGGCCGCTCGGGCGCGTGGTAGCCGCGGGCGTCCAGGGCGCCGCCGACGGCGAAGTCGCGAGCCACCCGCATGCCGGTCACCGTAGTGAGCCGGCAGCATGCTGTGAAGGGTCAGTTGCTGACCGCGTTGGCCAGCTGCGCCTTCACCTGGACGATCGTCGGGTTGGTCAGGGCCGTGCCGTCGTCGAACTTCAAGGTCGGCACGGTCTGGTTGCCGCCGTTGACGCTCTCCACGAACTTCGCCGCCGCGGGGTCCCGCTCGATGTCGACGACCTGGTACTGGATGCCCTCACGGTCCATCTGCGACTTCAGGCGGTGGCAGTAGCCACACCACGTGGTCGAGTACATCGTCAACATCAGACGGTCTCCTCCGTACGGTTCTCGGTAGGTACTTCGGCGGAAACGTCATACCCGGCTGGAATGATGCCTACCTGTGGCGGACTCCTCAAACCCACTCGCAGGTCTTGACCCGGAGCAGGCGGCCGTGGTCACCGCTCCGGCCGGCCCCCTGTGCGTCCTCGCGGGCGCCGGCACGGGCAAGACCAGGGCGATCACGCACCGCATCGCCCACCGGGTCCGGGCCGGGCACGTCCGCGCCCAGCATGTGCTCGCCGTCACGTTCACCGCCCGGGCCGCGGCCGAGATGCGGGCCCGCATCGGCCAGCTCGGCGCCGGTGGGGTGCAGGCCCGCACGTTCCACGCCGCGGCGCTGCGCCAGGTGCGCTATTTCGCCCCGCGGCTCTTCTCCGGCCGCGAGATGCCCGAGCTGCTGGACAGCAAGGCCCGCCTGGTCGGCCTCGCCGCCACCCGGGTCGGCGTCAAGATCGACGGCACCGGCGCCCGTGACCTCGCCGGGGAGATCGAGTGGGCCAAGTCGTCGCTGATCGAGCCCGCCGACTATGCGGTCGCCGCGGCCAAGGCGCTGCGCGAGCCGCCGTTCGACGCGGCCAGGGTCGGCGAGGTCTACGCCGCCTACGAGCGGGTCAAGCGGGCCCAGGGCGTGATCGACTTCGAGGACATGATCCGGGCCGCGATCTGGGCCATGGAGGAGCACGAGGACGTCGCGCAGCAGATCCGCTCGCAGTATCGGCACTTCGTCGTCGACGAGTATCAGGACGTCAACCCGATGCAGCAGCGGCTGCTGGAGTCCTGGCTGGGCGACGGCGAGGACCTGACCGTGGTCGGTGACGCGAGCCAGACGATCTACTCGTTCACCGGCGCCAGCGCGTCCTATCTCGTCGACTTCAAGCGCCGCCACCCCGCGGCCACCGTGGTGCGCCTCATCCGGGACTACCGGTCGACCCCGCAGGTCGTCGGCCTCGCCAACACCGTGATCGGCCAGGCCCGCGGCGAGCTGGCCCGGTTGCGGCTCGAGCTGGTCGGCCAGCGCCCGCCCGGCCCTGAGCCGACCGCGCGCGCGTTTCCCGACGAGCCGCAGGAGGCCGCCGCCGTCGCCGCCCGCTGCCGCGAGCTGATCGCCGCCGGCACCCCGGCCGAGGAGATCGCGGTGCTGTTCCGGGTCAACGCGCAGTCCGAGGTCTACCAGGAGGCCCTCGCGGAGGCCGGGGTGCCCTATGTGGTGCACGGCGCCGAGCGGTTCTTCGAGCGGACCGAGGTCCGGCAGGCGATGATCGCGCTGCGGGTGGCGACCCGGTCCCTGCCGCCGGACGCGCCCCTCGCGGAGTCGGTCGGCCACGCCCTGGAAGGCGTCGGCTGGCGGCCCGCCGAGACCCCGGCCGGCGGCGCCGCCCGGGAGAAGTGGGAGGCGGTGGCGGCGCTCGTCGCGCTCGCCGAGAGCATGCCGGCGCTGTCCCTCGAGGCGTTCAACGAGGAGCTGGCGCGCCGCGCGGCGCTGCAGCACGTGCCGACCGTCGCCGGGGTGACCCTGTCGTCCCTGCACTCCGCCAAGGGCCTGGAGTGGGACGCGGTGTTCCTGGTCGGCCTCGCCGAGGGCACGATGCCCGTCATCCACGCCCGCACGCCCGACGCGGTCGAGGAGGAGCGGCGGCTGCTCTATGTCGGCGTCACCCGGGCCCGGCACACGCTGTGGCTGTCCTACGCCGGGGCCCGCGCGCCCGGCGGCCGCCCCCGGCGGGCCAGCCGGTTCGTGCCCTTCCTGGAGCCCGGCCGGGCCTACGAGCCCGGCCGCCGCCCCGCCGGGAACGCGCGGCCGGGCATCGGCAAGGTGGAGGTCGTGGCCCGGGTCCGGCGCACCGTCGCCGTCTCGTGCCGGGTCTGCGGCGCCGGCCTGCTCAGCGGCCCTGAGCGCAAGCTCGGCCGGTGTGCGACCTGCCCGGCCGACCGTGACGAGGAGCTCCTCGCCAGGCTGCTCGACTGGCGGGCCCGGCTCGCCGCCGTGCAGAAGGTCCCGGCGTTCGTCATATTCACCGATGTCACGCTCGCCGCGATCGCCGAACGGCGCCCGGGGCGCCGTGAGGAGCTCGCCGTGATCGCCGGGATCGGCCCCCGGAAGTTGGGGCTCTATGGCGACGACGTGCTCGCGCTGGTGTCCGGCAAGACCGTCGAGGACCTCGTCGGCAGCGACTGAATTCGATGCGCAAAAAAGTGACAAGAACTTTTCCCGGAAATTCGGTTGCCCTAGTCTGAAGCGGCGACATAGCCTGCGAACACGAACGCCGGAGATCCGGCAGTCGACCCATGACGAGTGTGGAGAGAAGGTGCGACCCGTGAAGCTCTATATCTCAGACGAGCAACAGCTGGCGTTGCGCGCTCTCTGTGTCTCGTCCCCGGTGTCGGCACGCCGTGTCCCGCCGCCGTCAGTTTCGGTCCTATGGCAGGAGTCTGCCGTCAGAGGTGCCTTTACGGGCGTCACTGTCGCGCCTGTCCGGGCCCGCAAACTGTCCGCCGCCGAGATGTCGGCCGTCTCCCTGATTCCGACCGCTGCCTCCGCTCCGGCTGCCGCCCCGTCCGCGTTCTCCGCGGTCACGGGTGGCGTCGCGGCCCTGGGCGACGTCGAGGTCGCGGGCGGCGTCGAAATCCAGGGCGGCACGGCGACCGGCGGCTCCATGGGCGCCGATCGCCTCGGCGCCAGCACCGTCCAGCATGTCCGCACCGTTGAGCAGGTCCCCGCCGTTGGCGTGGCGCTGCTCGACCGGCGAGGAGTCCAGGTTCAGGGGACCAGTGGGCTCACCGCGAATGACAAGCACGACCTGACGGCTCCGAAGCCCAACGGCGGAGTCCGCGGCATACCACCTCGAGGCAGGCCGGTCTAACAGACCGACCAACCGGCTCACCTCGAGGCCGCGGAATCCCATACCGGGAATCCGCGGCCTCAGTTTTTTGCACCGACGATCACCACCAAACGATCGAGAAACAGAAAGGGGTGACCGGGATGAGCCTGGCCTTGGCATCGCGTGATGTGCGCGTTGAGTCGGGTGTCGACGAGCGTCTCCTTGTCGCTGCTGCGCGAGGCGTGAAGTCCGACCTGCCGTGCCGCACCTTCGACCCGGACCTGTGGTTCGCTGACTCGCCGGCCGAGCTCGAGCTGGCCAAGTCGCTCTGCGTGGAGTGCCCTCTGCGCGTCGAGTGCCTTGCCGGTGCGATCGAGCGCGCCGAGCCCTGGGGTGTCTGGGGTGGCGAGATCTTCGAGCGCGGTGCGGTGGTTCCGCGGAAGCGTCCGCGGGGTCGTCCGCGCAAGGAGGACGTCGCTCGCGACGCCGTCCTGCGGGTCGAGGTCGCTGCTCGTACCGCCGCCGTTGCCGCAACCGTGGCGGCCTGACATGAGCGCACATCCGTTGCCAGCCAGCCGAGGTCTGCGCGCCGCGCAGCCGACCCGGCTTCAACTCACCGAAGTTCGCACCATTCCTATGAGGAGCATTTCCGTGTCTTTGCAACTACTCCACGAAGCACTCTCACGAGCGCGAATGCGTCAGCCTCAGGCTGTCCGTCACTCTGAGGCTTCTTCGTCCGCCCGTCAGATCGCGATGCGCGCCCGCCGTGAGCAGGAGCGTCAGCTGACCCGACACTGATCCGAACGACCACGCAACAGGGCGGGTCCCCCGATCGGGGCCCGCCCTTCGCGCTGCCGTGGAACGGCCTTCGGCGGGAAGGCCGATCGGGCCGTGCCTCGAGATCGAGGTCGTCCCGTGGCCGCCAGTCCCCGCCGTTGATCGCGGTCCGGTTGATCGAACTACTCGGCCTTGCGCCGGCGGGGCTTCTTCGCCAGGTCCTTCGGCTCCGCGAAGCCCGGCAGCCAGCGCTCGATGATCTCCCGGTACGGCGCCTCCGCCTCCAGCTGGCACAGCACGCCGATCGAGCCGAGCGTCACCCGGTGGGTCAGCATGTAGGACGGCGGCAGGTTGAGCTGGCGGCTCATCGCATAGGCCGGGCTCTTCGGGTTGGCGAGCCGGCCCGCCTCGGCGCGCAGCCACGCCCGGCTGAAGCGGAACTTCGGCTCCGCGACCGGGTCCAGCATCGGCCTGATGTAGCTCAGCACCGCCGCCGCGTCGATCTTCGCGTCGCGTTTGACGAACCCCTCGTCCTGCAGGCCGCTGAGGACCGCCTCGGCGTCGCCGGCGAGGGCGAGGCGGGTCAGCCGGCCGATCACCTCGGGATGGCCACCGGGGAGTCGGGCGACCGCACCGAAGTCGAGCACCCCCAGCCGCCCGTCGGGCAGCATCCGGAAGTTGCCCGGGTGCGGGTCGGCGTGCAGCAGCTCCACCCGGGCGGGCGCGGAGAAGTGCAGCAGCGCCATCCGGGTCCCGGCGGCGTCGCGTTCCTCGACCGTGCCGGACCCGATGATCGTCGACAGCGGCACGCCCTCGATCCACTCCGTGACGAGGACCCGCGACGAGGACTTCAGGACCTGCGGCACGCAGATGTCCGGGTCGCCGTCGAACGCCGCCGCGAACGCGCGCTGCGAGGTCGCCTCCAGCTCGTAGTCCAGCTCCTCGGTGACGCGGTCCCGGATCTCCTGGACGAGCGGCTTCACGTCCAGGCCGGGCTGGATCGCCTTGAACAGCCCCGCGAACCGGGCCATCTGGTTGAGGTCGGACCGCAACGCCTCGCCGGCGCCCGGATACTGCACCTTCACCGCCACCTCGCGGCCGTCGGCCCAGACCGCGCGGTGGACCTGGCCGATGCTCGCGGCGGCGGCCGGTTTGTCGTCGAAGTCCTTGAACAGGTCCCGCCAGCCCTCGCCCAGCGACTCGTGCAGCACCTTGTGCACGCTCGCGGCCGGCAGCGGCGGCGCCGCCTCCTGCAGCTTCGTCAGCGCCGCCCGGTAGGGCCCGGCGAGGTCCTCCGGCAGCGCGGCCTCGAAGACGGACAACGCCTGCCCCATCTTCATCGCACCGCCCTTGAGCTGCCCGAGGACGCTGAACAGATGCTCGGCGGTGCGGCGCTGGACGTCGGCGGACACCACATCGGCGGCCATGCCGGTCACGCGCTTGCCAAGGCCGAGCGCGGCCCGCCCGGCCAGCCCGAGAGGCAGCGACGCCAGTCGTGCGGTGCGGGCGACGGCGCTCTTGGGGATCTCGGTCACACGTCATTCTTACCCGTTCATGGCGGTACGACGACGGCGACGGCAGTCACAGCGGGGATGTGCCACCCATTCCCGCCGTCTCAGCTCACCGGCGCGAGGGATCTCGACGATCGCCGCCTCGGTCCGCGAGGCCGTCCCGTCGAGGAACGCGAGCACCTCGTCGGCGGCGAACGCGACCCCCGCGAGGGCCGTCGCGGACGCGCACGGCTCCCCGTCGCCGGGCGGTGCCGTGGCCAGTTGCGCGGCGAGCACCGGCCAGATCGGGTCCCGGTCGCGCCGGTGCAACTCCAGGCAGGCGCGGCACGGGGAGCCGGTGGGGCGCACCAGAGGACCGACGAGCACCGTGCCGAGCCGCACGGTCAGCTCCAGCCGCGGCAGGCCCGCCAGCCGCAACCCCCGCTTGGCCAGCGCCGGCGGGTGCCGGTCGCCGACCCGCACCACGAGGTCGACGTTGTCCGTCCGGGCCGCCGACAGGTCCGCGCCCGGGGCGAACCTGGCCACGGCGCTACCGGTCGCGACCGCCCTGGACACTCCGACGTCATCGACGAGCAGACCGCCGACCAGGACGTCCGCGGCTCCGGTGACCCCGTCGACGACCGGGTCGACGTGACCGACCCCGCTGGCCGCGAGCAGCGCCGCCAGCGGAGCGAGCAGCGGTCCGTCTCCGGCCAGGACGACGCGGGAGGTGTACCGACGGCGTAGCACGTCAGCGGGAGCCCCCTGGCTCCTCGACGGCTCGGTGCGCAGCCGCAGCGCGATCGCGGCGGCCTCGACGCTCAGCCGGCGGTGCACCCGCTCGGGCAGGCCCACCGGGACCAGCGCGTGCGCGGCGACGACGAGCCCCACGTCCCGCAGGGTCTGCACGAGGCCGAGCACCTCCGCCGAGGCCAGCCCCAGCGCCTCACCGGCGGCGAGGACCGCGGGCTCGGTGTGCGCGCCGTCCAGCAGGTCCAGCACCCGGGCCAGCTCCGGCCGCCGCAGGTGCAGCACGACGGCGCCGGCAGGGTCGGTGCCGAGCTGGACGGTGGACGCGTCCCGCCACAGGCGGCGCAGGTTCGGCAGGAGTGTCGGTCGCATGACCGGCGAGACTGCCACCGGCGCGGCCTCCGGCCGGGGTGGTTGTCCACAGGGATATCCACCGCCGGCCGGACTTATCCACAGCCAGCCGCCGAGTTGTCCACAGCGAAAGGTGCAAACGCTTCATACCGCGCGGGCCAACCTTGCTGCTCTGAGCGCGACGATCTCGGGGCTCACGCGCCGGGCGGGGGGCGGCGAGGAGCCGATGTGTACGGCCCGGTGACGGCGGCCGTGCCTGCCTGCGTGTTTGCGGTTGTGCCTGCCTGCGTTGCGGCGGTCAGGCCTTGCCGAGGATCCGGTTGACCGTCGTGCCACAGACCGGGCAGGCGCCCTTGGCCATCTTCATGCCCGTCTTCGAGATCGCGATCTCGCCCTCGAAGTCCCGCTTCTCCTTGCACTTGACGCAGTAGCCGTTGTACGTCTCGGCCACGATGCCCTCCTCATCTCGGTCCGGTGCACGCACCGGTGCTGACCAGCTAGGTCGACGTGGTGAGTGTGCCTTGTCGGACACTCGGGGAAAGTGCGGTAAGACGGGACACGCCGAGCGTAATCGGAAGATCTTCCTCTAACCGCACGCTACACACTATGCACAGCCTGGGGATAACTGTGTGGGCAACGGTGTGGGTTGCTGTGGATGAAATGCCGCCGAGTGGCCCTACCAGGCCCGACGAGCGCAGGAATCTTTCCGGCGAGCCGCCACGAATGGGTGACATACGGGCGCCCTCCGCGAGATTGGGCCTTGCGGAGGGATGGCCGTTTCCAGCTAGCGTGCCTCCGTGAGCGGTACCCTGAGGGGGCCGGCATGACGACACGTAAGCCGGTCATCGAGGTGCGGCGCAGCAAGCGCCGCCGTCGCACGGTGTCTGCCTACCGTGATGGTGAGCGGGTCGTCGTGCTGATCCCCGCGCAGTTCTCCCGAGCGGAGGAGCGCGAGTGGGTCGATCGAATGCTGGAGCGCCTCGCCGTCCGCGAACAGCGGGCCCGACGCACCGACAGCGAGCTGACGGCCCGGGCGCAACGTCTCGCCGCCCGCTACCTGCCCGACCACCCGCACGCCGCCCGGCCGACCAGCGTGCGCTGGGTGCAGAACCAGAACGGGCGCTGGGGGTCGTGCACGCCGGCAGACGGTACCATCCGGATCTCGCACCGGGTTCAGGAGATGCCGGACTGGGTGATCGACTACGTGCTGCTGCACGAGCTGTCACATCTGGTCATCGCCAACCACAGCGCCGCCTTCTGGGCGCTCGTGGGCCGCTATCCGAAGTCGGAGCGGGCGCGGGGGTATCTTGAGGGGGTGTCAGCGGCAGCAGGTCTTGGGATCACTGAATGACCGACCCGGCCGTCTCAGCGGCGGTGATCGTGCTGCTCGTGCCGACCCCGTGGTCGCCGCCCGGCATCGACCCGTCCTCGTGGCGGGCCGCGCTCGCCGAGGACGTCGTCGACCTGGTCGCCCCGCTGCCGCTCATCCAGCCGGCGATCGCCGCGCTCACCGCTGACCTGCCGCTCGCCTCGAAGATCGCCTGGCCGAGCATGCCGCAGTACGAGCTGCCGTCCCTGTCGATCCGCGCCGCCCTGTCGGCCGCCGCCGCCGACGGTCACGAGCGGGCCGTGGTCCTCATGGCCGACGCCCCCGACCTCCCGGCGATGCTCATCGGCAAGATGATCCGCCCGCTGTCCACCCGGACGGTCGCGGTCGCCCCGGCCGCCGGTGGGGGCCTGCTGGGCGTGGCGTGCCGCCTGCCGGTGCCGTCCTGGCTGCCCGACCTCGACCCCGGGACCGGCGACGTGGTGACGGCCCGCCGTCCCGCTCCCGAGCCGACGATGGTCGCCGCGGCGCCGGGCTGGCACCGCCTGCGCGGTCCGGAGGATCTGCGGCACCTGGACATGGGCCTCGACGGCTGGGACGCCACCCGCTCGCTGCTCTCCTGACCGGCTGGGGTCGCGCGAAGCGCGAGGCGGGCCGACTGGGGGCGGGCAAGGTGCTGCGGCAGGCCGGCGATCGTGGAACTTCCACGGGAGCGGGTCGCGTGACCGGTGTTTTCCGCGCACGTCGCGCCCCGGATTCGACCTTGTCGCGATGTTCGAGGACTGGCTCTGGCCGCGCCGCGAGGACGGGC
>NZ_BONQ01000064.1 GCF_016862795.1 Dactylosporangium siamense | reverse complement strand
GGCCCGACGGGGTGCGGACGTTCACCGCGCGGGGCTCGCAGCGGGCCGGGCGCACCCGCGCGGCCATCTCCCGCCTTGGATCATCAGCGAGATCCGCGCTACGGACGGAGTGGACGCACCAGGTGCGCGATCCGGTGGCCCCTCGCGCCCGCTCGTCGCCGCGATCGCGGAACGTCTGTCGTGTGCCCGGGTGACGTTCCGCGATCACGATCGAAGTGGCTGCTCCGCTGGACGGCTACTCCTTCGGGGTGTCGCCGTCCGTCGGGGTGTCGCCCTCCTTCGGCGCCTCGCCGGTGCTGGTCTCGTCGCCGAAGCCGAGGTCGCTCAGGTCCAGAGAGGTCCGGGCGAACAGGTCCGGGTCCGCGAACGCCTCCTCGTCGGGCAGGAGGTCGGGGTGGTCCCAGAGCGCGTCACGGCCCGCGACGCCGCGGTGCTCGGCCAGGGCCGCCCACAGGGCCGTCGCCTCGCGGAGGCGGCGGGGGCGCAACTCGAGGCCGACCAGGGCGGCGAACGTCTGCTCGGCCGGCCCGCCCGCGGCCCGGCGGCGCCGGAAGGCCTCGGAGAGGCGGACCATGTCGGGGAGCCGGTCGCCGGCGGCGCGGTCGACGACGTGGCAGACCCAGCCCTCGATGAGGGCGAGCGCGGTCTCCAGCCGGGCCAGGGCGGCCCGCTGCTGGGGGGTGTCCTCGGGCGTGAAGATGCCCTCCAGGACGAGCTCCTGCGGGTCGTTGCCGAGGGTCGCGGGGTCGATGCGGCTCATCGCCTCCTCGATCGCCTCGCGGTCGACGTGGATGCCCGCGGCATACGCCTCGACGGCGGCGAAGACGTGCCCGCGCAGCCACGGCACGTGGCCGAAGAGGCGCTGGTGGGCGGCCTCGCGCAGGGCGACGTAGAGGCGCACCTGGTCGTCGGGGATCTCCAGGCCGCGGCCGTATTCGGCGATGTTGGCCGGGACGAGGGCGGCGGTGCCGGCGGGGCCGAGGGGCAGGCCGATGTCACCGGCGGAGAGCACCTCGGCGGCGAGGGAACCCAGGGCGGTGCCCAGCTGGCCGCCGAGCAGCGCGCCGCCGAGCGAGGCGACCATGGAGGTCATGGGGCCCATCTGGGCGCGCATCTCCTCCGGCACCAGCTCGGTCATCGCCGACACCATGCGGGCGGCGACCGGGTCGCACAGCTTGCGCCAGACGGGCAGCGTGGTGTTGAGCCACTCGCCGCGGCTCCAGGCGGCGGTCGACCGCACGCCGGAGGGCAGCGCCGACTCCGGGTCGAGCCACAGGTCCGCCAGGCGCAGCGCCTCGATGACCGCGGCCCGCTCGGCCGAGGTGACCGACGGGTCACCGACGGGCTTCGCCGCGTCAGGATCGTCGGTGTTCGCTGGTGGCGTAACCGCGACGCCCGGCATGGCGAAACCGACGGGGAACTGGGCGAGGCCGCCGGCCGGTCCGCCGCCGGTCAGGTGGGCCTGCGCGAGCTGACGTGCCAGATCCCAGTTGACCGGGCCGCCCCCGGGCGTGGCGAACAGTTGCTGCAGCTGGCTCAGGAATTGCTGCATCTGGCGCGGATCGTTGGGATCCGGCACCTCGCCGCCGGGCGGACCGAAGCCGAACGGGATGTCTGCGGGCATGTCCCAAAGGTACTCGCTTCCCATGCGCGAAAACTGAGAGCGCTAGGCTCGCCGCCATGAGACGTCGTGGCGTGACCGTGTTGGTCGGCGCGTTGCTGCTGCTGTTGCTGTCCTGGCAGACGACCGTGCTGAAGGTGCCCTACGTCGAAATGGGGCCCGGGCCGACCTACAACACGCTCGGCGCCGGCGACGACGGCAAGCCGATCATCAACGTGACCGGTGCGCCGATCACGAAGTCGGCCGGACAGCTGCGGATGACCACGGTGTCGGTGCAGCCGCAGATGACGCTGCTCGAGGCGATGATCGGCTGGTGGCAGAAGGACCGCGCGGTGGTGCCGCGTGAGTTGATCTACCCGCCGAACCGCACGGAGCAGCAGGTCGAGGAAGACAACAAGAAGGACTTCCAGGCGTCGCAGTCCTCGGCGGAGACGGTCGCGCTGCGCAAGCTCGGCTACCCGGTCCTGGTCGCGGTCGACGAGGTGTCCACGGGCTATCCGGCCGAGGGCCAGCTGGAGAAGGATGACGTCATCACCGCCATCGACGGCGCCCCGGTGACGTCCCTGGCGACGCTCACCGAGCTGGTGCGGGCCAAACCGGCCGGGACCGAGCGGCGGGTCGAGTTCACGCGCGGCACGGAGAAGCGCAGCGCGTCCATCGCCACGAAGGCCGGCGACGACGGCAACCCGCGCCTCGGGGTCACGGTCAAGTCGTCGCAGCCGCACCCGTTCCAGCTGTCGATCCAGCTGGACCGCATCGGCGGGCCGTCGGCGGGGCTGATGTTCACGCTCGGCATCATCGACACCATCAAGGACGAGGACCTGACCGGCGGGATCGTCATCGCCGGCACGGGCACCATCGACGACGAGGGCAACGTCGGGCCGATCGGCGGGATCCCGCAGAAGCTGGTCGCGGCGAAGGCGGCGAAGGCGAAGGTCTTCCTCACCCCGGCGGCCAACTGCGAGGAGGCCGTCGCCAATGCCCAGCCGGGCCTGCCATTGATCAAGGTCAGCACCGCCGACGAGGCACTTGCCGCGCTCGAACAGTTGCGGGCCGGTCAGACACCACCCGTGTGCAGCAAATGACTACGCTGAACGGGTTTCCATACGCGAACGGGCGGAGCCGACCGTGGTAATGCGTAATCCGATGACCAGGGTGAGCCGACGCGGTCGGGTCACGATCGTCGTGCTGGCGGTCGTCTTCCTGCTCTTCACCCTCTTCGACCGGGTCGTCGGGGCCTGGGCCGACTACCTGTGGTTCTCCGAGGTCAAATACACCGGCGTCTTCTCGACGGTGCTCACGACCCGCCTGTGGATGTTCCTGATCTTCGGGGCGGCGGTCGGGCTGATCATCGCGGGCAACCTCTACCTGGCATACCGGACCCGTCCGCTGCTGCGGCCGCACTCCGCCGAGCAGCACGCGCTGGACCGCTACCGGCTGTTCCTGCTGCCGCACATGACGATCTGGGTCGTCGCCGTCGCCGGACTCATCGGGCTGTTCTCCGGGCTGTCCGCGCAGGGGCACTGGCAGGAGTGGCTGCTGTTCAGCAACAGCACGCCGTTCGGGCAGACCGACGCGCAGTTCCACGTCGACCTGAGCTTCTACGTGTTCGAGTATCCGTTCTGGCGATACGTGCTGGGCGTCGCCTTCACCGCGGTGGTCTTCTCGCTGCTGGGTGCCCTTGCCCTGCACTACCTCTTCGGCGGGGTCCGGCTGCAGGGCGCCGGCGAGCGGATGACGACCGCGGCGCGCGCCCACCTGACCGCGCTGGTCGCCGCGTTCGTGCTGCTCAAGGCCGCCGCGTACTTCCTGGACCGGCGCGGGCTGCTGCTCGACAAGTTCCCCACCCAGGACCTGTACGGCGCCGGATACACCAACGTCAACGCGCTGCTGCCGGCGAAGGAGATCCTCGCCTGGATCTCGATCGTCGTGGCGATCGCGATCCTGGTGTTCTCCAACGCGTTCATGCGCAACCTCGTGTGGCCCGGGCTGGCGCTCGGCCTGCTGGCGCTGTCCGCGGTCGCGGTCGGCGGCATCTACCCGGCCGCGGTGCAGTCGTTCACGGTGAAGCCGAGCCAGCTGCAGAAGGAGGCCGAGTACTTCCAGCGCAGCATCGACGCCACGAGGCTGGCCTACGGGTTGAACACCGTCCAGGTCAAACCGTATGCGTCGAGGGAACAGAAACCACCGACGAACCTGCCGTCGGTCGACGAGACGGTCGCCAACATCCGCCTGCTGGACCCCACCGTCGTCGGTGAGACCTACACCCAGCAGCAGCAGGTCCGCGGCTTCTACGAGTTCAACACGAAGCTCGACATCGACCGGTACACCATCGGCGGCAAGACGCAGGACTACGTCGTCGGCGTCCGTGAGATCAACTACGCGGGGCTGCAGGAGAACAACTGGCAGAACCGCCACTCGGTCTACACCCACGGCTACGGCTTCGTCGCCTCACCGGCCAACCAGGTCGTCTGCAACGGCCAGCCGTACTACGTCTCCGGCTTCCTCACCGAGCAGACCAAGCCGGTCGGCGACCAGGGCCAGCAGTGCGCGTCCACGACCGACCAGATCCCGGTGAAGGAACCGCGGATCTACTACGGCGAGCAGATGGGCGACGTCTACGCGGTCACCGGCCGCATGGCCGGCGGCAGCGGCGCCGAGTACGACCGCCCCACCGCCAACGCCGGCGACTCGTACAGCAGCTACGAGGGCTCCGGCGGGGTCGCGGTCGGTTCCTACTGGCGCCGCCTGCTCTACGCCGCCTACTTCCGCGAGACGAACTTCCTGCTCTCGGACGTCTTCAACGACAACTCCAAGGTGCTGTACGTGCGCGACCCCGAGGACCGGGTCCGCAAGATCGCGCCGTTCCTGACGCTGGACAGCGACCCCTACCCGGCGGTCGTCGACGGCAAGATCCAGTGGATCGTCGACGGCTACACCACGTCGGCGACGTACCCGTACGCGCAACGCATCGACTGGAACACCGCGATCCAGGACTCCTCGACCAACAGCCGGATGTTCCCCGAGCCGCGCCAGGACGTGACCTACCTGCGCAACTCGGTGAAGGCGACCGTCGACGCGTACACCGGCGAGGTCAGCCTGTACGCGTTCGACGAGAGCGACCCGATCCTGAAGGCGTGGAACAAGGCGTTCGGCAACAAGCTGGTCAAGCCGCGTTCGGCGATCACGCCGTCGCTGATGGACCACCTGCGCTACCCGGAGGACCAGTTCAAGGTCCAGCGTGACCTGCTCAGCCGCTTCCACGTCACCACGCCGAACGGCTTCTTCTCCGGCCAGGACTTCTGGGAGGTGCCGAAGAACCCGGCCCTCCCGACCTCGGACCAGCCGCCGTACTACATCGTGGCCAAGCTGCCGAACCAGGACCAGGCCCGGTTCCAGCTCACCACCGCCCTCGCGCCACGCAGCCGGGGCAACCTGGCGGCGCTGATGTCGGCGTCGTACGTCGACGGCAAGCCCGTGTTCGAGATCCTGGAGCTGCCACCGGACACGGCGACGCTCGGCCCGGCGCAGATGCACAGCGCCATGACCGGCATCGCCGACGCCAGACGCGAGATCACCCAGTTCAGCTCGAACAACTCCGAGGTCATCTACGGCAACCTGCTCACCCTGCCGGTCGCCGACGGCATGCTGTACGTCGAGCCGATCTACCTGCGGACCAAGAGCGACAAGACGTTCCCGACGCTCCAGAAGGTCCTGGTCGCCTACGGCCCGAACTACAAGGCCTACGCCAACAACCTGGCCGACGGCCTCGCCGAGCTGGTCAAACAGGCGACCGGTCAGGCGCCGGTCCCGGGCACCGGCGACACCACCGACCCGGTCACCCCTCCCGCGGGTGGCAACTCCGGCGGCTCCCCGCAGGTGCAGGATGCGATCGCGGCCATGAACAAGGCCCTGGCCGACCTGAAGGCCGCGCAGATCTCCGGGGACCCCGAGGCGTACGGCCGGGCGCTCAAGGCCCTGCAGGACGCGATCGGGCGCTACGAGGCGGCGGTGAAGGCGGCGACGCCGGCCCCGTCGACGAGCGCCTCACCGGGCGCGCAGCCGAGCACGACGGCACAGCCCGGTTCGTCGACGAGTGCCAATCCGTCGACGACGGTGACGGTGTCACCCGCACCCTCCGGCTGATCGACGAAGAGGGCCGCCGCATCTCGCGTGCGGCGGCCCGCTTCACGACCGCCGGTGACGCCGGACACGGTCACCCGTAAGCGATTTGGAACTCACCACAACCGTGCGCTAACCTGAACAAGCCGACGCGGGGTGGAGCAGCTCGGTAGCTCGCTGGGCTCATAACCCAGAGGTCGCAGGTTCAAATCCTGTCCCCGCTACAACCTTGAGAGGCCCCTGCTTCGCGGCGGGGGCCTCTTGCCATCTAGGTTTCCGCGTTCTTCGCGCTTGGCTTCGCCTTCGCTCCCCGGTGGGGGAGCTGCGCTCCACCCACACCCCCTC
>NZ_BONQ01000063.1 GCF_016862795.1 Dactylosporangium siamense | reverse complement strand
GCCGGCCGCAGGGCTGGGCGATCGCGGATCCACTTTGGGGGAGCTGCGCTCCACCCGCACCCCTCAAACACGACGTGCCGCAGCCGCCGGTGATCTTGGCGGAGTTGGTGCCCGCCTCCTTCGCCGGCAACGCGCCCTTCGTGGGCCGGTCGGTGCCCGCCCGGGCCGAGGCGGCCTTCGCGGCCGGAGGGTGGGTGAGCTGGGTGAATGCGGGTTGGGGCGGGTGAACCGTACAGTGGCACGTGTTAGTGTCGGCTTTCGTTGTGGCTTGTGCGAGGAGCATCGAATGTACGGATCGGCGATGCTCGACGAGCGTGGGGTGCGGCCGGGGACGATGGCGGCGGGGCAGGTTCACCTCGGTGGGGCCAGAGCGGATCTGGTCGTCGAGGCGGTGAGCGTGACGCTCATGACCGTGGTCAGCGGGGTTGAGGTCGACTTCCTGCGGGGGCAGGTGTCCGCTGGGTTCACGCTGCGGGCGGGGCGCGGCCGGGCGATCCCGTTCGAGCAGGCCATGCCATGGGAGACGCCGTTCACGCAGTTCGCCGGGGTGCACCTGGCGGCGGTGTCGGTGCGGCTGCGGACCACGGTGACCGTCGCGGGGCAGCGGCACGACGTCGGGGTGGACCCGGTGACCGTGCACCCGACGGCGGCGCAGTGGCGGGTGCTCGATGCGGTGCGGAGGCTCGGGTGGAGCTTCGCGCACAGTGAGGTGCGGCAGGGGACCGTGCCGGGAGTGCGGCAGAGCGACCCGTTCCTGCAGTGGTTCGACTGTCTGGCGGCGCACGCGACCGGTCCGCTGCGGCTGACGACCGTCGCGAACCCGGTCGGCGCCGACGTGCTGCTCGACGCGGGGGACGGGCAGCACCGGTTCGCGGTGCGCCACGACGACGAGAGCACCGACCTCGCCGCGCTGATCGAGGACCGGCTCACCCCGTCCCGGGTCCGGTAACGCCGGCACCGGAACGGCGAGGGCGGCCACCGGATCGGTGACCGCCCCACATCAGTGCGAAAACGTCAGGCGAGCAGTTCGAACTCCGCCAGCTGGGTCTCGGCGGCGCCGTGGTTGGCGGTCACCTGGATCCGGTAGCGGCCGTAGGCGGTCGTGTTCGGGATGACGAACGCCCTGGTCTGGCGCCGGTCGACGAAGTCGATGTTCGTTCTGGTGTCGACCGTCGTCCAGGTGACGCCGTCGTTGGAGCCCTGCACGACCCAGTTCTTGGGGTCGCGGCCGGGGACGTCGTCGGCGGAGGTCAGCGTGTACTGCTTGACCGTCGCCGAAGCCGTCAGCTGGCAGGTGATGGTGGCGGTGTTCGCGAACGCGAGCCACTTCGTCATCGACGTGTCGTCGACGAGCATGGCCCGGCCCTCGGCGGTGCCGTTCTCCGCGGTGACGGTGACGGTGCTGCCGGTGGCCCGGTCCTTGAGCTGCACCGGCGCCGCGGTGCCGGTGGTCAGGGAGCCGGGGATGTCGGACGCGCCGGTGCCCCACGAGGACGGGTTCGGACCCATCACGAAGTTCAGCGTGCCGCCGGCCAGCAGGTCGGCGTGGGTCAGGTAGTTCTTCGTGTAGGTGACGCCGTTGAGGGTGGCGCTCTGGATGTACCGGTTGGTGTCGCTGACCCCCGGCGCGTTGACGACGAACGTCTTGCCGTTCTCCAGCGTCAGGGTCGTCTTCGGGTGCAGCGGCGCGCCGATGGTGTAGTCGGTCGAGCCCATCCGGGCCGGGTAGAAGCCCGCCGCGGAGAAGACGTACCAGGCGGACATCTCACCGTTGTCCTCGTCGCCGAGGTAGCCGTTGCCCGTTCCGGCGCCGGAGTTGTACAGGGTGGTCAGCACCCGCCGGACCTGGTTCTGCGTCTTCGCGGGGGTGCCGGCGTAGTTGTACATGTAGAGCATGTGATGGATCGGCTCGTTGGAGTGCGCGTACTGACCCATGTTGGTGTCGTACGCCTCGGACATCTCGTGGATCGTCCCGCCGTAGCAGCCGGGCAGGAAGTCACGGGACGCGGCGAGCACCGCGTCGATCTTCGCCGACAGCTGGGTCTTGCCGCCGTAGAGGTTGGCCATGCCGTTGGGGTCCTGCGGCGCCGCGGTCGCGTAGTGCCACGGCGCGCCCTCGGTGAACTCGCAGCCCCACTCGTTGGGCTTGAAGTTCGCGTCGGTGGTGCGCCACGAGCCGTTGCTCTGCTTGCCGCGGAAGAAGCCGACCGACTGGGAGAACAGGTTCGTGTAGTCGAGGGCCTGGTTGCGGAAGTACGCGGCGTCCTCGGTGTATCCGAGCGCCTGGCCCATCTGCGCGATGCCGAAGTTGTTCGTGGCGTCCTCGAGGGTCCACGCGGCCGACTCGCCGAGGACGTCGGTGGCGACGTACCCCTTGAAGACCGAGGTCTGGATGCCCTTGCGGCCCTTGTTGCCGGCGCCGGAGTAGGTGCTCGCGTTCTTCACCATCGACGCGTACGCCGCCTGGTAGTCGAAGTTGCGCACGCCCTTCATGTACGCGTCGGCGAAGGCCAGGTCCTGGTTGGTGCCGACCATGATGTCGATCGAGCCCGGCCCGGTCCAGCGCGGCGTCCAGCCGAAGTTCTTGTACGCGTTGACGATGCCGTCGAGCATCTCACCGGTCTTCGTCGGCGCGAGCAGCGTGTACAGCGGCCACACCGCGCGGGACGTGTCCCAGAAGCCGTTGTTCACGTACATCTGGCCGTCGTGCACGGTGTTGTCGTAGGGGCTGTGGTACTTGCGGACCCCGCCGACGATCTCCGAGCGGTTGTTCGGGTACATGAACGACCGGTACATGTTCGAGTAGAACGTCGTCATGCTGTCGCTGCCGGCGCCTTCGATGCGCACCTTGCCGAGCGTCGAGTCCCACAGGTTGGCGGTTTCCTCGCGCACGGTGTCGAAGCTCTTCGTGCCGACCTCCTGGTTGAGGTTGGCGGTGGCCTGGGCGACGCTCATGAACGAGGTGCCGATCTTCAGGGTCACCTGCTCGTTGGCGGCGGTGGCGAAGCGGACCCAGCTGGTCGCGCCCTGGCCGGTGATGGTGCCCGACGCCGCGATCGCCTTGTCCGTGGTCGCCGAGATGTACAGCGTCTGGCCGCGGTGGTTGATCGAGCCCTGGATCGTCCGGTTGGCGTTGTTGACGGTGAGTGAGCCGCTGGCGCTGTCGACGGTGTCGAACAGGATCACCGACTCGGCCGCGGACGGGAAGGTGAAGCGCATGACGCCGGCGTGGTCCGTCGGCGTGATCTCCGTCGTGATGCCGTACGTGCCGAGCTGCGTCTTGTAGTAGTGCGCCTTCGCCACCTCGTTGGCGTGGCTGAAGGTCGACTTGCGCGCGTCCGGCGTCGACTTCACCGCCCCGGTCATCGGCATGACCTGCAACTGCGCGTAGTCACCGATCCATGGGCTCGGCTCGTGGCTGATCGCGAAGCCCTGCACGGTCGTGGCGTTGTACTCGTACAGCCAGCTGTCGTTGTTGCCGTTGGTCACCGGCGTCCAGAAGTTGAAGCCGTTCGGGACCGTGGCGCCGGGGAACGTGTTGCCGCGCGAGTAGCTGAAGCTCGAGTTGGAGCCGCGCCGGGTGTCGACGTAGTCCGACAGCCGGCCGGCGGTGCCGCCGTCGGCCTTGATCTGGATGTCGTCGAACCAGCCGCGGAACAGGCCGGTGTTCAGCGGCTGGTCGTAGGCGACCATGATCCGGTCGATGGTCTTGCCGGCCCGGACCGCGCCGATGTTGGACGTGACGAAGTTCCACTTGTCGAAGCCGAGGGTCGAGCCGTTGCCCTGGAACGTCGGGTGGACCCGGACGCCGTACTGGTCGACCGCGCCGGAGTCGCGCAGGTTGGTGCCGTCGGTGAACATCAGGTCGACCGCGACGTCGAGGTGCCCGCCGGACTGCGGGTACACCCAGTAGGACAGCGTGCTGGCCGAACCGACCGGGATGTCGACGTCGAAGACCCGGTTGTACGAGAACGACGTCGTCGCGCTCAGGTCGTTGCCGGAGTACAGCAGCGCGGTCGTCCCGGTGTGGGCCGTCCCGGTGCCCGGGATGCTCTCCATACCGGTCAGCGCGCAGCAGTAGCCGCCGACGCCGTTGCTGTTCTCGACGCTGTTGGTCCAGGTCGGCTGCGGTTCGCCGGTCTCGAAGCCGGTCGACCAGTCGCCGGCGGCGGCGGCCGCCGGCTCGGTGAACGCGGTGGCGCTGAGCAGGCTCGCGGCGAGGGCGACCGCCGCGAACCAGGTGCGTCTGCGAGGGGATCTACCAAGGCGGGGGTGACGGATGGTCATGCGGCAACCTGCCGTTTCGGTGAGGGTTGTCTCGCCGCCACCGCCAGTGGTGTCAACGTTGTCAGCGCACGTGTCATCACCAACCGTCGATGCGCCGAGGGTGGTGGCACGCGCGCGCCTGGCGGGGCGGCGCCGTGATGGGGCGGGTACGAAAGGGGGGTGCGGACGTCCATACGGAGATTCGCCCCCATATCGAGTTTTGTCAACTCTTGACAAATCGAGGCGAGCGGGGTTCCAGCAGGACCGTGACGGTTGGTGGTGATGGCCGTTCGGATCGTGCATCCGGTGACGCCCGTCGATAGCATCGGCCGGTGCTGTACGTGTACTGGGCCGCCTGGGGTTTCTGCGGCGGGTTCATCGTCGAGGCGCTGCAGCTGTCGGGCGCGATCCGGCGGGCGCGGGGCTGGCCGTGGAGACGGCGCGGCGAGCCGACCCTCGCGCCCTATCTCGTATCCGTGCTGCTGCGCCTGATCGTCGGTGCCGTGCTCGCCGCGGGCCTGGGCGGCGAGGGGCAGCTCGGCGGCCCGCTCAGCGCGCTGGTCGTCGGGGTCGCCGCGCCGCTGATCGTCGAGCAGCTCTCGCGCGGTGCGCTCGCCCGCGCCGGCGGGTCGGGGGGCTGAGCGGTGCCGCCCACCGGGTTCTGGCGCGCGGTCCTGGTGAATCTCGCGCGCACCGACGCGCCGTTCAAGGGGCCGGCCGCCGAACCGTCACCGCTGCTGATCGCCCTCGCCCGGCAGACGCCGGCGTTCCAGGTCTCCCGCCCGGCCACCGGCCGGTGGTGGAGGGACCTGCCGCTCGCTCTTGCGAGGGTCACCCCCTCCTTCGCCGGCGACGCGCCGTCGCCGTCATCCGCGCCGTCGCCATCACCCGCGCCGGAGCCGGTGGCGCCCCGGAGACCAGTGCGGCCCGGACCGCCCACGCGCTGGCGGCCGGCGCTCGCGGCCGCGGGGGCGTTCGCCTCGGTCGCGGTGGCGGTCCTGACCGTCACCGTCGCGGCGGCCTGGCTGGCCCGCGGCACCACCTCGGGCCCCGGGGGCGTCGGCGCCACCCCCCGCCCGACCGGCAGCCCTGTCGTCGTCGCCATCCCCGGCCCGGTCGACTTCGTGCCGGTCGGCATCGGCACCCGGGTCGTCGTCGAGGGCAGCCTGTCCGGGACGCGCGTCACCAAGCACCTTGACCTGGGACCCGTCCAGCTCGAAGCCAGCCTCGCCACCGCCTACAGCGCGCTGATCCTCGGCCAGGGCCTCGCCGGTGCCCCGCTGACCGCGGCCGCGCAGGAGCCCGCCGACTGCCTCGAGGCGATCCAGACCGATCCGTACCCCGCGGAGGACCTCGTCGAGGCGACGAAGGGGGCACGCTTCTGTGTCGTCGCGCCGCCGACCGAGCTGCGCCCGGCACGCGTGGTCCGGGTCGCCGTCCAGGACGTGGCCGCCAACGGCTCCGTGACGATCCTGTACCACGAATGGGACGCGGTGCCGGTGTTCCGGTTCACCCTCGCGTCCGTGGTCGTGCCGCGCTGCCTGTCGGTCACCGGCGTCGGCGCGCCGCCGGCGAAGGGCCGGGTCGTGCTGTTCGTCAACAGCGGCAACGCGTTCTTCTACGAGGCGGCGCTGACCTTCCTGACCGACGGGACCTGGACCGTGCCCGCCGTGATCATCGGCGACGAGCGGAGCGGCGGCCTGCGGTTCGTGCTGCATGCCGTGCAGGTCTCCGACGAGATGGCGCAGGAGCTCGCCGCGCACGACGGCGCCCCGTACGCCGTGACCGCCCTGCAGGGCACGACGCTCGCGCGGGCCGAGGTGACCAGGTCGGCCGACACCGGCACCTGCTGAAAAGCTGGGCGGGGATTGCCGGCCGGCAACCCCCGCCCAGGACATCACTGCTTGAGGAACACCTGCGCGGCGCTGCCGTTGCAGTCCCACAGCTGCAGCCGCGCGCCGTTGCTCACCGAACCGTTCGGCGAGTCCAGGCAGCGGCCGGACTGCGGGTTGCGCAGCGAGCCGTTCGGCTGCGGCACCCACTGCTGCGCGCCGCCGCCGTTGCAGTCCCACAACTGGATCAGGGTGCCGTTGGCGGTGCCGTTGCCGGTCGCGTCCATGCACCGGTTCAGCGTGCGCAGCGCCTGGCCGTCCCATGCCCAGTGCTGGTCGACCGCGTAGGGCTGGCAGCCCCACAGCTGCACGGCGGCCGCGTTGCCACCGGTGTCGTCCGCGGCCACGTCCACGCACTGGCCGCCCGGCCCGTTGACGAACGTCGCACCCGGGGAGCCGCCGCCGAGGCGGAAGACCTGCGCGCCGCTGCCGTTGCAGTCCCACAGCTGCAGCCGGGCGCCGTTGGCCGTGGAGCCGCTCGGCGAGTCCAGGCAGCGGCCGGACTGCGGGTTGCGCAGCGAGCCGTTGGTCTGGGGTACCCACTGCTGCGCGCCGCCGCCGTTGCAGTCCCAGAGCTGGATCAGCGTGCCGTTGGCGGTGCCGTTGCCGGTCGCGTCCAGGCAGCGGTTCAGGGTGCGCAGCGCCTGGCCGTCCCACGACCAGTGCTGGTCGACCGCGCTGAGCTGGCAGTCCCACAGCTGCGCCGCGGCGCCGTTACCGCCGGTGTCGTCCGAGGCGATGTCCACGCACTTGCCGCCGGGGCCGGTGACCGGGGCGCCGGGCGGCGGGCCGGCCGTGTTGAGTCGCTTCGAGGCCGCGATCATCTGCTGGTTCGCGGCGCGGACGCGGGCCCCGTCGAACTTGAGCACCTGCCGGTCGTAGGTCCAGAAGCCGTTGAACTCGCCCTCGACGTCGAACGGCTGGGTGTAGACCATGCCGGCCAGCCCGCGCGTGTAGACCAGGTTGAGCGCCTGGGCCTGGACGGCGAGGTACCGGTCGGTGGCCGACTGCCCGTTGGGGTGCGTCTCGTAGGCGAAGTACTGGCCGTTCGGGCTGTACTCATGGCCGGCGGAGCGGATGCCCAGCCCGCCGTACTCGCCGAGGACCGCGGTCCGGGTGCTGGTCGGCGTCGGCGAGTTCGGTCCGACGTACCAGTGCCAGTCCTGGATGTCGCCGTTGCCGGGGTCACCCTTGGAGTTGCAGCAGTTGTAGCCGCTGTGCGGGTTGACCAGGCGGGTCGGGTCCTGGTTCTTGACGTTGTTCACCACCCGGGTCGTGTCGGCGAGGTTCCACTCGCCCCAGCCCTCGTTGAACGGCACGTACACGATGACCGCCGGTGAGGAGCGGTGCTCGTCGACGATCTGCCCGACCTCGGTCTCCCACTGCGCGTGCTGCGCCGCGGTGCCGGGCGCCTCACCCATGCTCGGCATGTCCTGCCACACCAGCAGCCCGAGCCGGTCCGCGTGGTAGAACCAGCGCTGCGGCTCGACCTTGATGTGCTTGCGGACCATGTTGAACCCGAGGTCCTTGATCTTCTGCAGGTCACCGGCGAGGGCCGCGTCGGTCGGCGCGGTGTAGAGGCCGTCGGGCCAGAAGCCCTGGTCCAGCACGCCGGTCTGGAGCACGAACTGGCCGTTGAGCGTCGGCACGAGCTTGCCGTTGACCACGGCCTTGCCGACCTCACGCATGCCGAAGTAGTGCATGGTCTGGTCGACGGTCGCGCCGGAGCTGTTGCGCAGCGAGAGCCGCAGGTTGTAGAGGAACGGGTCGTCCGGCGACCAGCGCCGCGCGTTGGGCACCGGGACGGTGAACTCGGTGAAGCCACCGGTGGCGGTGCCGACCACGGTCGTGCCGTCGAGCGCCTCGGCGAGGACCGAGTGCCCGGTGACGTCCCCCCGCGTGAAGACGCGGATCCGCAGCGTGTTGTTGGCGAGGTTGGGGTACAGGTCGGCGCTGAAGATCGACGACGTGGGCGTCGGCTCCATCCACACGGTCTGCCAGATCCCCGACGACGGCGTGTACATGATGCCGCCCGGGTTGCGCACCTGCTTGCCCCGGGCGATGTTGAGCCCGGCGGTGTCCGACGGGTCGTAGGCCCGCACGATCAGCTCGTTGGTGCCCCCGTTGAGCTGCGGCGTGATGTCGAACTCGAAGCGGTCGTAGCCGCCGGTGTGGCCGCCGACCTGCACGCCGTTGACCCACACGGTGGCCTGGTAGTCGACCGCGCCGAAGTGCAGCTGGACGCGGCGCCCGGCCCACCCGGCCGGCACGGTGAACGTGCGCCGGTAGAACAGGTAGAGCCGGTTGTCGTTCGCGGGCCGCTTGATCCCGGAGAGCGCCGACTCCACGGGGAACGGGACGTTGACCCGCTCCGGCAGGGTCTGGCCGAAGACGGGGTTGTCGTTGGTGGTGGACTGGCGCAGCTGCCACTCGCCGTTGAGGTTGAGCCAGTCGGGGCGGGTCATCTGCGGCCGCGGGTACTCAGGCAGCGGCTGGCCGGCGAGCGCCTGGTTCGTCCAGGGGGTGGTCAGCGGCGACGGCTGGGCCGGCGCGGCCGATGCGGGCGGTGCGGCGGACACCGCCGTCCCGAGGCTGAGCAACGCGGCGAGCGCTGCGCCGAGCAGCCGTCGCCGGTGGTGCGGTGCGGACATGGGGGTTCTCCTTGGGTCCTGCTGGCGGGCGGGCCATCGGTGAATATTGATGGATATGCTAACGATGTCACACGGAAATCAACAGAACCCATCACAACAAGATGCAACCGAACCTGCCCCGCCGGGGAAGGGGTGCGGGGTCGAAACGTAACGGAACCTTAAAGTGCGCAACGCGATGACCTGCATACATAGAGGTACTTCTTTTGTGAAAGAAACTTAACTGATACGCTCCCTGCCCATCGAACCATCGATGTGGAGGGCTCGCCCATGAGAGCGCAACGTCGAACATTTGCCCTGATTGCCGGTGCGGCGGTGACGCTCGTAGCGGGTCTGGTCATGACCACCATCACGACTGCCGAGGCCGCCAGCAACGCCGCCGCCGCCGTCACGTGCTCGGCGCCCGCCTGGGCGGAGGGCAACACGTACACGGCCGGGACCCAGGTCACCTACGGCGGCAAGCTGTACCAGGCCCTCGTCACCCACACCGCGTACGCCGGTGCCGGCTGGAACCCCGCCGCCACCCCGTCGCTGTGGACGGACCTCGGCGCGTGCACCGGCGGGACGACCAGCCCGACGCCGAGCCGGACCCCGAGCACCAGCCCGACCCCGAGCCGGACCCCCAGCACCAGCCCGACCCCGAGCCGGACCCCCAGCAACAGCCCCACCACGTCGACGTCGCCGGGTGGTAGCACCTGTGCGGTGAAGTCGCGGCCCGCCGGCAAGGTGCTGCAGGGCTACTGGGAGAACTGGGACGGCGCCTCCAACGGCGTTCACCCGGGCCTCGGCTGGATCCCGATCACGGACGCGCGCATCAAGCAGCACGGGTACAACGTGATCAACGCGGCGTTCCCGGTGATCCGGTCCGACGGCACGGTCCTGTGGGAGAACGGCATGGACGCCGGGGTCAAGGTGTCCACGCCCGCCGAGATGTGCGCGGCGAAGGCGGCCGGCGCGACGATCCTGATGTCGATCGGTGGTGCGGCGGCCGGCATCGACCTGAGCTCCAGCACCGTCGCGGACCGGTTCGTCGCGACGATCGTGCCGATCCTGCGCACGTACAACTTCGACGGCATCGACATCGACATCGAGACCGGCCTGACCGGCAGCGGCAACATCAACACGCTGTCCGCGTCGCAGGCGAACCTGATCAGGATCATCGACGGCGTGCTCGCCCAGATGCCGTCGAACTTCGGCCTGACGATGGCGCCGGAGACGGCGTACGTGACCGGCGGCAGCGTCACCTACGGCTCGATCTGGGGCTCCTACCTGCCGATCATCAAGAAGTACGTCGACAACGGCCGGCTCTGGTGGCTGAACATGCAGTACTACAACGGCAGCATGTACGGGTGCGCCGGTGACTCCTACTCGGCCGGCACCGTGCAGGGCTTCCAGGTGCAGACGAACTGCCTCAACAGCGGCCTGACGATCCAGGGCGTCACGATCCGGGTGCCCTACGACAAGCAGGTCCCGGGCCTGCCCGCCCAGACCGGCGCGGGTGGCGGCTACATGACCCCGTCACTGGTGTCGCAGGCGTACAACACCCAGCTCAAGGGCCTGATGACCTGGTCGATCAACTGGGACGGCTCGAAGAACTGGACCTTCGGCGACAACGTGAAGTCGCTGCAGGGCCGCTAACCGGCAAGCGCCGCCGCGACGACCGCCGACGAGATCAGCTCCAGCTCGTCGGCGGTCGTCACGTACGGCGGCATCGTGTAGATCAGATCCCGGAACGGCCGCAGCCACACCCCGTGCGCCGCGGCCGCCCGGGTCGCCGCCGCGACGTCGACCTCGTGGTCGAGCTGCACGACGCCGATCCCGCCGAGCACCCGCACGTCGGCGACCCCCTCCGCACCGCGGGCCGGCTCCAGCCCGGCGGCCAGGACGGTCTCGATCCGTTTGACGTCGCCCCGCCAGTCGCCGGCGAGGAGCAGGTCGACCGACGCGCCGGCGACCGCGCAGGCCAGAGGATTGGCCATGAACGTCGGCCCGTGCGCCAGGACCGGGACCGATCCCCGCGAGATGCCGTCGGCCACCTCGGCGGTGCACAGGGTGGCCGCGAGTGACAGGTACCCACCGGTGAGCGCCTTGCCGAGGCACATGACGTCGGGGCTGACCCCGGCGTGGTCGGCGGCGAACAGGGCCCCGGTGCGGCCGAACCCGGTCGCGATCTCGTCGAACACGAGCAGGACGTCCGCGGCGCGGGTCGCTTCGCGCAGCACCCGCAGATACTCGGGCGAGTGGAACCGCATGCCGCCGGCGCCCTGCACGACCGGCTCGACGATGACCGCGGCGAGCTCGTGCGCGTGGTCGTGGATCAGGGCGGTGAGCCGCGCCGCGTAGGCCGGGTCGAACGCGGCCGGCGGCTCCGGCGCGAACACCTGCGCCGGCAGCACCCCGGACCACAGGCTGTGCATCCCGCCGTCCGGGTCGCAGACCGACATCGGATGGAAGGTGTCGCCGTGGTACCCCCCGCGCCAGGTCAACAGCCGGCGCTTCGCCGGCCGGCCCAGCGAGCGCTGGTACTGCAGGCACATCTTGATCGCGACCTCGACCGACACCGACCCCGAGTCGCTGAAGAACACGTGCCGCAGCGGCTGCGGGGTCAGCTCCACCAGCCGCGCCGCGAGGGAGACCGCCGGCTCGTGGGTGAAGCCACCGAACATCACGTGGCTCATCCGGCCGAGCTGGTCGGCGGCGGCCGCGTCGAGGACGGGATGGCGGTAGCCGTGGATCGCCGACCACCACGACGCCATCCCGTCGACCAGCTCGTCGTGGCCCTCGAACGGCTCGGCGAGGCGGATCCGGGTGCCCTGCGCCGACGTGGCGACCAGCGGGACGCTCCGGCCCGGCATCGGCCCGTACGGGTGCCAGACATGGGCCCGGTCCAACGCCAGCAACTCCTCGACGCGCATGGGCCGACCCTATCCGCGCCGGCCCGCACCACCGAAAAGATCCACGTCGCTCAGTGACTGGTGGCCGGTTGGTATCCTGCGGCCTCTACAAACCGCACGGGGTGCCTCTACAAACCGCACGGGGTGAGGAGTCAAGGTGTCGGCGCGCAAATCCTTACTGTTCGTGGTCATCGGTGCCCTGCTCGGCGCCGTCCTGGTCGTCGACCCGACGCCGCCCGCGGTGTCGCCCGACCCGGAGGAGATCTCCAACTACCGCTTGATGGATTCGGGCCCACCCGTCAAGAGCTGACCGCCGTCCACCGTGGACAGCGACAGCGCGGCGGTCCTGGCGACCGCCGTCTCCAACGTCGAGGGGCTCGCCGAGCTGCTGCGGCACCTGCGCCGCAGGCAGGCGCGGCGGCGCGGTGACCCGCCCCTGACCTACCGGGAGCTCGCCGGTCGCACCGGCTGGTCCCACGGCAGCATCGGCGGCTACTTCACCGGCAAGATCGTGCCGCCCACCGACCGTTTCGACACGCTCGTCCAGCTCCTCGACGCGGCGCCGGACGAGCTCGGCCCGCTCGCCGACGCCCGCGACCGGGCCGAGGAGCACAGCCGGGCCGACGACCGGGGCCGGGCCGAGCCGCACGGCGGCGTCCCGCGGCAGCTGCCGGCGGCGCCGGACGCCTTCACCGGGCGGGACGCGGCGATGGCCCGGCTCGACGAGGCCGACGCCGGCACGGTCATCGTCATCGGCACCGCCGGGGTCGGCAAGACCGCCCTGGCCGTGCACTGGGCGCACCGGGTCGCCGGCCGGTTCCCCGACGGGCAGCTGTACGTGAACCTGCGCGGTTTCGGCCCGGGCGAGGCGGAGGTCACCGCGGACGAGGCGCTCCGGGCGTTCCTCACCGCGCTCGGGGTCGCGCCCGACCAGGTCCCCGCGGAGCTGGACGCCCGGGTCGGGCTGTTCCGCAGCCTCCTCACCGGCCGGCGGTTCCTCGTCGTGCTCGACAACGCCGCGCACGCCGGGCAGGTCCGGCCGCTGCTGCCCGGCGGGTCCGGCAACCTCGTCCTCGTCACCAGCCGCAACCAGCTCACCGGCCTGGTCGCCACCGACGGCGCGGTGCCCGTCACGCTCGACCTGCTCACCGCGGAGGAGGCCCGGCGGCTGCTCGCCGCCCGGGTCGGCCCGGCCCGCGTCGCCGCCGACCCGGCCGCGGTCGACGCGATCGTCGAGGCGTGCGCCCGGCTGCCGCTGGCGCTGGTGATCGTCGCCGCCCGCGCGGCCGCGCGCCCTGATCTGCCGCTCGCCGGGCTCGCCGGGGAGCTGCGCGCCGAGCGCGGGCGGCTCACCGTGCTGCGCGACGCCGCCGCGGCCACCGACGTCCGGTCGGTGTTCGCCTGGTCGTACCAGCGGCTGAGCGCACCCGCCGCCGGCCTCTTCCGGCTGCTCGCGCTCGCGCCCGGGCCGGACGTCGGCCGGGCCGCCGCCGCCGCGCTCCTCGGCGAGCCGTGCACCGCGACCGCCGCACTTGCCGGGCCCGCCGCGCTTGCCGGGCCCGCCGGGCTTGCCGGGCCCGCCGGGCTTGCCGGGCCCACCGGGCTCGCCGGTGAGCCCGGCACGGTGGCCGGGCCGCCCGGAGTGCCGGGTGACGCGCGCCGGGCCCTCGCCGAGCTGACCCACGCGAGCCTGTTGACCGAGCACGCGCCGGGCCGGTTCGTCGCGCACGACCTGCTCCGCGCGTACGCGTCCGAGCTGTCCGGCACCCTCGACGGCCCGGCCCAGCGCGCCGCGGCGACGCTGCGGCTGCTGGAGCACTACCTGCGCACCGCGCACACCGCGGCGCTGCTGCTCGACCCGCACCGCACGCCACTGCCGGACGTCGCCGCCGGCGGCGCGCTGGAGACCGAGGCGCAGGCACTCGCCTGGTACGCCGTGGAGCACCACACCCTGCTCGCCGCCGTGCGGGAGGCCGCCGCGACCGGCCACGACGCGCACGCGTGGCGGCTGGCGTGGACCCTCGTGGACCACCTCGACCGGCGCGGCCACTGGCCGGACCTGCTCGCCGCGCAGCGGATCGCGTTCGCCGCGGCGGCCCGGGCCGGCGACGCCGCCGGGGAGGCGGTCAGCGCGCACCAGCTGGGCCGGGCCTGCATCCGGATGGGCGACTACGACGCCGCCGCCACCCACCTGGAGCTGGCCCTGGACCGCTACGGGCGGATCGGCGACGACGCCGGCCGGGCCAGGGTGCACGGCAACCTCGGCTTCATCGCCGACCGGCAGGCCCGCCCGCGCGACGCGATCGGACACCTGCTGCGCTCCCTCGACCTGCTCCGCGCCACCGGCGACCAGGCCGGGCAGGGCGCGGCGCTGGCGAACCTCGGCTGGTCCTACGCCGCGTCGGGCGAGCACCGCGAGGCCCTCGACCACTGCCACCAGGCCCTGGAGCTGCAGCAGCGGATCGGGGACCGGACCGGAGAGGCGTACAGCTGGGACAGCATCGGCTTCATCCACCACCAGCTCGGCGAGCACGAACCGGCGGCCGAGTGCTACCGGCAGGCCCTCCAGCTGTGGCGGGAGATCGGCGACCGCTACGGCGAGTCGGAGACCCAGACCCACCTCGGCGACCTGCACCGGGCGGCGGGCGCCGAGCCGGAGGCCCGCGCCTGCTGGCTGGCCGCCCTCACCATCCTCGAGGACCTCGGCCACCCCGACGCCGAGCAGGTCCGCCAGCGGGTCGCCCAACCGCCGTCCTGAGCCCGACCGCCGTCCTGAGCCCGACCGCCGTCCTGAGCCCGACCGCCGTCCTGAGCCCGACCGCCGTCCTGAACCCGGCCGCCGTCAGGGACGGTGCGCCAGGTCGGCGCAGGTCGACTCGTCGGGCAGGAACGGGCGGAAGGTGACCTGCCACGACGAGCCGGCCGACGTCCACGGGGTGCGGGAGTTGGCCTTGCCGGCGGCGGCGAGGATCCGGCTGCTCTCCTCGCCGGTCGCGCCGGCGCAGTGCACGCCCGGCCGGTCGGCGACCGCCTCACCGGGCAGCGCCGGGCCCGGCCACGCCACCGGCGCCTGCGGCGGCACGCCCTGGTCGCCGCCCATCTCGGCCCACGGCACGGCGACGGCGGCGACGCCCTTCGCCACGAACGGCCGGGACTCGGAGACGGTGCCCTTGCCCAGCGTCGACTCCAGGTCGGTCAGCGCCTCCACCAGCCGCTGCATGCGCTGGCGGGCGGCGCGGTGCGGGGCGGACAGCGAGTCCTCGCCGATGCCCAGCGCCGGGATGTCGCTGGCCTGCGTGCCGGCGACGGTGCGGACCATGATGTGGGTGGTGGGGGCGTCGGCGACGTTCGGCATACCGAAGTCGGTCGCCTGGCCGACGCCGGCGTCCAGGGCCATCCGGGCCAGCTTCGTGATGTCCGACGGGGCGAGGATCCCCTGCACCTGCACGTTCGGCAGCGCCGGACCCGGGAAGATCTCAATCATGGGGCCGTTGGTGACGACGCGGCCGTCGCCGTAGATGCTCAGCGTCGGCACCTCGGTGACCGTCATGGCGACCGGGACGAGACCGCCGGACACGTCGACACGCAGCACGAGCTCGTCGGGGCGGTAGTTGACGGCGGCGCCGGGGACGCCCCCGCCGCCGACCGGCGCCGGGTCGCCGCAGCCGGCGAGCAGCAGGACCATCGTGGCGGCGAGCGTGCGCAGGCGTGTCATACCCGGTCTGACGCCGCGACCCACCCGCGGGTTCCGCCCCCGGGTGAGGTTCGCCCCGGCGGCGGAGGGCAGAGCGCCACCATGCCACCAGCGAAGAGCGCCGCGCCAGCGGCGAAGAGCACCGCGCAAGCGGCGACGAAGAAGAAGGGCAGCCAGCCGTGGCTGCACCAGCAGGGCCGGGAGATCCAGCATTTCGGCACGATCCGGCAGTTCCCGGTCGGGCTGTCCGCGGACACCCGGATGTACTCCTGCGAGCGGCTCAACCAGGTCCTCGCCGACACCCAGATCCTGTACGCCCTCTACAAGAAGCACCACTGGCTGATGCGCGGCCCGACCTTCTACCAGCTGCACCTGCTGCTCGACAAGCACGCCGGCGAGCAGCTGGAGCTCGTCGACGCGATCGCGGAACGGGTGCAGACCCTGGGCGGGATCGCGGTCGGCGACCCGCGGCACGTCGCCGAGCTCACCCGGGTGCCGCGCGCGCCGGACGGTGCCGAGGAGGTGCCGGCGATGCTGTCGCGGCTGCTCGAGGCCCACGAGATGATCCTGACCGACGCGCACGAAGCGGCGGCGAAAACGGTCGCGATGGGTGACGACGGCACCAACGACCTGCTGGTCTCCCAGGTGATCCGCACCGGCGAGCTGGAGGCGTGGTTCCTGGCCGAGCACCTGGTCGACACGCCCCTCGTCCAGACCGACGAAACCATCAGGGAGGTCTCGAAGACCACGACAAAGGCGGAGGGCAGCGCCAGGCGTTGATGGCAGGGGATACCGTGTCGGCGTGACGAGGCAATCCGACTCGCAGTTGGGCGTCGACCTGGGGACCACCCACACGGTTGCGGCGCTGACCTCTGCCGACGGTCGCAGCCAGCCCCTGTTGTTCGACGCGAGTTTCCTGCTGCCGTCGTCGGTGTTCGCGGAGGTCGACGGGCACCTGCTCACCGGCAAGGACGCGGAGCGCAGCGCCCGGCTCGACCCGAGCCGTTTCGAGCCCAACCCGAAGCGCCGCATCGACGACGGCACGGTGCTGCTCGGCGCCCGCGAGTATCCGGTGTCGGACCTGCTGTCGGCCGTCCTGAGGCGGGTCGGGGACGAGGCGTCGCGGGTGCTCGGCATCATGCCCGTGCGCACCGTGCTGACGTATCCGGCCAACTGGGCCACCCACCGCAGGACCGTCCTTGCCGACGCCGCGGCCCGAGCCGGCATGCCCGCACCGATCCTGGTGCCCGAGCCGATCGCGGCCGCCGCGTATTTCACCACCGTGATGGGGCGGCAGATCCCGCCCGGCGGGGTGCTGGTGGTGTACGACTTCGGCGGCGGCACCTTCGACACCTCCGTCCTGCGGCGCCGCCCGGACGGCGGCTGGGACGTGCTCGCCAGCGACGGCCTGCCCGACGTCGGCGGGGTCGACCTCGACGCGGCCCTGCTCACCGACGTCGGCCGGAGCCTCGCGATGGGCGACGCCGACCGGTGGCGGCAGCTCACCGACCCGTCCGACGACATCTCCCGCCGGCGCAGCTTCCTGCTCCGCGAGGACGTGCGCACCGCGAAGGAGCAGCTGTCGCGCACCTCGTCCGCGGGCGTGCACGTGCCGCTGTTCGAGGTCGACCTGCACGTCACGCGCGCGGAGTTCGAGCAGGTGTCCCGGCCGTACCTGCAACGCACGGTCGACCTGACCGCCAACACCCTGCAGCGCGCGGGCGTGCGCTCCGACCAGATCGCCGGGCTGTTCCTCGTCGGCGGGTCGAGCCGCATCCCGATGGTCAGCACCCTGCTGCACCAGCGGCTCGGCGTCGCTCCCACGATCATCGAGCAGCCGGAGCTGGTGGTGGCCCTGGGCAGCGCGATCGCCGCGATGCCGAGCCGCCCCGCACCGGCCGCCGGCCCCGCGACGGGGATGCATCCGGGGTTCCCGGCGGGTCCCCGCCCGCCGGGCATGGGCGCGCCGCTGGGCGCGCCCATCTCCGGCCCGGTGGGCGCGGCCGCCGGGATGGGCGCCGCCGCTCCGGTGTCGGCGCCGGTGCCCGGCCCGATGTCGCCGGCCGGATCGCCGGCGTCCCCGCCGGGGTGGATCGGTGGGCTTCCGCCGTCCTCCGGGGTCCCCGTCTCGGCCCCGCCGACGAGTGGCATGCCGCACAGCGCGCCCCCGGCGAGCGGGCCACCGGTCTCACCCGCCGCCGGCCCGGGCGCCTACCCACCCGGCGGCGGATTCGCGCCGCCCGCCAGCGCTCCCGTCGCCGGCGCCGCCGGGTTCGGTGCCCAGCCGCAGGCCGCCGGGTTCGGGGCGCAGCCGCAGGCCGCCGGGTTCGGGGCGCAGCCACCGGCCGCGGCGACCGCGCAGTTCGGGCACGGCGGCCCCGCGACGCCGGGCGGGCCGCCCGGTGGGTTCCCGCCCTTCACCCCGCCGCCGCCCAGGCGGACGAACGGCGGCGGCGGCAAGACGGCGCTCATCGTCGGCCTCGCGCTCGTCGTCGTGCTGCTGCTCGGCGTCGGTGGCGTCGCCACCTGGCGGGCCGTCAGCAGCGACAAGTCCGACGATCCCAGCTCGAGCGCCACCGGCAACCGGGGCACCGGCACCGGCGGCAACGGCGGAAACCAGGCCGGCCCGGCCAACACCAAGGACGCCAAGCCGGGCGCGAAGCAGCAGACCGTCGAGATCAACAAGGCGGTCTGGTACGGCCAGGTCAAGCTCACCTTCGGCAAGATGACCTACGACGCCGACGCCGACCAGGACCCGTTGGTCGTCGAGGTCCAGATGGAGAACCTCGGCGACGACACCGTGCAGTCCTACGGCGTGCGGACCTCGTTCCAGATCGACGGCCAGGAGTACTCGGGCTCGTTCAAGGAGTCCTCACAGGTCTCCGGCGGGCAGAAGAGCAACTTCCACATCTCCTTCGCCGTGTACGACCCGCTGAAGGCCAGCATCGGCACCGGCACCCTGCTCATCGGCGACGGCAAGGAGGCCCAGGGCAAAGTCCCGCTCGGCGGCGGCGAGGTCGTCGCCTACGAGCCGGTCAACGTGCTCAAGGACAAGAAGCTCGCCATCCACGACCTCGAGGTCACGTTCACCACCTGCGACGTGCGCGGCGGCTTCCTGGACTACAACGGTCAGGCGCTCAAGGAGAACCGGGTCCTCACCTGCAAGCTCGACATCCGGTACAACGGCAAGAGCAGCGAATACGTGGGCTCCGAGCACTTCCGCCTGGGCCTGCCCGACGGCACCGAGGTCGCCCCGAAGACCGCGCCGAACGAGGCGATGTCCTCCGGCTCGGAGAACCTGGCGTCCGCCCGCAACCTCGGCTTCCAGTTCAAGTACGCGCCCGGCACGTACAAGCTGCGCGTGGTCGACATCGCGGGCGACGCCAGGAAGCCCACCGACGTGGTCGAACTCGACGTCGTCGTCAAGTAACTACCTTGCGCCGCCGTTGACGTAGAGGGTCTGGCCGGAGACGTAGGAGGCCTCGTCGCTGGCCAGGAACGCGATGACGGCGGCGACCTCCTCGGGCTGGCCGACCCGGCGCAGCGGGGTGCGCGCGGCGACCTCCTGCTGGTGGTCCTCCGGGGTGCTGCCGACGCGGGTCGCGGTGGCCGCGGTCATCGCGGTGGCGATGTAGCCGGGGGCGACCGCGTTGACGGTGATGCCGAAGGGGCCGAGCTCGATCGCCAGGGTCGCGGTGAGGCCCTGCACGCCGGCCTTCGCGGCGGCGTAGTTGACCTGGCCGCGGGCGCCCAGCGCGGAGCGGCTGCTGAGGTTGACGATGCGCCCGGAGCGGGCCGGCACCATGTGCCGCTGCGCGGCCTGGCAGCACAGGAACATGCTGGTGAGGTTGGTGGTGAGGACCGAGTCCCACTCCTGCGCCGGCATCTTGAACAGCAGGTTGTCGCGGGTGATGCCGGCGTTGTTGACCAGGACGTCGATCGAGCCGAGGTCCTCGGCGACGGTGTCGAAGGTGCGGTCGACGGCGCCCTGGTCGGTGACGTCGCAGGAGTACGCGGTGCCCACCCCGGCGGGGACGCGGGCGGCGTCCAGGTCGAGCAGCGCGACGCGGGCGCCCTGGGACGCGAGCAGGCGGGCGGTCGCCAGGCCGATGCCCTGCGCCGCGCCCGTGACGACGGCGACCTTTCCAGCGAACCTTGACATGATCACCTTTCCACGAGGACGGCGGTGCCCTGCCCGACGCCGACGCACATGGTGGCGAGGCCGCGGGTGGCGCCGGTGCGGCGCATGCGGTGCAGCAGGGTGGTCAGGATGCGGGCGCCGGAGCAGCCCAGGGGGTGGCCGAGCGCGATCGCGCCGCCCGAGGGGTTGACCAGGGCAGGGTCGATCCCGAGCTGGTCGGTGACGGCGAGGGCCTGCGCGGCGAAGGCCTCGTTGAGCTCGGCGGACCGCACGTCGCCGAGCTTCCAGCCGCTGCGGGCCAGGACCCGGGCGGTGGCGGGGACCGGGCCGATGCCCATCACGTCCGGGTGGACGCCGGCCGACGCCCCGGCGACGTAGCGGCCGAGCGGCTCCAGGCCGAGCTCGCCCAGCGCGTCCTCGCTGACCAGGAGCAGGCCGGCGGCGCCGTCGTTGAGCGGGGAGGAGTTGCCGGCGGTGACGGTGCCGCCGGCCTTGAAGACCGGTTTGAGGTTGCCGAGCTTGGCGAGGCTCGTGTCGGCGCGGATGCCCTCGTCGGCGGTGACGCCCTCGACCGGGATGATCTCGTCCGCGAAGTCACCCGCGTCCCTGGCCCGAGCGGCGAGCTGGTGGCTGCGCAGCGCGAACGCGTCCTGCCGGTCGCGGGAGACGTCGTAGCGGGCGGCGACCTCCTCCGCGGTCTCACCCATGGACAGCAGCCCGTGCAGGTCCTTCATCAACGGGTTGACCAGGCGCCAGCCGAGCCGGGTGTCGGCGATCGACATCGCGTTGGGCAGGGCGTCGTCGGGGCGGGGCAGCACGAACGGCGCCCGGCTCATCGACTCGGACCCGCCGGCGACGACCACGTCGGCCTCGCCGGCGGCGATGGTGCGGGCGGCGACGGTGACCGCCTCCAGGCCGGACGCGCAGAGCCGGTTGACGGTCGCGCCGGGCACCGACTCGGGCAGCCCGGCGAGCAGGGCGGCCATCCGGGCGACGTTGCGGTTGTCCTCGCCGGCCTGGTTGGCCGCACCCCAGTAGACCTCGTCGACGCGGGCCGGGTCGATGCCCTCGACCAGGGTCCGGATGACCGTCGCCGCGAGGTCGTCGGGGCGGACATGGCTGAGGCCGCCGCGCAGCTTCCCGATGGGGGTCCGCCGCGCGGCGGCGAAGTAGACGGCACGCATAGCCTTTAAACTAACACTGTTAGTCTGGGGAGGCGATGGTCGGTTCGGCGCCCTGGACGGCGCGCCACAGCCAGACCCCCGAGGCGCGCCGGGACAGCAGCCCCGTCACCCGGTAGGGGAAGGGCGTCGCCGACCCGTCCGGGTGGTGTTCGAAACCGTCGGCCTCGGCCAGGACGAACGCCCCGCCCGGCACCGTGTGCACCGTCGCCGCGGTGGCCTGCCAGCTGTAGGACTCGGGCCGGGCGAACAGGGTCTCCAGGAGCTTCTCGACCTCGGCCCGCCCGGTCGCCGACTCGCCGGCCTCGCTGCCCACATAGGTGATGTCGTCGTCGGGCACGAAGCACGCCAGCACCGCGGCCGCGTCCTGTGACAGGAACGCCATCCCCAGCCGGTCCACCATCTCGATCGGGTCA
>NZ_BONQ01000062.1 GCF_016862795.1 Dactylosporangium siamense | reverse complement strand
CTCATGAGGTGCTCACCACCAGTTGCCGGGGCGATCGCATGCCCGGCAGGTAGAGGAAGGCGAACGTGACGATCGCGCCGAGCACGCCCGCGCCGATGAGGGTGTTCTGCACGCCGATCGCGGAGGCCACCGGCGCGGCCATCGCGTAGGACAGCGGCACCAGGGCGATCGAGATGAACCAGTCGACGCTCGACACCCGGCCGAGCAGTTCCTCGGGCACGAGCCGCTGCTTCGCCGTCGCCCAGGCGATGGTGCCGGCCGCCTCCAGGCCGTTGACCAGGGCACACGCGATGGCCAGGTGCCACGAGGCGGTGGCCATGCCATATCCCGCGACCGCGAGGGTGGCGAGGGTCCACGTGACGTAGATGAAGGGCATGTAGCCGCGCGGTACACCACGCTGACTGACGACCAACGCGGCGGCGATGGCACCGATGCCGCCGCTGGCGAGCACCAGGCCGAGGTCGCCGGCGGTGCCGTGCAGCTCGTTCTTCACCACGAACGGCAGCAGCACCTCGGTGGGGCCGATGAAGAGCAGGTAGGTGAATGTCGCGGCGAGGAAGGTGCCCCACAGCCACACGTTGCGGCGCACGTAGTTCATCCCCTCCTTGAACTCCTCCCAGACCGAACCGGCCGCCTCGCCGGCCGCCTCGTTCACCACCGGCCGCATCAGCCACAGGCAGGTCGCGGAGACCGCGAAGGTGGCCGCGTCCAGCGCGAACGCCAGTCCGCTACCCCCGATCGCGATCAGGATGCCGCCGATCGAGGGCCCGGCCATCTGCAGTGCCGCCGGCCGGACGAACTGGTCCAGGGCGTTGGCCTTGACCAGGTCCTCCTCCGGCACCAGCTGCGGCACGATCGAGTCGAAGGCCGGGCCGAAGAAGCCCGAGGCGGCCCCGTAGACCGCCACCAGGGCGACGATGTGCCAGACCTGAACGACGCCGGTCAGGCTCAGCACGGTCAGGACAGTGAGCACCGCGCCCCGCACCAGGTCGGTGCACAGCATGATCTTCCGCCGGTCGAACCGGTCGCTGATCACCCCGCCGAACAGCAGCGTGGCGACCTGGGGCAGCGAGAGGGCGAACCCGACGACCGACATCGCCGCGGGTGCGCCGGACAGCGCGTACACCTGCCAGGCCAGCGCGACGAGCAGGATGCCGTCGCCGATCAGGGAGGTGCTCATCCCCGTCCACAGCAGGCGGAACTCCCGCCGCTTCAGTGGGATGAGCAGCCCGGGGAGCTCCCTCGGAGCGCGGTGCCTGGCCATCAGGCGGCGTTTCGCAGCTGCTGCAGACCCGCCAGCTCGGTGAGCACCGCGTTGAGCTGGTCCAGTTCCTCGTACGTGTTCGCGGCGGTCACCTGCACCCGGAAGCCGACCTGGTCGCGGGGGACCAGCGGGTAGGCGGCCAGGGTCACGTAGATCTCCCGGTCCCACAGGAACTGGCCGACCTGCTGGATGTCCTGGCCGGCCGCGAGGGGCAGCTCGATGATGGGCGTGGTGCCGGTGTTCGGCGTGTACAGGCCGAGCGCGCGCACGTGGTCGAGCACGTGCATCGTCTTGCGGTACAGGTCGGCGCGGATCTCGTCGCCGCGCTTCTCGTTCACGTCCAGGCCGGCCATGACGGTCGCCAGGGACGCCGTCGGCGACGGGCCCGAGTACAGGTACGGCGGGGCGGCGACCTTCAGGTGGTTCTTCAGCCACGTCGGCAGCGCCAGGAACGCCATCAGCGACGAGTACGACTTGGAGAAGCCGCCGACCAGCACGATGTTGTCGTAGGTCTCGCCGGCGTACTTGACGATCGCGTTGCCGCGGGAGCCGTAGGGCGAGGTCTCGTCCGGGGTGCGCTCGCCGATGACGCCGAAGCCGTGCGCCTCGTCGACGTAGAGCAGCGCGTCGTTCTCGCGGCAGACCTGGGCGAAGCGGGCGAGGTCCGGGGCGAGGCCGGTCATCGAGTTGACGCCGTCCATGGCGACCAGGCGGGTGACCCCGGCGGGGGCGGCCTTCAGCAGCTCCTCGAGGTGCTCGGGGTCGTTGGCGCGGAAGCGGGTGACGGTCGCGCCGAGGCCCTTGGCGTACATGCAGCCGTCGTAGATCGTCTTGTGCGACTGCGAGTCCAGGAAGATCATGCCCTGGCCGGCCAGGATCGGGATCACCGACATGTGGATGTGGGTGATCGTCGGCAGCAGCAGGGTGTCGGGGGCGCCGAGCAGCTCGGTGAGGCGCTCCTCGATCTCGACGTACGGCTTCGGGTTGCCCAGCAGCCGCGACCAGCTGGGGTGGGTGCCCCAGGTGCGGATGTACGGGTCGACCGCGTCCATGATCTCCGGCTCGAGGTCGAAGCCGAGGTAGTTGCACGAGGCGAAGTCAGACAGCCAGTGCTGGCCGACCCGGATACGGCGGCCGGAGATCTCCTCGATCGTGGCGTCGTACATCGGGCTGCTCGTGCGCAGGCGCTCCAGGTCGGCCCACCGTCCGTCGCGGCGGATGTAGCTGGCCTTGGTGCTGTGCATCGGGCTGACGGTCATTCCAGCTGCCTTTCGTAGAAGGGGTGACGCAATCCATTGCATCGGGCCACGGGTGCGTCGTCCGGTCCGGTCAGGTTGCTGTCCGGTTGGGTGACACACGCCATTGGTGACGCGGGGCCGGTTGGTGGTCCGGCCGTTCGGTGGTCCGGCCGTTCGGTGGTTCAGGCCATCGCGGCGAAGGGGGCCGCTTTGGGGATCAGGGCGAACGCGTCCGGCTCGGACAGCGGTCGCGCGAAGAGGTAGCCCTGGCCGTAGGGGCACCCCATGTCGCGCAGGGCGAGCGCCTGCGCGGACTGCTCCACGCCCTCGGCGACGACCGCCAGGTCGAGCGTCTGGGCGAGGGTGACGATGGCGGTGACGACCGCCCGCTGCTGTTTGGACTCCAGCATGTCGTCGATGAACGACTTGTCGATCTTGAGGACGTCGATCGGCATGTGTTGCAGGTACGACAGCGACGAGTACCCGGTGCCGAAGTCGTCGATCGCCAGCCGTACCCCCATCGCTCTGAGCGCGTCGAAGTCGGCCTTGACCTGCTCGTCGTTGCGCAGCAGGAGGCTCTCGGTGATCTCCAGCAACAGCGTGCCGGGCTCCACCCCGGAGGCCCGCAGCAGCTGCCGGACCTCCTCCACGAAGCCCGGGGTGCGGAACTGCCGGACGGAGACGTTGACGCTGATGTACCGCAGCGCGCCCGGCGCCGTGGAGCGTTGCCAGCGCCCGACCGTGTTCAGCGCCTGTTGCAGCACCATCCGCCCCATCGGCACGATCAGGCCGCTCTCCTCGGCCACCTCGATGAAGTGGCCGGGCGCGATCATGCCCCGGGTCGGGTGGTTCCACCGCACGAGCGCCTCGAAGCCCAGCGGCGAGCCGGTCTCCAGGTCCACGATCGGCTGGTACTGCAGGACGAACTGCTGCTCCTTGACCGCCTGGTCGAGCGCGGCCCGCAGCTCCAGGCGCTCGAGCACCGCCGTGTGCAGGTCCGACTGGTAGCGCCGCCACTGGCCCTTGCCGGCGCCCTTCGCGACGTACAGCGCGAGGTCGGCCTGGCGCATGAGCTCCTCGGCGGAGCTCGCGTCGACGGTGGTGGACAGCCCGACGCTGGAGATGCCGTTGACGTCCTGGCCGGCGATCTCGAACGGCTCGGCGAGCGCGAGCAGGACCCGCTCCGCCGCGAGCTCCAGGTCCGGCATCGAGCCGGCCTCGATCAGGGCGGCGAACTCGTCGCCGCCGAGCCGGGCGACCGTGTCGGTGTCGCGCAGCGCGCCCCTGATCCGCTCGCCGACCGCGATCAGCAGCGCGTCGCCGACCGCGTGGCCGAGCGTGTCGTTGACTATCTTGAAGTCGTCGAGGTCGATGAACAGGACCCCGACCAGGCCCGGGCCGTGCGGGTCGCGCTTGACGCGGGCCACCGACTGCTCGACCCGGTCCTGGAACAGCACCCGGTTGGCCAGGCCCGTCAACGCGTCGTGGAACGCCTGGCGGATCAGCTGCTCCTCCAGCTGCCGGCGCTCCGTCACGTCCCGCACGGTGAGCACCAGGCCGCCGACCGTCTGGTCGTCGCGCAGGTCGCGGCAGTCGACCTCGACCATCAGCCCGACCCCGTCGACGCGTTCGGCGCGCAGGTCGATCTGGTTGTGCGCGTGCAGCCCGCCACGGACCTGGGTGAGCAGCTCGGCGAGGCGGGGGCGCTCGTCGGCGGCGACGAACTCCCACAGCTCGAAGCCGGCCAGCCGCTCGTCGCCGAACACGGCCCCCGCCGACGGGCTCGCGTACTGGATGAGGTCGTGCTCGTCGACGATGAGGATCACGTCGGAGGTGTTGTGGATCAGCGTCCGGAAGTAGGCCTCGCTGCTGCGCCGGTTGACCTCGGCGGTCAGCGTCATGCGCTCCAGGGCCATCGCCGCCTGCGAGGCGAGCACCTCGAACGTCGGCTGCAGCGCCTGCAGCGCCTCCGTCGGGGCGCCGACGTAGAGCATGTCGCGCTCGATGCCGAGGGGGTGGCGCAGCGCCGAGCTGTACCCGCGCAGCAGGTCCCGGACATCCGGGTCGAGCCCGGACACCCGGACCAGCCCCGGCTCGTCGACGCGCTCGGCGCGCACCAGCACCACCGTGTGCGCGAGCCCGTCCGGCAGCAGCCGGTCCACCGCGTGCCGCACCGCGGCCAGCGTCTCGGCGGTGTCGGCGGCCGACACCAGGGTGGTGGTGGCCTCCCGCAGCTCCCGCTCGCGGGCCATCGACTGGCGGTGGTTGCCCATCACCCCGGCGAGGCGGGCGAGCACCAGCACGAACATGACGCCGGACATGACGGCGATGACCGCCGCGTCGCGGACGGTGCCGAGGCTCGCCTCGACCAGCAGCACACCGGGCGCGATCAGCGAGGCCGCGCCGAGCAGCGCGATGCGGCGCACCCCGACGTCGCTGGACTGCGACCTGGCCGGCTCGGTGAGCTCCACCATCGACGGGTGCAGCGCGGCCGCCGCCCACGCCGCGTAGCAGAGCACCCAGCCGAGGTCGGTGGGGCCGCCGACGTGCCAGTCGCCGTTGAGCTGGATGAGGCCGTAGACGACATCGGCGGCCAGCAGGCCCGCGGTGCCGAGGCCCAGGATCATGATGGACGGGCTCCGGCGCGTGCCGCCGGTGATCAGCCGCGCGAACACGGCGAGGGTGAGCACGTCGCCGAGGGGGTACGCGATCGAGACCAGCTTCTGCACGAGCGTCAGTTCGGTGCTGCGCACGTACGGGTCGATCAGGAAGATCCACGCCAGCAGCGCCAGGCCGATGGTGAGCGTCGTCGCGTCGAGCAGGCTGTCGCGGTCGTTGCGGCCGGTCCTGGACCGGATGAAACCGAGCAGGCCGCCGGCGACGAGGGGGTACATCGCCAGGTACAGCACGTCGGAGAACGACGGGAACGGGTTCGTCATCCCGAACACGTCGGTGAGCAGGTTGTAGAGGAAGTCACCGGCGCCGAAGGCGAACAGCGCCGACGCCAGCAGCAACCACGGCCAGCGCCGCCGCGGGCGGTGCACGACCACCCCGACGAGGACCCCGGTCGTGCTGGACAGGCCGATCGCGCCCCACCAGAGCATGTGCTGGCCGGGCCAGAGGTAGAACGCCACGGTGAGCAGCGCCATCCAGGCCGCGAACCAGGTGCTGAGCGTGCGTGTCAGCAAGCCGTCCGCCTCCATCCTGCTCGCCGTCAGAGAACTCCGCGTCTGACCAGATCGGTCGCGCGGTGGTGGTCTGAACGAATACCGGGGTGCGGGTCGGGTCGGCTGAGTTGCCGGGAGGTGCGCCCGACCGGCCGACACTGATCGGTCCGGCGGGGGTCGTACGCGTGCCGGCCGCGCCGGGTCCGTTCCCTGGCCAGGTGGCCCAGGGCGATCAGCACCACGAATGCGGCCGTGACCGGCGCCCAGCGACCCTGCCGCAGCCACAGCGCCGGCAGGCCGACCTTCGGCACCCGCAGCCGGGCCAGGCCGCGCACGTTCGCGGCCGGCACCGCGGCCTGATCCACCGACGGGTTGGCGTCGCCCTTGGTGGTGAGGCTGCCGTCGGCGTTGCGCCGCACGACCCGGTGCACCAGCAGGGTGCCGGGCCGGGCCGGGTCCTCGACCACGACCACCTGTCCGGCCCGCACCTGCGCGGCCCGCACCGGCGCGGAGACCACGAGGTCGCCCGGGGCGATCCCGGGGCGCATCGAGCCGGTCAGCACGACCTGGGTTTCCCAGCCGAAGGCGACCGGCAGGAGGGTGGCGGCCAGCATCGCGCCGGCGCAGGCCAGCGTGGCGGCGGCGGCGCCGCGCACGGCGACCCTCAGCAGCTCGAACACGTCAGAGTCCTGATCGGCAGCCGATCACCGCACTGAACCCGTTCGCGAGCTTGAACGGCAACCGTGCGGGCGCAGTGTCATGGCCATGGGAATTCTGTCCAGATTGACGCCGCTGGTCGGTGTGCCGGTCGGCCTCACCGCCGCCGGGGTCTTCGTGTGGCAGGCGTCCTTCGCGGCCTTCTCCGCGACCACGACCGATGGGGTCGACAACTGGGCGGCCGGGTCCGTCTCCTTCGGCGCCAACGCCCCCGCGACCGCGATGTTCACCGCATCGGGGCTGAAACCGGGCAGCAACGGCACCGCGTGCGTGAAGATCACGTACACCGGCAGCCTCGCCGCCTCCGTGCGCCTCTACCTGAAGAACGCGGACCTCGGCGGCACCGGCCTGGCCGGCTACCTGACCTTCCAGGTCAACGAGGGCACCGGCAGCGCCGCGGACTGCTCCGACTTCGTGTCCTCGGCCAACGACTACAACGCCGTCGGCATGGGCGACACCACCAAGACCCTGGCCGCCTTCAACACCGCCAGCAACTCCTACGCCACCGGTGTCAGCGGCTGGGCGGCCACCGCGAACACCACGAAGACCTACCAGTTCAAGTGGCAGGTGCAGGACAACAACGCCGCCAACGGCACGACGGCGTCGGCCACGTTCACCTGGGAAGCCCAGAACACCTGATGACGAGGGTGGTCCTGCTGCTCGCCGCGCTGGCGCTGATCGTTCCGGTCGGCGCCAACGCGGCGTTCACGGCGGCCACGCAGAACACCGGGAGCACCCTCGGCTCGGCGGCGACGTTCCCGACCTATCCGGCGGCGGTCACGGGGGACACGCCGTGGGCGTACTGGCGCGGCGAGGACACCACGACCACCGCCGCGGACTCGTCCGGCTCGGCCCACCCCGGCACCTATCAGGGCCCGGTGCAGGGTGCCTCCACCTGGTGGCCCGCGGACGAGAACGCCGGCACCGTGGCCGAGGACCTGTCCGGCTCGGCGAACCGGGCCACGCTCGGCGCCGCGGCCGGCTGGGCGACCGGCCGGGACGGGGTGCACTCGGCGATGTCGTTCAGCGGCAACGCGGCCACCAGCTACGCCGCCGGCGGCCTGCCCGCGGTGCGCACCGACCAGAGCTTCACGGTCATGGCGTGGGTCTACCCTCATGCCTTCACCCAGCATCGGGCCGTGCTCAGCCAGCCCGGCACGATCACCAGCGGCTTCATTCTCAAGTACGAGCACAGCGTCGCGAAGTGGCGGGTGATCATGTCGCGTACCGACACCGTCAACCCGACGAGCGACAGCGCCACCTCCACCACCGCCGCGGCGCTGGACACCTGGGTGCACCTGGCGGTCGTCTTCACCGTCGGCGGCCCGCTGCAGCTGTACGTCAACGGCGTGCTGGAGAACACCGGCTCGCACACCACGCTGTTCGACGCGACCGGCGCCCTCCAGGTGGGCCGCAGCCAGTGGAACAGCGGCTGGACCGACGCGTTCGACGGGCGGATCGACGAGGTTCGGACCTACCGGCGGGCGCTCAACGCCGGCCAGGTCGCCGCGGTGTACGGCAACGGCGAGACGACCCACTGGAACCTGGACGAGGGCACCGGCACCACCACCGCCGACGCCGGCACCACCAGCAACCCCGGCACCCTGGGCACCGGCGCGTCCTGGACCACCGGCCCCACCGGCCACGGCAACGCGGTCGCCCTCGACGGCACCGCCAACGGCTACGTCTCGAGCACCGCGCCCGGCGTGCGCACCGACACCGCGGTCAGCTTCTCCGCCTGGGCGAAGGCGTCCGCCGCCACCGCGAACACCGGCGTGGTCAGCATCAGCGGCACCAACGCGGTCGGCGCGACACTCGGCATCAACGCCGCGGGCAGGTGGACGTTCGCGCTGACCCAGACCGACACCGTGGGGCCGGCCGTCGACGCCGCGTCCGCCACCGCCGCGGTGAGCACCGGGGTGTGGGTCCACCTGGTCGGCGTCTACGACGGGCTGTCGGCGATGAAGCTCTACGTCGACAACGTCCTGGCCGGCAGCGCCACCCACACCACCCGCTGGAACGCCGCCGGCGGGCTGCAGGCGGGCCGGCTGCGCACCACCACGGGCGCCTACGGCGGGGCGTTCAGCGGCGCGGTCGACGACGTGCGGCTCTACGCCCGGGCGCTGAACGCCTCAGACATCGCGCAGCTGTTCGCCAACGGCACGGTCGATCCGGGCCCCGGCGTGGTGCCGAACCCGATCTCCGTCGGCCTGCCGGGCGCGTTGCAGGGCACTCAGCAGGGGCAGTCGGCGGCCACCGCGACCGGCTTCCGCGGCGTCACGAACCTGTCGTCGAACACGACCGTCAGCAACCCGGGTCCGTTCACGGTCGAGGCCTGGATCCGTACCTGGGCCGGCGGCGCGGTCATCGGGTTCGGCACCACCCAGACCGGCTACAGCGGGACCCGGGACCGGATGCTCTTCGTCGACAGCGGCAACCGGCTGTCGTTCGCCGTCTACCCGGGCTCCTCCGTCGCGGTGCGCTCGCCAGCCGGGACGTCCTACGCCGACGGCGCCTGGCACCACGTGGCCGCGAGCGTGGGCGCCGACGGGATCAAGCTCTACGCCGACGGGGCCCTGGTGGCGTCCAACGCCGCCGTCACCGCCGCGGAGAGCTCGACCGGTTACTGGCGGGTCGGCGGGATCAGCCTGGCCGGCTGGACGAACCGCCCGGCCAACGACTACTTCGTCGGCGTCATCGACGAACCGGCGGTGTATGCCGCACAACTGACCGACCAGCAGGTCGCCTGGCACTTCCATGCGAACCACTGAGCACCAGCGTCTTGGCCTCGCGGCTGATCGGGTGGTGGTGCTGCGGCTCGGCGTAGAAGCTGAGCCCGATGACGCTGCCCAGGGTGACCACGAATCCGGCCGCCACCAGCCACTCCTTGCCGGGCCACACCCCGTCGCCGAGGAACAGCAGGCCGACCAGGGCGGCGGGCACCGCGCCGGCCGCGTCCATGGCGGCCACCGCGGCGGTGGTCGAGCCGCGCTGCATCGCCAGGCCCAGCAGCAGCTGGCCGACCAGCGAATGGGCGATCAGCAGGTAGGACAGCGGGTCGGTGAAGAACTGGCCGAGGTTGTCGGCGGAGGCGAGGGGCCGCGACGCGACCGCCGCCGCGCCGAACGCCACGCCCGACAACGCGCCGAGCGCCACCGAGCCGGGCGCGCCGTGCAGCCGCACCGCGAAGAACCCCACGACGGCCAGGACACCGAGCGCCACGACGAGCCCCACGACGCCGGCCGTGCCGATCTGCCGGGAGGGTGCCGGCTTCGCGGCGAGGACCAGCGCGGCGATGCCGAAGGCGAGCAGCACCAGCAGCGCGAGCTCGGTCCTGGGCAGCTTCCACTTCAGGATCAGCACGCCGAGCAGGGCGGTGACGCCGAGCCCGGCGGCCATCGCGGACTGCACCAGGAACAGCGGCAGGTCCCGGCGGGCGAAGAAGGCCAGGGCGAAGCCGCCGAACTGGCAGGCGACCCCGATCAGGTAGGACTTGTGCCGCCCCAGCCGCAGCAGCAGCATCGGGTGGAACCCGTGGTGCAGATCGGTGCGGGCGGCGGCCACGGACTGCAGCAGGTTGGCCACCCCGTAGGCAGCGATCATCGCGCCGAGGAAGAACCAACTCCAAGATGCCACCCGGAGAGGATAGACCCGGTTCGGGGGAGCGGCATGCGGACTATTCGGTTTAGCCCGACAAACCGGACAATCGGGGGCTGCCCAAACGGGTGAGAACGTCCTCGTGAAGGTGACCGTTCGTAGCGATCGCGCTCCCACCGCCGGGCCCCGGCTGGCCCTGCAGGTCCGTGAACGTGCCACCGGCCTCCGTGACGATCGGCACCAGCGCGGCCAGATCCCACAGCGACAGCTCCGGCTCCACCATGATGTCCACGGCACCCTCGGCGAGCAGCATGTAGCCGTAGAAGTCGCCGTACGCCCGCTGCCGCCAGGTGCGGCGGGTCAGGTCGAGGACCGCGTTGAGCCGCCCCGCCTCCTCCCAGCCGCTCAGGTCCGAGTAGCAGAAGCTGGCGTCCGCGAGCCGGTCCACGTCGCTCACCCGGATCGGCGTGGCCGCTGCCGTGTGCCGTCCCGCATACGCACCGTGACCGAGCGCGCCCCACCACCGCCGCCCCAGGGCCGGCGCCGACACCAGGCCGACCACCGGCTGGGCGCCCTCCATCAGGGCGATGAGCGTCGCCCAGATCGGCACCCCGCGGACATAGTTCTTCGTGCCGTCGATCGGGTCGATAACCCACTGCCGGGTCCCGGGTCCGGCGGCGGCCTCGGTCGCCCCGAACTCCTCGCCCAGCACCCCGTCGCGCGGCCTGGCCCGCTGCAACGTGGCCCGCAACGCCTTCTCCACCGCCGTGTCCGCCTCCGTCACCGGCGTCAGATCCGGCTTCGTCGACACGTGCAGATCCTGGGCCCGGAACCGGGGAACGGCGATCGCATCCGCGGTGTCGGCAAGCAGGTGAGCGAGGGCCAGGTCGTCCGCGTAGCGCGCCATGCGCGGAAACTTAGCCGACGATCGCCATCTTCTGGCAGTACTGTCGCCGTTTGTGAGCAGTCACCAGCCGCCCCACCGCTCCGCGGCGGGTCCCGCCGGGGGATTCTCACCCCGGACCCCCGATGCGCCGCGCGCGGCACACACCGCGACGTCGCCCGCCGCGCTCTGCGGCCTTCTCGCCGAAGAGGACCGGCTCCGCGTCTATGCCGCCGTGGTGCTCGGCGCGTCAGGTCTCGCCGCCGTCGAGTCCGCGACCGGGCTGCCGGCCCGCACCGTCGCCGCCGCCGTCCGCCGCCTCCAGCAGGGTGGCCTGCTCGGCGTCGCCGACGGGGGCCTGCGCGCCGACATCGAGGTCTTCAAGGACTCGGTGCGCGCCCACGCCGCGGCCCCGGCGCAGGTCGAGCCGATGGACCCGGACCGCCAGCGCGACCAGATCCTGCGCACGTTCGTGGTTGACGGCCGGCTGACCCAGATGCCCGCCGCGCACGGCAAGCGCATGGTGGTCCTGGAGCACATCGCCGCGTCGTTCGAGCCGGGGGTGCGCTACCCGGAGCGTGAGGTCAACGCGGTGCTGCGGGCCTGGTTCGACGACTACGCGGCGCTGCGCCGCTACCTGGTCGACAGCGACCTGCTCTCGCGCGCCGACGGCACCTACTGGCGCACCGGCGGCCCGGTCACTGTCTGACCCTGCTCCGGATCACGAGAAGTCGGCGCCGGCGTCCTGCGGGTCGAGGGTGCCTTCCTTGGAGGCGAGGAGGCGGCGGAACGAGGCGAGCCGCCGCGGGTCCGCGCCGCCCTCGGCGACCAGCTTGTCCAGGCCGCAGTCGCCGCCGGCGCCGGTGTGGTCGCAGTTGGGCGCGCACCGGGTCGACGCCTCGACCAGGTCGGGGAACCCGTGCAGCAGGCTGTCCGCCGACACGTGCGCCAGGCCGAACGACCGGATGCCGGGCGTGTCGATGATCCAGCCGGGTTCGTCCCTGGACGGCAGGCGCAGCGCCACGGCGCTGGTGGACGTGTGCCGGCCCTTGCCGACGGCGCTGACCACGCCGACCGCGCGGTCGGTGCCGGGGACCAGGCGGTTGACGAGCGTGGACTTGCCGACGCCGGAGTGCCCGATCATCACCGAGACCCGGCCGCTCAACGCGGCGACCAGGTCGTCGAGCGGCGCGTCGGGACGGCACAGGACATACGGCAGGTCGAGCTCGGAGTAGTAGTCCAGCACGGCGGCGGGGCCGGCGAGGTCACCCTTGGTGAGGCACAGCAGCGGCTCGATCTCGGCGTCGTACGCGGCGACCAGGCACCGGTCGATGAAACCGGTCCGCGGCGGCGGGTCGTGCAGCGAGTTGACGATGACGAGTTGCTCGGCGTTGGCGACGACCACGCGCTCGAAGCGGCCCTCGGTCGTGCCCTCCTCGTCGTCCGCGGTGCGCATCAGGACCGACCTGCGCTCGTCGATGCGCACGATGCGGGCGAGGGTGTCGGGGCGGCCGGTGACGTCGCCGACGATCTGGACGTTGTCGCCGACGACGACCCCGCGCCGGCCGAGCTCGCGGGCCCGCATGGCGGTGACGACGGCGTCGGTGTCGGCGACGTGGCAGGTGTAGCGGCCACGGTCGACCGCGACGACGAACCCTTCCACGGCGTCGCTGTGCTTCGGGCGGGTGCGCGTGCGAGGTCGCGAGGACCGGCTCGGGCGGACCCGGACGTCATCCTCGTCGTACTCGCGCTTGCGCGTCAGTCCTGCCCCCCAAACGCTCCCGTGCCGTCCACCATCGTTGACCATAGCCGGGGGAACTCCGGCAGTGTCTTCGCGGTGCATGTCACGTCGTCGAGGCGGATCCCGTCGACGGCGAGGCCGACGACGGCGGCGGCGTGCGCGAGGCGGTGGTCGCCGTGGGTGGCGAACGTCGTGCCGCGCAGCGGCCGGGGCCGGATCCGCAGGCCGTCGTGGTCCTTGGTGACGTCGGCGCCGAGCTGGGTCAGGCCCGTGACCAGCGCGGCGATCCGGTCGGTCTCGTGCGCGCTCAGGTGGGCCATGCCGTGCAGGTGAGAGGGGGAGTCCGCGACGGCGGCGAGCGCGGCGAGCACCGGGGCCAGCTCCGCGACGTCGGTCAGGTCCGCGGTGAGGCCGTGGACGGTGCCGGTGCCGCGCATGACCAGACCCTGCCGGGTGAGCGTGGGCGCGCCGCCCATCTGCCGCATCAGGTCCAGCAGTCGCCCGCCGGGCTGGACGCTGGAGCGCGGCGGCCAGCCGGCGACGGTCACCGTGCCGCCGGTGACCAGGGCCACGGCCAGGAACGGCGCCGCGCCCAGCAGGTCGGGTTCGATGTCCCAGGCGCGGCCGTTGAGCCGGCCCGGTTCGACGACCCAGACGTCCGGCCGGCTGTCGTCGATGCCGGCGCCGGCGGCCCGCAGCATCTGGACGGTCATCCGCAGATGAGGGGCGCGGGGCACGGGCGGCCCGGAGTGCCGCACGGTGACGCCCCGGTCGAACTCGGGCGCGGCGAGCAGCAGCCCCGACACGAGCTGGCTGGAGGCCGACGCGTCGATGGTCACCGCACCGCCGGCGACGCGGCCGATGCCGTGCACCGTCAGCGGCAGGCGGGTGCCGTAGTCGACCCGGGCGCCGAGGCTGCGCAGCGCGCCGATCAGCGGCGCCATCGGCCGGCCGCGGCTGCGCTCGTCGCCGTCGAACGTGACCGCGCCGTCGGCCAGGCCGGCCACCGGCGGCAGGAAGCGCAGCACCGAGCCGGCGGCGCCGACATCGACCCGGGCGGGGCCGCCGAGGGGGCGGGGCCGCAACAGCCACAGGTTGTCATCGACGGTGGACACGTGGCAGCCCATGGCGCGCAGGCCGGCGGCCATGAGTTCGGTGTCGCGGGCCCGCAGCGGCGAGCGCAGGGTGCTGGCGCCGAGCGACAGGGCACCGAGGACCAGGGCTCTTGCCGTCATCGACTTGGAGCCCGGGAGCCGCACGGTGGCCGTGACCGGCCCCGACGCGGTCGGTGCGGTCCAGGGGAGGTACGCGGGGGCGGTCAGGTTCGGCACGCGTTCAGTGTGCGGGTCGTTCCGCTGGGTAGCGACCGCTGACGATGCAGGGTTCGCGGGGTCACATCCGGGCTCGGTACCGTAATGGGCATGTGTGGTCGGTATGCGACATCCCGCAGCAACGTTGACCTGAGCGCGCTGTTCGAGGCCGCCGACGAGACGGACGGGCTCGAGCCGGACTACAACGTCGCGCCGACGGACCAGGTGCCCGTGGTGCGCGTCTCCCAGTCCGCCGGCGGCCGGGTGCTCAGCTCGGCGCGCTGGGGCCTGGTGCCGTCGTGGGCGCCCGACCTGAAGGGCGGCGCCCGGATGATCAACGCCCGGTCCGAGACGGTCGCGGACTCCAAGGCGTTCGCCCAGTCGTTCGCGAAGCGGCGCTGCCTCGTCCCCGCCGACGGCTGGTTCGAATGGGTCCGCGGTGACGGCAAGACGAAACAGGCGTATTTCATGACGCTCGGTGACGACGAACCGTGCGTGTTCGCTGGAATCTGGACAGTGTGGGGTAAAGGCGAGGGTCGGGTGCTCACGTGCAGCATCATCACCACACCCGCCGTCGACGACCTGGCGCTCATTCACGATCGGATGCCGCTGGTCCTGCCGGCGTCGCGGTGGGAGGAGTGGCTGGAGGCCCCCGTCGATGAGCGGCTCCTGGCGCCGACGCCGTCCGAGCACGTCGCGCGGCTGGAGCTGCGACCGGTCGGCGCGCGAGTGGGTGACGTACGCAACGACGGCCGTGATTTGCTCGACCGGGTGCCCGCGCCCGCCTTGCGGCCAGGCGATGTGGAGCCGATCGATCTGACCCTCTTTTAGGCTGTACGTCCACTTCCTCCCCGGCAGAATTTGTCGAACAGCGTGAAAACTCTTGTATTTGCAGGTGTTTGTGCGATAGAACACAGCGCCGGTAGGTCAATGTCGGATGGGGGCATCCCGACGTTTTCCTGCCTAGTGTTCGTTTGACCCACGGGGGAGGTGGGTGTATGACCCGGGCGAGGATGCCACGCCCGCATGAGGTCGCTGCCGCCAAGCGTGATCCGCGTCTGTTGCGCGCGGTTCGCGAACAACAGGGCGATGATGCCTGGCGGACACGCGGCGCGTGCCAAACCGTTGATCCGGAAACGTTCTTTCCGGCCCCGAGCGAGCCCGCCGACGCTGCCGTCGCGCTGTGCCGCACCTGTGACGTCCAAGGCGCGTGTCTGGCCTGGGCGCTGGAGGTCGGCGACTGCCACGGGGTGTGGGGAGCCACCACGCCGCGTGAGCGGCGTGCGATGCTCGTCGCATGGCGCAGCGACGTGCCCAACCCGGGCCTGACCGGCCCGACCCCGGAGCATCGGATGGGCCCAGCGGTGTGCCTGCCGCTGCTGCCGATCCAGCGCGTGGGACGCACCGACAAGAGGGATCCGGTGGGAGCGGCCAGCTGACCGACCGGCCCTCGAGCCGGCCTCCGGGCCGGCTTTCGGGCCGGCCCAGTCGTTCGAGGGCCCGGCGGTCGCTGCGGGGGCAGGAGCTCGACACCCCATCCGGGGTGGCTCGCTACTCCCTCGACGTGCCCGCGGGATACACGGGGACACTGCTCGTCCTGGGCCACGGCGCCGGCGGAGACGTCGACGCCGTGGACCTGGTCGCGGTGCGTGCCGCCGTGCTCGACGCCGGCGCCGGGGTGGCGATGGTGACCCAGCCCTACCGGGTCGCCGGTGCCCGCCGCCCACCGGCGCCGGCCAGGCAGCTCGACGCCGCCTGGCTCGCCGTCGTCGCCGAGTTGCGCCGCAAGGTGGCCGTCGACTCGCTCGTCGTCGGCGGCCGGTCCAGCGGCGCCAGGGTCGCCTGCCGCACCGCGGTCGAGGCCGGCGCCGACCGGATCCTGGCGCTCGCGTTTCCGCTGCACCCGCCCGGCCGGCCGGAGGTCACCCGGGCGGATGAACTGCGCACCGGCGTGCCGACCCTGGTGCTCAACGGCGACCGGGACGCCTTCGGCGTGCCGGAGCCCCTGCCGACGGTCCACGTCGAGGTGCTCCCCGGTGAGACCCACGCCCTGTCGAAGGCGCCACACCTGCTCGCACAGCTGGCCGTGGCGTTCGTCACCACCGCCGCGATCAGTCGTTGAACAGCGTGTGACCGGTGCAAATCGGACACACTCTCCACACCGCGGACCGATGTCGTTCCGCAACCTCCCAGGCCCTTCCTGTTCCCGGCGGCCGACCGGTCCCAATCCAAAAAGGCCGGCCGCCGGGGCAGGCGGGTAGGAATGGCCGGCGGGTCGCGGGCGTTACACGGACCGTGCGACGCTGCCGAGGCGTCGCCGGTGGAGGGAAGTTTTCTCGTGGCCATCCTTGAGCGCGAGGATCGACGCATCCGCGAGCTGCTGTTCAGCCCGGCGTGGCCGGCGGCGACGGACGCGGAGCCCGATCCGTCCTGGCAGCCGATCGTCCGCGAGCGGTTGACGGGCGCCACAAACTCAGAAGTCGCTCAGCAACTCGGCGTATCCTCGGCAGGACGGTCGAGGGTTGGAGTCGCACGAGTGGTCAGCAGCGAGAGCGCGGTGCAGCAGCGCAACCGGTTCGAGCACGACGCGTTGCCCTTCATCGATCAGCTGTATGCGGCGGCCCTGCGCATGACGCGCAACCCGGCCGACGCGGAGGACCTCGTCCAGGAGACGTTCCTCAAGGCGTATGCGGCGTTCCACCAGTTCGAGACGGGCACGAACCTCAAGGCCTGGCTCTACCGCATCCTGACCAACACCTACATCAACTCCTACCGTCGCCGCCAGCGCCAGCCCGTCCAGGCACCGACCGAGGAGATCACCGACTGGCAGCTCGCCGAGGCCGAGTCGCACACGTCCAGCGGGCTGCGCTCCGCCGAGACCGAGGCCCTCGACCGGCTGCCCGACTCCGACGTCAAGGAGGCGCTGCAGTCGCTGCCGGAGGAGTTCCGGCTCGCGGTCTACCTCGCCGACGTCGAGGGCTTCTCCTACAAGGAGATCGCCGACATCATGAACACGCCCATCGGCACTGTGATGTCCCGCCTGCACCGCGGCCGGCGCAACCTCCGCCGCTCGCTCGAGACTTATGCTGCCGACCGGGGATTCACCCGCACCCCGTCCGCTGAGCCGAGCGAGGTCTGAGATCGATGAGCTGTGGAGACCCGCACGAGACTGACTGCGGCGACGTCCTCGCCGAGGTGTACCTGTATCTCGACCTGGAGTGCGCCGACGACCGCCGGTCGCTCATCCGCGACCATCTCGACGAGTGCTCGCCGTGTCTGCGCGAGTTCGGCATCGAGCAGGAGGTCAAGGCCCTGGTCGCCCGGTGCTGCGGCTCCGAGCTGGCCCCGGCCGAGCTCAAGAACCGCCTCCGGCTGAAGCTCTCCGAGCTGGTCGTCAACGCGGAGGCGCGCGAGCTGCGGACGGAATAATCCGCTGAGATTCCTCCACCGCAAGCGGTGGAGCCCGGGGGGTTCCCACCCCGTACCCCCCATGCTCGCTGCGCTCGCACTGCCTGCGCTGGCGCGCGGCAGGTTCGCACGCTGGCGCGTGGGATCTCCAGTGGTCACCCGCCGCCGTGACGTCGGCCCTGTGGTGGTCAACGGTTACGTCCCGGGATACGCCGACGTGGTTCGCGTGGCGGGCGTCGCTCGTGATTGGAGTCGTCCCGTGGTCGCTTGAGCGGCCGGGGTGGCGGCTCGATCACGAGCGGCGTGGCGGCTGGCCGCCCGGGTCGCGGACGTGGGTGCGCGTCATTCCACGCCGGCGACTCGGGGCAGACTTCGCGCGCGCCGGGTGGGGCGCTCCCAGCACTACGAAGACCTTCGCGTGGGCCCGTTCATACGCGGCGGCCGTGATTGACACGTGTCGTGGTCGCCTGGGTGGCCGGGTGGTGGCGTTGATCGAAGTTGTGGTGGTCAGCGGAGGCGGAAGACGGGGCCGCGCGGGGTGAACGGGAGGCGGGCGGCGTCCGGGACCAGGAAGGCGTGCTCGCGGCGGACCCGGACGTGGTCGCAGTAGCCGTCGGTGATGACCAGGATCGGGGCGTCGGCGGGGAAGTCGGGGGCGCGTTCCAGCAGACGGACGCCGGGCTGGAGGATCGTGCCGCCGCGGCCCTTGACGCGGACCCGGCTGGCGATGTCGGCGACCGGGAGGTAGCCGGCGTCGTACGCTGCCGCGTCGCAGAACACGACCCGGGCGGCCGGGACGTCGCGGGCGGTGGCGTAGGAGGCGATCGCGCCCAGGGCCTTGCCGAGCAGGGTGCGGTCCATCGAGCCGGAGGTGTCCAGCACGACGCCGAACGTGGCCCGCTCGACCTCCTCCTCCGGCCAGAGCCACCCGGGCCGGGGGATGTTCGGGGTGGAGCTCTGCCGGCGGGACGGGCGCGCGTAGGAACGCCGGGGCGCCGGGCCGCGCACGTGCTCCTCGAACCAGCGGGCGAGCTGGGCGTCCCACGGCAGCGGCGGGTGGTCGAGGGCCCGGATCTCCTGGACCAGGCCGGCGGGCAGCCGGCCGCGGCCGTTCGACTCGTGGAAGGCCAGGCCGGTGGCGAGGGCGCGGCGGTAGTAGTCGTCCAGCGATCCGCCGCGGTGGGGGTGGTGGGGGTCGCAGAGGATGTCGCCGAGGCCACGGCCGCGCAGGGTGCCGAGCCGCCGGAGCCGGCGCAGGTCGGTGGCGATGCGGTCGTACACCTCCTCGGCGCCGGCGTCCTTGAACTGGGGGTCGTACAGGACACCCTCGGGCAGGTCGCCGACGGCCATCTCGACGAGCCAGCCGTTGATGACGTAGTCGGTGGCGACGTTCCACAGGTACGGGTCGCGGTGCGCGACGCGGTCGCCGTGGCGCAGGGCGGCGTGCAGCATCTCGTGCGCGATGACGAAGCGCCGCTCGGGAGGGGTGAGCGGGGCGAAGGGGTTCACGTAGATCTCGGCCGCGGACGGGTCGACGGCGGCGACGCTGATCGCCAGGTCGCGGGACACGGTGACGTCGCTGACGATGGTGAATCCGGCGGCCAGGGCGGCCAGCAGCGGATACGACGACACGAACCACCGGCGCGCCGACTCCCACTTCTCGTCGGGCTTGCGGCCGGCGCGCTCGACCAGCCGTGGCGTCCCGGCCTCGTCGACGGCGGCGGCCGCCGCCTGCCCGAGCCCCAGGGCGAACCGGTCGGGCCAGGTCATCGGCGTGGCCGTGGTGCCCGACGGCTGCCAGCGGGGCCGGACGGGCGGGTCGACGGTGAGGTCGGTGTCGCCGCCGGCACCACCGGCGCCGCAGTTCGCCATGCCGTCCGGGATCCCGGAGACCCGCCAGCGTTCGGCGAGGCGTTCCTCCGGTGCTGTCGGCAGCTCCGGCGGCAGGTGTACGGGTGGCCGCCCGAGCCGCAGCTCCGCCTGGAAGCGGGCGACGACGACACAGCGGGCGACCGCCAGCTCGGCGTCGACCCGGGTCGCGGGGTCGTCGAGGTGGCCGAAGCCGAGGTGCAGGGCGCAGTGCGCGAACACCCAGATCCACTCGTCCGGTTCGAGGGGTGCGTGCTTGTTGGCGACCACGACGCCGTTGGCGTGGACCCGGGCGTGGCCGCGGGCGCGGATCAGCGTGGTGTCCTCCGCCCACGACATCCACAGCTTGCGCGGGTCGACGCCGGTGGGGTCGCGGGCGAGGAACGCGAACATCGGGTTGCCCGCGACCGCGGCCCAGGCGTGCTCCGCCCGTTCGAGCCGCGGGTCGACCTTCTTCTTCGGGGGCATCGTGCTCAGGCCCGGGCGGCGACGAGGCGCGGCAGGTCGCGGGTCACCTCGACCAGGAACCAGGCCGGCAACGCCGGCATGCCGTTCTCGTCGGCGGCGACGACCAGCTGCGCGCACTCGAGGGAGATCTCGGCGAGCTCGACGAGCAGGCCCTTCGCCCGGACCGCGAAGCGGCGCACGGACGGGGAGGCGTGCTCGCGACCGGCCGGCAGGTCCTTGACCAGCCTGGCCCGGAACGCCTCGGCGAAGAAGTACAGCAGGTCGCGGTCGGTCGGGTCGCGGGGCCACGGCGCGTCGCCGCGGACGATGGCGTCGAGGCCGTAGCGGTGCCGGACGGTCTTGACGTATGCGCAGAACGCCGACGCGTGCGACGGCGTCAACGTGCCAGTGGTGAGGACCCGCAGGACGTCCTCGTCGAGATCGTCGCCGAAGGACAGCAGCGCGTCGGACAGCATGTGCCACGACCGCGGCGTGGAGAACGGCTCCTCGGTCTTCGGCGGCTTCGACCACAGGTGGTCGGGCCGGGCGGTGAGATAGTCGGTGACGAGTGCGTGCAGGCCGGCGCCCATCGCCCACAGCAGCCAGTCGTCGGCGCTGGCCCGCAGGTGGACGTGGATGAGCCGGTTGAGCAGGGCGGAGGCCATCGGGCGGGCGAGCGCGTTGTCGGAGGCGCGGTTGCCGGCGCCGATCACGATCGAGCCGGCGGGCAGCTCGTACGCGCCGATGCGCCGGTCGAGGATGAGCGAGTAGAACGCCTTCTGCACCTCGGGTGAGGCGGAGTTGAGCTCGTCGAGGAACAGGCAGTAGGGCCGGTCGCGGGCGATCGACTCCGGTGGGGCGAAGCGGCTGCGCCCGTCGCGCAGCTCGGGCACGCCGATGAGGTCCTCGGGGGCCAGCTGGGTGCCGATCAGGGTGACGCACTCCAGGCCGAGGGCCGCCGCGAACTCCTTGACCAGGGAGCTCTTGCCGATGCCGGGCTGGCCCCACACGAAGACGGGACGGACCACCGCGACGTGCAGGAGCACGCCGGGCAGGGTCGCCGGGGTCACCGTGACGGTCGATTCCACGCCGTCATGATGCGTTCGGTGCAGCGCCGAGCGCGACCGGGTTTCGCGCGGATATGCTGCGGATCAGCTTCCGACGTCAAAGGAGACCAGGATGTCCGACGAGATCCGTGCCGAGATGGTGGCCAACGTCTGGAAGATCACCACCGAGGTCGGTGCCGAGGTCAACGAGGGCGACACCCTGGTGATTCTCGAGTCGATGAAGATGGAGATCCCCGTCATCGCCGAGTCCGAGGGCACGGTCAGTCAGATTGCCGTCAGTGAGGGCGACGTGGTGCAGGAGGGCGATCTGATCGCCGTGATCGGGTGACGCCGACGGCGGTGACGGTCCGGCGGGCGGAGCCCGGCGACTTCGACGAGGTGGCCCGGCTGACCGTCGAGGCGTATCGCGCCGACGGCCAGCTCGAGGAGGACCACGGCTACGGCGAGCTGCTCGCCGACGTGGCGACCCGCGCGGCCCACAGCGAGGTGCTGGTCGCGGTCGACGACGGCGGTGGCCGGCTGCTGGGCGCGGTGGCGTTCGTGCTGCCCGGCACCCGGTATGCGGAGCTGTCCAAGCTGGGTGAGGCCGAGTTCCGCATGCTCGCCGTCGACCCGGCCGCGCAGCGGCGCGGCGTCGCGCAGGCGCTGGTCCGCGCCTGCGTCGAGCGGGCGACGGTCCTCGGCTGCGGGTCCCTCGTCATCTCCACCCGGGACCGCAACGCCGCGGCCTTCGCGCTGTATGACACCTTCGGCTTCGTGCGCGAGCCGGCCCTGGACTGGGCGCCGGTGCCCGGCGTCAACCTGCTCGGCCTGCGCCTGAAACTCCCGACCGCCGCGAGCTGACCGGCAAGCGCTAGGGCTGCTCGGCGGCCAGGCGCATCAGGTCCTCGGCGACCACCAGGGTCGCGTCGCGGCGGTCCTGCGCGGAGAGGTCGTCGCGGCCGCGGAACAGGAAGTGGCCCGCGTGGATCGTGAAGATCGCCATCGCGCGGCGCATCTGCTGGACGGTGGACTCCGCGGGGTCCATCAGGAAGCCGAAGACCCGCTCCATCTGCCCCTTCATGAGCTTTCCGGCCGGCAGCGTGTTGATGAGCGTCTGGTTGCGCTCGAAGAACCGGATCACGTGCTCGTGCTTGGCCACGTCGTGCAGGACGAAGTAGCGCTGCACGAACTCGACGCGGGTCTGCTCGGTGCGCGGCTGCGCCTCCGCCCACTCCATCAGCGCGTCGATGGCGGCGATGCGGTGCTCGATGAGGCTGTTGACGATGTCGTCCTTGGTCGGGAAGTGGTAGTACAGCGCGGCCTTGGTGACGCCGAGCTTCTCCGCGATCTCCCGCAGCGAGGTCTTGTCGTAGCCCTCCTCGATGAACAGCTCCAGGGCGACCCGCTGGATGTGCGCGCGCACGTCGTCGGCATCGGACTCGGAGGTCCGGATCCGGTTGCGGCCACGCACCACGCGGGGCGCTGTTGCTGCCTGGTTCTGCTCCATCGCGACCATCCTACTGAACCAACTTGACGAGCGGCTAGTAACCAACTTACCGTACGGCTAGTAAGTTAACTAGCCGGCCGACAAGTAAGGTGGGGCACGATGCCTGACAAGAAGATCCGCGTCGTCCTGCCGGGGCTCCTCATGGCGATGCTCCTGGCGATGCTCGACAACGTCATCGTCGGCACCGCGATGCCCCGCATCGTCGGTGACCTCGGCGGTGTCGACCATCTCTCCTGGGTCGTCACCGCGTACGTCCTCGGCACCACCATCTCCACCCCGATCTGGGGCAAGCTCGGCGACCTGTACGGGCGCAAGACGGTCTTCATGACCTCGATCGTGCTGTTCCTGCTCGGTTCGGTGCTGTGCGGCTTCGCGCAGGACATGCCGCAGCTGATCGGCTTCCGGGCCTTCCAGGGCCTCGGCGCCGGTGGCCTGATGGTCGGCGCGATGGCCGTCATGGGCGACCTCGTCCCGCCCCGCGAGCGCGGCAAGTACCAGGGCCAGTTCGCCGCCGTCATGGCGGTCGCGATGGTCGGCGGCCCGCTCGTCGGCGGGTTCATCACCGACCACGCCGACTGGCGCTGGGCGTTCTTCGTCAACCTGCCGCTCGGCGGCGCGGCCCTCACGCTGCTCGCGCTGAAGCTGGACCTGCCGAAGAAGCGCACCGAGCACCGCATCGACTGGGTCGGCGCCGCGCTGCTCTCGGTCGGCGTGACCGCGCTGGTGCTGATCACCACGTGGGGCGGCAACCAGTACGCCTGGGGCTCCGCGCAGATCCTCGGCCTGGCCGCGCTCGCGGTGGTCACGCTGACCGCGTTCATCGTCGTCGAGCGGCGCCACCCGGAGCCGATCGTGCCGCTGGGCATCTTCCGCAACCGCAACTTCAGCCTGGTCGCGGGCGTCGGCTTCCTGGTCGGCTTCGCGATGTTCGGCGCGATCACCTTCCTGCCGCTGTATCAGCAGATCGTGCAGGGCGCGTCGGCGACCAACTCGGGCCTGCTCCTGCTGCCCATGATGGGCGGCCTGCTGGTGACGTCGATGCTCGCCGGCCGGATGATCACCAAGACCGGCAAGTACCGGATCTACCCGGTGATCGGCGGGTTCGTCATGATTCTCGCGATGGTGCTGCTGTCCCGGCTGGACTCGGACACCTCGAAGCTGACATCCGGCATCTACATGGCCGTCCTCGGTCTGGGTATGGGCTTCCTGATGCAGACCTCGATGCTCATCGCACAGAACAGCGTCGAGCTCAAGGATCTCGGCGTGGCGAGCAGCACCTCGACCTTCGCCCGCTCGATCGGCGGTGCGTTCGGTGTCGCCGCGTTCGGCGCGATCTTCAACCACCGGCTCCACGACCTGCTCACGGAGAAGGTCGGCCCGCAGGCGGCGGCGCAGCTGTCCGGCGGCGGTGGCGGCGGCAACACGATCGGCCCGGCGACGCTCGGCCAGCTGCCCGCGCCGGTGCGCTCGGCGGTCATCGACGCGATCGCCGGCGCGACGTCCAGCGTGTTCCTGTGGGCGATCGCGGCGACGGTGTTCGTGCCGCTGCTCGCGGTGTTCATCCGGGACGTGGCGCTGCGGGGGAACGACGAAAAGCGCGAGGAACGCACGCTCGTTGCGCAAGAAGGGTAGTTTCGCGCACTCAATGCGCGAAATTGCCGAGAAAGTTGGCATCTGGTGCGCGAAGCTGCGAAACTTTGAGCAGTAACGCGCACCAGATGACCTTAGGGAGAGAGCCGTGACGGAGCAGCCCGGTGCCGGAATGCGGGCGGACATCGCCGAGCAGCCGGCGGTGTTCGCGAGGCTCGTCGACGAGCAGGCCGAGAAGATCGCCGCCGTCGCCGCGCAGATCGTGTCGTGGCAGCCGCGCAACGTGATCTTCACGGCGCGTGGCACGTCCGACCATGCCGCGCTGTACGCGGCGTACCTCACCGAGATCCGACTCGGCATCCCCGTCGGCCTCGCGTCGCCGTCGGCGATGACGCTCTACGGCGCCCGCCCCGACCTGCGCGACACGCTCGTCGTCGGGGTCAGCCAGAGCGGCGGCTCACCCGACCTGCACGAGGTCCTGAGGGTCGCCGGCGAGCAGGGCGCGCACACCCTCGCCGTCACCAACAACGCCGAATCGCCGCTCGCGCAGGTCGCCGAGCTGCACGTCGACGTCGTCGCCGGGCACGAGGTCGCCGTCGCGGCCACCAAGACCTACACCGCGGAGCTGCTCGCGCTGCTCATGCTGGTCGAGAGCGTCAAGGGCGGCGGCGCGCTGCCCGCCGAGGAGCTCGCCGCGCTGCGCGAGCTGCCCGGCCACGCCGAGCGGCTCCTCGCCGACGACACCGCGGCCGACCTCGCCGCCCGCTACCGCTTCGCCGACCGGATCGTCACCACCGGCCGGGGCTACGCGTATCCGACCGCCCGCGAGACCGCGCTCAAGCTCATGGAGACCTCCTACGTGGCGGGACTCGCGTTCTCGGGCGCCGACCTGCTGCACGGCCCCCTCGCCATGGCCGACCCGGATGTTCCCGTCCTGGCCGTCGTCGGCGGCGGCCCGGCCGGCACCTCGATGCGCGACGTCGTCGGCCGGCTCGGTGAGCGCCGCGCCGACGTGGTCGTGTTCGGGCCGTCCGCGGTCGACGGTGCCGCCGGCTGGGTCGAGACCCCCGCGGTCGACGAGCGCTACGCGCCGCTGCTGGACATCCTGCCGTTGCAGCGGCTGGCGCTGTCCCTCGCCCTGCACCGCGGCGAGAACCCCGACGCGCCGCGCGGCCTCAAGAAGGTGACGGCGACGCTGTAATCGGGACCACCGCGGGCCGCCCTTCGCGCAGCGGCCGGGTCTCGAAGGACACCGAGGGGCGGTCGGCCACCAGGATCTGGTAGGTCGGCCGCGCCCCGGACAGGTTCAGCAGCTCGAAGGCGAAGTTGCAGTGGTAACCGTCGGGGGAGCTCGCCAGTACACCGGCGGCCAGCGTCGTCACGGCCACCACCTTGCCGTCCTGGTCGGCCACCTTCACCGTGCCGCCGGAGACGATGTCGGCGGCCGGGGCCAGGCACGGGGTGCCCGGGATGCCGGTCGCCGCGCCCGCGACGCTCACGTAGCCGTGCAGCTGGAAGCCGTCGGGCTTGCTCGTCTCGTCCGCGCGGCCCACCCATCCGCATCCGCCGAGCGTGAGCACGAGTCCAAGGGCAGGCAACAGGTGGCGCACCGGCTCACCATAGTCTGGTACCCGTGTCGACCCTGCGTGACCTCGTCGAGGAGCACACCTCCCTCGCCCCTGAGGACATCGAGCACCTGCACCGCCTCGCCGGCGACTGGCAGATCGTGTCCGACCTGTCCTTCGCCGACCTGCTCATGTGGGTGCCGATCGCGGACCGCGGCGAGTTCCTGTGCGTCGCGCAGGTGCGCCCGACCACCGCGCCGACGGCCTACCAGGACGACCAGGTCGGGCGGATCTCCGGCGGCCCCGAGGTCGCGCACCTGACCATCGTCCGGTCGCAGGGGCGGATCTGGCGGGAGGGGGATCCCGTCTGGTACGGCGACATGCCCGCCCGCCACGAGGCGGTCCCGGTCCGCCGGCGGGGCGAGGCCAAGGTCATCGCCGTCGTCGGCCGCGACACCAACCTCAGCACCGCCCGGACCCCGGCGCAGCTGGAGCTCAACTACCTGACCACCGCCGACGACCTGGCCCAGATGATCGCCGACGGCACGTTCCCACCGCCCCGGCACCCGGGGGAGACCACCAGCGCCCCCCGCATCGGCGACGGCCTGGTCCGGCTCGACGCGTCCGGCAAGGTCACCTACGCCAGCCCGAACGCACAGTCCGCGTACCGCCGGCTGGGACTCGCCGCCCACCTGGTGGGGGAGAGCCTCGCCGAGATCACCGGCCGGCTCGTCGACGACCCACTGGAGGGCAAGGACGCCACCGACCGGGTCCACGCCGCGCTGCGCGGCGACGCCCCCGCGCGCAAGGAGCTGGAGGCCCGCGGCGCCACGGTGCTCATGCGGGCGCTGCCGCTGATGCCGGCGGGGGTGCCGATCGGCGCCCTGGTCCTGGTCCGCGACATCACCGAGGTCCGCCGCCGGGACCGGCAGCTCATGACGAAGGACGCGACGATCCGCGAGATCCACCACCGGGTCAAGAACAACCTGCAGACCGTCGCCGCGCTGCTGCGGCTGCAGGCCCGGCGGGTCGGCGTCCCGGCCGCCCGGCACGCCCTGGAGGAGTCGGTCCGCCGGGTCGCCTCGATCGCGCTGGTCCACGAGACGCTGTCGATGTCGGCGTCGGACACCGCGGACGAGGCGGTCGAGTTCGACGGCATCGTCGACCGGGTCGCCGCCGCGGCCGTCGAGGTCGGCGCCTCCGACTTCACCGTGGCGTTGCGCCGCGACGGTGACTTCGGGGTGCTGCCCGCGGAGATCGCCACCCCACTGGTCATGGTGCTCAACGAGCTGCTGCAGAACGCCGTCGAGCACGCGTTCGCGCCACCCCGGGCGGGCGCCCCGGAGGTCGTCGTCTCCGTGCACCGGTTCCGCAAGCAGCTGCACGTCACCGTCGCCGACAACGGCCGGGGCCTGCCGGAGGGTTTCGACCTGGACAGCAGCGAACGCCTCGGGCTGCAGATCGTGCGGACCCTGGCCACGGGGGAGCTGCGCGGCACGATCGAGCTGCGCACCCGGGCCGAGGGCGGCACGGAGGCCGTGATGGTCGTCCCCCTGGCGAAACGCTGAAACCTACCGCACTGTGGGACCTTTCGCCGGCGCGCCGCTCCGCAGCAGGTGATTCCCGCCCGCATTTCCTATCGGCTGAGTCTTATTTATGTTACGTCTGGGTGACGTGGGTTTGAGACAACCCTCACGCCGACGTGGCGTAAGGACCGGTCGACGTGGAAGACTGCACCCTATGCACGCTGCCTCTCTGCGGCTCGTCAGCCGCCGACACGTCGACTACGGTCGCGTGCGCAGCGCCATGTGTCCGGCTTGCTGAAACGCCGCCCGCAGAATTTTCTTTTCCCGGGCGCGCGACTCGCGCCGGATTCTCCATGACATTGACGTCATCCATCGCGCATCTTCCGCGATAGGCCGGCGCTGGCTCGCGTGCTCTCAACCTTGAGAGGACGCCGACATGACGGTGAACACCGTCCCGGCAGGCAACGCCGCACCAGCTCCCCGTCCCGCGTCCCGCGGTGGACGGGCCGGTGCCGGCGGGCGCCCTCGCGGCGAGGGGCAGTGGGCGCTCGGTCACCGGGAGCCGCTCAACCCCAACGAGCGCAGCAAGAAGGACGACAACCCGCTCAACGTCCGGGCCCGCATCGAGACGATCTACGCGCACCGCGGTTTCGACTCGATCGACCCCGCCGACCTGCGCGGCCGGTTCCGCTGGTTCGGCCTGTACACCCAGCGCCGCCCCGGCATCGACGGCGGCCGGACCGCGATCCTCGAACCCGAGGAGCTCGACGACAAGTACTTCATGCTGCGCATCCGCAGCGACGGCGGCCAGCTGAACCTGGCGCAGCTGCGCACCATCGCGTCGATCTCCACCCGGTTCGGCCGGGACACCGCCGACATCACCGACCGGCAGAACATCCAGCTGCACTGGATCCGCGTCGAGGACGTCCCGCAGATCTGGCAGGAGCTCGAGGCCGTCGGCCTGTCCACCACCGAGGCCTGCGGCGACACCCCGCGGGTCGTGCTGGGCAGCCCGATCGCCGGCGTCGCGGAGAGCGAGGTGCTCGACCCGACCGAGGCGATCACCGAGATCACCGCCAAGTTCGTGGGCGACCCGACGCTGTCCAACCTGCCGCGGAAGTTCAAGACCTCGATCTCGTGGCTGCCGGACACCCCGTACGAGGCGAACGACGTCTCCTTCGTCGGCGTCATCCACCCCGAGCACGGCCCCGGCTTCGACCTCTGGGTCGGCGGCGGGCTGTCGACCAACCCGATGCTCGCCCAGCGGCTCGGCGTGTGGGTGCCGCTGCACGAGGTCGTCGACGTGTGGCACGGCGTCATCCAGATCTTCCGCGACTACGGGTACCGCCGGCTGCGCACCCGCGCCCGGCTGAAGTTCCTCGTCGCCGACTGGGGCGTGGCGAAGTTCCGCGAGATCCTCGAGACCGAGTATCTCAAGCGCGCCCTCATCGACGGCCCGTCGCCGGACCTGCCGGAGAAGCCGATCGACCACATCGGCGTGCACAAGCAGTGGGACGGCAAGTACTTCGTCGGCGCGGCGCCCCTCGCCGGCCGCAGCTCCGGCACCCAGCTGACGGCGGTCGCCGACCTGGCCGAACGGCACGGCAGCGACCGGGTGCGGCTCACCCCGTACCAGAAGCTCATCGTGCTCGACATCGCCGAGGCCGACACCGAGGCCGTCGTCCGGGGCCTGCGCGACGTCGGCCTGGAGGCCCGCCCGTCCAGCTGGCGGCGCAGCACGATGGCCTGCACCGGCATCGAGTTCTGCAAGCTGGCGATCGTGGAGACCAAGGCCCGCGCCGCCGAGCTCGTCGAGCACCTGGAGGCGAAGGTCGCCGAGCTCGACGCCGACATCTCCATCCACCTCAACGGCTGCCCCAACGCCTGCGCCCGCACCCAGGTCGCCGACATCGGCCTCAAGGGCATGCTCGTGCGCGACGACGCCAGCGGCGACATGGTCGAGGGCTTCCAGATCCACCTCGGCGGCGGCCTCGGCATGGCGGCCGGGCAGAACGCCGGCTTCGGCCGGAAGCTGCGCGGCCTGAAGACCACCGCCGCGGAGCTGCCCGCCTACGTCGAGCGGGTCACCAACCACTACCTGGCCGGCCGGTCGTCCGGCGAGTCCTTCGCGCACTGGGTGCTGCGAGCCCCGGAGGACGAGCTGCGATGAGCGAACGCATGGCGCCGCTGTACTGCCCGTACTGCGGGGACGAGGACCTACGGCCACACGAAGAGACCCACGGCGCATGGGAGTGCCGCAGCTGCGCACGGGTCTTCTCACTGAAATTCCTGGGACTTGCGGCACGAATGTTGGAGGCGAAGCGATGAGCACAGCCGTTGCACGTACCCGAGAAGAGTCCATCGCCCTGGCCAAGGAGGCGTCGGCCCAACTGGAGGGCAAGACCGCCGACAAGATCGTGGAGTGGGCCGCCGGCGAGTTCGGCGACCGGTTCTGTGTGACCAGCTCGTTCGCCGACGCCGTCCTCGCCCACGTCGTGTCGAAGGTGGTGCCGGGCGTGCCGGTCATCTTCCTCGACACCGGCCTGCACTTCGCCGAGACGCTGCGGGTCCGTGAGGTCGTCCAGCGGACCCTGCCCGTGACGGTCCGCTCGATCCGCCCGCGCCAGACCGTCGCCGAGCAGGACGCCGAGTTCGGGCCGCGCCTCTACGCCCGCGACCCCGACGAGTGCTGCTTCCTGCGCAAGATCGAGCCGCTGGAGCGGGCCCTCTCGGACTACGACGCGTGGGCCGCCGGCCTGCGCCGCGACGAGTCGCCGAGCCGCGCCAACACGCCGATCGTCGGCTTCGAGCAGGCCCGCGACAAGTTCAAGGTGTCGCCGCTCGCCCAGTGGTCGCAGGCCGACGTCGACGCGTACATCTCCCGCTACAACGTGCCGGTCAACGCGCTCATGCGGCAGGGGTACGCCTCGGTCGGCTGCTGGCCGTGCACCCGGCGGACCCCTCCCGGCGGTGACCCGCGCGGCGGGCGCTGGCCGATGTTCGACAAGACCGAATGCGGGCTGCACGCCGGGTGATCGTTCGTAGTGCGCAGCATGGGGGGTGTGGGGCGGCGCAGCCCCCCACGGAACCGCCGGCGAAGCCGAGGGAGCTGGAAACAGCTGTCCTACTGGTGGCGCACGGGTCCTCCGACCCGCGGGCGGCGGCCTCGACGAGGGCCCTCGCCCGCGCGGTCGCGGCCCAGCGTCCAGGGCTGGACGTGCGGACGTCCTATCTGGATCACGCGGGGCCGCGGCCGGACCGGGTGCTGTTGGACATGCAGCGGCTCGGGCACCGGTCGGCGGTTGTGGTGCCGCTGCTGCTGACGTCCGCCTTCCACGGGCGCGTCGACCTGCCGGCGGTCATCGACCGGGCCCATGACAGCGGGCTGTCGATGCGGGTGCGCACCACGGACGTGCTCGGGCCGGTCGGCGGAGTGGCCGATCCGTTGCTCGTTGCCGCGCTGCGCCGCCAGCTGCCCGCGCTCGACGCGGACGGGGTCGTCATGGTCGCCGCCGGCACCAGGGACGACCTGGCGCGGCACACGGTCGATCTGGCGGCCACCGCGCTCGGCCAGCAGCTCGGGTTGCCGTGCCGGGCGGCGTTCGCCTCCGGGTCGCCGATCACCGGGGCGGTCGCGGTGTCGGCGCTGCGTTCCCAGGGATGCGCCGTTGTGGCGATCTCCTCGTACTTCCTGGCCACCGGGCGGCTGCACGAGGCGGCCGTCGCGTCCGCGGTGTCGGCGGGGGCGCTCGCTCCGGCCGCGCCACCGCTGGGCCGGTCCCTTGACCTGGCTCGACTGGTCATCGCCAGGATCGGGCGGGTGGCCGCTCCGCCGGCTGATCTCGCGGCCTGAGCGCTCGCCTAGGTGGCTGCGGCTACCTTGGATGCATGCAGATGACATGCCCGAAGTGCCGCGGCGAGATGCGGCAGTACGAGCGCAGCGGCGTCACCATCGATCAGTGTCTCGAGTGCCGGGGCATCTTCCTCGACCGCGGTGAGCTGGAGAAGCTCACCGACGCGGAAAACGCCTGGCGTGGGCGTCAGCAGCAGCCGGGCGCCCCCGGTGTCCCGCCCGGCACCCCGGGTTTCCCGCCGCCCGGCGCCCAGCAGGCATACCCGCAGCAGCCCGCCTACGGTCAGCAGCCCTACGGCCAGCCGGTGCACGGCCAGCCGGGCCACGGTCAGCCCGCCTACGGTCAGCCGGCGTACGGTCAGCCGGCATACGGCCAGCCGCAGCACGGCCAGCCGCACTACCCGCAGCCGCACGGCCAGCACGGCCACTACGGTCATTACGGGCATCACAAGAAGCGGAAGAAGCACCACCGGGACAGCTTCTTCGAGGAATTGTTCGACTAGCCACACCGGCCGGGCTGCCTGGGGAAACGGCTGATCTCGCGCTTGGTGGCGGAGGGCTACCTTAGGGGTATGCAGATGACATGCCCGAAGTGCCGCGGCACGATGCAGTCCTACGAACGCAGCGGCGTCACCATTGAGCAGTGCAACGAGTGCCGGGGGACGTTTCTGGACCGTGGTGAGCTGGAGCGACTGATCGATGTCGAGTCGGCGGCCATGCGCGGTCACCAGTACCCGCCGCCCGGCTACGGCCAGGCGCCTTACGGCGGTGGCTACGGGCAGCCCGGCTATCCGCCGCCCGGTTACCCGCCGCCCGGCTATGGTCAGCCCGGCTATGGTCAGCCCGGTTACGGGCAACCGCCCTACTACGACGGGCCGAACTTCCCGCCGCCCGGCCCCAACGACCCCCCGTATCGTGGGTGACCGCATTGTTGGCCCACACGTGAAACGCCCCGGCGCATCGGCCGGGGCGTTTTCGTCTTCGGTGTGGCTCTGGTCTTCGGCGCGTTTCGTCTTCGCTGCGCTTCGGGCCTGAGCCGAGGTGTTTTTGGTGCGCTTATGGGAAGGCTATGCGGAGTGAGCGCGGACCCGGAGGCCACCGCGACGCTTCATCAAGCGACGCTCGTCTTCGCTCATTCCGCCCCAGACACCTGCGTCCTGACCGGAATCGAGTGCCCATTGCAGGCAGTCACTGGTCACGGAGCAGCGCTGGCAGACTGCCTTCGCCTGCTCGACCTGCAGCAACGCCGGGCCCGATGTTCCGATGGGGAAGAACAGCTCCGGGTCCTCGTCGCGGCAGAGGGCATGGTGGCGCCAGTCCGACATGGCGGCAACACTCCTTGTTGTTTTCGCGGATCGTTGTTAATGATTCCCTATATGCATCTCGCGTAACGTCTCGGCTAGGCGGAGCCTGAAGATCCGTAACGCGCCTGCGGGCAACGCTCAGTGTTCGTTTCGCTTGTGAATGCTTTCACGAACTACCGCGATGTCAAGGGGTCCAAACCAAGAAAATCCAAGTCGGTGAGCAAGCTCACGCACTGTTTGTCCGATTTTAATGTGGTTAGGGACCCTGAATCGCAACAGCCAGTTACCAATGTAGTACGGTTCGGTCAACGACCGGAGGGGTTTCGGAGATGCGGTCGCGGTGTCTCTCTCGCGACTCTCTGCAACTTTCTCCCCCTTCGGTGGATGATCGCCGGGGGTGACTCAACACACTACGCGTAACGCCCCCGGCACGGACGCGAAATCCAACTTGTCGCACTCTCCGAGGTACTCCCCGTCAACCTGGAAAGCGATCGGTTTGGCGGCGGTGAGCGTGAACCCGGCAAGATCGTGCATCCGCAGCACCTGCTTGCCCTTCGGATCACTGCCCCGCGCCAGCTGGGCCATCGTCCGGGCCGTGCTACCGACCTGCATCTGCAACAGGCCCAGCACGTCGAGCCCCGTGTCGAACGAGGCCCGCGGATTCGGATCCACCGGCCGCTCGCCGATGTATGTCCACGGTGCGGTGTTCTGCACCAACATCCACGTTAGCCCGGACCGGGCCGGTTCGCCCGGAAGCTCGAGCGTGAGGAGCGGCACCCGGCGGTTCGTCGTCGCGTACTGCTGCGCGATCGCCCTGAAATAGAGCCACGGCGTGGACGTCGAACCCTTGTGCCTGGCCTGGTCGACCCGGCGCACGACCTCCGCGTCCAACCCCATACCAGCGCAGAACGTGAAATAGCGGTCGTCGGCGCGGCCGAGGCCGACGATCCGCTCCCGCCGGTCCCGCAGCGCCTCCAGGATCGCGCCGGTGCCCTCGGCCCAGTCGCTCGGCAACCCCAACGCCCGCGCGAACACGTTCGTGGAGCCACCCGGCACCACCGCCAGCGCCGGCCGCTCCTGCGCCCGTCCCTCCGCCGTGCCCGCGTCGAACGTCATCAGCCCGTTGACCGCCTCATTGACGGTGCCGTCCCCGCCGAGCGTCACGACCAGGTCGAACCCGTCCCGGGCGGCGTCCCGCGCCAGCTCCACCCCATGGCCCTTGCGCTGCGTATACGCCACCTCCAGGTCGACCTGGCTGCGCAGCGCCCGCACCAGGATGTCCCGACCGCGTTCGGTGGTGGTCGTCGCGTTCGGGTTGACGACCAGGAGGGCTCGCATGGGCGGCACTGTACCCGCTCTCCAGCGCGATAAGGTTGGTGCGCGCGATACGGCGCTTCTGGAAGGGAATGCCAGGTGAGCGGCACGACAGCGCCCGAACAGGTGCCGGCGACCCTGCGGTGGGCGGTGCGGCTGCTGTTCCTGGAAGGTGTGGGGCTCGCCCTGCTCACGCTGCTCTTCGTCTATTTCGACGTCACCGCCGAGTGGACCGCCGCCGAGGTCGCGCTCTCCTCGACCGGCTACCTGGCGCTCATGACCGCGCTGTTCCTCGGCGTCGCCGTCGCGCTGCACCGCCGCCGCCGGTGGGCCCGCGGCCCCGGCATCGTCGCCCAGATGCTGCAGATGCCGATCGGCTGGACGATGCTCACCCACGGCCAGCCCCTGATCGGGGCGCCCCTGTTCGCGCTCGGCCTCATCGGCGCGGTGCTGCTGTTCGCCCCGTCCACCCGCATAGCGCTCGGTATCCGCTGATCCCGGCTCGTCGTCGGCTCGGTATCCGCTGATCTCGGCTCGGCTTTCGCTGATCGGCTCGTCGCCGGCTCGGCTTCCGCTGATCTCGGCTCGACTTCCGCCGATCTCCGGCCAAATGTAGGAGACGGCGGCATTGCAGGTCCCGCAGGTGGCCGGTGTCGCTTACGCTCGTTTGTCGTGACGGTCGCACCCGCTTACCAGGTCCTCGCCGACCGGCTCCGCGTCGAGATCATGTCCGGCCAGCTCCTGCCTGGTGCCCGGCTGCCGACCGAGCCGCAGTTGTGCGAACAGTCCGGCCTGAGCCGCTCCACCGTCCGCGAGGCGCTCCGCCTCCTCAGCAGCCAGCACCTGATCATCACCACCCGGGGCGTCAACGGCGGCAGCTTCGTCGCCGAACCCGACGCCCGCACCCTCGGTGAATCCCTCACCGACGGCGTCGGCCTCCTGCTCGCCAACGGCGTGGTCAAGGGCGACGACTTCCTCGAGGTCCGCCGCATGCTCGAGGTCCCCGCCGCCGGCCTGGCCGCCGCCCGCCGCGAGGCGCACCACCTGCGCGAACTCGAGGCGGCCATGTTCGACCCCGAGACGGCGAGCCTCGACGAACGCATCGCCGCGCACGCCGCGTTTCACCTCGCGGTCGCGGCCGCCTCCGGAAACACCCTGCTCTGCCTGGTCGTCCGCCCGCTCTACACCGTCACCGACCGCAAAGCCGCGGCCCACAACGCGCCACTGCCGATGTGGCGGATCATCGACCGGGACCACCGTAACCTGCTCGCGGCGATCCGCGACCAGGACATCGATCTCGCCATGGAGATCGCCCGCGGGCACATCGACAACGTCCGGCCGTCCGAGGTCCCGCCCCAACACGCCCGTGAACCGGTGCCCGGCGTCGCGGCTCTCAAGGAACGCCCGGCGTAGACCTGCAACGCCCGGCGTAGACCTGTAGACACCCGGCGTGGACCGATAGCGCCCGGCGTGGACCGGTAAACGCCCGGCGTAGACCTGTCTCGTCACACCCGGTGAGCCGATGAGGCGTCCGGCCTCAGGCGGTCCGCCGGGTCGTGGCGCTGCTTGGTGCCGGGCCGCCGCTTCTCCTGCAACCTACCCCACACCACCTAATCGATCTCCAAAGCGGTAACCGACTGACTACGCTACTTCGGGCGGCGCTTCGTCAGACGGATGCTGGCCTGCAGACCGTCGACCGATGCCGACACCTCGTCGGCCAGGGCGCTGAGCACCTGCCACGCGAACGACTCGCCACCGGGCAGCCGCTCCGTCGGCGAGCCCAGCGGCACCGTCGTCTCGACCGTCAGCGCGTCGGCGGTGACGGTGAACCGGCAGGCGAGCTCGACCGTGTCGCCGAGCTGCGGCGTCTCGCTCGCGACCGCGAGCAGCATCGCGCAGGCCTCGTCGACAGCGATGCGCAGGTCTTCGATCTCGTCGAGGGTGAACTGCAGGCGCGCGGCCAGACCCGCCGTCGCGGTGCGCAGCACCCCCAGATAGGCGGGCGACGCGGGCACGGCCAGCAGGACGACGTCGTCGCCGTCGGAGCCCGACCTCTTCGGAACCACCTGAGTCACGCGATGAACCCCCTTGCCCGCGACTCTACGACGTCCCCGCACGCACCGGTGCGGCGGACGCTCAAGCCGCCACGACCGAGGTCACGGCAAGCGCCTCGGCGAGTGCCACGACCAGCGCCACGACAGGGGCCCGTGGCAAGCGCCACGACCGGGGCCACGGCAAGCGCCACGACCGGGGCCACGGCAAGCGCCGCGGAAGGAATCGCGGACGACGTCATGCCGTCGCGGCGAGCGTGGACAGCGCGTCGCCGGACAGCCGGTACGGCAGCCAGTCCGACTTGTGCCGCGCACCCAACGCCTCGTAGAACGACCGCGCCGGGTTCCAGTCCAGCACCGACCACTCCAGGCGCGGGTAGCCGGACTCCACGCAGATCCGCGCGAGCGCCGCGACCAGGGCCTTTCCGGCGCCGGTGCCGCGGGCCGCCGGACGCACGTACAGATCCTCCAGGTACACGCCGTGCACGCCCTCCCAGGTGGAGAACGTCCGGAACCACAGCGCCATCCCGACCGTCCGCCCGTCGACCCGGGCGACATGGCAGAACACCGCCGGGGAAGGGTTGAACAGCGCGACCCGCAGCTGCTCCGGCGTCAGGTGGCACTCCTCGACCGCCTTCTCGAACTCGGCCAGCTCGAACACCATCTCGACGATCGCCGGCACGTCCTCGTCCGCCGCCGGACGGATCTCAATGCTCATCTATGTCCTTCCGATAAAGAAACGCCCCCCAACCCGCGTCTGCGAGGTGGGGGGCGAACTTGTCAGCTGGCAGGTCAGGCCTGCTTCGTCTCCCAGAAGATCTTCGCGATCTCGTCGATCTTCGCGAGCAGCTTCTCGGCCACGGCCGGGTCGACCGAACCCTTGGCGCCGGACGCGCCCGCGAGCTTCGTCGCCTCGTTGAAGAGGTTGTGCAGCTCCGGGTACTTCTCGAAGTGCGGCGGCTTGAAGTAGTCGGTCCACAGCACCCACAGGTGGTGCTTGACCAGCTCGGCCCGCTGTTCCTTGATCAGCAGTGCCCGGGTGCGAAACTCGGCGTCACTGCTGGCCTGATATTTCTCGGCGATTGCTTTGACGGACTCGGCCTCAATACGGGCCTGCGCCGGGTCGTAGACACCACACGGCAGGTCGCAGTGGGCGCTCACCACGGTGCGCGGGGTGAAAAGCCGCGACAGTCGCATCGAACCCTCCAGGGTGATTTGCGATGATCCTCAGTTCCTGACCCTACTCCTATCCAAGCCCGGGGATTTCATGCGGCTACCGTGGTTCGTGGCACTCGTGGACGGCCCGTCGATGGTGCCTACGCTCAGGCGCGGCGACCGGATTCTCGTGCGCCGCACGAGCACCGCTCGGCCGGGGGACGTCGTCGTCGGGTGTTTCCGCAGCCGACCAGGGCAACTCATGGTCAAGCGGGTAGCCCGGGCCGACGGCGACGGATGGTGGTTGACCGGCGACAACCCCTTCGCGTCGTCCGATTCCGCGGACTACGGGACGGCTGACGTCATCGGACGTGTGACATTTCGCTGGTGGCCACAACCGGTGCGGTTGCGCCGTGCCCGGGCGTAAGGTGATGCGGATACCGGGTCACCCCCGCTGAATCGCATCTTGAGCGCTTTCACCACTATGCGCTCCGCGGAAACACCAGCATTGTCAGACGTGGCAAAGGAGCCCCCGTGTCTGCACCCGTGACCAATCATGCCCTTGAAGGGCCAGTCTTCGACCTGCATCAGGGCGGCAAGATGTCCGTCCAGTCCAGTGTCCCGCTCGCCACCCGGGAAGACCTCGCCCTCGCCTACACCCCGGGCGTGGCCCAGGTGTGCGAGGCCATCGCCGCCGACGAGTCGCTCGTGCACGAGCTGACCTGGGTCGGCCGGGCGGTCGCCGTGGTCACCGACGGATCGGCGGTCCTCGGCCTGGGCAACATCGGCCCGCGCGCCGCGATGCCGGTGATGGAGGGCAAGGCCGTGCTCTTCAAACAGTTCGGCGGGGTGGACGCGGTGCCGATCTGCCTCGACACCCAGGACCCGGACGAGATCGTCGCGATCGTCACCGCGCTCGCCCCGTCGTTCGGCGGGATCAACCTCGAGGACATCTCCGCGCCGCGCTGCTTCGACATCGAGCGCCGGCTGGAGGCGACCCTGCCGATCCCGGTCTTCCACGACGACCAGCACGGCACCGCGATCGTCGTGCTCGCCGCGCTGCGCAACGCCGCCCGCGTGCTCGGACGCCGGCTGGGCGACCTGCGCATCGTCGTCAGCGGCGCCGGCGCGGCGGGCGTCGCGGTCACCAAGATGCTGATCAGCGGCGGTGCCGACGCCGGCGAGATCGTGGTCCTGGACTCGCGTGGCTGCCTGCACGGCGGCCGCAGCGACCTCAACCCGGAGAAGGCCGCGCTCGCCGCCCTCACCAACGCCGGCGGCATCACCGGCGACATCGCCAACGCCCTGCGCGGCGCCGACGTCCTCATCGGCGTCTCCGGCGGCACCATCGGCGAGTCCGCGCTCGCCGGCATGTCACCCGGCGGGGCGATCTTCGCCCTGGCCAACCCGACGCCGGAGGTGCACCCGGACATCGCGTCCCGGTACGCCACCGTGGTCGCCACCGGGCGCAGCGACTTCCCCAACCAGATCAACAACGTGCTCGCCTTCCCCGGCATCTTCCGCGGCGCCCTCGACGCCGGCGCGACCCGGATCACCGACGGCATGAAGGTCGCCGCCGCGACGGCCATCGCCGAGGTCCTGGCCGAAGGGGAGCTGTCCATCGGCGCGATCGTGCCCAGCGCCCTGGACCCCCGCGTCGCACCGGCGGTCGCGGCCGCGGTCGCCGCAGCCGCCCACCGCGACAGTGTGTTGAGATAGCCGTATGCGTGCCGCTTTCGCGTCCAGCTTCAACGATGCCGATCCGCTCGCCGGCCTCACGGTCGGCGACGCGCCGGAGCCGGCGCCCCTCGACGGCTGGGCCGTGGTGGACGTGCGCGCCAGCGCGCTCAACCACCACGACCTGTGGTCGCTGCGGGGCGTCGGCCTCCGGGAGGACCAGCTGCCGATGATCCTCGGCTGCGACGCCGCGGGTATCGGCCCCGACGGCGCCGAGGTGGTCGTCTACCCGGTCGTCTTCACCGAGAAGGGTGACTTCTCGATCCTGTCCGAGCACTACCAGGGCACCGTGGCCGAGCGGGTGACCGTCCCGGCGTACAACCTGGTGCCGAAGCCCGCCGAGCTCACGTTCGCCGAGGCGGCCTGCCTGCCCACGGCGTGGCTGACCGCGTATCGGATGCTGACCACCAAGGGGCGTCTGGAGGCCGACGGGGCGGTGCTGGTGCAGGGGGCCGGGGGAGGGGTGGCCACGGCCGCGGTGCTGCTCGCCAGGGCCCTCGGCGCGCGGGTCTACGCCACGAGCCGCGACGCCGAGAAACGCGACCGCATCGCGGCCCTGGGCGCCACCGCGCTCGACTCGGGTGCCCGCCTGCCCGAACGCGTCGACGTCGTGATCGAGACCGTCGGCGAGGCCACCTTCGAACACTCGACGAAGTGCGCGAAACCCGGCGCCCGCATCGTCGTCTCCGGCGCCACCAGCGGGCACCTGCCGAAGGTCAACCTGCGGCGCCTGTTCGCCCTGCAGCTGGAGATTCTCGGCACCAGCATGGGCACCCCGGACGAGCTCGCCGACCTGATGGCGCTGCTCGCCAAGACCGGCGTACGGCCGATCATCGACTCGGTGATCCCGTTCTCCGACGTCCGTTCCGCCTTCGAGAAGCTCCACTCCGGCGACGTGTTCGGCAAGGTGGTGCTCGACCACACCGCCTAAGGTCCGGTGGTCAGAGCTGGTCGTCGAACGACGGTCCGCGCGGCAGTTTCCGCCGCGCGGACGCGTCGCCGTAGAGCTCCAGGCGCAGGAACGCGATGGTCAGCGACTGGACCTCGGTGAAGGAGCTGACACCGGGGCGCAGGTATGGGTCGTTGTGGTTGCCGCCCGGGACGGTGAGCATCGCCTTCGACCAGGGGACCACGTCGTAGGTGGCCTTGCCGGAGGCGTAGGAGACCAGCGGGTCGGCGTCGCCGTGGACGAAGAGCAGCGACGCCGGGGTGCCGGAGAACGCGGTGCCGACGCCGAGGCCGCTGCCGGCCAGGATGATGCCCGCGTGCAGGCGGGCGTCGCGGCCGGCGGTGAACAGGCCGACGGTGGTGATCGCGCCGGCGGAGTGGCCGGCGGCGGCGAGGCGGTCGCTGTCGATGTGCTTGCCGAGCGGGCCGGCGAGGACCTGGCTCAGCACGAAGCTCGCGTCGGCCGGCTGGTTGAGCACGTCGTAAACGTCGAGCCGGGGTGCGCTGCGGGTGGTGTTGGGGTATGCGGGGGCGATCACCGCGAACCCGGCCGCCGCCCACGCGGTGAGCAGCGGCGCGAAGGACTCCGGGGTGCCGTTGAGGCCGTGGCTGAACACGACCGCGGGGACCTTCGCGGACGTGGACGGCATCCAGATGACGGTGCGCAGGACGCGGCCTTCGCGTTGGTACGTGATCTCCTGACGCGACACGTCGAGGGCCGCCGTCGGCACCGGCAGCGGTGACAGCGGCGTGACCTGGGCGAGCCGGGGCGCGGCGCCCCCGGGCAGGGAGGGCGACGGCGTGACCCAGCGGGCCGGCGACGGCTGACCCGTGCAGCCGGACACGCCGGACACGAGCGCCAGGGCCAGGGCCAGGAGGAGGGTCGGCAGGGCGGCAGAACGGCGGCGCATGGCATCAACCGGACGACGGCGCATGGCACCAACCGTACGAGGACGGCGCCGCGATCAAGGCTGGCCCGGCGGGCGATTTCCGGTTACGTTGCCGCCATGTCCGTCGTCTTCCGGGTGCTCACGGCCGTGACTGCGCTGGCCGGGATCGTGCTGCTGCTCGACTACACGCACGGTGACGGGGGTGTGTTCGTCTACTTCACCGTGCAGAGCAGCGTGATCATCGCGGTCGTGTCGGCCGTGGCGGCGCTGCGGCCGGTGCCGGGGTGGGTGCGGGGCGCGGCCACGTTGTACAGCTGCATCACCGGCACGGTGTATCACGCGCTGCTGGCCAACCCGTCCAGCCCGTTCCACGTGGTCGACTCGGGGGCGCACGCGCCGCACAACCTGCTGCTGCACACGGTGACGCCGATCCTGGCGGCGGTCACCTGGCTGATCGTCGATCGGGAGCCGGTGCGGTGGTGGTACGCGGCCGTCTGGCTGGGCTACCCGCTCGCCTACCTGGCGTTCGCGCTGGTACGCGGCGCGATCGTGCACAGGTACCCGTATCCGTTCGTGGACGCGGGCGAGCTCGGCTACGGCGGTGTGGCGATCTCGGCGCTGGGGTTCACGGTGGCGTTCTTCCTGCTCGGCCTGCTCCTGATCGGCCTGGGGGCGTTGGTGCGGATGGTCAGGCCGGAAGCCTCAGAACAGCGCTCCCGGGTTGAGGATGCCGCGGGGGTCTAGGGTGCGTTTCGCGGCCCGCAGCACGTCGGTGAACAGCGGGTCGCGCTGCTCGGCCAGCCACGGCAGGTGGTCGCGGCCGACGGCGTGATGGTGGGTGATCGTGCCGCCGTTGGCGGCGATGGCCTCGCTGACCGCGGCCTTGATCTCGTCCCAGATGGCTACCTCGGCGCCGCGCCGCGCGGGGGTGATGATCGTGAAGTAGGGCGCGGGGCCGTCCGGGTAGGCGTGGGTGAAGCGGCAGGTGACCACGGCGACCCGGGCCGGGGCGGCGGCCTGCGCGGCGGCGATCACGGCCGCGTGCAGCGCGTCGAACCTGCTCCACGTGCAGGCGGTCTCGACCGTTTCGACGACGAGCCCGAGCCTGATCAGGGCGTCCCTGGTGTACGGCGCGCGCAGGAACGCGTCCCGCCAGGTGCCCTGGTCACCCTTCGACGTGGCGGTGCCGCCGTGGTCCGCGCAGATGGTGAGGGCGTCGGCGAGCAGGGGCGTGGTCGGTCCCTCGAAGCCCAGGAGCAGCCGCGCCTGGCCGTCGGTCGCCCCGGCGTTCAGCATCGCCTCGACCGGGTCGAGCAGGCGGCAGTTGCTCGGCCGCAGGCCGGCCTGCAGGATCGCGCGGACGGCGGCGACGGCTTCGGCGTACACCGGGAACGCCACCGACGTCGAAGCCCTTTCCGAGGACGACGGGCGGGCGCTGACCCGCAGCCACGCCTCCACGATCACGCCGAGGGTGCCCTCCGAGCCCAGGAACAGCGCGTCGGTGGACGGGCCGGCGCCGCTGCCGGGCACCCGCAACGACTCCACCGGCCCCTGCGGCGTGATCACCCGCAGTGCCTCGACGAAGTCGTCGATGCGGGTCGGGCCGGTCGCGTAGTGTCCGGCGGAGCGGGTCGCGAGCCAGCCGCCGACGGTGGAGAACTCGAAGCTCTGCGGGTAGTGCCGCAGGGTCAGCCCGTGCGGTGCCAGGGCCTGTTCGAGGGCGGGGCCGAACACGCCGGCCTGGACCCGGACCGCGTGGTTGACCTCGTCGACCTCGCCGATGCGGTTGAGCCGGCTCAGGTCGAGGGAGATCCACGGGGCGTCGCCGCGGTATTCGACGCCGCCGACGACGGAGGTGCCGCCGCCGTACGGCACGACCGCCGCGCCGACCGCCTCGGCCCAGTCGAGGGTGGCGACGACGTCGTGTGCGGTGCGCGGGTGGCAGACCAGGTCGGGCGGGTTCTCGAGGCGGCCGTGCAGGGCCCGGACGACGTCGCGGAACGCCTTGCCGTAGGTGTGGGCGGCCCGCGTCACCGAGTCGGCGGTGAACGCCTCCTCCATGATCGACGGGGGGATCAGCCGCGGCGGGTCGAGGACCGGGTCGTAGGGCACCGGCAGGACCGACCCGTCGATCGGCATCCAGGGGCGCAGCGCGGTCTCCGCGAGCCGGCGGCACGCGTCGTCGTCGAGGGCCTCGCCGGCCCATCCCCAGCCCCACCAGGAGCGTTCCCGCCAGGCGGCCGACGGGGAGTGCCAAGCGGCCATTGACGGAGAGTGCCACAATCCGACACGTTCGGCCACTGTCCGCAGGTCAGGTCATGGGTATTCTGTCGGCCATGCCCGATGAGCGCATTGACCCAAGTCAGAACACTCAGGCATTCCAGGCGTGGGTGGACAACAACAACAACAACCAGGCGGCTCAGCCCGCCGCGACCGGTTCCAAGCTCGGCTTCATCGTGGCCGGCGCTGTGGTGGCGGTCGTGCTCGTCGTTGTCGTGGTGCTGCTGGTGCTGTAGATCCCGACCGATTCGAACCGGGTCACACCGTCGAGCGTGGCGTCGCCGCTCAGCCGGAGCCGGGCAGTGTCGTCACCGTCGAGCGCCCAGGTGAGGAAGTCGAGCAGCGTCGCCATCGCCTGGTGGTGGCCGCGTTCCGGGTCGTTCGTGCCGGCGCCGTGCTCGCCGCCGATGATGGTGAGGAACGCCTTCGGCCACGGCGCCGCGCCGTAGGACGTGCGGCCCTGCTCGTAGGCGACCACCGGGTCCTTGTCACCGTGGATGAACAGCAGCGGCACGGGGCTGCCCTGGTAGGCCCCGGCCGGCCGGCCCGCGAAGATGATGCCGGCCTTGAGGCGCGGGTCGCGGTGCACGGTGAACAGCCCGTCGGTGGTGGTGCCGCCGCCGGAGTGCCCGACGGCCGCCATCCGGTCGGTGTCGATGCTGTCGGCGAGCGGGTTGCCGGGCCGCAGCATCTGCGTGATGACGAACGACGCGTCCAGCGACTGGTTCGGCACGTCGTACTTGTTGAACTTCGGCGTGTCCTTCTTCGTGAAGGGGTACGCCGCGGCGACGACCACGTAACCGGCCTCGGCCAGGAACTTGGTCATGCCCTCCTGCATCTGCGGGTTGCTGTAGAAGCCGTGGCTCCACACGATCAGCGGGTGCCGGCCCGGCAGGGGCTCGGCGTCGCCCTGGACGCGGCCCTTGATCCTGCGGGCCGATCCGCGGGTCGGGTACCACACGGTGGTGGGCAGCGGGCGGTCCTTGCCCCGGGCGAACTGGAAGTGCTGCACGCCGACCGCGTGGTCGATCGGGCCGACGGTGCTGGCACCCGCCGCGGCCGCGATCGGCTCGCTGGTCGTCTCGGCGCCTGAGGCCGAAAAAGCGCCGCCCAGGAGGAGCAGGGCGGCGGCCAGGAGCGACACGGTTGCAGAACGGTTGCGACTTCGGGGCACGTACAGAATGTAGGTGCGAGATGCGCTACGCCGTTATCACCCGACTGGGGACAATCGATTGGCTTGCCGGACTACACCAGGTTGTCCTTGAACGACCCATTTGGTGGATGCGATCGGACGTGAATGTCCCCAAAAGCGGGCAAAAGCATCAGTCTTCGTCGTCGTCCAGGCGGGCCAGGTAGACGGCGAGGCGTTCGACCGGGATTTCGAACTCGGGATTCTGGTCGACGAAGTCGCGGAGACGCTCGGCCAACCACTCGAACGTGACCTCTTCCTCGCCACGGCGTTGGGCGAGTTCCTCGATGCCGCGGTCGGTGAAGTACATGGGCACCCCCAGCAAGGTTGCGGGGAGGGCGTGGGCCCTCCCCGCGAAACGACGAACGGACGGTCAGCGCTTCGGCAGCGCCGCCTCGATCAGGGCCTGCTGCTCGGCGTCGTGCAGCTTGGTCGAGCCGACCGCCGGGGCGGCCGCGGCGGGGCGGGAGATGCGGCGCAGCCCGACGCCCTGCAGGTGCTCCAGCAGGTTGAGGGCGATGAACGACCAGGCGCCCTGGTTGGCCGGCTCCTCCTGCACCCAGGCGAAGTCCTCCGCGTTGGGGAACTGGGCCAGGGCCTCGCGCAGCTCCTCGACCGGCATCGGGTAGAGCTGCTCGACCCGGATGATGGCGGTGTCGGTGATGTCGCGCTCGGTGCGGGCCTGCAGCAGGTCGTAGAAGACCTTGCCGGAGCACAGCAGGACGCGCTTGACGCCGGCGGTGTCCAGGGCGGTGCCCTTGATGCCGGGGTCGCCCAGCACGGTGGCGAAGGTGCCCGTGGTGAAGTCCTCGACCGGGGACACGCACAGCCGGTGCCGCAGCAGCGACTTGGGCGTGAACACGACGAGCGGCTTCTTCTTCGGCGACAGCGCCTGGCGGCGCAGCAGGTGGAAGTGGTTCGCCGGGGTGGTCGGCACCGCGACCCGCATGTTGTCCTCGGCGCACAGCTGCAGGTAGCGCTCGAGCCGGCCCGACGTGTGGTCGGGACCCTGGCCCTCGTGCGAGTGCGGCAGGAGCAGCGTCACCGCGGTGCGCTGGCCCCACTTGACCTCGCCGGAGGAGATGAACTCGTCGACGATGGACTGCGCGCCGTTGACGAAGTCGCCGAACTGCGCCTCCCACATGACGAGCGCGTCGGGGTTCTCCACCGAGTACCCGTACTCGAAGCCCATCGCGGCGAACTCCGACAGCAGCGAGTCGTAGATGAAGAGCTTCGCGTTGTCCTTGATCAGCGCGGACATCGGCATGTAGTCGCTGCCGGTCTCCGCGTCGACGATGCCGGCGTGGCGCTGCACGAACGTGCCGCGGCGGGAGTCCTGGCCGGAGAGCCGGACGGTGACGCCCTGGTTGACCAGCGAGCCGAACGTGATGATCTCGGCGAAGCCCCAGTCGATGTCGCCCTCGGCGGCCATCTTCGCCCGGCGGTCCAGCAGCTGCTGCACGCGCTTGTGCGGGGTGAAGCCCTCGGGGAGCTTGACGTTCGCCTCGCCGATCGCGTGCATGACGCTGGCGTCGATCGCGGTCTCGACCACCGGCTCCGGCTCCGGCTCGCGGAGGCGGGTCAGCCGCGACGCCGGGTTGGACGACGCGTCGCGGGTCGCCTTGAACACCGTCTCCAGCTGCTCGTGGTAGTCCTTGAGCAGGGCCTCGGCCTCGGTGATCGGGATGTCGCCGCGGCCGATCAGCTCCTCGGTGTAGATCTTTCGCACCGAGCGCTTCTGGTCGATGATCGCGTACATCAACGGGTTGGTCATCGACGGGTCGTCGCCCTCGTTGTGCCCGCGGCGCCGGTAGCAGACCAGGTCGATGACGACGTCCTTGTTGAACGCCTGACGGTATTCGAAGGCGAGCCGCGCGACGCGGACCACGGCCTCCGGGTCGTCGCCGTTGACGTGGAAGATCGGCGCCTGGATCATCCGGGCGATGTCGGTGGAGTACAGCGACGAGCGCGAGTACTCCGGCGCGGTGGTGAACCCGACCTGGTTGTTGACCACGACGTGGACGGTGCCGCCGGTGCGGTAGCCGCGCAGCTGCGACAGGTTCAGCGTCTCGGCGACCACGCCCTGGCCGGCGAACGCGGCGTCGCCGTGGATCAGCAGCGGCAGGACCGTGTAGCCCTCGAGCTTGAGGTCGATCGAGTCCTGCTTGGCCCGCACGATGCCTTCCAGCACCGGGTTGACGGCCTCCAGGTGCGACGGGTTGGCGGTGACCGAGACGGTCGTCGCGTGCTCACCGTCCGGGTGCGTGTACTTGCCGGTCATGCCCAGGTGGTACTTGACGTCGCCGGAGCCGTGCGCCGACTTGAGGTCCAGGTGCCCCTCGAACTCCGAGAAGATCTTCTCGTAGGGCTTGCCGACGATGTTGGCCAGGACGTTGAGCCGGCCGCGGTGCGCCATGCCGATGACGACCTCGTCCAGGCCGCCCTCGGCCGAGTTCTGCAGGATCTCGTCGAGCAGCGGGATCAGCGACTCGCCGCCCTCCAGCGAGAAGCGGCGCTGGCCGACGTACTTGGTCTGCAGGAACGTCTCGAACGCCTCGGCGGCGTTGAGCCGGTTCAGGATGTGCTTCTGCTCGGCGGTGCCGGGCTTCTCGTAGGGCTTCTCGACCCGCTCGGCGACCCAGCGCCGCTCCTCCGGGTCCATGATGTGCATGTACTCCACGCCGACCCGCCGGCAGTAGGAGTCGCGCAGCACGCCGAGGACGGCCCGCAGCTTCATCTTCTGCTTGCCGGAGAACCCGCCGACCGGGAAGACCCGGTCGAGGTCCCACAGGGTCAGGCCGTGCTCCAGGACGTCGAGGTCCGGGTGGCGGCGGATGCGGAACTCCAGCGGGTCGGTGTCGGCCATGAGGTGGCCGCGCACGCGGTAGGCGTGGATGAGCTCCACGACCCGGGCCGCCTTGTCGATCTGGCCCTCGGAGGTGCGGGCCACGTCGCGGACCCAGCGGACCGGCTCGTAGGGGATCCGCAGGGCGGTGAAGATCTGGTCGTAGAACCCGTGCTCGCCGAGCAGCAGCTCGTGCATGACCTTCAGGAACTCCCCGGACTGCGCGCCCTGGATGATCCGGTGGTCATAGGTGCTGGTCAGCGTCAGGATCTTGCTGATGCCGAGGTCGGCCAGGGTCTCGTCGGACATCCCGGCGTAGGGCGCCGGGTACTCCATCGCGCCGACGCCGATGATCGTGCCCTGCCCGGCCATGAGCCGCGGCATGGAGTGCACGGTGCCGATGCCGCCCGGGTTGGTCAGCGAGACCGTGGCGCCGCTGTGGTCCTCCATGGTCAGCTCGTTGCGCCGGGCCCGGCGCACGATGTCCTCATAGGCCGACCAGAACTGGCGGAAGTCCATGGTGTCGGCGGCCTTGATGCTCGGCACCACCAGGTTGCGCGTGCCGTCGGGCTTGGTCAGGTCGATCGCGATGCCGAGGTTGACGTGCTCGGGCTGCACCAGGTTGGGCTTGCCGTCGATCTCGGCGAAGGCGTTGTTCATCTCCGGGTGCGCGGCGAGCGCCCGGACCATCGCGAAGCCGATCAGGTGCGTGAAGCTGACCTTGCCACCGCGGCCGCGGGCCAGGTGGTTGTTGATCACGACGCGGTTGTCGGACAGCAGCTTCGCCGGCACGGCGCGGACGCTCGTGGCGGTCGGCACCTCCAGCGACGCGTCCATGTTCTGCACGATCCGGGCGGCGACGCCGCGCAGCGGGGTGTGCTTCGCGCCACCCGGTGCGGCGGGCGCCTGCTTGGTCGGCGCGGGCCTGGTCGCCGGGGCGGCCTTCTGCACGGGCTTGGCCGGGGCTGCCGGCGCGGCGGCGGCCGGCACCGAGGCGGCCGGGGAGGCCGCGGCGGCGGTGGACGCCGCGGGTGCCGGTGGAGCGGCGGGGACGGCGGCGGCTCTTGGCGCTGTAACAGATGCGGTGGCAGCGGGGGTGGCAGTGGACGCCGGCTCAGCCGCCCCGGCGGGCGTCGCCGAGCTGGCCTCGGCACCGTCCCCGTTGGGCTTGTAGTCGGCGAAGAAGTCGTGCCACGCGGGGTCCACGCTGGCCGGGTCGGCGAGGTACCTCTGATACATGTCCTCGACGATCCACTCGTTCGGGCCGAAACCCGCCAAGGGGTTCTCCTGCGAGTTGGTCGCTTGGGTCGACACGGCTGTTGATCGCCTCTTCCAAACGGAGTTGCTGTGGTGGTCGGATCCGCGTCAAGGTTACGCGCTGCCTAACGCTCGTTCGTCGCCGACGCCCGCCGAAGTGACCATGTAGACGACGGAATGGGTCCATCCCATACAACTGTGGCCGCCATTTGGCGGCCACAGTTGTCGTAGATCTGATATAAGCGTTACGCGATGTCACGCTTCCGCGTGATCAACGTGCCGACGGTGCCGAGCACGACCGCCCACGCGATCAGCACGACCGCGCCGGCCCACCGCGGCGGCAGGTCGACGTCGCCGCCGATCATGGCGTCCAGCCCGCCGACGACGTGCATGGATGCCAGCGGCGGGATGTAGACCGCGCTCTCCATGACCCAGTCTTCCTTGATCACCAGGCTGTAGATCAGCTGGAGCACGATGAGCGCGGCCCACGTGCCGGCGGTGTAGAGGACCGCGGCGGTGATGGTCGCGCCGATCTGGCTGCGCAGCAGCACGCCGATGCCGATGCCGAAGATGGCCCACAGCACGTACACCAGCAGGTTGAGCAGCAGTGCCTGCTGCGCCGTCCAGTGCCCGAAGCTGTTGCCGAGCCCCTTGGCGCCGAAGTAGAGCGCCCCGACGGTGACCGAGATCGCCGTGGTGATCACCCAGAACAGCACGCCCACGAGCGACGCGGTGATGAGCTTCGCCGTGATGACCTTGGTCCGCTTCGGCGTCGCGAGAAACGTCGCGGTCGCGGTCTGGTGGTAGAACTCGTTGGTGATCACCAGGATCGCCAGGAGCATCACCAGGAGCAGTCCGAAGAACTGGCCCGAGGTGTAGATGTTCGCCGCGGCCTTGGCGAGTCCGAGGGCGCTCTGCGCCTTGGCGACCCGGGCCGCCTCCTCCTGCCGGAACTGCTGCTGACTGGCCTCGAACTCGGCCCGCTGCTCCTCGGTCATCCCGGGCGGCGTGCCGTCGGTCTGGTTGTACTGGTCGTAGTGGTTGGTCAGGTCCTGGTCCGCCTGCTCGATGTTGATCCAGACCGCGAGACCGGTGAAGACCAGCGACGCCAGCAGGAAGATCCACCACATGTTCGTGGTGCGCAGCTTCAGCAGCTCGCTGCGAATCAGCCTGGTCATGCCGCCACCTCCGCTGCGCTCCGGCGCCGGCCTGACCCAGGCACTGCGCTGATGATGACCAACTCCTCGCTTCGCTGCGGGTCGTTCATCGGATAGCCGCCCTTCCCTGGGTCAGTTCGAGGAACACGTGCTCCAGGTCGGGCCGTTCGTTGACCAGCTCGTGCAGCTCGATCCGGCCCTCCAGGGCGAGGCGGCCGACGGCCGGGGCGTCCAGGCCGGTGACCACGTGGCTGTCGTTGCCGTTGGGCTCGATCGTCGCGCCCGCGGTGCGCACCGCCGTGACCAGCTCCTGCAGGTTGGGCGTGCGGACCCGGGTGCGCGGCGCGCTGGTGCCGGCGCCGACGATCTGCTCCACCGGACCCTGGGTGACGAGCTTGCCGGCGGCGATGATGACCACGTCGTCGGCGAGGATCTCCATCTCCGACAGCAGGTGGCTGGAGACCAGCACGGTGCGTCCCTGCTGGGCCAGGCCCTGCAGCAGCCCGCGCATCCAGCGGATGCCCTCCGGGTCGAGGCCGTTGGCGGGCTCGTCCAGGATCAGCACCTGCGGGTCGCCGAGCATCGCCTGCGCGATGCCGAGCCGCTGCTTCATGCCCAGGGAGTAGCCGCGGAACTTGCGCTTCGCCGCCGGGGTCAGCCCGACCAGCTCCAGCATCTTGTCCACCTGCGTCGCCGGGATGCCGGCCGCGGCGGCGACGATGCGCAGGTGGTTGCGGGCGGTGCGGCCCTTGTGCGCGGCCGACGCCTCCAGGATCGCGCCGGCCAGCCGCAGCGGCTCCGGCGCGTCGGAGTACCGCATGCCGCTGATCGTCGCCGACCCCGAGCTCGGTGTCACCAGGTTGAGGATCATGCGTAGCGTCGTGGTCTTGCCGGCGCCGTTGGGGCCGAGGAAGCCGGTGACGCGACCGGGTTCGACCACGAACGACAGGTGGTCCACGGCCGTGACGTTCTTGTACCGCTTCGTCAGGTCGGAGACCACGATCTGTCCGTTGGACAACGTGCCGCTCCCTCCAAGAGAGTGAAGCCGTCAATATGGCACGTCCCGGCAACTCGCGAGACCCCGACCCGGGCCCCGGGAAACCCGCCCATAGCGCACCGTATCCACGTATACACGAAAGGTGGCTTTCAGGAGCGTTCGGGCGGTGGTTGCCATCCTGCTGCTGGCCGCCGCGATCAACTGGGCTCGGCCGGCGTCCGCCGAGATCGTCGCCGCGTTCCGGCCCATGTACTCGGTCAACGCCAGCGGCTCGGTCATCCTGCGCGGCAACGCGAACCTGACCTGCGACGGCGTCAACCCGGGCTGTGCCGCGGCCCGCGCCGGCACCGCCACCGGCGGCGCCCTGAACAACAACGGCTACCGGATGCGCAACGTCGACGTCGACGCCGAGCCGTCGTTCAACTCCAGCACCGCCGATCTCGCCGTCCCCACCGCCGCGACCGTCCTGTTCGCCGGGCTGTTCTGGGGCGGCGACACCGCACCGGGCACCGGCACCCCGGCACCCGACGAGGCCGGCCGGAACACCGTCAGGTTCAAGGTGCCCGGCGGGGCGTACCGGACGATCACCGCGAGCCGGCTCACCGACGTCACCACGTTCCCCGGCCATCGGCCCTACCAGGGCTATGCCGACGTGTCGGCGCTCGTCGCCGGGGCCGGCGCCGGGACCTACACGGTGGCCGACATCCAGGCCGCCACCGGCGTCAACGACCGCTACGCCGCCTGGTCCCTGGTCGTCGTCCTGCACGACCCGGCGCAGCCGGTGCGCAACATGGTCGTCTACGACGGCTTCGGCTCGGTGCGCGGCATCACGCCCGCCGACGCGACCGTGACGATCCCGGTCACCGGCTTCCAGACCCCGCCGACCGGCACCGTCACCACCAGCCTCGGCGCCGTGGCCTACGAGGGCGACGGCGGCAGCGGCGGCGACGGCATCCGCCTCGACGGCACGCCGCTGTCCGACCCGCTCAACCCGGCGGCGAACTTCTTCAACAGCACCACCAGCGACCACGGCACCGCGGTCACCGCCCGCGACCCGGCCGACGCCAACCTCCTCGGCTTCGACATCGACCACGTCGACGCGAGCGGGCTGCTGGCCAACGGCGCGCACAGCGCCACGATCACCCTCGAGACGACACCCGGCACCGGCGAGACGTTCTACCCGGGCGTGATCACGTTCGCGACCGACCTCTACGCGCCCCGCCTCACCGCCGCCAAGACCGCCACCGACGTCGACGGCGGCGCGCTCGAACGCGGCGACGAGATCCGGTACACCATCCGGGTCGGCAACGACGGGCTCGCCGCCGCCGAGGACACCCGCGTCGCCGACGCCGTGCCGCCCGGGACCAGGTTCGTCCCCGGCAGCCTCACGATCGACGGCGTCACGCAGAGCGACCCGGCCGACGCCGACCGCGCCGAGTTCAACGCCGGAGTCGCGGGCTTCCGCATCGGTACCGCCGGCGACGCCACGCACGGAGGCCGCCTGGCCGTCGGCGACTCGGCCACCGTCAGCTACCGCGTCACCGCCGACGCCCCGGGCGCCACCACCGTCCTCGACGTCGCCCACGTGTCCGCCACCGGCGCGGACACCGGGGTGAAGCTGCGCGCGCCGTCCAACCCGGCGGCCCTGACCCTGGCCCCGACCGCCGCCGCCGACCTGGCCGTGACCGCCGGGACCCGGCCACCGGTCGTGCAGGGCGCCGGCGCGGTGGTCCACCCGCTCACGGTCACCAACCTCGGACCGGACCCGGCCACCGGGGTCACCCTCACCGCGGTCCTGCCGGCCGGCGTCACCGCGGCGACCCCGGGCGCGGGCCCGTGCACCTGGGTCGCGCCGACGCTCAGCTGCGCCGTCGGCACCCTCACTGCCGGCGCCACGTTCACCGTCGACGTGGCCGCGGACGTCACCGGGGCCGCGGCGCACCACGCCGTCACCACCGCGACCGTGACGTCCGCGACTCCGGACCCGCGCGCCGCGAACGACACCGCGACGGCCCCTGCGGTCCGCAACGCCCCGCCCGCCGCCGGTCCCGACCAGGCGACCGTCGCCGCCGGCGGCACCGTCGCCGTCCCCGCCGCCGAGAACGACACCGACCCCGACGGCGACACCCCGCGGGTGCTCGGCATCGCCACCCCACCGGCCGCCGGCCACGCCGTCGTGGACGCCACCGGCGCGATCCGCTACACCGCCGGCCCGGGGACCGGCACCGACACGTTCACCTACACCGCCGGCGACGGGCTCGGCGGCACCGCCACGGCCACCGTGACCGTGACCGTCACCGCCGGCGGCCCACCGGCCGGGAACACGGCCCCGGCCGCCGCCGCCGACACCGTCACGGTGCCCGCCGCGACCCTCACGTTCGACCCCCTGGCGAACGACACCGACGCCGACGGCGACCGGCTGAGCATCGTCGGCACCGGCACGCCCACGGGCGGCACCGTCGCGCTGACCGCGGCCGGGTCGCTCGTCTACACGCCACGGGACGGGTTCCGGGGCGCCGACAGCTTCCAGTACACCGCCGGCGACGGGCACGGCGGGACCTCCACGGCGACGGTGAGCGTCACCGTCGCCGACCACGCCCCGGTCGCCGGCGCCGACGAGCGGGGCGTCGCCACCGGAACGGCCCTGGACGTCGCGGTCCTGCGCAACGACACCGACCCGGACGGCGACCCGCTCACCGTCACGGCCTGGGACGCGGCCACGGCGCACGGCGGGACCGTCACCAACAGCGGCGGCGTGCTGCGGTACACCCCGGCGAGCGGCTACAACGGCACCGACACCTTCACGTACACGGTCGCCGACGGGTCCGGGGGCACCGCCACCGGCACGGTCACCGTCCACGTCGGGCCGGCCCTGCCGCCGGCACCGCGCGCCGACGCCGCCGGCACCCCGACGGGCACGCCGGTCACCGTCGCGGTCCTCACCAACGACGCGGCCGACGACCTGACGGTCGTGCAGGTCACGCCCGGTGCGTACGGCACCACCACGGCCGGCGCCGGTGGGGTCACGTACACGCCGCGGGCCGGGTTCTCCGGCGTCGACACGTTCCGCTACGCCGTCGCCGACGGGCGCGGCGGCCTGGGCACCGCCACCGTCACCGTCACCGTGTTCAACCAGGCCCCGGCCGGCGCGGCCGACACGCTGAGCGTCCCGGCGGGGACCGCGGCCGTCGTGCCGGTCCTCGCCAACGACACCGACGCCAACGCGGACCCGCTGCGGGTCGTCGCCGCCACCGGCGCCGCGCACGGCACGCTGCAGGTCGTCGCCGGCGCGGTCCGTTACACCCCGGCCGCCGGATACCGGGGCGCCGACGCGTTCACGTACACGATGAGCGACGGCAACGGCGGGACCGGCACCGCGGCGGTCACCCTCGACGTCGGTGGCGGTGGCCCGCACGCCGTGGCCGACGCCGCCGGCACCACCGCCGGCGTCCCGGTGGACGTCGCGGTCCTTGCCAATGACACGGCCAACGACAGCGACCCCGACGGCGGCGCCCTCACGGTCACCGCGGCCGGCACGCCCGCCCACGGCACCACCGTGCTGCACGGTGACGGCACCGTCACCTACACCCCGGCGGCGGGCTTCACCGGCGTGGACATCTTCACCTACACGCTCAACGGCGGGTCCGCGACCGGCACCGTGACGGTCACGGTCGCCGCCGTCCCGGCCGTCCCGGCCTCCCCGCCGCCGCCGGGCACCGCCGGCGGGCCGGTCGTGGTCACCACGCCGATGGTGACCACGCCGACGGGCAGCGGGGCACAGACGATCAGCCCGCTCGACAACGTCACCGACCCGGACGGCGACCCGCTGCGGGTCCTCGGCGTGTCCCAGCCGGCCAACGGCACCGCCGTGCTCAACGCCGACGGCACCGTCACCTACACCCCGGACCGCGGCTTCGCCGGCACCGACTCGTTCGGCTACACCGTCACCGACGGCACCACGGCCGTCACCGGCACCGTCGAGGTGATGGTCGGCTCGGTCGACCTGCCCACCACCGGCGCCGCGGCGGCCCCGCACGCGGTCGCCGGCCTGCTCATGCTGCTCGCCGGCTGGCTGCTACGCACGGCGACGGCGGTCCGGCACGCACCGGTCGCCTCGGTGATCAGCCCGGCCGGTCGCCGACCCGGATCACGTGCTTCAGCCCCGACCACACGTCGTCGATCGCGCAGACCTTGACGTCCACCCGGCCGTGCGCCAGGGCGAACTCGCGCACCCCGTTCTCGTCGAGGTCCCGCGCGAAGCCGGAGGACCGCTTCGGCCAGGCGACCCACAGCGCGCCGCCAGGTGGCGTCAGCCGGTGCAGCACCTGCCAGCGCCGCCGCAACCTGGCCTGATCAGGGCAGAAGCAGAGGATCACGTCGTAGAGGCCGGGCGCGCTGCGACGGTGCAGCACCACGTCGGACGGCAGCTCCCGCAGTTCGAACCCGGCCGGCGCGCCGTCCAGCAGCACGCGGTGCCCGGCGTTGACGCCGAGCTTCTTGGGCAGTGGAGTCCCTGAATATCCCGCCATGCCTGACCACGGTAGTCATCGTTCACCCGCCAGCCATGCGGGTAACCAGTCACCGTCAGCCAGCCGCAGGGGTCGAGCCTTACACCGAAAGCATGACGATTCTCGCCGTCGCCGCCGCCCCAGTCGGCGTCGACGAAACCGATCGCTACACCATCCTGGTGGCCACGGACGGTGACCAGGTCCGGGCCGCACAACGGCTCCGCTACGACGTCTTCGCCGGTGAACTGGGCGCCTCGTTGCAGTCCGGCACCCCCGGGCTGGACGTCGACGCCTTCGACGAGCACTGCGACCACCTGATCATCCGCGAGGAGCGCACCGGCGCCGTCGTCGGGACCTACCGGATGCTGCCGCCGGACCGCGCGGTGGCGGCCGGCGGGCTCTACGCCGACACCGAGTTCGACCTCAGCGGCCTGCACCAGCTGCGTGGGGGACTGGTCGAGACCGGCCGTTCCTGCGTGCACCCCGACCACCGCAGCGGTGCCGTGATCAACCTGATGTGGGCGGGGATCGCCCGCTACATGCACCTGCACGGGCACCGCTGGCTCGGCGGCTGCGCGTCGGTGCCCCTCGCCGACGGTGGCACCACCGCCGCCGGGGTGTGGGACCTGGCCCGCCGCAAGCACCTCGTCCCGCCCGCCTGGCGGGTCCGGCCGCGCAACCCCCTGGCGCTGTCCGCCGACGTGCCGGCGAAGGTGGACGTGCCACCGCTGCTCAAGGGGTACCTGCGGCTCGGCGCCTGGATCGGCGGCGAACCCGCGCACGACCCGGACTTCGACTGCGCCGACTTCTACGTGCTGCTGTCGCTGGACCGGGTCAACCCGCGATACATGCGGCACTTCCTCGGCCAGGACCTCGGACCGGGGCGAGCGGGATGACCGTCGTCGACTCCCTGTGGCTGCCGCGGTCCACGTGCGACATCAGCTGCCTGCCGGCCCGCTCCGACGAACACGTCTCCACCGCGACGATGGTGAAGCGGGTCGTCGTGACCGGGTCGGTGGTGCTGCTGGCGGTCCTCGCGGTGCCGGTCCTGGCGCTGCTGCCGCAGCGCCGGCTGATCGCCGTGCAGCGGCGGCTCGCCCGCGCGGTGCTCGCCGGGCTCGGCATCTCGCACCGGGCCGTCGGGCGGGTCCCGCAGTCCGGCGCGCTGCTGGTCGCCAACCACGTCTCGTGGCTGGACGTGGTGGTGATCCTGGCGCACGCGCCGGCGAAGCTCCTCGCCAAGCGTGAGGTGCGCCAGTGGCCCCTGATCGGCCGGCTCGCCGCGACCCTCGGCACCGTCTTCGTCGACCGGTCGCGGCCCAAGACCCTGCCGGCCACCGTCGGGCGGATCCGCGCCGAGCTCGCCGCCGGCGGTGTGGTCGCGGTCTTCCCTGAGGGCACCACCTGGTGCGGCCGGATGGGCGGCACCTTCCGCCCGGCGACGTTCCAGGCCGCGGTCGACGCGGCCGCGCCGGTCGTGCCGATGCGGCTGACGTTCGCCCAGAACGGGACGCCGACGACGGTCGCCGCGTTCATCGGCGACGAGACGCTGCTGACCTCGCTGCGCCGGGTCGTGGCCGCGCGCGGGCTGTCGATCGAGCTGAAGGCGCACGCCACGCTGTATCCGCAGGTGTCCTCGTCACGCCGGGTGCTGGCCCGCGCGGCGACCTCGGTGGTGGCCGCCTAGGTTCCCGCTGACGACAGTCGCGATGTATCGCGTTTGTCTGCTACCGTCGGTGGCATGACGACGTGGAACGTTGCCGAGCCCACGCGGCTCGAGCTCAAGGGGGAGGTCAAGGACCTCCAGGTGCGGCTGGTCGGCGGGCGGATCAACGTCGTCGGCGCCGACGGACCCGCCCGGGTCGAGGTGTCCGCGATCGGCGAACGGTCCCTCACGGTCACCCTCGACGACGACGGCGCCCTGCGCATCTCGCACGGCGCCTTCCCGAAGTGGCCCGGCCTGTTCTGGTGGATGTTCCACAGCCGGTTCAAGGTCGACGTGTCGGTCGTGGTCCCGGTGCGGACCCCCGCCGTGCTCCACACCGTCTCCGGCTCCGTCGTCGTCTCCTCGCTGCGCGCCGGCGTCCACGTCGACGCGACCAGCGCCCGGGTCACCCTCCTCGGCCTCGACGGTCGCGTCTCCGCCAAGGTGATCTCCGGCTCCGTCGAGGCGCTCACCCTCGACGGCGAGGTCGAGCTCGAGACGGTCTCCGGCGAGATCGTCGTCGCCGACTCCGCCGCCCGTAAAGTCCACGCCCGGGCGATCTCCGGCTCGATCACCTGCGACCTGGACAACCCGCCGGCCGACACCGACGTGCGGCTCGACACCGTCTCCGGCGAGATCACCGCCCGGGTCCGCGAGGACAGTGACTTGCGGGTCCACCTCAACGCCGTCTCGGGGCGGGTGGTCAGCGCCTTCCCCGGCCTCGACCGGGTCGGCCGCAACACCGTCGTCGGGCAGCTCGGCGCCGGCACCGGCCGCATCGCCGCGAACGCGACATCTGGCACGATCACGCTGTTGCGCCGGCCGGTCGACCTGGACGAGGAGAACGACTCATGAGCGACCAGCGGAGCGGCTCAGGTCGACGCCGGAGCGAAGCGGAGGTCGCGGCATGAGTGCCGTCTTCAGTCACGGGCGGCTGCGGTTGTACCTGTTGAAGCTGCTCGCCGAGGGCCCCCGGCACGGGTACGAGCTGATCCGGCTGCTCGAGAACCGCTTCCACGGCCTGTACGCCCCCTCCGCCGGCACCATCTACCCGCGCCTGCAGCGGATGGAGGCCGACGGGCTCGTCTCCCACACCGCGTCCGGCGGGCGCAAGGTCTACGACATCACCGACGCCGGCCGGGCGGAACTGGTCCAGCGCGCCGCCGAGCTGGAGACGCTCGAGACCGACATCAACGCCTCCCTCGCCGACCTGTCGACCCTCGCCGACGAGGTCGAGCAGGGCGTGCACGGCTCCGTCCGGGACCTCAAGAAGGAGCTCAAGGAGGCCGGCCGGCAGGCCCGCAGCGCACCCACCTGGGGCTGGGGCTACCCGCCGCGCCCGGGGGCGGCGGGCACGACCCGGCCCGCGCCGCCGCCCGGGGACGTCGTCGCCGAGCTCGAGGAGAAGGCCGCGCAGCTGCTCGCCGAGGTGCGCCGGCTGGCCCGGGCCGGCCGCGCCAGCCAGGAGACGATGCGTGCCACCCTCGTGGTTCTTGACGGCGCGATCGACCAGGTGCGGCGCCTCCTGCGCTAGCTTTGGAGGGTCGGGGCCATGGTTTCAGGAACTTCCCAGACAACCATCAGCCCCGCTCCAGCAGGAGGCGGAAAGATATGCGCATGGGGGTACGAGGCGGCGTCGCACAATCCGGGGGTGCTCCGTCGCCAGGCGTTGCGCAGGCTGAGGCGAGACTGCTCGTGGTCGAGGACGATCCGAACATTCGCGAGCTCCTCTCGGCCAGCCTGCGTTTCGCCGGTTTTGCGGTTGACGCGGTGACCACCGGTGCCGAGGCGGTCACCGCGGCCCGCGACAGCAAGCCCGACCTGGTCGTCCTCGACGTGATGCTGCCCGACCTCGACGGTTTCGAGGTGATCCGGCGGCTCCGCGAGGGTGGCGTCCGGCTGCCTGTCGTGTTCCTCACGGCCCGGGACGGCACCGAGGACAAGGTCCGCGGCCTCACCCTCGGCGGCGACGACTACGTGACCAAGCCGTTCAGCCTGGAGGAGCTCACCGCGCGGATCCGCGCCGTGCTGCGCCGCACCGCCGGCGACCCGGGCCCCAACCGGCTGGTCTTCCAGGACCTGGAGCTCGACGAGGAGACCCACGAGGTGTCCCGCGCCGGGCAGACGATCGCCCTGTCGCCCACCGAGTTCAAGCTGCTGCGGTATCTGATGCTCAACGCCGGCCGCGTGCTGTCCAAGGCGCAGATCCTCGACTTCGTGTGGAACTACGACTTCCGGGGCGACGACAGCATCGTCGAGTCCTACATCTCCTACCTGCGGCGCAAGGTCGACATCGCCGAACCGCGCCTGATCCACACCCTGCGCGGCGTTGGTTACGTCCTGCGCCTGCCAGTCTGAGGCCGTCGATGGTGCGGTTCATCGCGGACGTCCCGCTGCGGGTCAAACTCATCGCAGCGGTCCTCACGCTCGTCACCATGGCGCTGCTGGTGATCGGCATCGCCAGCGCGCTGGTCATGAAGAGCAGCATGTTCGACAAGGTCGACCAGCAGCTGCGGGCCATGGCCGAAACCGTCGACCTCACCCGGCTGGCCACCGCCACCAGCAACGACTCGATCCTGCCGAGCAACTACTACATCGCCTGGGTCACGCAGGTGCGCGCCGGCAAGTACGTGTCGGGCGTCGTCGGCACCCGGGCCGAGAACGACGCGCCGCCCATCCCGGACTCCGTCGAGGTGCTCTCGTCTCGCCTGGGCACGCCGTACACGGCGACGACCGCGAAGACCCATGAGCGCTGGCGGATCCTGATCATCGAGCGCCAGGCGACGCTCCTGCTCGTCGCGGAGAGCCTCTCGATGGTCGACAGCGCCGTCGACGAGCTCGTCGCCGCGGAGCTGTTCGTCGGCGCCGGCGTCCTCGTCGTCCTCGCCGCCGTCGGTGTCGCCATCGTCCGGGCCAGCCTGCAACCGCTGCGCGAGATCGAGCGCACCGCCGCCGCGATCGCCGCCGGCGACCTCACCAGACGTGTCCCGGAGAGCCCACCCGAGACGGAGATGGGCCACCTCGCCGCCGCGTTGAACGCCATGCTCGCCCAGATCGAGGGCTCCTTCAGGCTGCGCGAGGCGTCCGAGGACCGCATGCGGCAGTTCATCGCCGACGCCTCCCACGAGCTGCGCACCCCGCTGACCACGATCCGGGGCTTCGCCGAGCTGTACCGCCAGGGCGCCGCCCGCCAACCCGGCGAGACCGAGGCGCTGCTGCGGCGCATCGAGGACGAGGCCGCGCGCATGGGCCTGCTCGTCGAGGACCTCCTCATGCTGGCCCGCCTCGACCAGGAACGCCCCCTGGCCCTCGCGGACATGGACCTGCGCGTCATCGCCAGCGACGCCGTGGCCGCCGCCCGCGCCGTCGCACCCGACCGCCCGGTGGAGCTCGAGATCGAGCGCGACGAGCCGATCGAGGTCAACGGCGACGAGTCCCGCCTGCGCCAGGTCGTCGGCAACCTCGTGACCAACGCGCTGACCCACACGCCCGCCGGGACCCCGGTCGCGGTGCGCCTGCGCCGGGACGGCACCGACGCCCTCATCGAGGTCGCCGACCACGGCCCCGGCCTCACCGACGAGCAGGCCGCCCGCGTCTTCGAGCGCTTCTACCGCGTCGACAAGGCCCGCACCCGCCGCCAGGCGGGCGGCTCGCACAGCGGTAGCGGCCTCGGCCTGGCGATCGTCGCCGCGCTCGTCGCCGTGCACAGTGGCACCGTCTCCGTCTTCGTCACACCCGGCGGCGGCGCCACCTTCCAGGTGCGCCTTCCTCTCACAGCCGGTTCCCAGGGCACGGCCAGTGGTTTGCAAGGTGCCGTCGCCAAGCTCAAGTCATGAGCGAACAGCAGGGATGGGCGCCGGACCCAGCCGACCAGCAGGGTCGGGCGTCGAGCCCGGCCGCACAGCCGACCACCACGCCGGCCGACAGCACGCCCGCCGAACAGCCGGCCACCGCGCCGGTGACCCCGCCGGGCACCGCACCGGCCGCCGCGTCCGTGGACCCGGCCGCCGAGCTGGTCACCACGTCGGAAACGACGCAGCCCGCCGCTGCGTCCGTTGACCCGGCCGCGCAGCCGGTCACCACGTCGGAAACGACGCCGGCCGCGCAGTCCGCCGCCGCGTCCGTGGACCCGGCCGCGCACCTGGACACCACGTCGGACATGCAGGCCGCCGGCACCGCGGCGCCGGCCACACCGCTGGCCGCCCTGCCGGCCATGCAGCCGGCCACCCCGCAGTTCGTGACGCCGACCACCGCAGTGCCAGCCGTCGCGATGCCGCCCGCCACGACGCCGGCCGAGCCGGCGTGGCACGAGGCGCCGCACGCCTGGCCGACGAACCCCTCCGCCTCCGCCGCCGGTGCCCGCACCGCCGACCAGCGTGCCGAGCCCTCCGCCACCTGGCCCACCGCGCAGCACGCCACCCCCGCCGCGGGCGACGCCGGGCCCGCCGCGCGGCACGGCATGGCCGCGACTCAAGACTTCCGGGGCGCCGCCGAGGGCTCCGGCCAGACCTGGCCCGCGTCGCAGCACACCGCTCCGCAGCCCGGCCCCCTCCACGCCGCCGGGCAGCCCGGGACGCACGCCGCGACCGGACAGCCCGGACCTCTGCACCCGGCCGGACAGCCCGGGAACCTCCACGCCGCCGGGCAGCCAGGAACGCACGCCGCGGCCGGACAGCCCGGACCCCTGCACCCGGCCGGGCAGGCCGGACCTCTTCACCCCGCCGGGCAGCCCGGGAACCTTCATGCCGCCGGGCCGAGTGGGATGCACGCCGCCGGGACGGGTGGGCACGACCCTCGGGCCTGGGCCGCCGCGGCCGGTGCCGGGCAGGACCAGCCGCACCTGCCGACGGCGCAACTGCCGCCGCACGTGCCGCACATGCAACGGCCGCCGCAGTGGGCGCCGCAGCCACAGCCGGGTTCGGTGTTCGTGACGCCGGCGGTGCGCAGGCGCAGCCGGGTCGGGCTCGCCGTGGCCGCGATCGTCGCGGCGGTCGGGTTGTCGGCGGTGTCGGCGTTCGGCGGCGGGCTGGCGGCCCTGGAGCTGCGGCCCGACAAGTCCAACACGGTGGTGAGCGCGACGAACTCGTCCGGCTCCGCCGCGGGTGCGACGACGACCCTGTCCGACGTGGCGGCGCGGGTGCTGCCCAGCGTGGTGTCGATCAGCACCGGCAACGCCGTCGGGTCCGGGGTCGTCATCACCGACGACGGGGCGATCCTCACCAACAACCACGTGGTCGCGACGGCCCGGGGGACGACGGTGCAGGTCACGTTCTCCAACGGGCAGAGCGTCCAGGCGAAGATCGTCGGCACCGAGCCCACCAGCGATCTCGCCGTGATCAAGATCGTGGGCGGCGGGACGTACACGCCGCTCGCGTTCGGTGACAGCTCCACCGTGAAGGTCGGCGACACGGTGCTCGCCGTCGGCAGCCCGCTCGGGCTCGACGGGTCGGTCACCGCCGGCATCGTCAGCGCCGTCAACCGCACGATCGACGAGGGTGAGGACGGCCAGTCCGCCGCCGCGAACATCACCGGCGCGATCCAGACCGACGCCGCCATCAACCCCGGCAACTCCGGCGGCGCCCTGGTCAACACCGCGGGTCAGCTGGTCGGCATCAACACCGCCATCGCGACCTCGGGCAACACCGCCGGCAACATCGGCGTCGGGTTCGCCATCAGCAGCAACACCGCGAAGACCGTCGCCCAGCGCCTGCTGAGCTGACCCGCAGACTGGTTTCCCCTCCAGAAAAAGAGATCCGGTGGTGCGCCTGGCGGGGCGCCCACCGGATCTCTGCTTCGGCCACAAAACGGCGGGTCAGGCCCAGCCGAACGACCGCTCGACCGCCTTCAACCAGGAGGCGTGGCCGCGGTCGCGGGCCTCGGCGGTCATGGCCGGCGACCACTGCTGGTCGGCGCGCCACTTCTCGCGCAGGGTCTCGGTGTCGGGCCAGAAGCCGACGGCGAGCCCGGCCGCGTACGCCGCACCCAGCGCCGTCGTCTCCGACACCGTCGGGCGGACCACCGGCACGTCCAGCACATCGGCCTGAAACCCCATGAGCAGGTCACTCGCCGTCATCCCGCCGTCGACCTTGAGGGTCTCCAGGGGGACGGCGGACTCGGCCATCATCGCGTCGACGACGTCCTTGACCTGCCAGGCGGTGGCCTCCAGGGCGGCCCGGGCGATGTGACCCTTGGTGACGTAGCCGGTGAGGCCGGTGATGACACCCCGCGCGTCCGGGCGCCAGTGCGGGGCGAACAGGCCCGAGAACGCCGGCACGATGTAGCAGCCGCCGTTGTCGGTGACGGTGGCGGCCAGCTCGTTGATCTCCGGCGCCGAGTGGATGAGGCCCAGGTTGTCGCGCAGCCACTGGATGAGGGAGCCGGTGATCGCGATGGAGCCTTCGAGGGCGTACACCGGCGGAGCGTCGCCGATGCGGTAACCGACGGTGGTCAGCAGGCCGCGCGTGCTCGGGACCGGCTGGTGCCCGGTGTTGAGGAGCAGGAAGGAGCCGGTGCCGTAGGTGCACTTCGCCTCGCCCGGGGCGAAGCACGCCTGGCCGAACAGGGCCGCCTGCTGGTCGCCGAGCGCGCTCGCCACCGGCACACCGTGCAACAGCGTCGTCGCCTCGCCGTAGACGTGTGACGAGGGGCCGATCTGCGGCAGCATCGCACGGGGGATGCCGAACGCGGACAGCAGCTCCTCGTCCCAGTCGAGGGTCGCGAGGTTCATCAGCATCGTGCGGCTGGCGTTGGTGACGTCCGTGACGTGCCGGCCGGTGAGCTTCTCGATGAGCCACGTGTCGACGGTGCCGAAGTGGATCTCGCCGGCCTCGGCGCGGGCCCGCAGACCAGGCACGTTGTCCAGCAGCCAGACGACCTTCGGCGCGGCGAAGTACGTGGCCAGGGGCAGCCCGCACCGTTCGCGGAACCGGTCCGGACCTGCGTCGCCGGCGAGGGAGCGGATCAGGGCGTCGGTGCGGGTGTCCTGCCAGACGATCGCCGGGTGCACCGGCTCGCCTGTCTCGGCGTCCCACAGGATCGTGGTCTCGCGCTGGTTGGTGATGCCGATGGCGGCGACATCGGCGCGGGAGAGGCCCGCCTGGTCCAGCGCGCGGGTCGACACGGCCTGGACCTGGTGCCAGATCTCGACGGGGTCGTGCTCGACCCAGCCGGGGCGGGGGAAGCTCTGGTGGTGTTCGCGCTGGTCAAGCGCCACGATGGCGCCGTCGGCGTCGAACACGATCGCACGGGAGGAGGTCGTGCCCTGGTCGATGGCGAGGATGTACACGGTGCCATCTTCGCCGAAGAGTTGTCACGTTCGGGACGGAACCTTCCCGAGGTGGCGGATGCGGCTTACGCTGCCTGCCGGAACAGTGGCCCTATCAGGAGCGATCGTGGCCGTCATCGAGACGCGCATCAGTGTCTGGGAGGCCCTCGCCGGGCGCGCCCCTGGGGTCCCCGTTGCCCCAGCCGACTCAGGTCTGTGGCAGGCCGTCACGGACCGGCTCAACCCTGCTCGTGCCCGTCCGGTCCTCCGCGCGGAGGTCGAGGCGGTCACCCTGACGTCGGCCCGCGGCGTCGACTACGTGATGGTGCGCTCGCCCGACCGCGGCGAGGCCTGCTACCTGCGGCTCACGCCCGACGAGTGGAGCCTGGCGCAGCTGATGGACGGCAGCCGCACCGTCGCGCGGCTCGTCGCCGACTTCGCCCGCATCTCCGGGCGGCTCGCGCCCGACCAGGTCACCCGGGTCGTCGCCGACCTCGCCGGCAACCGCATGCTCCACGAGCTGCCCGTCGACGCGTTCCACCGGCTGCAGCGGGTGCACCGGCGGCCGTGGCCGATCCGGCTCGGCAAGGCGCTCCTCGCGACCGCGCAGGGCCGCCGGGTCGTCATCGCCCGCGTCGACCCGGTCGTCACGTTCCTCTACAAGGCCGGCGGCCGGCTGTTCTTCACCCGGATCGTCGCCGTGCTCGCGGGCCTGGTCGCCCTCGCCGGGCTCGGCGTGTTCGTCTTCAACTGGTTCCGCGCCGACCAGTCGGTGTTCCTGACCCAGGACTCGTACTTCACCGGTGCCCTGGTGCTGCTCGGCCTCAATGTGGTCGCGCTGGCCTGCCATGAGCTCGGGCACGCGCTGGGGGCCAAACACGCCGGCCGCAAGGTTCCGGTCGCCGGTTTCCTGGTGTACTTCGGGATCCCGTCCGTGTTCGTCGACACCACCGACGTGTGGATGGCCGGCCGGCGGGCCCGGATCGTGACCACCGTCGCCGGACCGGCCACCGGCCTGGTCCTCGCCGGTGCCTGCCAGCTGGTCGGGCTGTTCTACCCCGAGCTGCAGCCGTGGACGTTCAAGCTGGCGTTCGCGTGGTACCTCAACGCGCTGTTCAACCTGAACCCGTTCATGGCCCTCGACGGCTACTACCTGCTCATGGACTGGCTCGAGGTGCCCAACCTGCGGGCCCGCGGCCTGGCCTGGGTCCTCGCCCGCCTGCGCCGGCGCCCGCCCCGCTTCGGCGAGCTCGACCGGGAGGGCCGCCTCGTCGCCCTGTACGGCATGCTCGCCGTCGTCTGGCTCGCCATCGCGGTGAACCTGATCTACCGGATCTACACCGACCGGGTCGCGGGCGTCGTCACCGGCCTGTGGAACGCCGGCTGGCTGGCCCGGGCGCTGCTCGCCGTCATCGTCGCCGGGCTGCTCGCCCCACTGGTGTACCTGCTGTTCTCCTGGCTGCGCCGGCGTGGCCGGCGGGTCCGGGACCGGCTCGGGGAGCGCAAGCTGTCCCGGGACGAGCCGCGCCGGCTCGCCGCCCTGCGCGGCTCGGGCCTCGCCGACCTGCCGCCGGCCGCGCTCGCCAAGCTCGCCGAACAGGCCCGGTGGGTGCACCCGCGCACCGGTGAGCAGCTGGTCTTCGCCGGTGCCGCGCAGCAGTCGGTGTACGTCGTCGTCAACGGCGCCCTGGAAGCGCGCCGTCCCGGCGACCCGACCGGCACCGTGCGGGAACGCGTCGGCAAGGGCGGCGTCGTCGGCCTCGCCAACGCGCTCACCGGCGCGCCGGCCGCGCTCGGCTGGCTGACCGCCGGCACGACCCTCCTGGCCATCCCGCCGTCGACGGTCGCCGCCGCCGTCGGCCCGCTGTCCGGCCCGCCGCCGGTGGAGTGGGCCGAGCTGGAGGCCCTGCTCGCGGAGGCGCCGGCGCTGTCCGGCCTCGGCCCGGAGGACCGCCTCGGGCTCATGACCCGCGCCCAGCCCGCGCAGCTGGTGCCGGGCCAGCCGGTGCACCTGCGCAGCGGCGCCGACGCGATCGTCGTCGCCTCCGGCTCGCTGCTGCTGCCCGAGGGCGTCCAGCTCGGCCGCGGCGCGATGATCGGACCGTACGGCGACGACCCGCCCGGCCAGGTCGCCACCGCCCGTTCCGCCGCCCGGGTCTGGGTGCTGCCCGCCGTCGCCGGGCTGCCGCTGCTCATCGGCGGTCCCGCGCCGCACGGCCCGGTCGCCGGGGGGCGCGCGCCGTCCTCGGGCGCCCACCCGCCGGCGGTGTACCCGCCCCTCGCGGCGCCGCCCGGCGTCTACGGCAAGACCGACGAGTCCATCGACAAGCGCTTCGAACGCAAACTGTGGTGGCTGCTGGTGCTGCTGCTGCTGTTCGCGATCTTCCTGACCGGCAGCAACCTCTTCTCCGCGCCCGTGTGGGCGGAGATGCCGACCGACCGGGCCCTCATCACCGTCACCCGGGGACAGGCCACGGTCCGGATCAACGGCGAGGACCGCACGCTGCGCCGCGACGGCAAGATGTACGTCGAGCAGGGCGACACCGTCACCGTCGCGGACCGCTCGACGGCCACGATGACCTTCCGCGGCGGCAGCGTCACGGTCCTGTGCGCGGGCTCCCGCCTCGACGTCGGCGAACTGGTCAGCTCGGTCGACCGCCGCCCGATCCAGCCCACCGGCGCGTTGCTGCTGCGCTCCGGCCGGACCCTGGTCGACACCACCAGCACCACGACCGCCTTCGACCCGCTCAAGCTCACGGTCACCGGCGCCGGCGATCAGATCGTCAACGACGGGCGGGCCAGGTTCGCGCTGGCCGCGGGCAACGGGTCGCCGGAGGTCGCCTCCGGCGTGGTCACCCAGGGCGGCTCGGCCGTCACGGTGGACCCGTCGGCGGACCTTACCTGCGGCGACGGGGTCGCGCTGCCGAAGCCCGGTGGCACGCCGACCGTGCAGCCGACACCGTCGGACACGCCGTCGGAGTCGCCGTCCGCGTCGCCGTCGGTCTCGGACAGCGCGTCGCCGTCCGCGTCCGCCACGCCGGGCACCACCCCGACGAAGACGAAGACGCCCGGTCCGACCCGGACGACCGCCGGCCCTCCGCCACCGACCACCACCACAGCGCCGCCGCCGCGGGACACCACCAAGCCGACGGTCCGGCTGACCTTCACGGACCCGAAGCAGAACTACATCTATCCGCCCGGATGCAAGTACGGCGGCCCGAGCACCGTGCCGCTGACGGTGTACGCGGTGGACTCCGTCGACCCCACCTCGACGCTGAAGGTCTCGATCAGCGCCAGGGTGGGCAGCGGTTCGGCGAAGTACAACGGCGACGGCAAGACGTTCTCCGCCAGTTACGGTGGGGTGAACCTCCGGGCCGACACGACCATCGTCGTCACGGCGACGGCGACGGACCCCGCGGGCAACGCCGGCTCCGCATCGATCACTGTCACCTACTACTCGCAATGCATCGTCGGTTAAGGGAGCTCGAACGTGCTTTGTTGGTTCTGCGCCAAGGCGGCGCGGGGGTCGTGCCGGTTCTGCGCGCGTGGGTTGTGTGAGGACCACGCGAAGTTCGGCCCGTACCTGCTGGAGGTGCACCGTTCGCAGAGTCGCGGCCGGGCCGAGGGCCTGGTCGTGGAGGACGCCGTGCAATGCGGCACCTGCCGTCCGCGTCCGCAGCCCGTGCCGATGCCCGAGCTCGACTGACCGACGCCAACCTGGGGGACTGTTCCGATGAGCGACTTCGACGACGTACTCGAGCGACTGCTGACCGACCCCGGCTTCCAGGCCCGCCTGGCCGCCGACCCGGCGGGCGCGCTCGCCGGGTACCAGCTGAGCGCCGATGAGCTGGAGCTGCTCCAGGCACAGGTCGGCGGCGGCGATGGCGGGCAGTCCCGGGTCGAGCAGCGCACGAGCAAGGCCAGCATGTTCGGCCTGTTCTCCTCGATCGGTTCGGGCATCGGCGACGTCGTCCACGGCCACGGCCAGGGCCTGGGCGACACCGCCGGGCACGGTGCGGGCCCCGGGCAGAGCGCGGCCCGGGGGCTGGGCGCGCTGGAGCAGTCCGGCGGGCGGCACGCCGCCGTCGAGCCCTCCCATCAGGGCGGCCTCGCCGGGCACATCCACGGCGCCGTCGAGCATGGTGCGCAAGGGGTTGGTGCGCACGCCTCCGCCGGCGGGGTCGAGGCGCACGCCGGTCCCGGCGGGGCGTCCGCGTCCGCGGGGATCGCGGACGCCCGCAGCGGCGGCTACGGCAGCGAGGGGCTCGACGAGGCGCAGGGCGGCGCGGGCAGCGCCGGTCTGGCCGAGGCGCCGGAGGGCGGGCCGCGCGTTTACGCGTCCGCGGGGTACGGCGGCGAGGGCAGCGCGGGCATCGCCGAGGCACCCGACCCGCAGGCGTCCGGGGGCGCGGGGCTGGCCGAGGCGGACCCGTACACCGCCCAGGGACACGGCGTCACGGGCCACGTCACGGAGGTCCACTCCAGCAGCCAGGGCACCGTGTACCGCTCCAGCACCGCCGGCCTCGGCCAGGGCGACGGCTCCGCCGGCCTCGGCCAGGGCGAGGGCTCCGCCGGGCTCGGGTCGGCCGACGGCGGGGCGGGCAGTGGCCGGCACGGCATCGGTGGTGCCCTGGACGGGCTCGAGGCCGCCCGCGGGGGCTCCCCGGTCGCGCCGCCGCCCGGCGCCGAGGGTGGCCACGGCGTCACCGGTGGCCTGGCCGGCGCGCTGCAGCACGGCGTCGGCGGCGGTGTCGGGCAGGCGCCCACCGACGGCTACCACACCAGGGTCGACTGGGACGGCGACGGGAAGTGGGACCAGCACACGTACGTGAACCGGGCCGACGGCGGCGTCGACATCGTGGTGGACGCCGACGGTGACGGCCGGGCCGACTTCGTCGGGCACGACACGGACCGGGACGGCCTCATCAACTCCTCCGAGCTCGACACCAACGACGACGGCGTGATGGACCAGCGGTACGAGGACCTCAACGGCGACGGCTGGCTGGACCGCCGCACCCGCTGAAATGTGAACGGATTTCAGCTGGCGGACATCAACGTGTATCGACGCGTTGCGCCGGGTGGCGTTGGCTGTGAGGCATGACACATGACCACTCCCACGGTGATGACCACTCCCACGGTGTCGACCGCCGGGGCCTGCTCGCGGCGGGCGCCGGCGGCCTGCTGCTGCTCGCCGCGCCCGGCTCCGCATACGCCGCGGAGAGCCGGACCGCACGCGCGGAGACCGGCACCGCCGCCACCGTCGGTGCCGGCCCGGCCGCGCTGACCGGTGCCGCCCGCGCCTCGGCGATCACCGCCGGCACCGCGCTGGTCCACGCCGACCTGCACAACCACACCGTCATGTCCGACGGCGACGGCGACCCCAACCTGGCCTTCGCCTCGATGCGCTCGGCCGGGCTGGACGTCGCGGCGCTCACCGACCACGCCACGCTGTTCTCCATCAGCGGCCTGTCGAAGTCGGAGTGGGACCGCACCGGCGCCCTCGCCAACGCCGCCGACGACCCCGGCAACTACACCGCGATCCGCGGCTTCGAGTGGTCGCACCCGCTGCTCGGCCACGTCAACGTCTGGTTCACCAACGGCTTCACCGATCTCGGCGGCTCGAGCAACATGGGCGGCCTGTACAACTGGATCGTCGGCAACGGCGGGGTGGCCAGCTTCAACCATCCGGGCCGCGAGATCGCCCGCTTCGGCAACTTCTCCTACTCCGCCGCCGCCCGGGACGCGATGGTCAGCCTGGAGATGTTCAACCGCGGCGACGACTACCTCTTCGACGGGTGGTCGGAGGGACGCACGTCGGCGCTCAACGCGTGCCTGAACGCCGGCTGGCGGACCGGCATCAGCGGCGTCTCCGACGAGCACGGCACCGACTGGGGCTTCCCCGAGGGCAAGGGCCGCACCGGGCTGTGGGTGACGCAGAACACCCGCGCCGGCGTCCTGGAGGCGATGCGGGCCCGGCGGTTCTTCGCCACCCGGGTCTCCGGCCTGCGGGTCGACGCCACCGCCAACGACGTGCGGATGGGCGGCGTGCTGCCCCTCGCCAGGGGTGACGTGCGCTTCGCCCTGGACCTCAACCGGGGCCCGGACTGGGACGGCAAGCCGATCCGCGTGCAGGTGCTGCGCCCCGGGGTCACGGCCCCCACGGTGGCCGACGTCATCGACACGGTCGCCAACCAGGTCGTGCGGTTCACGGTGCCGCTGGACGCGGCGATGGGCAACTGGGTGGTGCTGCGCGTCTCCGACCCCACCCAGCCCAACCCGAGCCCCGGCCCCAACGGTCACCCCTGCAACGACTTCGGCCTCGCATACTCCAGCCCCTGGTGGCTCCAGCCCTGAAAAGGCCTTGCCAAGGCGCCTGAAACCGGTCGTGGCACGTTTCGGGGATCAGCCGATCGGCCGATCGGCCTACCGTTGCCCAGGTAACCAACCAACCGGGAGCGGGCCATGAGCGACTTTGACATCGACTGGGAGATGGAGGACGGCCTCCACGTCGACCATGACGGTGGCGCTGACCTGCTCTCCTCCGACCAGCAGTTCGCAGAGCACCACGACGCGTTCGACGCCGGCGGCCAGGAGGGCGAGCACGCCACCCTGGACGGCGACGTTCTGGGCGACTATCAGGACGAGCAGCCGAGCTTCGGCGACGTGAGCGACGAGTCGCAGTACATCGACGAGACCGACCTACCGGAGTTCCAGTTCGACCCGGGCTTCAGCGACGGGTCCTACGACCTGATCGGCGCCGACCGGCACGAGGCGGACCTGTGGTCGCAGCTGATGGTCGACATGAACGAGGACGTCAACCCGTACGCGGCGAACTAGAGCTTGATCGCTGACGCGGGGCCGGAGCTCGCGTAGTACCAACCCTGAGCGGTGTCACAACCGAGGGCCAGCAGCCGGTCGGCCTGTTCGGCCGTCTCGACGCCCTCGGCTGTGACGCTCAGGTTCAGCGCGTGCGCGAGCCCGATCACCGCGGCGATGATCTTCTGGTCGACCGGGTCGGCGCCCTCCGGCGGGCGCAGCCCGGCGACGAACGAACCGGCCAGCTTCAGGCTGTGCACGGGCAGGTGCCGCAGGTAGGCGAAGTTGCTGTAGCCGGTGCCGAAGTCGTCGATCGCGATCCGCGGCCCGAGCGCGGCGAGGGCGTTGAGCGCCTCCGTCGGCTCGCCGCCGCTGCCCATGACGGCGCTCTCGGTCAGCTCCAGCTGCAGCCGGTCCGGGGCCAGCCCGGTCTGCTCCAGGATCGCCTTCACGTCCCGCACGATGGTGCGGTCGCGCATCTGGCGGACCGCCAGGTTGACGCTCATCAGCGGCGCCTTCGCGCCGTGCTCCGCCTGCCACCGCGCGGCCTGCTTGCACGCCTCGTGCAGCACCCACCGGCCGAGCGGCACGATCAGTCCCGTCTCCTCGGCCATGCCGATGAACGCGTCCGGGCCGAGCACCCCGAAGCGCGGGTGGCGCCACCTGACCAGGGCCTCGACGCCGATGGTGACCGCGTCGCCGAGGCGGACCAGCGGCTGGTACTCCACGAAGAACTCGCGCCGTTCGAGCGCGGCCGGCATGCTGGCCGACAGCTCGTAGCGGGTCACCTCGCGGGCGTGGCGCTCGGCGTCGAAGAGCGCGAGCCGGTTGCGCCCGTCGGCCTTCGCCCAGTAGAGGGTCGTGTCGGCGGCCTTCATCAGCTCGCCGGTGCTGGTGCCGCGCAGTGGCTGCTCGACCACGCCGATGCTGGCCGAGATGCTGATCTCGTGCCCGCCGACGTGGACCGGCGCCCGGACGGTGTCCAGGGCCCGCTCGGCGACCGCGACCACGTCGTCGGTGCCTTCGGAGCGCTCGATGAGCACCACGAACTCGTCGCCGCCCATCCGGGCGACCAGCTGGCCGTCGCCGGAGATGGAGCGGGCGAGCCGCCGGGCAACGGTCTGCAGCAGCTGGTCGCCGACGTCGTGGCCGAGGGTGTCGTTGATGACCTTGAACCCGTCGACGTCGAGGTAGCAGACGCCGACGCGGGAGCCGGCCTCCTCCTCGGCGCCGGCGAGCAGCTCCGCGAGGCGGTCGAAGAACATCGTCCGGTTCGGCAGCTGGGTCAGCGGGTCGTGCAGGGCCTGGTGGCGCAGGCGCAGCTGGAGCAGGTACCGCTCGGTGATGTCCTCGAACATCGCGACCAGCCACTTCGGCTCGCCGTCCTCGTCGCGGATGATCGAGGCGACGAGGTCGGTCCAGACCTGGTGGCCGTCCTTGTGCAGGTACGGCTTCTCGATGCGGAACTGGTCCCGCCCGCCGGAGAGCAGCTCCTCGAACATGCCGGCGGCGACCGGCGGGTCCTGCGGGTGCACGAAGTCCTCGAACGTCATCAGCCGCAGCTCGTCGGAGCTGTAGCCGAGCATGTCGCACAGCGCCTGGTTGACCTCGATGACCTGCCCGTCGACGGTGCTGACGCTCATCCCGATGGCGGCGCCGGCGAAGATCGCCCGGAACCGGGCCTCGCTGACGCGGCGGCTCTCCTCGGCGCGGGCCCGGGCCCACAGCGCCGCGGTGCGGATCTCCTCCTGCTCGTCGAGGACCCGGTCGCGCAGCGCCTGGGCGTAGCCGGCGGCGAGCGCGCCCTGGATCTCCGCGACCCGGCGGGTGGGTGCCTTCGCGAACTGCTCGGCGATCACCGCGACGGTCCGCTCGAGCGTGGTCGGCTCGGTGAAGTGCGTGGCGACGAGGGTGGAGCCGACCTCGCGCACGTCGTCGGGGTCGAACGTCTCGGCGGTCAGGGCGTGGATCAGCCGCGATGACAGGGCGGTCAGGAAGTCCTGCACCTCGAGCCCGTTCATCGACACGTAGCTGGTGCCGGCGATGGCCAGCGACCAGCTGCGGGCCAGCCGCTCGGCGGCTCGGTCACGCGGGCGGTCCCACGACGTCGGCGTGGGGCTGAGGGCGGTCATGATCAGTGGGTGCTAGTCCTTGCGGGCGACGGCGGCGCAGCCGATCGCGTCGCCGTCGGGTGCGGTCTCGGTGCCGGGGTCCGGGCGCCAGTCGTAGGTCGCGACCACCCCCGGCTCCAGGATCGTCAGGTCGCCCAGCAGCGTCGCGACCTCCTGGCTGCTGCGCAGGATCAGCGGCGTGGGGGACTTGCGGTACATCTCCTTGGCCGCCTCCTCGGCGGGGGTGAGCGGCCGGTCGAGGCCCGCGTGGGACAGCACGATGTGGCTGCCCGGCACGCCGGCGGCCGCGTAGCCGGCGACGATGTCGGCCGGGCGCTCCTCGTCGGGGACGAAGTGCAGCACCGCGGCGAGGAGGAACGCGATCGGCTGGGTGAAGTCGAGCAGGCCCTGCACCTGCGGCGTGGCGAGCACGTCGGCCGGGGCGCGCAGGTCGGCGGCGACCACGGCGGTGCCCGGCACGTCGGCGAGGATTGCGCGGCTGTGCGCCACCGCCACCGGGTCGTGGTCGACGTAGACGACCTTGCCGCCGGGCACGAGCTCGTGCACGTTGCCCACCGTCGGGATGCCGGAGCCGAGGTCGATGAACTGCTGGATGCCCTGACCGGCGAGCATGGTGACGGCGCGGCGCAGGAACGCGCGGTTGCTGCGGGTCAGCGGTGCCACGGCGGGCATGACCTTGAGGATCTGCTCGGCGAACGCCCGGTCGGCGGCGAAGTTGTGGGACCCGCCGAGGTAATAGTCATAGACGCGGGCCACGCTCGGCTGGTCGAGATCCACATCCGCGGGTGCCCAGCTCGGTCGCTCCACCGATCAACACCTTTCGACGTCGGTCCTTCAGTTCAGAGGCGCCTGCGAGCATACGTGTGGGCGGGCACGAGCAACACCCGCAGCCCGCCCACACGGTCATCTATCAGGCGATCTTCGTGATCCGGTCACCCGGGCCCGGTGCGATCGCACCCGGCGCGAGATACGCGGTGAGGGCGTCGACATCGAAGCCCGGCGCGTACACCCGCGTGGCGGACGGCTGGTTCAGGTTGCTGAACCCGTCGCCGCCGTTGGCCAGGAAGTCGTTCGTGGTCAGCTGGTACGTCGCGGCCGGGTCGATCGGCGTGCCGTTCAGCGTGATGTTGCTGATCTTCGAGCCGAGCGGGGCCGACGCGCTGTAGGTGTAGGTGAAGCCGGCCGACACCTGCAGGATCTTCTGCGTGGTCTGCCCCTCGAAGCCGGTGAACTGCTGCTCGAGGACCTTCTTGAGCTGGGCGCCGCTGATCGGCTGGGTCACGACCAGGTTGTTGAACGGCTGGACCGTGAAGGCCTCGCCGTAGGTGACCTGGCCGGGCGCCTCGCCGCCGGGGGAGTTGGCGTAGATCAGCGACTGGCGGATGCCGCCCGGGTTCATGAGCGCGACCTGCGCGCCCGCCGAGGCGGTGTACTTGAGCTGGGCGTCGGCGATCACGTCACCGAGCGTCGACTCGCCGCTGGCCAGCGCGATGTTGGTGATGTCGGCGGTGATGCTGCCGACGACCTTGTTGGCCAGCGGCGCGACGGCCGTGCGGTACTTGTCGGCGATGGCCTTGATCTTCGGGTCGACCAGCGCGGCGTTGCGGACGAAGTTGCCCGCCGCGTCCTTCTGCCACGTGCCGTCGGCGAGCTTGACGCCGTTCTCGACGATGACGTTGGTCGCCGACGCGTCGACGAACTTGCGCGACTTCTTGTCCAGCGACACGCGGATGTCGGTGACCAGGGTGCCGGCGGTGCCGGCGCTCGTCACCAGCGAGTTGGCGCCGGAGGAGTTCGGCAGCTCGCAGGTGTAGAAGCGGTGCGTGTGACCGGACACGACGACGCCGTAGGCCGGGTTGAGGCCCTTGACGATGTCGGTGATCGGGCCGGCGAAGTTGGCGCAGCCGGACGGGTCCAGCGGCGCGGGCGGGCTGCTCTGCAGGCCACCCTCGTGGATCAGCAGCACCATCGACTTGATGCCGAGCCAGCTCAGGACGGTCGCGTACTGGTTGGCCGTCTGCACCTCGTCGCGGAAGTCGACGTTCTTGATGCCGGCCGGGTTGACGATGCCGGGCGTGCCCTCGAGGGTCATGCCGACGTACGCGACCGGGACGCCGTCGTAGAACTTGATCGTGAAGGGCAGCAGGATCGGCAGCTTGTTGGACTTGTTGGTGACGTTGGCCGCGAGGTAGGGGAACTTCGCGCCGGCGAAGCCGTCGCCGTCCTGGCAGCCGTCGACGGGGTGGCAACCGCCGAACTGGATGCGCTTGAGCTCGTCGACACCCTCGTCGAACTCGTGGTTGCCGACGGAGGAGATGTCGACGCCCATCGCGTTGAGGACCTCGATCGCCGGCTCGTCGTGGAACGCGGCGCTGACCAGCGGGGTGGCCCCGATGCTGTCGCCGGCCACGACCGTGTCGCTGTTGCGGACGCCGTCGGCCTTCGCCGCGTCGCGCAGCTTGGTCAGCCAGGTGCTGAGGTATTCGGCGCCGCCTGCCGGGGTGCCGTTGATGAGGCCGCCGCTGCCGAGCGGCGCGTCGATGTTGCCGTGGAAGTCGTTGAACCCGAGCAGCTGAGCGGAGGTCGTCGGCCCGGTCTTCTGGGAGAACGACACGTTGGCCGGCGTGAGCGGAGTCCAGCGGTCGGTCTGTTCCGGCGCGCCGGACTTGGCTAAGGGCAGGAGGGCGACAACCGCGATGGCGAGCGTCGGCACCGTGAGGTGCTGAGCGATCCGCCACCCGCGGGCGCGGGGCTGGGCCATGATCTCTCCTTCGGAAGACATGCGTCGCCGGCCATCCTTCCGTAGCCGTCTATCCCGCACGAGCGTCTGTCGGAGTCGGATGGGTTGCATGCGGGTGAATGCGAGGGTCCGTATCCGATCGGGCCGCCAAGTACGCACGATCGTCGACGCTCCGCGATGCTGTGCGGACGCAAGGTATCCGGTAGGTTCTGCCAGTGAGGGGGCTGACACCATGCTGAGGCGGGCCGCGACCATGTTGGTCGTCGTCGCGTCCGCGATGTGGGTGGCCCCCGCGCCGGTCCTCGCCGTGGAGCCGAGTGACTGGCAGCCGGTCTTCTCCGAGTCCTTCGACGACTCCGGTGCGCTGCCGCCGGGCTGCGCCGCCTACGACGGCGTCTCGGACGGCACGTCCGACGGGGTCGCCGAGGGGGGCGCCGGCGGCGCCTCGGCGAGCTACTTCCGGCCCGAGGCGGTGACCGTCTCCGGCGGGAAGCTGCACCTCGCCCTGCACCGGCGGGCCTATGGCGGCAAGGCGTTCGTGACCGGCGAGCTGCGCTGCCTCGGCGCGGCCCAGCAGTTCGGGCGGTATGAGTTCCTGGCCAGAGTGCCGCTGGGCGCGGGGATCTCGTCGATCGCCATGCTGCGCCCGGTCGACCAGCAGGTCGCCCAGCACACGTCGCAGCTGGAGATCACCGCCCAGCCCGGCGAGGAGAAGGCCCTGGTGCGCAACGGTTCCGGTGCCGGCACCTCCGTGCGGACGCTGCCCGGCCCGTTCAGCGACTGGCACTCCTATGCGATCGAGTGGTCGCCGGCGGGCTTCAAGGTGTTCGTCGACGGCAAGGAACGCGTCGCCGACCCGGCCGTCTCCACGGCGCAGCGCTGGTTCGGCTTCGCCGTGACCACCAGCGGGTCCGCCACCCCCGGCACGTCGACGGCGCTGCCGGCGGAGTTCCAGATCGATTTCCTGCGCGTCTATGCGCTCGCGCCCGGTTCGTCGCTGCCGGCGGTCGCCGCGCAACCGTCCACTGTGACCAACGCGGTGCCGGGCACGCCACGCGGGCACCGGTGGTCGCTGTGGCTCGCGGTGGCGGCGACGGTGATGGCCGCCGTCGCCCTGTTCGTCCTGGTCGTGCACAAGACCCGCCCGCACCGCCCGCCGCCCTCCCACCGGGCGTAGATTCCGCTTGCCGCGTAGCCGCCCAGAGCGAACAGGGCTGCCCGGCTCGGGGCGGACGGCGAAGGATCGCCGGATGAGAATTCTTGTACTCGGCGGCACCGTGTTCTTCGGCCGGGCGATCGCCCGGCAGGCCCTCGCCGCCGGTCACGACGTCACCTGCGCGGCCCGCGGCACGTCCGGCGACCCCGTCGACGGTGCCCGGTTCGTGACCGTCGACCGGGCCGACCCCGACGGGCTGCGCGCCGTCGAGGGCACCTTCGACGCGGTCGTCGACGTCGCCCGCAAACCCAGCCACGTCCGGCACGCCGTCGCGGGGCTCGCCGGCCGGGTGGGGCATTACACCTTCGTCTCCACCTGCTCCGTCTATGCCGACACCGCGACCCCGGACCAGACCGTGGCGACGGCGCCGTTGCTCCCGGCCGCCGAACCGGACTTCGACGACCCGGCCGCCAGTCCCGAGGCGTACGGCCGCTGCAAGGTCACCTGTGAGGAGCTCGTCCGGGAAGGCTTCGCCGATGCCTTCATCAACCGGGCCGGACTGATCGTCGGGCCGGAGGACCAGACCGGCAGGTTCGACTACTGGGTGGCCCGGCACGCCCGTGGCGGCGAGATCCTGACCCCGGGTGACCCGGACGACCGGGTCCAGCTCGTGGATGCCCGCGACCTGGCCGACTGGACGCTGCGGGCCGCGGAGGAGGGCCTGACGGGGACGTTCGACGGCATCGGTGCGCCGATGACCCGCCGGGACTTCCACGCCGGCCTGCAAGCGGGAACCGGCGGCGACGGCACGCTCACCTGGGTGTCACAGGACTTCCTCACCGCGCACGACGTCGAGCCCTGGTTCGGTCCGCGGTCGCTGCCCTTCTGGCTGCTGGTGCCCGAATTCGCCGGGTTTCTCACCCATGACACCACCCCGGCCCTTGCCGCCGGGCTTCGCCCCCGCCCGCTTGCCGAAACCGCGGCGGACACACTCGCCGCATTCGGTGATGTACGCCACACCACTGGTCTCACAGAAGATGAAGAAGTCGCGCTGTTGCGGGAATGGCACGCTCGGTAGGTGGGGGTGTGACGAGCCCGTCAGCATTTCGACAGACGGCAGCACGCGTCGATTCCTGCGGATACATGCGCATTTGCCTGTCATGCGGGCGACTCTTGCCGATGAACTGCGGTGACCCCGGTCCCACTCAGTGCCGTTCCCAGGGAACTCACAGCGAGTTTAGGCGTCTGACGGGCAGGAATACCACGTATCACTTGTTGGAACCGAAGCGAACCGGAGAAGCTCCCGAGTCGTCTAGGTAAGTGGTGCAACTCTCACGGGTCGTCACCGGAATCGCCCGCGAGGGTGGAATTCGGCAGGCCAGGTGACTGTTGTGTAGGGGGCATACCCGGGGGGCACCCGTTTTAGCAGGGTGAAACGGGGAAGGCGAAGGATGGACGGGGAGGGGCCCGAAGGTGGAGAACGTGAAAGTGGAGATGCGACCCGATACAGGTGCCGAAGAGCGTGACCTGGTTGGTGTCTACCTGCATGAGATCTCCCGCACGCCGCTGCTCGACGCCGCTTCTGAGGTCGAGCTTTCCAAGGCGGTCGAGGCTGGTCTCTATGCGGAGCACCTGCTGGACGTGGACGAGCTGCCCGACGGCGTGAGCGCCGCCGAGCTGCAGCGTCTGGTCGACGAGGGCGAGCGCGCCAAGGACCGGTTCATCCGGGCCAACCTGCGCCTGGTGGTCTCGATCGCGCGGCGTTACGTGCGGTCCGGCATGCCGATGCTCGACCTCATCCAGGAGGGCAACACCGGCCTGGTCCGCGCCGTCGAGAAGTTCGACTACGTGCGCGGCTACAAGTTCTCGACATATGCGACATGGTGGATCCGTCAGGCGATCAGCCGGGCGATCGCGCAGCAGGAGCGCACCGTCCGGCTGCCCGTCCACCTCGTCGAAGACGTCAACCGGATGCGCAACGTCGCGCGTCAGCTCACCCGTGAGCTCGGCAACGACCCCGAGCCAGAGCAGCTCGCCACCGCACTCGGCGTCCCCGTCGAGCGCGTCCACGAGCTCAAGCGCTGGTCCCAGGACACCGTCTCGCTCGACACCCCAGTCGGCGACGACGGCGACACCAGCCTGGGCGACCTGGTCTCCGACTCCGACGCACCGTCGCCGGAGGACGTGGTCCTCGCCGCCCTGGAGCGCCAGCGCATCGAGGGCCTGCTCAACCACCTGGACGACCGGTCCGCGGGCATCATGCGCGCCCGCTACGGTCTCGAGGACGGTCGTGAGCACTCGCTGACCGAGGTCGCGAGCCGGTTCTCCCTGTCCCGCGAGCGCATCCGCCAGCTGGAGATCCAGGCCCTCGGCCGGCTCCGCGAGCTGGCCCGCGCCGAGGGGCTCCAGGCCGCCTAGCCGACCGCAACCGACAACCGCAGCCCCTGACCGTTCCCGGTCGGGGGCTGCCCCGTGTCAGACCGTCAACCGGGCGGTGCGGCCTCAGGGCCGGTGCGCCACCACGAACAGCCGCGGAAACGGCAGGATCGTGCCGAACGGCTCCCGGGGGTACCGGTCCCGCAGCCGCGCGGCGACGCGGGCGCGGAAGTCGTCGAGCTCGGCGCCGGACAGCGCGTCGAGGTACGGGCGCAGCCCGGTGCCGCTGAACCACTCCAGGACCGGGTCATCGCCCGGCAGGACGTGGAAGTAGGTCGTCTCCCACGCGTCCACGGTCAGGCCGAGCGCCGCGAGGGTCCGGACATACCAGGCGGGTTCCCGCACCGGCGTCGCGCCGCGCGGGCCGGGGACGCCGGGGTCCAGGATGTCGGCGTCGAGGATCGGGCCGCCGGTCGGGACCTGGAACGCGAGGGTGCCGCCGTCGTCGAGGCCCGCGGCGAGGACCGGCAGCAGCGCCGCGTGGTCGGGGACCCACTGCAGGGAGGCGTTGGCGACGATGACGTCCACCGAGCCGCGCTGCGGGCGCCACCCGGCGATGTCGCCGAGCTGGAAGGACAGCTGCGGCGTGGCCAGGGGCGCCGCCGCGGCGAGCATCTGCGGGGACGAGTCGATGCCGAGCACCGCCGCGTCCGGGTAGCGGGTGGCGAGGGTCGCGGTCAGGGTGCCGGGGCCGCAGCCGAGGTCGACGACCGCGACCGGGGCCGTGGTCGGGATGCGCCCCACCAGCTCGTGGAAGGGGCGGGCGCGTTCGTCGGCGAAGCGGGCGTACTGCCCGGGATCCCAAGAGGCCATGCCCCATCTTGCGGGCATGGCCTCTCTGCGTGGTTCACCAGGGGTTACTTGTGTGGTCGGCCGTATCCGTACGTGTCGCTGCGGCCGTCCACCGACTGGACCTCGACGTTCCGCCCCGTGGTCGGGGCATGGATCATCTTGCCGTTGCCGATGTAGATGCCGACGTGCCCCAGGCCGCGGAAGAAGGCCAGGTCGCCGGGGGAGAGCGCGGACCGTGAGACGTGCGTGGTCTTGCTCCACTGCTGGGCGGCGTTGTGCGGCAGCGTGATGCCGGCCGCCTTCCACGCGCCCATGGTCAGGCCCGAGCAGTCCCAGCTGTTCGGTCCGGCGGCGCCCCACTTGTAGGGCTCGCCGAGCTGGGCACAGGCGAACGCGACGGCCGCGTTGGCCGGGCTGGTGCACTCGGCGCCGAGCGTGACCTTGACGCCGGTGGAACCGGTGCTGCCGGCCGCGGTGGCCTGGCGGCGGAGGGTTTCGAGCTTCTTGACGTCGCCCTCGATCTTCTTCTTCTTGGTCTCGAGCTCCGCCTTCTGCGCGTTCTCCGCGGCGAGCGTCTCGTCGATCTTCTTCTTCTCGTCGTCCAGCTTGGTCTTGGCCGCCGTGTAGTCGGCGATCTCGTGCTGCTGGTGCTTGCCGATCTGCTGCAGCGTGGTGAGCTGGTCGATCAGCGTGTCCGACGACTGTGCGTTGAGCACGACGTTGAGGCTCTGCAGCGGACCGGAGCCCTTGAAGGCGGCGATGGCGATGACGTCGACGTTGGCGTTGGCCGCGGCCATGCTGTCCGCGAGGGGCTGGAGCTTGGTCTGGAGGGTCGCGGCGGACGCCTGGGTGGCGGCCAGCTCCTCATTGATCTTGTTGAAGGCCTCGACCAGGTCTTCGAGATCGTTGCCCGCCTTCTCGAGCTGGGCTTCGATCTCGGCGAGGGTGGGTTCGGCCTTGGCGACACTGGTGGGTGCCACGACGGCCAGCGACACGGCCCCGATGATCAGGGTGCGCAGCAGGGATCGTCTGGCGCGGTGTCCAGCGGACAAGGGATGACCCTTCTTCACCGACCGCCTACCGGGTTAGCTGACGGGTTCGGGCGGGAAGAGTGCGCCCTACCGCTGCTTCGCGGATTCACCCCGAGGGACCTGGGTCCCCGGCTCGCACAGCGCCGGACGGCGCTCGATTCGGCGGCGCTTGCCCGGCGCCACCCGGGCTGGGCGACGGACTGCCGAGCAGGCCAGGACCTAACTTAACGTGATCAACAAAGAAGCGAAACCCACGCGCGTTGTTCTATATCTATTACCCCATAAGTCCGTATCACGGCGAGTTGTCGGTCCACATCGGACGGTGATGCAACACGGAAGATGGTGTTGACGGACACACAATTGGGGCTTGATTCTGCTCTGATACCCGGTTAAATACACGTAACTTTATTCACCGTCGATGCACATAGTTCGCCCACTCCGAACACCCCCGGAGGAGCGTCACCGATGTTGCGTGTCCAGAACCTCGAGGTCGTCTACGACGACGTGATGCTGGTGCTTCGCGGCGTCAGCCTGCAGGTGCCACCAGGACGGATCGTCGCGCTGCTCGGCGCGAACGGTGCGGGCAAGACCACGCTGCTGCGAGCCCTGTCGGGCCTACTCGGCGTCCACGACGGGGCCATCACCAAGGGCGCCGTCACGCTCGACGAGAAGCCGATCCACCGGCTGCGCCCGGCCGCGGTGGTCCGCCGCGGCGTGACGCAGGTGATGGAGGGGCGCAGGACGTTCGCCGAGCTGACCGTCGAGGAGAACCTGCGGCTCGGCGCCCACACCCGCCCGAAGGGGCGGGCGGAGGCGCTCGAGCGCATGTACGGGCTCTTCCCCGTCCTCGCCCAGCGGCGCGGCAGCGTGGCCGGTTACCTCTCCGGCGGCGAGCAGCAGATGTTGGCGATGGGGCGGGCGCTCATGTCCGACCCGGCGTACCTGCTGCTCGACGAGCCCAGCCTCGGCCTCGCGCCGCGCCTGGTCGAGCAGGTCCGCGACCTGATCGTGCAGATCAACCGGGCCGGCACCGGCGTGCTGCTGGTCGAGCAGAACGCGACCATGGCGCTGTCCATCGCCGAGCACGGATACGTGCTGGAGACGGGCAAGGTCGTGCTCGACAAACCCGCCGCCGAACTGCTCGCCGACGACGACATCCGCGAGTTCTACCTCGGGCGGGCCGAGCGGTCCTTCCGCGACGTCAAGCACTACAAGCGCCGCAAGCGCTGGCTGTCGTAGCGCTGCGAGCAACGTCGTAGCGCTACGAGCAACGTCGTAGCGCCGCCAGAACGTCGTAGCGCTGTCGGAAACACAGAGGGAGTCGCCGTGCTGCGTTTCGAAGACGTCCGGCTCAGCTTCGCCGGCGTCAAAGCCATCGACGGTGTTTCGTTCACCGTCGCCAAGGACGAGTTGTTCGCCGTCATCGGCCCGAACGGGGCCGGGAAGACGTCGATCTTCAATGTGATCTCCGGTGTGTACCGGCCACAGCACGGCAGGGTGACCCTCGACGGCACCGACCTCACCGGCCTGCGCCCGGACAAGGTCGCCAAGCTGGGCGTGGCCCGCACCTTCCAGAACGTCGAGCTGTTCCAGCACCTGACCGTGCTGGAGAACCTCATGCTCGGCCGGCACCACCACATCCGCTACGGCACCCTGGCGGCCATCGCGTGGCTCGGCCGCGCCCGGCGCGAGGAGATCGCCAACCGGGCCGTGGTCGAGGACATCGTCGACTTCCTGGAGCTCGCGCAGTGGCGCCGGCTCCCGGTGGGGCTGCTGCCCTACGGCGTGCAGAAGCGCGTCGAGCTCGGCCGCGCCCTCGCCATGGAGCCGAAGCTGCTGCTGCTGGACGAGCCGGTCGCCGGGATGAACCTGGAGGAGACCGAGGACATGGCCCGCTTCATCCTCGACGTCCGCGAGGAGCTCGGCATCCCGATGATCCTCGTCGAACACGACATGGGCCTCGTGATGGACCTCGCCGACCGGGTCATGGTCGTTGACTTCGGGGTGCCGGTCGCCACCGGCACCCCGGCCGAGGTGCAGCACAACCCGGACGTCCTGCGCGCCTACCTGGGGGAGGTGGAGGCGGCATGACGATCGCCGACCTGGTCAGACAACACGCCGAGCGGACACCGGACGCGGTCGCGATGCGGGAGAAGCACCGCGGCATCTGGCGCGAGATCACCTGGCGGGACTACTGGCGCACCGCGGAGACGGTCGCCCGGGCGCTGCGGTCGCTCGGTGTCCAGCCCGGCGACCGCGTCGCGATCCAGTCGGAGAACCGCTCCGAGTGGCTCTTCGTCGACGTGGCGACCGTCGCGGTGCGGGCGGCGACCGTCGGGCTGTACCCGACCAACCCACCCGATGAAGTGCGTCACATGCTCGCCGACTCCGGCGCGCGGATCCTCTTCGCCGAGGATCAGGAACAGGTCGACAAGGCCCTGGCCGTCCTGGACGACTGCCCGGACCTGGAGTGGATCGTCTACCTGGAGCCCAGGGGCATCCGCGGCCGGTACCAGCACCCGAAGCTGATCTCGTGGAGCGACCTGCTCGCGTCCCACGAGGACGCGGAAGCGATCGAACTGCGGTCGAGCGGCGACGACGTCGCGACGCTCATCTACACGTCCGGCACCACGGGACGGCCCAAGGGCGCGATGCTCACCGTCGACAACGTGGACTTCGCGATCCGGGTCCTGATCGAGGGCGGCGGCTTCTCCGACCCGCCGCCGGGACCGCGCGACCTGACCCTGTCGTACCTGCCGCTGTGCCACGTCGCGGAGCGGGTCTTCACCGTCTGGTTCAACGCGGCCGCCGGCGTCACCGTCCACTTCGGGGAGTCGATCGCGACGGTGCAGGCCGACCTGCGCGAGGTGCAGCCGACGATCCTGTTCGGGGTGCCCCGCATCTGGGAGAAGATGATGGCCGGCGTCACGATCCGGCTGGCCGGGGCGTCGCTGATCAAACGCTCCAACGCGCGGCTGTGGCTGCGCGTCGCGGACCGGATCGGCGCCACCCTGGAGGCCAACGGCGGCCGGCACACCACCGGCAGCCGCCTGCGCTACGCGATCGGCTGGCTGCTGTGCTACCGGGCGCTGAAGGAGCGCATCGGGGTGCGCCGGGTCCGGTACGCGGCCAGCGGCGCCGCCCCGATCGCCCCGGACGTGCTGCGGTTCTTCATGGGCATCGGGGTGCCGATGTACGAGGTCTACGGCATGACCGAGAACACCGCGATCAGCACCGCCAACCGTCCCGGCCGGGTGCGGCTCGGCACCGTCGGCGAGGCGCACAGCGGGGTCGAGATCCGCATCGCCGACGACGGGGAGATCCAGACCCGACACCCGGGCACGTTCGCCGGCTACTTCCGCAACCAGGCGGCGACCGCGGAGGCGATGACGCCGGACGGCTGGCTGCGCACCGGCGACGTCGGGGTGCTGCTGGACGGCACGCACCTGAAGATCACCGATCGCTCGAAGGACATCATCATCACGGCCGGTGGCAAGAACGTCGCCCCGAGCGAGATCGAGAACGCGTTGAAGGCCTCGCCGTTCGTCAAGGAGGCGATCGTCATCGGCGACCGGCGCGCGTTCCTGACCGCGCTCATCGGCATCGAGCTCGACACCGTCGGGGAGTGGGCGCAGCGGCGCGGCATCGGCTACACCACGTATCGCGACCTGTCCGGCAAGCCCGAGGTCGTGGCCCTGGTCCAAGGGGTCGTCGACGCGGTCAACGCCGGCCACAACCCGGTCGAGCAGGTCAAGACCTTCCGGATGCTGCCCAAGGAGCTCGACCACGAAGACGGTGAGCTCACCGCGACGCAGAAGGTGCGGCGCAGCGCCGTCGCGACCACCTTCGAGGCGCTCGTCGACGACATGTACGGGAGCAAAGTGTGAAGGACTTCGTCGAGAGCGTCCTGCGCGGCATCGGCACGGGCAGCGTCTACGCGCTGCTGGGCCTCGGGTTCGTGATCATCTACAAGGCCACCCGGGTCATCTCCTTCGCCCAGCCGGCGTTCATGCTGGCCGGCGCGGTCCTGGTGACCTACCTGGTCGGTCCGCTCGGCTTCTTCCTCGGGCTGGCCGCGGCCGCGGTGCTCACCGGCGGCCTGGCGCTGGGCGTCGAGCGGCTCGCGGTCCGGCCGATGATCGGCCGGCCGGTCTTCACCGTCGCGATCATCACGCTCGGCATCGACATCGCGGTCCGGGTCGTCGTCAACGCCGCCATCGGCCTGGACGTGCGGCAGGTCGGCGACCCGTGGGGCCTGAAGGTGTGGAAGCTGCCCGGCGGGGTCCAGGTCGAGCAGCGGCACGTGGCGATGGTCCTCACCACCGCAGTGCTCATCGCCCTGCTGTTCGTGTTCTTCCGCTACACCAGGACCGGCCTGGCGATGCGGGCGGCGTCCTACGACCAGGAGGCGGCACTCGCCCAGGGCGTCAGCGTCGGCGCGGTGTTCGCGCTGTCGTGGGCCCTGGCCGGCGCGCTCGCCGCGGTCGCCGGCACGTTCGCCGCGGTCGGCGGCAGCGTCAGCGAGTCGCTGTGGCTGATCGCGCTGACGGCGCTGCCGGTGATCATCCTCGGCGGTCTCGACTCCCTGCCCGGCGCCGTCATCGGCGGCCTGGCCGTCGGCACCGTGCAGGAGCTCACCGCCACGTATCAGGGCTCGCTGCCGTGGCTCGGCGGCAACATCTCGGTCGTCACGCCCTACGTGGTGATGTTCCTGGTCCTGCTCGTGCGCCCCTACGGCCTGTTCGGCACCCGGGAGGTCGAAAGGGTATGAGAAACCGTCCACTGCTGCGCACCTCCTACAACCAGGAGCTGGCGCTGCTCGACACCACCTCGAAGAAGGTGGCGGTCGGCATCCTGCTCGCGGTCGGCGTCGCGCTGCCGTGGCTGGTCGAGGACCAGCTGCTGCAGCTCATCGGGCTGGCCTGCGTCACCGCCATCGGCGCGATCGGGCTCAACATCGTCACCGGCTACGCCGGGCAGGTGTCGCTCGGGCACGCGTTCTTCCTCGCCATCGGCGCCTACACGGCGGCGGCCATCGCCGGTGACCCCGACGCGCGGACCATCGGGTTCGGGGTCAGGGAGATCCTGATCTGGCTGCCCGCCGCCGGAGTCGTCGCCGCGCTCGCCGGTGTCCTGGTGGCGCCGCTCGCGACCAGGTTGCGCGGTCTGTACCTGGCGATCGTCACGCTCGGCCTGGTCTTCATCGGCGGCCACGTGATCAACGAGTGGTCGTCGCTGACCGGTGGGCCCGGCATCGGCCGGCAGCCCCCGGCGCCGACCCTGCTGGGCTACGACCTCAACACGGGCGACGCCTTCCTCACGAGAGATCAGAAGCTGTACCTGCTGATGCTCGTGCTGCTCGTCATCGCGGCTCTCGCGGCGCGCAACCTGGCGCGCTCGCGAGTGGGCCGGGCCTTCACCGCCATCCGGGACCGCGACATCGCGGCCGGCGTGATGGGCGTGAACCTGGCCAGGTACAAGACGATCGCCTTCGGGGTGTCGTCGTTCTACGCCGGCTGCGCCGGTGCGCTGCTCTACGTCGGGATCGGCTACTTCGACCCGACGACCTTCAACCTGCTGCTGTCGGTGCAGTACATCGCGATGATCCTCATCGGCGGTGCGGGCACGGTCAGCGGCGCCGTCCTGGGCGCCTTCCTGATCACGCTCCTGCCGCGGCTGATCCGGGAGGTCCCGTCGTTCCTGCCGTTCATCAGCAACTCACCCGCGGAGTCCCCGAACGCCTACCAGCTCGAGACCGTCCTCTACGGCGTGTTGATCATCGTGTTCCTGATCTTCGAGCCACGCGGGCTGTTCGGCATCTGGATCCGGCTCCGCAACTACTGGAAAGCCTGGCCGTTCTCGTACTGACCCCGTAAAGGAGCCCCTCAATGAAGAGGTTGGGCATGTTTGCCCTCGCCGCGGTGCTCACTGCCGGCGCACTCGCCGGATGCCGCGGCGCGGACAGCACGGACAAGGGGGCATCGGGCGCCAAGTCCGACGTCGGTATCACCAAGGAGCCGTGTCCCAAGTCCGAGCACAAGGACCGGGGCTGCATCTACCTCGGCATCATCTCCGACCTGACGGTCGGCCCCTTCCACGTCCTCGCCGTGCCGATCACCGACGCGCAGAAGGCGTTCTGGAAGCGGGTCAACGCCCAGGGCGGCATCGGCGGCTATGACATCGACGCGGAGACCTACGTCCGCGACAACAAGTACAACCCGCAGACGCACAACGAGGCCTACCAGGAGATGAAGGGCAAGGTCCTCGCCCTCGCCCAGAGCCTCGGCTCGCCGACCACGGCGGCGATCCTGCCCGACATGAAGACCAACAACATCATCGCCGCCCCGGCCGCCTGGACCTCGGCGTACGCGTTCGAGGACAACATCCTCGAGTCCGGCGCCAACTACTGCATCGAGTCGATGAACGCCGTCGACTACGCCAACGAGACCTTCAAGCCCAAGACCGTCATGGCGGTGCACCTCGCCGGCGACTACGGCGACGACGCCGCGGCCGGGGCGAAGATCGCCGCGGAGAAGCTGGGCATGACGTTCATCAACGTGAAGACCGACTCCGGCACCGACAAGCAGGCCGGCGCGGTCGGCGCGATCGTGCAGCAGAAGCCGGACCTGGTCATCCTGACCACCGGACCGGCGGACGCGGCCGCGATCGTCGGTGGCGCCGCCCAGCGCGGCTTCACCGGCAAGTTCATCGGCACCAGCCCGTCGTGGAACCAGGGCCTCCTGGCCACCGCCGCGGCACCCGCGTTGAAGGCGCTCTACCTGCAGTCCTCGCCGTGGAAGTCGTGGGCGTCCGACACCCCCGGGCACAAGGCCATGCGGGAGGCGCTCGGCTCGTCCGTCACGCCGAACGACGGCTACACGTCCGGCTGGGTCTGGTCGTATCCGCTGCTCGCCGCCCTGAAGAAGGCCCAGGCCGACGGTGACCTGACGCGGGCCGGCCTGCTCAAGGCCGCCAAGTCGCTCACCAAGGTCGACTACGAGGGCATGCTGCCCGACGGCGCCGGCAACTACGCCGGTGGCGCGGACGGCATCTTCCGCCAGTCGCTCATCTACAACCCGACCGTCGGGGCCGGTGGCCCCAACGACATCAAGCTGGAGAAGGACTACTTCACCGGCTCGGTCGCGAAGGACTACAAGCTCGACAAGCCCTGCTACGAGAAGCTGTAGACCCTGCCGCAGGACGCGTAGGGACCTGGGGACGACCCGTTCGGCTGATTGGCCGAACGGGTCGTTTTCTGTCGATCTTTGTCCGGAACTGGCCCGATTCGCGGCGGGTCGGGGTGTGCGTGGTCGGTAACGCGACACTTCTTCACGCCCTACCGCTCGGTAGGCTGGCGCAATTTCAGCGGGATCCCCGCCCGCCTCTCTGCCCACCCCATCAGGAGAGGACGGTTCATGTCGATACGTCGACGTACCGTGCGCGCCTTCCTCGCCGCCGTGCTCACGGCGAGCGTGTTCGTCCCGTTGACCAGCGCGCCCGAGGCCGCCGCGGCGACGCTGCCGACCGGCTTCCAGGAGCAGGTCGTGTACAGCGGGCTGACCAACCCGACCAACATCGAGTTCTCGCCTGACGGCCGCGTCTTCGTCGCCGAGAAGAGCGGGCTCATCAAGGTCTTCGACAGCCTCGCGGACCCCACCCCGGACGTCTTCGCCGACCTGCGCACCAACGTCCACGACCAGTGGGACCGGGGTCTGCTCGGCATGGCCCTGGCGCCGGGCTTCCCGACCAACCCGTGGGTCTACGTCCTGTACTCCTACGACGCGCTGCCCGGCGGCACCGCGCCGAAGTGGAACGACGTCTGTGCCGACGCGAACAACGGCACCTGCATCGTCACCGGCCGGCTCTCGCGGCTGCAGGCCAACGGCAACCAGATGACCGGCGCCGAGCAGGTGCTGATCACCGACTGGTGCCAGCAGTACCCCAGCCACTCGATCGGCGACCTGCACTTCGGTGCCGACGGCGCGCTCTACGCCTCCTCCGGTGACGGCGCCAGCTTCAACGCCACCGACTACGGCCAGTTCTCCAACCCGTGCGGCGACCCGCCGTCGGCCGCCGGCACCTCGCTGAGCCCGCCCACCGCCGAGGGTGGCGCCCTGCGCGCGCAGGACATCCGCACCACCGCCGACCCGACCGGGCTCAACGGGACCATCATCCGGATCGACCCGGCGACCGGCGCCGCGCTGCCGACCAACCCCAACTTCGGCTCGGCGGACGCCAACGCCCGCCGGATCGTGGCCTACGGCATGCGCAACCCGTTCCGGTTCACCATCAAGCCCGGCACCAGTGAGGTGTGGAGCGGCGAGGTCGGCTGGAACACCTACGAGGAGATCAACCGGCTGCAGAACCCGGTCGCCAGCACCATCGGCAACTACGGCTGGCCGTGCATCGAGGGCCCGAGCCCGCAGGGCGGCTACGACGGCGCCAACCTGAACCTGTGCGAGCCGATGTACGGCGCGACCCCGGCGGTGCCGAACGTCCAGCCGTACTACTCCTGGAACCACGGCTCGAAGGTCGTCGCCGGCGAGAGCTGCCCCAGCGGCAGTTCCTCGTCCTCCGGCGTGGCCTTCTACCCGGACAGCGGCCCCTACCCGGCCGCCTACCGCGGCGCGATGTTCTTCTCCGACTTCAGCCGCGACTGCATCTGGGCGATGATGCCGGCGACCGCCGGCGGGCTGCCGTCCACGTCGAACATCATCACGTTCGCTGCGGGCGCCGCCAACCCGGTCGACCTGGCCATCGGCCCCGGCAGCGAGCTGTACTACGTGGACATCGGCAGTGGTGGTAACAACACCGGCACCGTGCGCCGGATCCGGTACTACGCCGGCAACCAGCCGCCCGTCGCGGCGATCACCACCAACCGCACCTCCGGCGGCACGCCGCTCGCGGTGACCTTCGACGGTTCGACGTCCTCCGACGCCGACCCGGCCGACCAGGGCCTGCTCAAGTACCAGTGGGACTTCACCAACGACGGCACCTACGAGGCGACCACTGCCGTCGCGAGCTACACGTACACCACGCCCGGGACGTACACGGCCAGGCTGCGGGTCACCGACACGCTCGGCGTCACCAACGACAAGACGGTGACGATCACGGCCGGCAACGACGCGCCGACCGCGATCATCGACTCGCCGGCGTCCTCGTTCACCTGGGCGGTCGGCAACCAGATCAGCTTCACCGGCCACGCCACCGACCCGCAGCAGGGCACCCTGCCCGCGTCCGCGCTGAGCTGGACGACCATCCTGCACCACTGCTCCTCGCCGGGCGTGTGCCACGAGCACCCGATGCAGACGTTCAACGGCGTCGCCGGCGGGACGCTCACCGCACCCGACCACGAGTACCCGTCGTATCTGGAGTTCCGGATGACGGCGACCGACTCGGGCGGGCTGACCAGCACCACCAGCGTCAACGTGCAGCCGAAGACGGTCGACCTGACGTTCGTCAGCAACCCGGCCGGGCTGAACCTGACGGTCGGCGCGACGAGCCAGACCGCGCCGTTCACCCGCACCGTCATCCAGGGCTCGACCAACACGGTCAGCGCGCCGACGCCGCAGCTGGTCAACAACGTGCCGGCCGCGTTCAGCACCTGGTCCGACAGCGGGGCGCAGACGCACGTCATCACCGCGCCGGCGACCGACACCACCTACACGGCCTCGTACACGTCCTCGTGCGTGGACACGTTCGGCTACGTCTGCTCGGCGGCGCCGCGGGCGTTCGTGCCGGCCGACGGCACCGTGCTGCCGCTCACCGGTGACGACAACCTCGGCCAGATCTCGCTGCCGTTCGGCTTCAAGTTCTACGGCACGACGTACAACTCGGCCTGGGTCGACACCAACGGCCGGCTGAGCTTCGCCAACCAGGGCGCCTCCACCACGGCGCACGGCCCGATCCCGTCGACGGCCACGCCGAACTCGTCGGTGTACGCGTACTGGACCGACCTCGTCGTCGACGGCTCCGCGAGCGTGCGGACCGCCACGATCGGCTCCGCGCCCAACCGGCAGTTCGTGGTCGAGTGGCGCAACGCCTACCAGTACGGGTTCACGTCCCGGCGGATCAACGCCGAGGCGATCCTGTACGAGAACGGCGACGTCGTCACCAACTACTCGGGGATCGACAACACCGCCGAGGCGGGCGCGTCCTCGACGGTCGGCATCGAGAACGCCGCCGGCACCGTCGGCATCCAGTACTCCAACAACACCTCGGCGCTGCAGAACGGCATGGGTGTGCTGTTCAAGGCGCCCGGTGGCGGGGAGGAACCGCCGCCCGTGACCGGCACCGTCACCGGCACCGTGACCAACCAGGGCACCGGCGCGCCGGTGGCCGGCGCGACGGTGACGCTGACCCCAGGCGGGGCGTCGAAGACGACCGCCGCGAACGGCACGTACACGTTCACCAACGTGGCCGCCGGCGCCTACACGGTGACCGCCTCGGTCGGCTCGGGCGGGCAGTGCGGTGGCGGTGGGGCCTCGGCCCCGGTGACCGTCGCCGCCGGCAGCACCACCGTCAACCTGGCGCTGACGCAGGGGGCCGACGCGTTCGGCTACACCTGCGCCGACGGCACCCGGGCGTTCATCGACGGTGACACGCCGTTGACCCTCACCGGGGACGACAACATCGTCCAGCTCACCACGCCGTTCCCGGTGAAGTTGTACGGCACCTCGTACACCTCCGTCTGGGTCGACACCAACGGCAAGGCGAGCTTCGTCAACCCCGGCGCGGCCAACGCCGATCACACGACGCTGCCGACCACGGCCGCGCCGAACGCGACGGTCTACCCGTTCTGGTCGGACCTCGTCGTGGACGGCCAGTCCAGCGTCCGCACCGCGACCACCGGTGCGGCGCCGAACCGGGCCTACGTCATCGAGTGGCGCAACGTGTACCTCTACGGCAACCTGTCGCGTCGCCTCACGTTCGAGGCGGTCTTCTACGAGAACGGCGACATCGCGTTCGCGTACAAGGACCTCGACAACGCGTTCGAGCAGGGCAGCAACGCCACCGTCGGGATCGAGAACTCCGCCGGGACCGTCGCCTACCAGTACGCGAACAACCAGCCGGTGCTGGTCAGCGGCAACGGGGTGCTCTTCCACCCGCCCGCCTGATCATCCCCGTTTCAGTTCGGCGGCCACCTGCCGCATGAGGTCGATCGAGGCCTCATGCGGCAGGGCCATCCCGGCCAGCGCACGCAGCCCCTCGGTGTACGCGGTGATCAGCTCCGGCTCCTCGAGCAGCTGCCCGCCCTTGTGCAGGATCCCGTCGTCGGCGCCGAACTCGAGGACCGTGAACGCGCCCTCCCACCCGACGTGGTGACCGGCGTTGAACGGCACGATCCGCACGTCCGTGTACGGCCGCTGGGCGAACTCGATCGCGTGCTCGATCTGGTCGACGAGGACGGAGTCGTCGTCGTGCATCGGCAACCGGCGCAGCACCGACTCGTCGATCAGCGCCTGGAACCGTGATGGCGTCTCCCGCTCGAACAGCTCGCTCTGCCGCCGCAGCCGGAACTCGACGCGCTGCTCGTGATCGCCGGCCTTCTGCTCGGCGGTCGTCGCGGTCGCGTACCGCCGGGTCTGCATCAGCTCGGGGAACTGCATCGGCTCGAAGCCGCCGACGAAGACCGCCTCCGCCTCGAAGCCCACGTAGGTGAGCAGCGAGCCGGGCAGGGCGGCACGGTACTCGTCCCACCACATCCGCCGCTTCGCCGCCCGGGCCAGCTCCAGCAGGTCGTCGACCAGCTGGGTGTCGTGCAGCCGGTAGTAGGCCAGGAGGCTGCGCAGGTCGCTGACCGAGATGGCGACGGTGCCGTTCTCGATCCGGATCAGTTTCGACAGTGACCACTCCATTTCGGCGGCCACCAGGTCCTGGGTGAGCTCACGCTCCCGCCGGAGCCGTCGCAACTCGGCTCGAAGGCGACGCTTGCCCACGATCGGTCCACTCATGGACTCTTCCCCCAAATCGCGTCCAGATGGCAACGCGGCGTCTCTACCCTCTTTGCGGCAAATGCACCTGGTGATTTCAGCCTGCTGGTGACGTCGACCGGGGCTGGTTGCCGCCAGGGGGTTCTTGGCCATCGCGCTGGGCCAGGCTGAGGCCGACGAGGATGCCGGCGGCGACCGCGAGCGCGACGATGATCACGCCGGCCGCGATCCACCAGGCCGTCGCGCTGCTCACCTGGGAGGACGCGGAAGTCGGCGCGCCCTGTTTTGGCGTGGCCTGTTTTGGCGTGGCCTGTCGCGGCGTGGCCTGTCTCGGCGCGGCCTGTTTTGCCGCGGGCGCTGGCACGGTCGGGGAGGCCGGCGTGACGGCGAGATCGGGCATCCGGGCCGGGGCGGTTGTTTCCCTGGGCACCGGTTGGCGCCGTTTCGGCTTTTGTGCGGGCGCTGCCGGTACCGTGGCCGCCTTTGTTGTTCTGGTCTTCTGCGGTGGGGCTCGCACCGGCGGAGGTGGGGGCTGGTCCTCCGCCGGTGCGTACGTGTCCTCGTCCGCGAACTCGTCGTCCTTGACCGTCGCCCAGGGGGAGGGGCGGACGGTCCAGTCGGACGCGCGCGCGTAGTAGACCGGTGCCTCCGGGGGGTGGGTGTCGCCGCCTGGCTGCCGTGGAGTCGGCTCACGTGCGGGCGGTGACGCCGCGGGTGGAGGGGCCGGTGGGAGCTGCGGCGCCGGCCGGTCCGGTGCGGTCGGTGCCCAGGGGGAGGGGGCGACCGCTTGGACCTGCGGCGCTGTCCGTGAGCGTGGCACCTCACGCGGCGGCGGGAAGTAGATCCCGTCCTCCGTGTGTTCGACGTCGCGACGCCGGTGGTGCCGGCCCTCGGTCATCGAGTTCCCTTCTCGGCGGCGAGGCCGCTACGCAGCGCAAGGATGAGGAAGCACGCTGCGGTCAACCTAGCACCGGGAACCGTCGATGTGTGACCGTCCGGCTACCCATAGATCAAGTCGCTTCGCGGTATCTGAGGATCGGACAATTTGGACATTATTCTGGAATCTCTCAGATCTGGCGGTGGGTGGCCGAATGTCCAGCACGTCCGAGCGGGTGGAGGGCGCTGTCAATGTCGGTCGATGTGCGGTCGGTGCGGTCGCACCCTGCGCTGCGCGGCGCCGTGATCCTCGCGGTGCTGAGCACCGCCTGGCTCGCCGCGCAGTGGCCGCACGTGATCGTCCACCCCGCGATCGGCTGGATTCCCGTGCCGCTCAGCGCGGGCCTCGCCGCCGCCGTGTGCTTCCGCACCGCCCGCCTCGCCGGCCCCGCCGGCCGCTTCTGGCGGCACCTGGGCATCATCATGCTCATCCTGCTCGGCGGCGTCCTCAGCAGCGCCGTGGACTCCCTCGTCGGCCCGGGCGCGCCGACGCAGCGCTCCAGCAGCTTCACCATGACCCTGTACCTGGGTGCCGTCCTCGTCCTCGTCTGGGCCCTGCTGCGGCTGCCGGTCCGCCGCCGGCTCATCACGTTCGGGCTCGACCTCGCCGTCGTGGTCTGCGCCGTGAGCCTCATGACCTGGTTCTTCGCCGCCCGCGGCTCGGTTGAGCTGGCCCGGGTCACCGGCACCGCGTGGGCCATCTTCGGCGTGGTGGTGCTGCTGTTCGCGGGCCTCCTCGCGGTCGCCAAGGTCGCCCTCGCGGGCACCGGCGGGCTCGACCGGACCGCGCTGTGGGTCCTCGGCGGCACCGTCATCGCCGGCGCCGCCCTCGGCGCGATCGCGCCGTTGCTGGAGTCCCGGCCGTACCTCAACGACTGCCACCTGTCGATCCCGGTCTGCGCCGCCGGCATCACCCTCGCCGCCCTCGTGCAGCGGTTCGCCGTGGTGCGGGTGGCGACCCCACGGGCACCGTCGCGGCCGTTCAGCCTGCTGCCGTACCTGGCGGTCATCGTCGCCGACGGCTTCGTCCTGGCCGGCATCGGCCCCGACCAGCGCCACACCCGCGTCCTGGTCGGCGGCTCCGTCCTGCTCACCCTGCTCGTCGTCGCCCGCCAGCTCATCTCCTTCTACGAGAACAGCACCCTGCTCGCCCGCGTCGACGCCAGCATGCTGGAGCTGCGCCGGCACGAACGCCGCTTCCGCTCCCTCGTGCAGAACTCCGCGGACATCTTCGCCATCACCGACGCCGCGGGGCGGGTCACGTACGCCAGCCCGAGCCTGCTGCGCTTCCTGGGCCTCTCGGTCGAGGAGATCCTCGGCGCCACCCTCAGCGACCGCGTCCACCCCGACGACCTGGTCGAGGCCCGCCGGCTGGCCCCCACGCCCGCCGGCACCGTCACCCAGCAGGTGCGGGTGCGCCACGCCGACGGCGACTGGCGCTGGTTCGAGGTGGTCAGCAGCAACCTCCTGCACGACCCCAGCGTCCGCGGCATCGTCAGCAACGCCCGTGACATCACCGAGGCCCGCCGCTACCAGGACCAGCTCAGCTACCAGGCGTCCCACGACGCGCTCACCGGCCTCGCCAACCGGGCCCTGTTCAACACGGCCACCACCCAGGCCGTCCGGGTCGCCCAGTCCTCCAGCGGAACCTCTCCGGATCGTCGGCGAAGCTCCGCCGCCGGGCTGGCCCTCGCGCTCGTCGACCTCGACGACTTCAAGGCCATCAACGACCGCCTCGGCCACGCCGTCGGCGACGCCCTCCTCATCGAGGTCAGCGAGCGGCTCCGCGCCAGCGTCCGCCCCGGCGACACGGTCGCCCGCCTCGGCGGCGACGAGTTCGCGGTCCTCCTGCCCTCCAGCAGCGTCGCCGAGAGCGCCCGCATCGCCGAGGCCTTCATCGACGCCCTCGCCGCCCCCGTCCGCGCCGCCGGCTACGAGCTGCTCATCCAGGCGAGCATCGGCGTGGCCCGGCACACCGCCGACTGCGACGCCAGCGACCTGCTGCGCCGCGCCGACATGGCCATGTACGCGGCCAAGGAGCTCGGCAAGAGCCGCTGGGTCGAGTACGGCCCGGAGCTCGACGCCCACGCGGTCGAGCACGCCCAGATCGCCGCCGAGCTCAGCCAGGCCCTCGACCGCGACGAGCTGTTCGTCCTCTACCAGCCCATCGTCGGCCTCCCCGACGGCGACGTCCGCGGCGTCGAGGCCCTCATCCGCTGGCGCCACCCCACCCGCGGCCTCGTCTCACCCGTCACCTTCATCCCCGTCGCCGAACGCACCGGCCTCATCGTGCCCATCGGCGCCTGGATCCTGCGCCAGGCGTGCACCCAGGGCGCCCAGTGGGCGTCATCGCTGGGCGACCGCGCGCCATGGAAGATCAGCGTCAACGCCTCCGCCCGGCAGCTGCTCGAGCCGGCCTTCGTCGGCGTCGTCGCCGACACCCTCGCCGACACCGGCCTCGACCCCGCCCGCCTCACCATCGAGATCACCGAGACCGCGGTCTTCGGCGGTGGCCGCGCCCTGGACACCGTCCGTGCCCTGCACGCGCTCGGGGTGAAGATCGCCCTCGACGACTTCGGCACCGGGCACTCCTCGCTCGGCCTGCTGCGCACCTGCCCGGTGGACGTCCTGAAGGTCGACAAGTCCTTCGTCGACGGCGTCACGGGCACGGTCGAACAGGAGGCGATCGCCACCTCGATCAGCGAGATCGCCCAGGCACTGCGGCTGGAGGCGGTGGCGGAGGGCGTCGAGACAGCTGAGCAGGCGTCGCGTTTGTTGGAGCTGGGGTACCGGCTGGCTCAGGGCTTCTACTTCGCCCGGCCGCTACCGGCAGCGGAGATCGCACCGCTCTGCACCCCCGAACCGTCGTTGACCTCCCCCGCGTGACGCCACCCCTAACCCATGATCCAGAAGACCTTGGGTACCCAGGGGTGTGCGAAGCCTTCCGGATCATGAGGAACCAGGTAGTCCCAAGATCGATGGATCATGCGAGTGCGGACGTCGAGCACCAGCACCGCAACGACGCCGCGGACGGGGCCGCCCCGTTCGCGCGCCCGCGAGACAGCCGTGCGGAAGCCACTGCCGCAGGCTCCTCGGGGAGGACGATCGCCACGTTGACCAACCTCTCGCAGATCGAAGTCGCGGGCTGGTCGCCCGGACGGCCTTGGAACGACTCGATCTGCGTCGGCGTCGGTCGGTGCGCATCGCGCTCGTGGTCGCGCAGCCGAGTGTCGACGTGGATCCGCCGGCAAGGCATGGAACGCTCTGCGGCGCCGGATGTGGTCCTGCCCGCGATGGAGGAGTGCCTTGTCCGTGCCCCCGTTCACGTCGATGGCATCGACCCCAAGGTGCAGGCTCTTGAATGCCGCGTCCCGGAGCCGGATCTCCCAGAGCCGCGCCCCACGGATGCCGCCCGAAGCCGCCTCGCCATGACCGTCCGCAAACCGCAGTCCGACGCCCGAAGTCGCCCAGAAGCATCCCGAACTCATTCGAAGCGGCCGAATTGACCCGAATCAGCTCTGAAATGGCCCGAAGTTGTCCGAAGCGGTCCGGGAGCGGTCTTAATTCGCTCTGATGCACCCGGATAAGCCCGGATAAGCCCGGATAAGCCCGGGGAGCCCAAACGCCGCCCCGGAGCGGCCCGAAGTCACCCGGGAGCGCCCGGATGTAGCCCAGGAGCCCGGATGCCGCCCGGATGCCAGCAGGAAGCCCGGATGCCGTCTGTGCGAGCCCTGCAGGCGACCGGATGCCGCCCGGGAGTCCGCAGACCGCCCGGAAGCGCCCCGGAAGCACCCCGGAAGCGTCCCGGGAGCGGCCCGAAGTCGCTCGGGTGCCGGATGCCGCCCGGGAGCCCGCAGGCAGCCCGGATGCCGCCTGCGCGAGCCCCGCAGACGGCCGGATGCCGCCGGGAAGCCCGCAGGCAGACGGGATGCCGCCCGCGCGGGCCCTGCAGGCGGCCGGAAGTCGCCCGGGAGCCCGTAGACCGCCTGGAGCGCCCCGGAAGCGCCCCGGGAGCGGCCCGAAGTCGCCCGGGTGCCGCCCGGAAGCCCCGAAGCAGCCCGAAGTCGTGGGCGTGGGCGGACGAGGCGCGCCAGAGGGGTGGCGCGCCTCGTCCGCGTCGTGCGGGTCAGGTCGGGTCAGGCGGTGGTGCCCCACATCGCGGCGAAGGCGGCCGCCTCGCCGGCGAGCCAGCGCTCGACATCGCCCTGCTTGAGGCCCGGGTCGGGGCGCAGGACGTCGCCGCGGCGGAGGTCGACGAGGACGGGGGTGGCGTTGGGCAGGACGAGGTCCATGTGGCGGGTCATCAGGTGCAGGGTGGCGACCGCCGCCTCGTTCTGCGGCGGGTCCTCGTCGAAGTGCAGCCGGACCGCCTCGCCGTGACCGTCCGCATACCGCAGGCCGAAGTGCGGGTTGATCTTGACGGGGAGGTTGCCCAGCATGCCGAGGGCGTCGCGGGTCGGGGTGATCTCCACCTGCGACAGGTCGCCGAGCGACTCGATGTAGCGCAGCGCGCCGGGGACGACGGACTCATACAGCGGGCGCCACCGCGAGTTGACCTGATCGACGACCGCGTTGAGGTAGGTGCCGCCGGTCCGGAACCGGATGTCGGCCTTCAGCGCCTTGACGAGCTGGCCGTGCGGGTTGAAGCCGGAGCCCGACTCACGTTGACGGCGCAGGCCGCCCACGAAGCTCGCCTTGCGCGGGCCGGTGCGGCCGACATAGCGCGTGAAACTCAACAGGGTCGCATACGGAACGGACCCCGGGGTGACGGTGGACACGGTCACTTGCGCTCTCCTCCCAGCCAACGAAACCGGCTCAAGAACCCCAGCTCAAGAGCGACTTTCGTACACACATTCTAATCGATCGGCGCCACATTTCCCAGTCTCGGCGGACTGTCTGTGAAACAGACCGTTTCAGTAGGTATGGTGGCGGCATGACGACGTTCCACTGGTTCCTGCCGACGACCGGAGACGGTGATCAGGTCGGCGCGGCGACGGTCGCCGCAGGTGCCGCCGCGCACGTGCGGACACCCACGGTCGCGTACCTGTCGGAGGTGGCCAGAGCGGCCGAGGAGGCGGGGTTCGCCTCGGTGCTGACGCCCGTCGGCGCGGGCTGCCTGGATCCGCTCGTCATGTGTACCGCGATCGCACAGCACACGACCACACTGCGGATGCTCGTCGCGTTCCGGGCCGGGTTCACGCTGCCGACGCTGCTCGCCCAGCAGGCGGAGGCGTTCCAGTGGATCTCCGGTGGCCGGCTCGCCCTCAACGTCGTCACCGGCGGTGACCAGCAGGAGCAGCGGGCATATGGCGACTTCGTCGAGCACGACGGCCGGTATGCCCGCACCGCCGAGTATCTCCAGGTCCTTCGCAACACGTGGAAGGGTGAACGGTTCGACTTCCACGGCGACTACTACCACGTCGAATGCGGCGGCCTCGGTACCCCGCTCGCCGACGTCCCGCCCATCTACTTCGGCGGCGCGTCACCGGCCGCCGAGGACGTGGCGGCCCGGCACGCAGACGTCTACCTGATGTGGGGCGAGCCACCGGCCGCGATCGCGGAGCGGGTCGCGCGGATGCGGGCCAAGGCCGCGGCGTACGGCCGTACGCTCCGCTTCGGGCTGCGGGTGCACGTCATCGTCCGCGACGACGCCGACCAGGCGTGGGCCGAGGCCGACCGGCTGCTGCGCGGCATGGACCCGGCGCGGATCGCGGTGGCGCAGGCGAGGTTCGCCAGGATGGACTCCGTGGGGCAGGCCAGGATGACGGCGCTCAACGCGGGCACGGCCGACGGCCTGGTCATCGCGCCCAACCTGTGGGCCGGCATCGGGCTGGTCCGCGAGGGCGCCGGCACCGCACTGGTGGGCAGCCCCGCGGAGATCCGGCAGCGCCTGGCCGAATACGAGGGCGTCGACGAGTTCATCCTCTCCGGCTGGCCGCACCTCGAGGAGGCGCACCGGGTCGGCGAAGCGGTGCTCGGCCGGAAGTCAGTCCCGGCGTGAGCCACCGGACCTGGCACGCCGGGCGACGTGCCAGGCCGGTCAGGGCGTGAGCTACCGGACCTGGCGCGGCGGGCGGCGTGCCAGGCCGGTCAGGGCGTGAGCCACCGGACCTGGCGCGGCGGGCGACGCGCCAGGCCGCTCAGCCGGAGATCAGGTCCGACACCGGCCCCAGCATGAGCCGCGTGCCGAACGCCAGCGAGGCCAGCGACACGACGACGAAGAACGCGACGTAGATGATCGCCGGCACACGCGTCAGCCGCCCGATCTGATCCGCGTCGGAGTTGGGCGCCTGGCGCCGGAACCGGGACTGCTGCAGCTCGAACACGGCCCTGACCCCGCCGAGCAGCATGAACCACGAGAAGGCATACGCGAACGCGCCCTGCACCTGCGGCGAACCGAACCACGAGACGCCGAAGATGATCGCGCCGGCCACGACGACCGACACCACGCCGTAGACGTTGCGGATCATGATGAGCATCGCGGCGAGCAGGAGCAGCAGCAGCCAGAGCAGCACCGTGATGCGACCGGCGCCGAGGATCGCGGCGGCGCCGAGTCCCAGCAGCGACGGCGTGATGTACCCGGCCAGCCCCGTCACCACCATGCCCAGCCCGTTGGGCCGGCCCTTCGACAGCGTCAGGCCCGACGTGTCGGAGTGCAGCCGGATCCCGGAGAGCCGCCGGCCGCTCAGCACCGCCGCCAGGGCGTGGCCGCCCTCGTGCGCGATGGTGACGAAGTTGCGCATCACCCGCCACGCCGGCCGCAGGAGGACCGCCAGGAGCGCCACCACGGCGGTGGCGATGACGACCTCACGCGGAGGTGCGGGCAGCCGGCTGAATGCGTCGCTCAACACATCGAACACGAATGCAGAGCCTGCCACCTGACGTGTTGAATGAACAGCGTGGAGATCAGGCGCTTTGTCGACACCGACTGGAACGGCAGCGGACACGGCGACGAACACGGTCGTGAGCAGGGCGTCGACGAGCACGGACACGGCGGGGACGGGCACGGGCTCTGGGAGGTCTGGCACGAGGTCGTCGCGGCCGGCGAGAGTTATGACAACGACCCCGCGTCCACCGAGCAGCAGGCGAGGTCGCACTGGCTGCTTCCGCCGCCCTTCGAGGTCTGGGTGGCGGTCGAGGACGGTGACGTGCTCGGCACCTACAAGGTGGGCCCCAACAAGGGCCGGCTCGGCGACCACGTGGCGAACGCGAGCTTCATGGTGTCGACCCGCGCGCGGGGCCGTGGCGTGGGCCGCGCGCTCGGCGAGCACTGCCTGGACCGGGCCCGCGAGCTCGGCTTCGCCGCGATGCAGTTCAACGCGGTCGTCTCCACCAACACCACCGCCGTGAAGCTCTGGCACTCGCTCGGCTTCACCATCGTCGGCACCATCCCGGACGGTTTCCGCAGCACGAGGCACGGGTTGGTCGACTTCCATATCATGTATCGGCGGTTGTGAAGGTCCCCGACGCCCGAAGAGTCCCCCAAGAGGGGAGTAATGCCTGGTAACGGTTGTGACCTTCATCTTGCATTCTGTACGAATACCCCGATGCGTACTCCCCCCGAAGCGCGCGACGACACGGACGACCGTCTCCGGTCGCTCAGCGAGGACCTCACCGGTTACCTCATCGGTGACGCCTACCAGCTGATCGAGCCGATCGGTGGCGGCGGCACGGGCACCGTGTGGCGGGCCAGGGCGCTGCAGGGCGACGGCGAGGTCGCGGTCAAGCTGCTGCGCGAGGACCTCATGGCGGAGCCGAAGGCGGTCAGCCGTTTCGTCCAGGAGCGCGCGATCCTGCTCATGTTGCGCCACCCGCACATCGTGCGGGTCCGTGACCTGGTCACGGTCGGCACGTCGCTCGGCCTCGTCATGGACCTCGTCGACGGCGGCAGCCTCCGTGACCACCTGCACGAGCAGGGCACCCTCGCGCCCGCCGCCGCGGCGACGCTGCTCGCCCAGGTCGCCGACGCGTTGTCGGCCGCGCACCGCCGCGGCATCGTGCACCGCGACCTGAAGCCGGACAACATCCTGCTCGACAGCGACGGCGGCGAGCCACACACCCGGCTCACCGACTTCGGCATCGCGCGGGTGCTCGACACGCCGAGCATGACCACGCCGGGCGCGCTCGTCGGCACCGCGAACTACATCGCGCCCGAGGCCGTCTACGGCGGGCGGCCGGCACCGTCCGCCGACGTCTACGCCCTCGGCGTGGTCCTGTTCGAGCTCGTCGCCGGACGGCCGCCCTACGCCGGCGGCCCGGCCTGGGCGATCCTGCGCCGGCACGTCGATGAGTCGCCGCAGCGCGTGGAGGGCATGCCGGAGGCGGTCTGGCGGGTCGTGGAGACCTGCATGGACAAGCGCCCAGGCCGCCGCCCATCGGCGAAGGAACTGGCGCACGCGCTGCGTGTCGTGGCCAAGCGCACCGCCGACGATCCGGCGCTGCCGCCCCAACCCGTGATCCATGAGCTGCCCTCCTTCGACCCGCCGGTGCCGAAGCCCCGACCGCCGACATCATTGCGCTCGCGTATGACAGTTTTTGCGGTCGCGCTCGCGGCGCTCGTGGTCGTGGCGGTGCCCGCCTGGCGGATCGCGCACCAGCCGAGGGCCGGGACCGCGACCCAGCGGGCCGGGACGCCGCCGGCGATCGCGGAGAGCCAGGCCGCGAAGCCGGAGCAGGGTGGTGGGCCGGTGGCGGGCGGTAGTCGTACACCCGGCGGATCGAGACTCGGAGCAGGTGCGCCGACCCGTTCGGCCGGGCCGGTCGAGGCCATCGTCTGGGGTGCCTGGCAGTGTGCGGAGCAGTACACCTGGGATCTCGGTCATCCACTGCTCGCGCAGCCGTGCCATCAGACCAGCGAGAGCGGCATCCGCATGGTCGGGCACGCCCAGGCCCTGCCCGGCATCCAGGCGGACATGTCGATCTCGCTCGTCGACGTCAACTCGGGCGAGGTCGTGGACGGGCCCCACTCGTGCACCGGACTGATGTTCACCGACTTCGCCCCGGAGCACAATTGCGGGCCGTTCGACGCCACCGCGCCGCGCGGTCACAGGTACGCCGTGCTGCAGAAATGGGTCTACACCGGCCGGGCGATCCTGCCCGGTGGGGAGGCGTGGGGACCCGAGTTCGACTGGTAGGAAAAGTCGCTGGAATTGTCGTACCCATGTGGTGAGGTGTCGGCATGATAGCCACCGAGCCCTCGGGCCTCGAGCAACTTCTCGAAGAGCACTGCGCAGACATCGCCGCGCTGGCCCGCCGCCTGCGGGGTGTCATCCTCGACACGCGGCCCGAGTTGACCGAGCGGATCTACCAGGGCTGGCACGGGCTGGGCTTCCATCACCCCGAGCGGGGGTATGTGGCCGGCATCTTCCCGGGCGCCGACTCGGTGTCGGTCGGGTTCGAGCACGGCGCCGACCTGCCGGATCCGCACGGGCTGCTGCGGGGCACCGGCAAGCGGCTGCGCTACCTGCACTTCACCCCCGACAGCTCGGCGCCGACGCACGAGCATCTGGTCGAGTATCTGCAGCTCGCCGTCACGTAGGCGCCCAACAGCTCCACATCGACCCGCGAGCACGTGGTCGAGGCACAGTCCGGTGTC
>NZ_BONQ01000061.1 GCF_016862795.1 Dactylosporangium siamense | reverse complement strand
CCGACCCGCGAGCACCTGGTCAACATCTCGGACCCGCCGACCCGCCCGCGCCGCGGTTCGAAGCCCGCGCCGCGGTTCGAAGCCGCACCACGGATCGAAGCCCGCGCCGCGGTTCGAAGCCCGCATCAGCCTTCCGTGACCACAGGAAGACCGTCGGACCGCATCGCCCGGCCGTCCTCGGTGACGACCGCGCACTCGTGGCCGGGCAGCTGGGCCAGCCAGTCGATGCCCGCCTCGCCCATCGCCAGGGCCGCCGTGGCGTAGGCGTCCGCCGTGCCGAGCTCCGGCCCGACGACGGTCACCGAGCGCAGGGCGGCAGCCGGCTCACCGGTGAAGGGGTCGTAGACGTGCAGACCGCGCTCGTACGTGCCGGACGTGGCCACCGCCATGTCGGTGACCTCCAGGACCCACGCGAGCGACAGCGCCTCCCACGGATGGCGCACCCCGACCCGCCACGCCGAGCGCCCCGGCGCCGCGCCCCGGACGAAGATGTCACCGCCGGCGTTCAGGCAGTGGTTCGAGGAGCCGAGCAGCTGCAGCCGGTCACAGGCGCGCTGCACCGCCCACCCCTTGACGTAGCCCGACGGGTCGAGCCTGCCGCCGGCCATGATGTCGAAGTAGCCCCGGGTCTCGTCCCACAACGCCGCGCACCGGTCGAGGACCTCGCCCACCATCGGCGAGCAGTCCTCCCGCCGCAGCTCGCCGCGGCCGAGCCGGCTGATCTCACTGTCGGCCTTGTAGGTGCTGAAGGTCGTGTCGACCAGCCGGAGCCAGTCGAAGACCTCATCGGCGAGGCGTTCCAGCTCCGGCACCGGCAGGGGATCGGCGAGGTCGAGGCTGACCGCCATCCCCATCACGTGCTCGACCCGCACCAGCACGGGTCACCCCTGGAACGCGCGGTCGATCGCCGCCTGCAGGGACAGCTTGTAGCCCGAGCTGGTGTAGGTGGCCCCGGAGACCGTGTCGATGTTCGCGCTCTGCGCCGACAACGCCTCGGACCTGAGCTTCGGCAGCGCCGTCTTGTTGATCGACACGGACCGCGAGTGGTCGCTCGGCGAGTCCAGGACCTTGACGTCGGTGATCTTGCCGCCGGAGACGACGATCGAGACCTCGACGTTTCCGTATTCGACGTAGACGCTGCTGCCGCCGAAGGTGCCGTCCTTCATGGTGGTGCGCGGCGGCTTCGGTGCCGCGGTGGTCGGCTTCGGCGCGCTCGTGGTCTTCGTGGCGCCGCCCGCCGGGGGCGCGGTGGTGGTCGTCGTCGTGGTGGCCGGCCCGCCGTTGCCCGGTGGCATCGTCCCGGCCGGGGCGGGTCCACCGGACGGTGGCGGCACGGAGCCGCTCGGCGCGGGCCCGGTCGCGCCGGCGGCCTGCGGGTTCAGTGGCCGGTCGGTCGGGCTGCTGAAGCCGGCCTTGGCACCCACCAGCAGGACGGTGCCCGCCGCGGTGCCGATCAGGGCGATCATCGCGCGTCTCACGAGGGACCAACTCTCAGGAACGGGAGCACGGCTCTAGAACTCGAAGGGGTCGAGGTGGATCTGCCGCCGCGGCACCCGCAGCCGCCGCAGCACCTGCAGGGACTGCGTGACCAGCCCGTCCGGTCCGCACAGGTAGATGTCGCGTTCGGTGATGTCGGGCACCAGCTCGCGCATGCCGGTCGGGGTGAAGAGGCGCCGCGGGCCGGGGTCGCGCCGGTCGCCGACCACGAACCACAGGGTGGCGTGCCGCAGCTCAGCGAGGTGCTCCAGCTCGTCGCGCAGGTGCAGGTCGTGCACGGCCGACGCGCGGTAGATCAGCACGGCGCCGGGGGGCAGTTCCTCGAGCAGCGCCCGGATCGGCCCGATGCCGCTGCCGGCGGCGATGAGCACGGTCCGGGACTTGACCCGGCGGCTCGCGGTGAAGTCGCCCCACGGGCCCTCGACGAAGATCCGCACGTCCGGCCGCAGGTCGCGCAGCGCGCTGGTGTGGCTGCCGACCGTCTTCACGGTGAGCCGCAGCCAGCGGCCGTTGGGCGCGGCGGACAGCGAGAAGGGGTGTGCCTGCCACCACAGCCCCCGCGAGAGGAACCGCCACCGGAAGAACTGGCCGGCCTGCGCGTCCAGGTCGTGCAGCCGGTTGCCGGTGATGTAGATCGACACCATGTCGGGGCCTTCGGCGACCACGTCCGCCACCCGCAGGCGGTGCCGCAGGTTCATCGTCAGCGGCGCCACGATCCGGCCCCACACGACCGCGCAGATCATGACGGCGTAGAAGCCGATCCACAGCGTCCGCCCGAGACCCGGCTTGAAGAGCTCCTGCCCGTTGGAGAACTGGTGCGCGAAGCCGAGCAGCAGCGCCAGGTAGGCGGTCAGGTGCAGGAAGTACCAGAGCTCATAGGGCAGGGCCCGGCGCAGCCCGCGGATGCTCAGCAGGCCGATGCACACCAGCATGCCCGCCGCCAGGAAGGCGGTGACCATGTCCTCGTACTCGGTCAGGATCGTGCCGACCTCGCTGACGAAGCCGACCCGGTCCGCGTAGGCGTAGCCGACCGTGATCAGCGACGCGTGCGCGAGGATCGTGATCAGGACCGAGCCGCCGAGCTCGCGGTGCCACAGGCCCAGGTGTCTGGCGCCGATCCAGCGCTCGAGGGTCGCAAGCCGGCTCATGAGGATGACCTGCACCAGCAGCAGATAGCCCGCGATCAGGCCGGTGACCCGGCCGGCCGACTGGAAGATCTCGGCGGTGGTGTCGATCGTGCCGGCCTTCGTGCCCAGCCACCACGGCAGCAGCGCGAGCGCGAAGCCACCCCAGAAGAGGGTGCGCAGCAGGAACCGTCCGGCGCTGTTGTGCTCGACGGGTCGCGCCGCCGGGGCGGCGAGGCTGCCGGCCGGGCGTTGTTGCCGAGAGGCGGTCATGGTTGATCTTGTCTCATGTGGTTCCACTGCCATTGGTGGTATCAGAACCCGCTGGCCAAGGGCCATGGGCTTAAGCCGGACTTCAACCTGCGCACAAGATGCTCGCACGTGCACCTGGCAGGCGCGCCCCTAGAATGGCGCAGTGCAGCGGATCTGGCGAATTGCCCTGATCGTCCTCGCGGTGGTCACCGCGATCGGAGCGACGGGATTGGGCGTGGCGTTCACGCTCGGTGTCTTCGCCGACGCGGGGCGCTTCCGGGCCGCCCCTGGCTGCGCCGTGCTCGACGCGTCGATGGTGGCCGCGGTGGTGCACGCGGCGAAGGTCGAGTCAGACGGCGACAACTGCACCGCGGGGGACGGCAAGACCCAGCTCAATGTCGGCTTCACCGTCGTGGCGAAGAAGGGCACGGTCGGCGGTCCCGAGCTCGCGTCCCGCTATCTCGACGTGGTCGGCAACACCGGCACCGAGCGCCTCGACGGGGTCGGCGACCAGGCGATCCGTCAGCGGGTGCAGGCGATCGGTCAGCCCCAGATCATCACGATGCGGGTCAGCAACCTGATCGTGGTGCTCTCCGTCGCGGACCTGAGCGGCGGCGAGCTCCCCGCGTCGGCGGACACGGGGCTCGTCGAGGTCGCCAAGTCGCTCACCACCAAGCTGAACAGCTGACAACTGCGCTGTCGGCCGGCGAAGAGCATGGGTGAGGAGCGGTAGCTAATCTCGCCCGCCCTGCACAAAATCACATGCCGGGCGAAAGGGACATCAGGGGAGTTGGCGCAGGAAGCGGCCGGCTGCGTCCGAGCGGTCCTGATACCCGAGCGCCTTGTAGAACGCGTGTGCCCCGTCGCGGGTGCGCAGGCTGGTCACCTCGACGCTCTGGCAGCCGCGCATCAGGCCGAACGTCTCCGCGGCCGCGACCAGGCTGGTGCCGATCCCGCGGCCGCGGGCGGAGTCGTCGACGGCGAGCGCGACGATCCGCAGCCACGAGCCGTCCTTCTCGAACGACGGGATGATGTGCGCGGCGATGACCCCGAGCAGGCGGCCGCGCTCGTCCCAGACGAAGGCGCCACCGTCGGGGTGGTCGACCCAGGAGCGCATGCGCCCCGCGATGTCGGTCCCCTCCTGCGGGTAGCCCAGCTGCTCCAGCAGTGTCGTCACCTGATCGGTATCGTCGGTGGACAACCGGCGCACCCCACGGGCGACCTGCATACGGAAGGCGTGCAGCACGTCAGCGCTCATAGATGCAGCGTAGAACCGGCGGCGCCGTTTGTGTCGGCTTGAGCGCAGTCATTCACGTCCGCGGTGCACGTGCAGCCGCAAGTTGCCACTTGACTGTTCCGGCGATCGTTCTACCATCCGCACCCGCAAGTGCACATGCAGCTGAACGTCCGTTCAGATCGCGCAGGAGTCGTCGGCGCAGGCGTGATCAGAAGAGCCCAGCACGGTGAGGGACGACTGGCGCAGGGCCTGCTCGAACACCTCCACGGGCTGCGCGCCGGAGACGCCGACCCGCTGGTTGAAGACGAAGAACGGCACGCCGTTGATGCCGTACTCGCGGGCGGTCGCGATGTCCGCGCGGACGTCCGCCGCGTAGGAGCCGTCGGCGAGGGCCTGCTTGGCCGCCACCTCGTCCAGGCCGACCGCCGCCGCGAGGCCCGCGAGCACGGCCTGGTCGCCGATGTCGGCGCCCTCGGTGAAGTACGCGTGCATCAGCCGCTCCTGCAGCGCCGCCTGGAGCCCGGCACCCTTGGCGAAGTGCAGGAGCCGGTGCGCGTCCAGGGTGTTGGCGGTGCGGGCGCGGTCGAAGTCGTACGCGAGGCCCTCGTCGGCGGCGATCTGCGTTACCTGCGCGAACATGCCCTTGACCTGCGACGCGGACAGACCTTTGCGCGCGGCGAGGGACTCGCCGACCGGACGCGGGTCGCCGACCGGGGTCGACGGGTCGAGCTGGTAGCTGCGCCACTCGACGGTGACCGCGCCGTCGTAGCGGGACAGGGCCGTCTCCAGGCGGCGCTTGCCGATGTAGCACCACGGGCAGACGATGTCGGACCAGACCTCGACCTGGATCATGTGCGCTCCTCACTCGTTGACGGTTCAACAATAGCGCGATCCAGGCCGAGGCCAAGTGCGGTCCGGGCCGACGGCCCAACGGTCACCAGTCCGAGTTCGACCCGCCGTATCCGAGGATGACCTGGTCGAACGTGTTGCCGTCGTTGTCGTCGGTGTACGCGACGCTGACCTCACCCCACGGCGACACCGCGACGGCCTGCTGCTCCTGGCGCCCCGTCGCCGTCTGGCTGAGGACCTGCGCGGCCAGCCGCCCGGTGCCGGTGCCGTCCGGGTTGAAGCCGCGGACCAGGACGTCCTGGCCGATCGAGTAGCCGACCACGGTGTTGAACTGGTCGTCGATGCCGACCGAAGCGCCGGCGGCACCGTTGGCGACGATCGCCTCCACGTGCCGCGGCGTGCCGTCGGCGGCGAACGAACGCGTCCACACCCCGGCCGTGCCGGTGTGGTCGGACTCCCACGCGACCGTGAACTCGCCCGAGAACGACGCCGCGACCGCGGCACCGCGCTGCTGCCCGTCGCCGAGACTGTTGGCGGTGCGCCGGGTGAGGTTGACCGCGCCGTTGGACTTTGCCAGCCGTACCAGACCGACATTGAAGAATCCGTTGGCGTCCGCGTCCTCGTCCCATACGACGATGGCGTCGCCGGAGGCCGGGACCGCGACGCCGGGCCGGTGGTGACCGCCGGTGGTCTGCGAGGCGGTCACCTCATAGGCCTTCGTCGTGGGGCCGGTGTAGCCGGCGGCCTTCACGGTGTACACGCTGCCCTGCACGTCCTCCCAGACCACGCTGAACGCGACGGCGGCGGTGCCCGGCGCGCCGTCCGGGTCGACGGCCACCTTCGGCAGGATCTGGTCGCCGGCGGCGTCGGCGTTCGCCCGGCCCGAGGCCGTCACGCTGCCGGTGGGGGAGACGACCCGGTAGACGATGTTGAACGCGCCGTTGCCGTCCGGGTCCTCGGCCCAGACCACGACGGCGTTGCCCTTGTCGTCAAGGCCCACGTCGGGGCTGATGTGCTTCCAGTTGGTGCCGGAGGTGCCGCCGGCCGACAGCTTGAGCTCGTACTTGGCGACGCCGTCGGTGAACAGCCGCAGCCAGACGTCGGAGTGGCTGTTGTTCTCCGGCGCGGTGGTGTCCCGGTCGTCCTCCCAGACCACCGCGACCTGCCCGTTGCGGTTGGCGGCGATGGCGGGGGTGTCCTGGTCGCCGGTGGCGACGCTGTTGGCCGTGGTCCACGTCATGGACGCGGCGGCGAGCACCACCGCGGTGGCTGAAGTTGCGAAAACCATTGAGAAGACTCCTACAGGGCCCGAAGGCCGGGCTGGCCGTCGATGATCGCGAACGACTTGAGGGTGGTGGCGGCCGCGCCGTGCTCGGTGACGGAGCTGACCGCGCGGAAGTCGGCCCGCACCTGGGCGGGGCTGATCGTGGTCCGGATGTAACCGCGCAGGTTGGAGTAGAACTTCAGGTGCGGGTTCGTCGCGGCGTTCGGGATCGTGGTGGTCGTCGAGCCGTTGCCGCCGGACGTGATCGACGTGCAGACCAGCTCGGTGCCGATGGTCGCGGAGGCGCTGTTGGCGTAGTCGGCCTTCAGGTCGTTGCCCCACGCCGCGTGCACGTCGCCGGTGAGCACGAGCGGGTTGCGCACCGACCGGTCGATCCAGCCCTGCTGGATGCGTGACCGGGACGCGCGGTAGCCGTCCCAGGCGTCCATGTTGGCGGCGCCGCTCGCGTCGTACTGCCGGGCGAAGAACACCTGCTGGCCGAGGATGTCCCAGGTGCCGTAGTGCTGGGCGAGCCCGTCGAGCAGCCACGCCTCCTGCGCCGCGCCGGTCAGCGACCGGGTCGTGGTGTCGGCCGCGCCGCACACCTTCCAGCCGTCGCCGCAGGCCTGGTCGTCGCGGAACTGCCGGGTGTCGAGCATGTGGAACGTCGCCAGGGTGCCCCAGCGGACCCGCCGGTAGAGCGGGATGCTGTTGCCGGTCGGTGCCTGGCTCGGGCGCAGCGGCATGTTCTCGTAGTAGGCCCGGTAGGCGGCGGTACGACGAGCGGTCCACTGCGCCGTGGTCAGCGCGGGGCTGCTGTCGTTGCGCACCATGTTGGCATAGTTGTTCTCGACCTCGTGGTCGTCGGGGACCACCAGCCACGGCGCGATCGCGTGCGCCGCCTGCAGGTCGGGGTCCGACTTGTACTGCGCGTAGCGGCGGCGGTAGTCGGCGAGCGACACGATCTCGGCACCGGCGTGCTGGCGGACGCCGCTGGAGCCGGTGCCGCCCTCGTAGATGTAGTCGCCCAGGTGCAGGATCAGGTCCGGGCGGTCCTCGGCCATGCGACGGTAGGCCGTGTAGTAGCCCGACTCGTAGTGCGAGCACGAGGCGAACGCCATGACCAGGTTCCGGCCGACGGTCCCGACGGCGGGTGCGGTCCGGGTGCGCCCGACGGGGGAGAGGTGACCCTGCGCGCGGAAGCGGTAGTAGTACTCGGCGTCGGGCGCGAGCCCACCGGCGACCACGTGGACGGAGTGCGCGTCGGCGTAGCGGGCGGTCACCGTGCCGGACGTGACCAGCGAGGCGAACGTGTCGGTGGTGGACACCTGCCAGTCGACGGTGACGTCGGCGTTCGCCATGCCACCCTGACCATCGGCGTTGAGCGGTGACGGAGCGAGCCGGGTCCACAGCACAACGCTGTCTGCGGCCGGTTCACCGGAGGCGACGCCGAGCTTGAACGGGAACGGAACGGCGGCCTGGGCGCTGGTCAACGGCAGTGTGACGGCCCCGGCGGTGGCCAGTCCACTGAGGACGAACGTGCGGCGGCTGAGCCTCTTCATAGCCCATACTTTTATCAGTATCGATGAACGCGTGGTGTCCTGCAGCTAGCCGCGGGCTGCACTCGGTGTATGGCCGAACTGTTGCCGGAACGCCCGGTGGAAGCTCGCCACGCTGCCGAACCCCGCCTCCGTCGCCACGTCGATGACCCGCAGATGCCGCATCGAGGGGTCGGTGAGGTGCCGCGCCGCCCGTTCCAGCCGCAGCCGCCGCACCGTGGCGCCATAGGAGGCCCCGTGCCCCGAGAACCATCCGTGCACCGTGCGCACCGAGACCCCGAGCCTGCGTGCGGTGGCCGCCGGCGACAGATCGTGATCGGTGAGGTGCTCTTCGATGTCGTCGAGGCAGGTTTGGTACGACCTGGGCGAACGCACCGCAGTCAGGATGGACGGGTCGAGCGCGATCGACAGCATCCCGGCGGCGTGCAGGGCCAACCGGGCCGCGGTCGGTTCCCGCATCGGCCGCTGCGCCAGGCTCTCCAACGAGTGCCGCACGGCCGCGCCGACCCCGGTCGTCGTGTCGATCGCGGTGGCGGTCCTCGGTGCGGTGGCCTCGCCGTCGTTGAGCGTCGCGGCCGGGATGAACAGCGACAGCTGGCGGAAGTCCCCACCGAACTCGAACCGGAACGGCTCGTCGGCGTCGACCACCGCCAGGTCACCGGGCCGCAGCGTGGCCACCCGGCCGTGCTGCGCCATCAGGCTGACGCCCCGGACCTGCAGGTTCGCGTAGTAGCCGCGGATCGGGTCGCGTTGCACGCCGGCCTCGGTGCGGTGCACCGTCTGCCGCTGCGACTCGATCCGCGCCAGGCTGAGCCCGCCCAGCCGCCACTGCGTCACCGACCCGGCGAACCCGCCCCGCAGGTCCGACTCGGGCGTCAGCGCCAGGAACGCCTCACAGATCAGCTCCCGCCAATGCGTGAACTGTTGCGCCGGTGCCTGCGCCGACGTCGTCCAGTAGCTGCGGTTGTCCACCGTGCACGTCTCCTATGCCGCTGCCCGCCTGCCATGCAACGCCTGGCGCGACATCCTCCGACATGGTTGCGACGTCCTTCCGACTCTTCATCCGGTCTTTTTGTCATCCGGTCTTTTTGAAGTACGCGTTCGCCGACCTGGTGAACATCAGCGGGACCGCGGCCCACACCGCGGCGACGTGCAGCGCCCTGGAGGCGGCGGTCGCCCACCAGGTCAGGTCCGCGTCGTCCACGACGGCGCTCAGGGAGTTGCCGCCGGCGAGCCAGGAGATCGGCTCGATGATCAGCGACAGGGTGCCGACGATGCCGAGCACCAGGGCGAGGGCGAGCCGCGCCCACCGCCGTCCGGCCCGCATCCGCAGCGTGGTGAGGATCGCCGCGGCGTACACGGCGCATCGGAACAGCACACCGGCGAGGGGATGCTCGCCGGCCTGCCCCGAGCCGACGACGATGACGGTTTCCAGGGCGCCGAGCGCGACGGCGATGAGCCACAACCCGGCGGCGGCGCGCACCGCGACGGGTGGCCGGCCGGTGGTCAGGAGAGTCATGCTCTTCACTGTTCGCCGTTGCCGGCCGACCGGCACGCCCCCTGACCACCGTCTTGCTGATCCGGCCAGCCCCACTCCGGGCGCGGGGCTAACCCCCGTAGCGGCCGAGCATCGCCACCGCGTCGCTGGTCATCGTCGCGATGACCTCGGCGGCGGGCAGCAGCGACGTGACCAGGCCGACCCCCTGCCCGGCGAGCAACGGCATCTCCTCCAGGTCACCGGTGGTGACCCCACGCATCGGCACGAGGTTGGAGTACCGGTGCATGGTCACCGTCTCACCGCCGAGGACGGTCTCCCCGATGACCTTGTCCTCCCCCGGCGCTGGAGCGTCGAGCCATTCCCGCACGGCCCTGTTGCGCAGCACCCGCATCGGGTTGAAGTCCGGCGTCTCGGGCCCGAACATCGACGTGCTGACCGTCTCCGTGGCGTCGAAACTCACCAGCCGGCTCTTGTACCCGTCGTGCGCGTCCGACTCCCCGGTGGCGACGAACCGCGTGCCCACCCACGCCCCGTCCGCACCCAGCATCAGCGCGGCGGCCACCCCACGCCCGTCGGCGATCCCGCCCGAGGCCAGCACCAGCGCCGGCGCGACCGCGTCCACCACCAGCGGCACCAGCGCGAAGACCGGCAGCGTGGCCGCGTTGTGCCCGCCCGCCTCCTGCCCCTGCGCCACGACCACGTCAACCCCGTCGTCAACCGCCCGCTTCGCCGCGTCGACGGAGCTGAGCTGCTCGAAGACCCGCACCCCCGCGGCGTGCAGCTGGTCGATCCAGGCCCGCTTCGGATGCCCCCAGTGGAACGACACGACCGCCACCCCGGCCGCACACACGGCGTCGATCTGCGCCTGCTCGGTGAAGACGGTGATGAAGTTGACGTTGAACGGCCGGTCCGTCTGCTGCTGTATCGCCGCGATCGTCTGCGTCAACGCCGGCGCGGGCATGAGCCCCACCCCGAGCGAGCCGAGCGCCCCCGCGTTGCTGACCGCCACCGGCAACTCCGGCGTCATCCCCACGAACGCCATGCCGGCCTGCGCGATCGGAGTCGTGAGGCCGAACGCCTCGGTGAACCTGGTCCTGAGTCCCATACCCCCACCGTGCCGCACCCGCCCCGCCCAGGTGTTGCCCACCGCGCACCCCATGTCGCATTGCGTGCAGACGTCACCGACCCGACATCTCGACCTGTCCTTCCGTAACCACCTGTGGGAAGAGCGCGAACTGGGCCAGACCGGACGGGTCGACGGCTGGGACCTGGCCGCCCACCGCCTCGCCGATCCTCGGCAGGCCATGACGTGGGTCGGTCGCCATGTCGATGTCGCTGGTAGGCCGTGGTTGCTACAGCTCGCGGCGTACAGCCCACAGACAGGCCAGGTGCTCGCCGAGTCTGTATCGCAGGGTTCAGCGAGCGGCCGTGTTGGACGCGTGCAATAGGGGGATGTCGCTGCGTGATGACCGCCACGACGGCCCGCTCACCGGCTTCGGCCTGGGCAGCCTGCCGTTTGAAGTGGCGAAGTCGCGGATGATCTGGACACCGTGGCACGGCGTGATGTTCGGGCTCATCGGGCTTGGTGGCATCTGCATCGGTGTCGCCTGCTTGATGCCGCTCCTGGCGGTGGGCTCCGCCGTCATGGTCATCCTCAGCGCCATCTGGAACATCAGCACGATCGGCGGCTATCGAGCGACGCGACGCCTGGATAAACGGGCCCGCGCGGCCGAAGTGGCCAGGGGCACTGCCCAGACACCCTTTGATACCGCTTGATCTGCACGCGGCTTTCTCAAGCGGGCCGGGGTCCGCTCGATCCGCTTCCACGACCTGCGGCACACCTGCGCAACGCTGCCGCTCCTGCGGGGCGTGTCGCCTCGCGTCGTCATCGACATCCGAGGTGGACGAGACCGATGACGAGTGATTGTGTTGCTGTCGGTGTTGCTGTCACACCAGGGCGCACGGTGCCGTTCACCAGCCCGGCCGGGGTAAACGGCCTGGTCAGTGTGGTGCGCCCGGTAGGGATCGAACCTACGACCTTGGGATTAGAAGTCCCCTGCTCTATCCGCTGAGCTACGAGCGCATGTCGACGGACAGGCTACCGCCTGCGGCGGAGGATTCGCTTGTGGGGAGCCAAATCGACGCTCTCAGGACAGCATTCATTGCCGTCCGGCACAAGCGGGTTCCGTTGGTGCACCGCGGGATTCGCAGCGGGTGGCGGCGGAGTCACGCTTCGGGTCGTTCGGGTCGCCTTTTGTCCGTTGTCCTCCCTGGGGCTTGTCACTGCCCGGCCGACGCCAGCCTTCGGCTGTCACGACGCTGAGCCCGATTTGCCCTGGCCGCGGGCCTGGTCGTTGGTTCACGCACGGTCTTGTGCCCGGTCGTGGTCGTGACTGTGGTCGTGGGCTCGGGCTCGGGCTCGGGCTCGGGCTCGGGCGTGGTCGTGGGCGTGGGCGGGGGTCGGTCGTAGGCCGGGCTCGGGCGCGTCGTACGCCCGGTCGTGACCGAGCCCTGGTAGCGGGCTTGGTTGAGGGCCCAGCGGGTGGTCGTAGCCGTGACCGTGGCCCTGGTCGTCGACTTTGGTCGTGGTCCGATGATGGGTCGGGCTGGTCGTGGCCTGCCATTGCCTGATTTGGCCTGGTCCTGGGCGCGGCAGGTGGGTCGTGACGGCGGGTGGCGCGGTGTCACGACCCACCTGGACTGTCAGGCGGGCACCGGGACCCGGCCGCCCCGGTTGCGCCGGCGCCGGCTGCCGGCCGGCTCGTCGGACTCGCCCGAGGCGTTGTCGTCGTCCGAGCTCTCCGACCCCTCCTCGGTGGTGCCCGCTCCCTCTCCGGCGGTGGCCGGCCCGTCCGCGGCGGTGGCCGCGTCGGCCGGTGCGACGTCGGCCGTCATGAGCTCCGCCGCGTCGTCCGGTGCGGTGAAGCCCGCCATCGCGGCGACCGCAGTGCCGTCGAAGGCGGCGCTGATCGCGCTGTCGAGCTCGGTCAGGACGTCCTCCGCGAACGGATCCCGGGTGGTGTCCTGCGCCGGCTCCTCGACGGTCGTGACGAAGCCGCCGAGCTCGGCGTCGTAGTCGCGGTGGCGGGGCAGGTCGTTGACCGCGGCCACCGGGGTGCTCAGCTGGCCGGCGATCCGGGCATCGGCCAGTTCGTCGTCGATGGCACTGGTCATCGTGTTCGCCTTGACCCGGGCGAACTTCGAACGGCCGCGCAGCAGGTCGTGGCCCACGGATGAGGCCTCCAGCTCGTAGGCGATCCGCTTGACGTGGTCTTCGGTCTCCCAGTTCCGGCTCGACAGCCGGCCGGTGACGATCACCGGGTCGCCGACGCGGACGCAGCGCATCACGTTCTCCGCGAGGGCGCGCCAGCAGGTGACGCGCAGCCGGAGCGAGTCGCCGTCGACCCAGCGCTCCTGGTTGCGGTCGTAACGCCGGGACGTTGCGGCGACCCTGAAGTTGGTCACCAGTTGCTGGCTCTCATCCAGCCGGCGGCACTCAGGCTCGGTGAGCACGTTGCCGACGATCGTCATGGTCGTCTCGTACATGTTCGTCTCCTCCCGTGGTGGACTCGGGAAGGAGCATCGGTCAGATCGGCCCGTCGCCGCTCGCGCCGGCAGCCGAACCTGTGGATAACCGGGTGCTTGTGGACAGAGCCGCTACCGGGCAGATGAGGAGGCTTGGGCGTACACCTCAGAAAGCGGCATGGGCGAGGTTCTGGGTGAACACTTCCCAGACCCCACGACGCCGGACCAGCAACTTGCGGGACAGCAGGTGCGGGTCACCGGCGAAGAAGATCCTGTCGATCGCGCGCCGGACCTTGGCGAGGCCGGGCGGGGACTGGGAACCGGTCACGATGACCACGTCGCGGGCGGGGACACCGACCACGAGCTCGCCGGGCACCGCACGCTCCAGGCCGGCCCAGAACGGCTCGGCCAGCAGCAGGGTCGAGGCGATCCCGTCGAACTGGAGCATCAGCGCGGGCGGCTGTCCGTGGACCTGCGCGGCGCCGAGCCGGCCGTCGAGATTGTGCGCGGCCTGGCGGCGCAGCATCCGCCTCGGCAGCTCCATGCGCTGCAGGTCGGCCCAGGTCACGAGGCGTTGTCCATAGGGCGGCCCGTAGCTGTAACCCACTCCGAGTCCGCCCATGAACTCGTCGAGGACGGGCGCGTGCACATCTTCGCGGCGGATGTCGCGAAGAGGCGCAAGAACGGGGAGGAGCATGAGCTGCACGCTTGCAAAGTAGGACGGTGACGGATGTGAGACAAGCTCTTGTTTTTGCACCATTTGCTTGCTAGTGCGTGCGCGGGCCGCCGCGGAAAACTGTCAGTGGGGGTCGGTAGTGTCCGGCGCATGGTGAATCGAAGACTCCAGGCCGACGCGATCGGGATGCTGCTGGGCGGTGTGCTGGATGCGATGTTCGGCGATCCGCGCAGGTGGCACCCTGTCGCGGGGTTCGGACGGTTCGCGGCGGCGGTCGAGCGTCACACGTATGCCGACGAGCGGCCGGCGGGAGCGCGGTTCACCGCGGTGGCAGTGGGCGTCCCGGTCGCTCTCGCCGCGATGGCGGCCTGGCTGACCAGGCGCAGGCCCGTCGCGCGGACCGTGCTCGTCGCCGGCACGACCTGGGCCGCGCTGGGTGGCACGAGCCTGGCGCGGGAAGGGCGCGTCATGGCCGACCGGCTCGACGGCGGCGACCTGGCGTCCGCGCGGGCGCAGCTGCCCAATCTCTGCGGCCGTGATCCGTCGGCGCTCGGGGCGCCCGAGCTGGCCCGCGCGACGGTGGAGTCCGTCGCGGAGAACACGTCGGACGCCGTGGTCGGTCCGCTGTTCTGGGGTGCGGTCGCCGGGCTGCCGGGCATCGTCGGATACCGGGCGGTCAACACGCTCGACGCGATGGTCGGGCACCGCTCCGCGCGGTATGCCAGGTTCGGCACCGCGTCGGCCCGCCTCGACGACCTGGCCAACCTGGTGCCGTCGCGGGTCACCGCGGCGCTGACCGTCGTCGCCGCGCCAGTGGTCGGCGGGCGGCCCGGTGAGGCGTTGCGGGTGTGGCTGCGCGACGGAGGACGCCATCCGAGCCCGAATTCCGGGCAGTGTGAGGCGGCCGCCGCGGGCGCACTGGGCATTCGTCTGGGCGGTCGCAATGTGTACGGATCCAGGGTCGAACAACGGCCGCACCTCGGCGACGGCGGCCCACCCGTGCCGCGCGACGTGCGGCGGGCCGCGGCGCTGTCCGTCGTCGTGGGCGCTGCGGCCCTTGGGCTCGCGTGCGCCGTCAGGGCCGGTGCCGCGAGCCGGAGCCGCGCCGGCGGGCGGGCCGCCGCGCGGGTCGGGAGTGCGGCGTGAGCGGGCTGCTGGTCGCCGGGACGACCTCCGACGCGGGCAAGAGCATGCTCACCGCCGGGATCTGCCGCTGGCTGCGGCGGCGCGGCGTCGACGTCGCACCGTTCAAGGCGCAGAACATGTCCAACAACTCCGCGATCGCGGTCGACGGCGGTGAGATCGGACGGGCGCAGGCGCTGCAGGCGTATGCGTGCGGGCTGGAGCCCAGCGTCATGTTCAACCCGGTCCTGCTGAAGCCGGGCTCCGACCGGACCAGCCAGGTCGTCGTCCTCGGCCAGGCCACCGGGCACATCGGCGCGCGCAACTACCACGAGATCAAGGACCGGCTGCGCGGGACGGTGCTGGAGACGCTGCGCGAGCTGCGGGCCAGGCATGAGGTGGTGATCTGCGAGGGGGCCGGAAGCCCGGCGGAGATCAATCTCCGGGCCGGTGACCTCGCAAACATGGGTCTGGCGCGCGCCGCGGACCTGCCGGTGATCGTGGTCGGCGACATCGATCGGGGCGGGGTGTTCGCCGCGCTGTATGGCACGCTCGCGCTCCTCGACGCCGACGACCAGGCCCTGATCTCGGGCTTCGTGATCAACAAGTTCCGCGGCGACTCGGGGCTGCTGCAGCCGGGTGTCGACTCGCTGACGGAGCTGACCGGGCGGCCGACGCTCGGGGTGATTCCGTGGTCCACCGAGCTCTGGCTCGACGGCGAGGACTCGCTCGCCTATGACGGCAGGGTCCTGGGCCGGCCGGCGCCGCCGCGTGGCGGGCAGTGGCTGCGGGTCGCGGTGGTCCGCCTGCCCCGGGTCTCCAACGCCACCGACGCCGAGGCGCTCGCGGCGGAGCCGGGCGTCCAGGTGCGGCTCACCGTCGAGCCCGCCGACCTCGCCGACGTGGACCTCGTCGTGCTGCCCGGCAGCAAGTCCACTGTGGACGACCTGCGGTGGCTACGGGAGCGCGGCCTGGCGGACGCCGTGCTGGCCCACGCGGCGGCGGGCCGCCCGGTCCTCGGCATCTGCGGCGGATTCCAGATGCTCTCGGAGCGGATCTTCGACGACGTGGAGAGCCGCCGCGGCGTGGTGCAGGGGCTGGGACTGCTGCCGGTGGAGGTGACGTTCGCCGCCCGCAAGACGCTCGGGCTGGTGACGGGGACGGGGCTCGGATCGCAGCCGGTGCGGGGTTACGAGATCCACCACGGCGTGGTGAGCCGGGCGGCGGACGGCCTGACCCCGTTGATCCGGCTGGCCGACGGCACGGGTGAGGGTGCGGTGGTCGGCAACGTGTTCGGCACGCACTGGCACGGCGCGTTCGAGACCGACGGGTTCCGCCGGGCGTTCCTGACCGAGGTGGCCCGTCTTGCCGGGCGGCGCGGGTTCGAGGTCGCGCCGGACACGTCGTTCGTCGCGCTGCGGGATCGGACCGTCGATGTGCTGGGAGACCTGGTCGAGGAGCACCTCGACACGGAGGCGCTGTGGCGGCTGATCGAGGGCGGCGCGCCGGCCGGCCTGCCGACCGTCGTGCCCGGCCTGCGGACCACCGCGCCTGCGCCCCCGGCCGATGCGGTGGAGGAGTCCTCCGACGTGCCGGAGCCACCGACCGTGTCTGAAGCGCCCGACGTCGTGCTGGAGACGCGGTGAGCGGAGGCGCAATGAGCGGCGGCACGGTGAGGGAGGCTCGGTGGGCGGGGACGCGGTGGGCGGGGGCATGGCGAGCGGGGCGCGGTGAGTGGCGGCACGGTGGGGGAGGCTCGGTGAGCTGGGGTGCGGTGGGCGGGGCGTGGTAGGTGGGGCATGGCGAGCGGGGCGCGGTGAGTGGCGGCACGGTGAGGGAGGCTCGGTGAGCTGGGGTGCGGCGAGCGGAGGCGTGGCGGACGGGGACACGGCGAGCAGGGACGTGGTAGGCGGGGACGTGATGGGTGGAGGCGTGGGTGAGCGGTGACATGGCGAACGGGGACGTGGTGAGCGGAGGCGTCGTGAGGGCGGGCCGAGTGTCACTGGGGACATATGGCGGGCTGGCGAAGGAGGTCCTCGGGCGGGACGCGCGCCTCGGGGAGGTGCGGCTCGTGGCGGTCGACGGGCGGGCCGGGTCGGGGAAGACCACGTTCGCGGGGCGGCTGGCGCGGGCGCTGCGGCATGCCGGAGCTGACGTCGCCGAGCTGCACACCGACGACTTCCTGGACGGGTGGGCGGAGCTGACGGCGTGGCGGCCGAAGCTGGAGCAGTGGGTGTTGGCGCCGTTCAGGGTGGGTGAGGACGCGAGGTACCGGCGGTATGACTGGGTCGCGGAGCGGATGCGTGAGGAGTGGGAGCCGTTGCGGCGGCCGGACGTTCTGGTCGTGGAGGGGGTCGGGAGCGCGGGGTCGGCGGACCTGACGCTGGCGGTGTGCGTGCACGCGCCGGAGGCGTTGCGGCTCGAGCGGGGGCTGGTCCGTGACGGTGAGGCGACGCGGCCGCAGTGGGAGCGGTGGATGGCCGCGGAGGACGGGTTCTTCGGGGACGGCACGGCGTTACGCAACGTCGACGTGCACGTCGACGGGGCGCCGGGGGAGGAGCACGATGCACAGAATGAGTACTTCATCCTCGCGGGCGGGTAGACGGCGGTTGCGCAGGTGCGGGACGATCCGGGAGGCGGCCGGACACGATCCGGGTGCGACGGGGAGGCGGAGCGGATGACCACGAACGACGTGCAACGCCGGCGGGTGGTGCTGACCGGGATCAGTTCCCGGGCCTGGGAGCACCCGGCGGACAGGGGCGCTCTGGTGGCGCTGCGCGAGCTGCGCGGGTTCGACGACGCGCTGAAGTCGTTGCACGCGTTGTGGAATGAGCGGGCGTGGCGGCTGGAGTTCCTCGGCAACGCGATCCGGGTGGACCACCGGCAGTTTCCCAGGGTGCACCGGCTGATGGCGGAGGCCGCCGCCTCGTTGGACGTCGCTGAGCTGCCGGAGCTGTTCGTGCAGAGCGACCGGTCGATCAACGGCATGTGCATCGGCATGTCGAAGCCGTTCATCGTGATCAACCGGGGCTGCCTGGAGCTGCTCGACGACGAGGAGTTGCGGTGCCTGCTCGGACACGAGCTCGGGCACCTGGTCAGCGGGCACGCGGTGTACCGGACGATGGTGCTGATCCTGACGGACTGGGCGGTGCGGCTCGCGTGGCTGCCGGTCGGGTCGATGGTGCTGCGGGCGATCGTGGCCGCGTTGATGGAGTGGTGGCGCAAGGCGGAACTGTCCGCGGACCGGGCCGGGCTGCTCGCCTGCCAGGACCCGGCCGCTTCCTTGCGGCTGTCGATGAAGCTGGCCGGCGGTGGGGACCTGTCGGAGGTCGACACGACCGCGTTCCTGGAGCAGGCCGCGGAGTTCGATCGGGCCGGTGACCTGCGGGACAGCCTGATCAAGATTCGCATGGTGACGGCGCGGTCGCACCCGATGCCGGTGGCTCGGGCGGCCGAGGTGCGGGCATGGATCGACGGTGGGGAGTACGCGCGGATTCTCGGTGGCGACTACCCGCGGCGCGCCGACGACAAGGACGCGAAGGTCAGCGAGGAGATCAAGGCGGCGGCCGCGTCGTACCGGGAGGCGTTCTCGCGGTCGCAGGATCCGCTGGTGGGGTTGCTGCGCAAGCTCGGTGACGGTGCGTCCGAGGTCGGTGACTGGGTCGGCGCCGGCGCCGGCCGGGTGCGTGGCTGGATGCGCGGAAACGGGTCCGACGGCACGGATGGGCCGCCGGCGCAGTAGGTGTCGGGTCCGGCGGCGCGGTGGGTATGTGGGTCCGACCGCACGGATGGGCCGCTGGCGCGGTGGGTATATGGGTCCGGCGGCACGGACGGGCCGCCGGCGCAGTAAGTTTTCGGGTATGACAGTGCTCACCGACGAAGAGCTCCGCGCCGCGATCCGGCGGGAGATGCCAGGTGTCCGGGCTGACCTGGAGCGCCTCGTGCGCATCCCGGGCATCGCGTTCACCGGGTTCGACCACAGCCACGTGGAGCGTTCCGCCGAGGCGGTGGCGGAGCTGCTGCGCGGGGCAGGGATCCCGGACGTGCGGCTGGTCCGCAAGGGTGGGCAGCCCGCGGTGCTGGGCCGCCGGCCGGCGCCGCCCGGAGCGCCGACGGTGCTGCTGTATGCGCACCACGACGTCCAGCCGATCGGCGACCGCTCCCAGTGGCTGAGCGACCCGTTCGAGCCGCAGGAGCGCGACGGCCGGCTGTACGGGCGCGGCACCGCCGACGACAAGGCCGGCATCATGGCGCACATCGCGGCGTTGCGGGCGTTCGGCGAGGACCTGCCGGTCGGCGTGGTGTTGTTCATCGAGGGCGAGGAGGAGTTCGGCTCCGAGTCGCTGGAGGACCTGCTCCGCGAGCACCGCGACGAGCTCGCGTCCGACGTGATCGTGATCGCCGACTCGGGCAACTGGGACGTGGGCCAGCCGGCGCTGACCACCGGGCTGCGTGGCATCGTCAACGGTTTCTTCGAGGTTCGCGTGCTGGAGCAGGCCGTGCACAGCGGCATGTTCGGCGGCGCCGTGCCGGACGCGTTGATCGCATTGTCGCGGTTGATCTCGACGCTGCACGACGACGCGGGTGACGTGGCGGTCGAGGGCCTGGTCAGGACGGAGAGCGCGCCGCTGGACTACCCACAGGACCGGTTCCGTGAGGAGGCCGGGATGCTCGACGGGGTCGAGTTCATCGGCACCGGCCGGCTGGTCGAGCGGCTGTGGACGCGACCGGCGATCTCGATCCTCGGCATCGACGCCCCGCCGACCGAGGGCGCGCCCAACGCGTTGATCCCGGTCGCGAAGGCCAAGTTCAGTGCCCGGATCGCACCCGGTGACTCGGCGCAGCGGGTGTACGACACGATCGTCGCCCACCTGGAGCGGCACGTGCCGTGGGGGGCGAAGGTCGACGTCACCCTGGAGCAGCTCGGCGAGCCGTGCGTGATCGACGCGACGGGTCCCGTGTTCGACGCGGCGCGGCAGGCGTTCACCGAGGCGTGGGACGGGGTGTCGCCGGTCGACATGGGCGTCGGCGGGTCGATTCCGTTCATCGCCACGTTCCAGGAGCTGTTCCCCAAGGCGGCGATCCTGGTCACGGGCGTCGAGGACCCGAGCACCAGGGCGCACGGACCGAACGAGAGCCTGCACCTCGGCGAGTTCGAGCGGGTCTGCGTCGCCGAGGCGCTCCTGCTGGCCAAGGTCGCGAAGACCGCCTGACGACGCAAAAGGCCGGCCCGACAAGGGCCGGCCCGAACGTTCACCCGCGCGGGGGAAGCTTCACCACGCTCACGAAGAACTCGTCGATCTGCCGGACGACGGCGATGAAGCTGTCGAAGTCGACCGGCTTCGTCACGTACGCGTTGGCGTGCAGCGAGTAGCTGCGCAGGATGTCCTCGTCGGCCTGTGAGGTGGTCAGGACCACGACCGGGATGCGGCGCAGGTCCGGGTCCTCCTTGATGGCCTGGAGGACCTGCCGGCCGTCGACCCGGGGCAGGTTGAGGTCCAGCAGGATCAGGTCGGGGCGGGGCGCGTCCGCGTGCGGGCCCTCCCGGCGCAGGTACGCCAGGGCCTCCTCGCCGTCCTGGACCACGTTGAGCTTGTTACGGACCTTGTGCTCCTCGAACGCCTCCTGCGTCATCAGCACGTCGCCCGGGTCGTCCTCGACCAGGAGCACCTCGATCGGCAGGGACGATTCCCGGGGTGCGGTCATGAAACGGACTCCTCAAGCAACGGGGCGGGGGCCTCAAGGACAGGCACGGGGAGCGTGAACCGGAACAGCGTACCTTCGGCCTGCGACGGGTCGATCCAGATCCGGCCGCCGTGGTATTCGACGATCTTCTTCGCGATCGCGAGGCCGATGCCGGTTCCCGGGTAGGCGTCCTTCGCGTGCAGCCGCTGGAAGATGACGAAGACCTTGTCGGCGAACTCGGGTTCGATGCCGATGCCGTTGTCCTCCACGCTGATCTCGTACTCGTCGTCGACGCGCTGGCTGTCGATCACGATGCGTGGGGTGCGGTCGGGGTGGCGGAACTTCAGCGCGTTGCCGATCAGGTTGGCGAAGAGGGCGCCGAGCAGCGGTTCCTCGCCGCGGACCGTGGGCAGGTCGGTGAAGATGATCTCCGCGTCGCTGGAGGAGCGTTGCATCTCGAACTGCTCCGCGGCGTCGACAACGACCGCGTTCAGGTCGATGTCGTTGAAGCCGCTGGTGAGCCGGCCGATGCGGGAGAAGGCGAGCAGGTCGTTGATCAGCCGTTGCATCCGCTGCGCACCGTCGACCGCGAAGGCGATGTACTGGTCGGCGCGTTCGTCGAGCTGCCGGGCGTACCGACGCTGCAGCAGCTGGCAGAAGGACGCGACCTTCCGCAGCGGCTCCTGCAGGTCGTGTGACGCGACGTAGGCGAACTGCTCGAGGTCGCGGTTGGACCTGGTCAGCTCGGCGGCCTGTTGTTCGAGCATCCGGTTGGCCTCCTCGACCAGCCGGCGCGCCTCCACGACGTCCTGCAGCTCGGTGTTGATCCGGCGCCGCATGGTGTCGACGTCGGCGGCGAGGGCGGCGAGCTCCGGGGGGCCGCCGCCGGTGATCTCGTGGTCGTAGTTTCCGGCCGCGACGATGCGCACCTCGGCGGCGAGCTCGGTCACGGGCCGCGTCACCAGCCGCCGGAGCAGGAACGCGAGGGCCGCGCCGGCGACGATGATCACGATCCCGGCGAAGACGAGCAGCAGGATCAGGGTGTTGCCGGTGGAGCGGACCTGCGCGGCGACCACGTCGCGGCGGGTGGTCAACGCGGTGCGCAGCGCGTTGATCCGGTCGGAGGCGGCGGTGTAGACGGTCCGGGAGGTGTCCGTCGGCGTCGCGCGTTCGGCGCTCGGTCCGTCGGTACGGGTCTGCGCGATCAGCGGCTCGGTGATCTCCCGCCGGTACCGGGAGGTCGCCGCCGCGATGTCGTGGACGGCGGCCAGCAGGTCGGGCTCGTCGGCGAGCAGCCGCTCCGTCTCGGCGAGGATCTCCGTCTCGGACTTCTGCGCGGCCCGGTACGCGTCGAGGTCGCTGTCCTTGCCGGTCAGCAGGAACGTCCGGACGCTGCTCTGCTGGCGCAGCAGCTGCGAGTACAGCTCCTCCGCGTTGACCAGTGCCGGCGTGAGCCGGTCCATCACCTTGGTCGTGTCGGCCCGGTTGGCGCCGGCGGTGACGGTGGCGCTCACCGCGATGAGCCCGAGCAGGCCGGCGACGACCGCGCACAGCGCGATGATCCGGCGCCAGAGCGACCACTTGGTGGGATTCATGCCGTACTCCTCGGGTCCAGCAGCAGCACGGCGATGTCGTCGGACAGCGGTCCGCCGTTGTGACCCTCGGCCTGTGCCGCGAGCCAGGCAGGCAGGTCGCGGGGGAGGGCGCCGCCCCGGTCCCGCAGGACCTCGACGATGCCCTCGATGCCGAGGCGTTCGCCGCCGGGCGCGTCGGGAGCGGCGCCCCCTTCGATCAGGCCGTCGGTGTACAGCAGCAGCTGCCAGCCCGGATCGCCGAGGCGGATCTCGGTGGCGGGACGGGGTACGCCCGGCATGACGCCCAGCACGAGCCCGGGCCGGACGGCGCACGGCTCGACCCGGTCCCCGGCGATCACGATCGGCGGCGGGTGACCGGCGAGCCGGATCCGGGCGGTGCCCTCGGCCAGGTTGACGGTGGCGACCGCGACGGTGGCGAACAGCTCGTCGGAGCGCCGCTCGCTCACCAGCACCTGCTCCAGGGAGTCCAGGATGTGGTCCTCGGGCACGCCCGCGAGGACCAGGGCCCGCCAGGCGACCCGCAGCGCCACCCCGAGCGGGGCCTCGTCGACGCCGTGGCCGCACACGTCCCCGATGAGCAGGTGCAGGTGGGTGCCGTCGGCGCCGATCGCGTCGAAGAAGTCGCCGCCGAGCAGGCCCCGGTCCCGGCCCGGCCGGTAGATCGACCACAGGTCGGCCTCGACCCCCGCCATGATCGGCTTGGGCAGCAGCCCGCGTTCGAGCCGGGCCGACTCCGCCTGCCGTAGCTCCGACTCGCGCAACAGCCGGGCCTGCTCGTCGGCCCGCTTGCGCTCGACGGCGTAGCGCACGGCGCGGGACAGACCCGTGCCGTCGACCGTGCCCTTGACCAGGTAGTCCTGGGCGCCCTCGGCGACCGCGGCGGTGCCCAGGTGCTCGTCCTCCAGGCCGGTGAGCACGCACACGGCGACCCGCCCCGCGTCCTGCAGCACCTGCCGCAGCCCGTCCAGCCCGCTCGCGTCGGGCAGCCCGAGGTCGAGCAGGACGCAGTGCACCTCGCGCAGCAGCGGGCGAGCCTCCCGCATCGTCTGTGCGACCTGCACGTCGAACGGCGCGTCGGCCTCCGCGAGCAGTTCCTGGACCAGGAACGCGTCACCCGGGTCGTCCTCGATGAGCAGCACGCGGATGCGCTCGCCGGCGCTCAGGCCGAGCCGCCGGTTCCGAAGGTCGACCGTGGTGCCGACTTCGGCCATGCTCACACCCCTGCCGCGGGTGCGGGTAGTTGTCGCGCGGCACACATGGGGTCGATCCTTCCCTACCTGACGGCTTGCTGCACGTGCGGGTGCAGTGTGTCAGCCGCAGTGGCCGCCGTCACCACACTCCTGCTGCGTCCTACTGATGGATAGGCTTTCGCGCGTGCACGGGCTCGAGAACATCGTCGGACTGATCGCGGTCGTCGTCGCCACCTCCGTGGTGGCCCGCCGCATCGGTGTGCTGTCGCCGATCATGCTGGTCCTGGTCGGCATCGGGATCTCCTTCATCCCGGGCGTCCTGGAGGTCGACCTCGATCCCGAGGTGGTGCTGCTCGGGATCCTCCCGCCCATCCTGTACGTGGCGGCGCTGGAGACCTCGGTTCCCGCGTTCCGCTTCAATCTCCGGCCGATCCTGCTCCTCGCGGTCGGGCTGGTCCTCTTCACCGCCGCGGCCGTCGGACTGACCGTGCACATGCTGCTGCCGCAGGTGCCGCTCGCGATGTGCTTCGCGCTGGGCGCGGTCGTCGCGCCGCCCGACGCGGTCGCGGCCACCGCGGTCGCCAGGCGCATCGGCCTGCCACGGCGGATCGTCACCGTCCTGGAGGGCGAGAGCCTCATCAACGACGCGACCGCGCTCGTCACCCTGCGGGTGGCGGTGGCCGCCGCGATCGGCGAGGCCGTCGACGTCGGGTCGATCACCCAGACGGCCTCGATCGCCGTGCTGGGCGGCATCGGCATCGGCGTCGTCGGCGGGGTGGTGCTCGGATATGTGCACCAAAAGGTCGAGAACCCCCTTATCGACAACGCGATCTCGCTGCTCACCCCGTGGATCGTGTTCCTACCGGCAGAGCGCATCCACGCCTCCGGCGTCGTCGCGGTCGTGGTCTGCGGCCTCGCGCTCGGCCACAGGATGCCGACCCTCATGTCCGCCGCGTCGCGGCTGCAGATGGACGCCTTCTGGCGGATGGTGAAGTTCCTTCTCGAGGGGGCCGTCTTCCTGCTCGTCGGCCTGCAGCTGCGGGCGCTCATCGAGGGGGTCGAGCGGACCTTCTGGTTCACGATGGGGTGCCTCGCGGCGGTCATCGGCGTCGTGATCATCGCGCGGATGGTCTGGCTGTTCCCCACGGTGTACCTCGCGCGCCTCATCCCCCGCGTCCGCCGCCGCGACCCGTCACCCGTGCTGGCCGCCCCCGCCGTCATCTCCTGGGCGGGCATGCGGGGCGCGGTCACCCTCGCCGCCGCGCTCTCCCTGCCCGCGAGCGCCGAGGCCGGCGACTATCCCCGCGGACTCTTCGTGATCCTGGCCTTCGGCGTGATCGTGGCGACGCTGGTGCTGCAGGGCGCGACGCTGCCGACCGTCGCGCGCTGGCTGAAGGTGCCCGGCGACGACCAGACGCAGGACGCGCTCGCGGAGGCGTCCGTGCAGCACGAGGCGAGCCGCGCCGGCAAGGCCCGCCTGGAGGAGGTCGCCGAGGACGCGCCCGAAGGCGTGGTCGATCAGCTGCGGCAGGTCGCGCTCAGCCGTTCCAACATCGCCTGGGAGCGCCTCGGCCGGTCCGATCGGGAAACGCCGTCCGCCGCGTACGCCCGCCTGCGCCGCGAGATGCTGAACGCCGAACGGGAAGTGTTCCGGCAGGCCCGCGACACCGGCAAGATCCCCGAGGAGACGCTGCGCCAGGCGCAGCGGGACATGGACCTGGAAGAGTCACTGTTGGAGCGAGGAGATCTGTGACCTGCGCACACATCGAAGCGGCGGAGAAGAAGGACGCCCCCGAGGTCGACGGGTGTCCGGAATGCGTCGCCATGGGCTTCACCGACTGGGTCCACCTGCGGCAGTGCCTCACCTGCGGACATCTCGCGTGCTGCGACTCCTCCCCGCGCAGGCACGCCACGCAGCACTTCCTCACCACCCACCACCCCGTCATGCAGTCGATCGAGCCGGGAGAGTTCTGGCGCTGGTGTTATCTGGACGAGACCATCGGCTGACCTAATCGTGACGTCCTACCTGCGGGTATGCGTGTTCTCAGCGGTTTCTAAGGAGACGCCGGACACAATCATCTCCAGTTGGGCATGGAGTCGGGTGCATTCGTGTTGCCATGGTCAACGGGGAATGGTCGACTGACGACGGGGTAGGGGGCGGACCATGGTGAGCGGGAGATGGTAGACGCGGTCATGGACTTGGTGGCGGCGCCCGGAGTCCTCTATGCCACGATCCTGGTTCTCCTCACCATCGACGCGTTCATCCCGGTCGTCCCCGCGCAGGCCCTGATGATCGGTGGCGGCATCCTCTCCACCACGGGCCACGTCGAGCTGCTGCTCCTCGTCGCCGCCGGCGCCCTCGGCGCCGTCTCCGGCGACCTCCTTGCCTTCCTGCTCGGCCGCCGGCTGGCCCGCCGCGACGCCGACGCCCCACAGCGCCTGACCCGCCGCAAGCCCCGGGCGATCACGCTGCGTCTCAACGAAGCGATGCGCAAGCACATCTTCCTGGCCGTGCTCCTGTGCCGCTTCGTCCCCGCCGGTCGCATGATCACCGCGATCTACGCGGGCCGCAACGGCATGTCGACCCGCCGCTTCGCCAGCTATGACGTGGTCGCCGCAACGCTCTGGGCCTCCTACGGCGCCCTGCTCGGCCACTTCGGCGGCGAGGCGATCGCCGACTCGTCGTGGCTGCCGCTGGTCCTGGTCGCCGCGGCCGCACTGCTCTTCCTGGCCGGCGCCCCGCTGCTCGGCCTGGCCGGCCGCCTGCGCAAGCGCTCCGCCGCCGCCACCCGCGTGGTGCTGCCCGCAGTGGAGGCGTCCGTGGGTGCTTCCGTGGGTGCTGGTGCCGCGGCCCGTGCGGACGCCGCCCTGCTTGTCGGCGCCGCAGCCGGTGCTGCGGCGGGTGTGGACGGCGTGGCGGGTGCGGGTGGCGGCGCGATGGTCGCACGTCAGGGCGCGGTCAACGGTCGCCGTTCGTCCGGGCGGTCCTCGGTCGCCGCGGACCTCGCCACCAAGGTCGGCCTGGTCGCCAGGGCGATGCGGGTGGCCGGCGCCATCCCGATGATGCGCGTGGCCGGCAGCATGCCGGTCGTCGCCGCGGCGCCGCAGCCGGTCCGCCGCCGCTGCCGCCGCACCGCGATGGAAACCCTGGCGGCCGCCGAGCCGATGGCCGCGATCGAGGTGCTTGTCGCCGCTGAGGCCGTTGCCGCTGCGGAGTCGGTGGTCGTGCAGGTCAACGGCCTGCAGAACGCGAGCTGACGGCCGCTTCACCTCGCGGTGGTTTCGCTCGCTGGGTGGGTGCCGCGTCCGAGGTCGTCGCGGCACGGTCGATCTCCGCGTGCGGGTCGACGGTGCGCAGCACCTCCGGACGTGGTCAACACGGTTCGCCGCTGCCCAGGCTGTGCCGTCGTGGGCGTGGGGGTTCGGTGATCGTCCTGGTCGTGTGCTGTGGAATGCCGGCAGTCCGGACCACGCTCACCCGGCATCTCCGTGCCTCGGTCTTTTCCCTCGATGTGCACCGACCAGAGCCCGAGCGTGACCCGCGCTCAAGCGTGACCCGCGCCTGGGCGTGGACCCGCGCCTGGGCGTGACCCGCGCCTGGGCGTAACCCGCGCCTGGGCGTGGACCCGCGCCTGGGCGTGACCCGCGCCTGGGCGTGGCCCGCGCTCAAGCATGACCTGCAACCGGACCGTGATCGAAGCCGCTTTGCGGCGGTCCAGGCGACCGGCCCTCGACTTCGAGCACCGTGGTCCGGTTGATCGAAGCCGCGCGTTGGTTGTGCGGGTGAATGTCGGGGTGGCCGGTTCGCGGCTTTGAGCACGGTCGGACGGGCTGGTGAGGTCGTTCTGGGCTGTTGGTGTGGGGCTTCAGTCGTGGTGCGAATGATCGAAGTCGTCGCGTGGCTGCCCGGGCGACCAAGCCACGCCAAGCCACGCCAAGCCAAGCCAAGCCAAGCCAAGCCAAGCCAAGCCACGGCCGGCGGGTCTGGGTGGTGTGCCGATTGTCGGTCGATCTTCGTCAAGGGTCGCGAGGGGCGAGGGGCGAGAGGCGAGAGGCGAGGGGCGAGGGGAACGAAAAGGCAGGGGCGCGGTGCCGAGATCGGCGCCGCGCCCCTGCCTGATGGTCCCCGCGCTGCGCGCGAGCGGTGTTACGTCACATGCCGATCTGCTGGCCGTTGTCGTTCCAGGTGTTGTTGCTCCATTGGGGGAGCTGCGACGCCTGGAA
>NZ_BONQ01000060.1 GCF_016862795.1 Dactylosporangium siamense | reverse complement strand
AAGGCCGCCGCGGAAGAAGCAGTGACATTTCGCATGCGCCCTGTCGGGGGGCGGGGGGCGGTGCGACCATCGGGGGGAACAGCCCGGGGACCTCGCTACGGGGCCTCGAGGAATCCGTTAGGAGGACATCGATGTCCGAAGTCCAGTCGCTGTACGGCGGTGCCGTCAACCGCCGGGTGCGCACCAGGGACCTGCTCGCCGCCAAGGAGCGGGGTGAGCGGTGGCCGATGCTGACGTCGTACGACCAGTACACGGCCGGCATCTTCGACGAGGCCGGGATCCCGGTCCTGCTGGTCGGCGACTCCGCCGCCAACAACGTATACGGCTACGCCTCGACGGTCTCCGTGACCGAGGACGAGCTGCTGCCGCTGGTGCGGGCCGTGGTCCGTTCCACGAGACGGGCGCTCGTCGTCGGGGACCTGCCGTTCGGGTCCTACGAGGAAGGGCCGGCGCAGGCGCTGCGCACCGGCGTGCGGTTCATGAAGGAGGGCGGCTGCCACGCCGTCAAGCTGGAGGGCGGCGTGCGGGTCGCGCCGCAGATCGCCGCGCTGACCGGGGCCGGCATCCCGGTGATGGCGCACATCGGGTTCACGCCGCAGAGCGAGCACGCGATCGGCGGGTTCCGGGTGCAGGGCCGCGGTGACGCCGCCGACGAGGTGGTGGCCGACGCGCACGCGGTCGCGGAGGCCGGCGCGTTCGCGGTGGTCCTGGAGATGGTGCCGGGCGAGGTCGCCAAGCGCGTCACGCACGAGCTGCGGATCCCCACGATCGGCATCGGGGCCGGCGCGGAGACCGACGCCCAGGTGCTCGTCTGGCAGGACATGGCGGGGCTGCGCACGGGGAAGGCACCGCGGTTCGTGAAGGCGTACGCGGACCTGGCCGGCGCGCTCGGCGACGCCACCCGGGCGTTCGCCGACGAGGTGCGCTCCGGCGTCTTCCCGGCCCAGGAGCACACCTTCTGAGCTGGCTGGACGCCGCGGTGCGAGAACGGCCCGCCATCAGCGGGCCGTTCTTCAGATCGACACGTCGAGCCGTTCGAGGCCCCTGATCACATAGCCGGGCTTCCACGCCGGTTCCCGGTCCAGGCGCAGCCCGGGGGCCTTGGCCAGCAGCGCGCCGAACGACGCGACGAGCTCGATCCGCGCGAGGGGGGCGCCCAGGCAGTAGTGGATGCCGGCGCCGAAGGAGATGTGCGGGTTGTCGCGGCGCTCGATGTCGAGGCGCTCCGGGTCGGCGAACACGGCCGGGTCGTGGTTGGCGGAGCCGAACAGCAGCGCGACCTCCTGCCCTTTGCGGATCGTGTGGCCGTGCAGCTCGAGGTCCTCCAGGACCCATCGTTCGAACATCTGCAGTGGCGTGTCGAAGCGCATCAGTTCCTCGATTGCCACCGGTACCAACGCCGCATTTGTCCGAAGTTTTTGTAGTTGATCGGGATTGCGGAACAGGGCCCACCATCCGTTGCCCGTCACATTGACGGTGGCCTCATGCCCGGCGTTGAGCAGCAGCACGCAGGTGCCGATGAGCTCGTCCTCGCTCAGCCCTTCGACCGCCGCGAGGGCGCTGACCAGGTCGTCCTGCGGATCGGCGGCCCGGCGCCGGGCCAGCCCGCGCAGGTAGTCGGAGAACTCCTCGGCGGCGCGGACCGCCGCGGCCGCCGTGTCCCGCGAGGGGTTCAGCTCGTACATCCCGCAGATCGCCGCCGACCACGGCCGCAGCAGGTGCCGGTCCGCCTCGGGGACGCCCAGCAGCTCCGCGATGACGGTCACCGGCAGCGGCTCGGCGACCTCCGCGATCAGGTCCCCGCCGCCCTTGGCGACGAACGCGTCGACCAGGCCGTCGGCGAGGCGCTGCACCACCGGCCGCAGCGCCTCGACCCGCCGCGGCGTGAACGCCTGCGACACGAGCCGCCGCAGCCGGGTGTGGTCCGGCGGCTCCCGGTCCAGCATGCCGTTGTTGTTGAGCTTCCAGAACGGCTCGTCCTGCGCCGGAGGGGCGGTGCGGCCCATCTCCTCGTGCGTGGCGACGTGCAGGTAGGTGCGGCCCAGCCGGCGGTCCCGCAGCAGCGCGTTGACGTCCTCGTGCCGCGACACCAGGAACTGGCCGCTCGGCTCGAACCAGCTGACCGGGTCGTGCTCCCGCAGCCGGCGGTACGCCTCGTACGGGTGCGCGACGAACGCCGGCGACCACGGGTCGAACGTGCTCACAGGTCCGTCACCCGCACGCCGGCGTGCACCTTGTAGCGCTTGTTGATCGCGATCAGGTTCGCCGTGAGCGCCTCGACCTGCCCCGCGTTGCGCAGCCGGCCGGCGAACACGCCGCGCATCCCCTCGACCTTCCCGGCGATGGCCTGCACCTGCGCGGCCGCGTCCCGGTCGTCGCCGAGGACCAGCACGTCCAGGTCGATCTTCTCGATCTCCGGGTCGGTCAGCAGCGCCGCGCTGACGTGGTGGAACGCGGCGCACACCCGCGCCTCCGGCAGCAGCGTCGCGGCCTGCTCGGCGGCGCTGCCCTCCTCGACCCGCAGCGCGTAGGGCCCCTGCTTGTCGAACCCGAGCGGGTTCACGCAGTCGACCACGATCTTGTTCTGGATGAGGAGCGGCGCCAGCTCCGCGAGGGTCGCCGAGTGTCCCTCCCACGGCACCGCGATCACGACCACGTCGGCCTGGCAGGCGAACGCGTTGTCGCCGCCCTCGGCGTCCCTGGTGACACCGGGCAGCGCGTTGAGCTCCTCCGCCGCCTGCGCGCCGCGCTCGGTGGATCGGGACCCGACCAGCACCTGCAGCCCGGCCCGGGCGAACCGGTACGCGAGGCCGCGACCCTGCGGCCCGGTGCCGCCGATGATGCCGACCCGCAGCGCCGACACGTCGGGCAGTTCGATCTGCTCGTAGCTCATGACTCAAGTCTTACCGTGCGGAAGAGCACCTTGCGGCGGGTGGGGTCCGCCTCGGTGAGTTTGACCCGGATCCGCTCCCCCAGCGGAAGCCGCTCACCCTCGCACCGCGCCCGCACCGGCGGCTCGTCGAGGGCGATGTCCGCCCGGTTCTTGTCCACGTCGAGCACCGCGGCGTCGAACTCCTCCCCGATGCGGTGCTGCAGCAGCACCGCCTCCACCAGGTCGACGGCGCCGCGCTCGGCGGCGTTGGCGACCCGGTCGGTGCGGCTCATCACCTCCGGCAGCCGCGGCAACGCCTCCCGCGCCCACTGCGGCACCGTGGTCGCGTTGTGCAGGGCGAGGCACACCTCGGTGACGTACCGGTCGGCGAGGCGGCGCAGCGGGGCCGTCACGTGGGCGTACGGGGCCGCCACGGCGCCGTGCAGCGGCTGCTCCGGCACCTGACCGTCGAACGGCGTGTAGCCGGCGCCGCGCATCATCTCCGCGGCCTGGTCGATGAGCGCCGCCGCCCGCGGCTCCATCGGGTCGAGTCCCGCGATGACCTCGCCAGGGCTCTTCTCGGCGGGCCAGTCGATGTGCAGCGCCTGCGCCGCCAGCCGCAACCTACGCACCGCCTCCTCAGCCGGCGGCGGCATGGTGCGCAGCAGCCCGATGCCGTGCTTGAGCATGATCTGCGCGGCGGCCATCCCGGTCAGCAGCGAGATCTGCGCGTTGAACTCCTCGACCGGCACCGGTCCCCGGATCGCGAGGCGCCAGCCGTCGCCGTCGGGCTCGATCTCCTGCTCCGGCATCGGCAGGTTCACCGCGCCCCGCTCGAGGCCCTTCCTGACGAGGAGCTGCCCGATCTCCGGCAGCAGCGCGACCGACGGGTGCGGGGTGCCCGCGTCGGCGTCGCGCTGGACCTGCTCGTAGTTGAGCTTCGCCCGGCTGCGCACGGTGGCCCGCCGGACGTCGACCCCTGTTGTCCCGCCGTGCTCGTCGAGGTCGATGGTCCACACGACGGCGGGCCGGTCCTGGTCCGGCAGGAGGCTCGCGGCGCCCTCGCTGAGCACCGCCGGGTGCAGCGGCACCTTGCCGTCGGGCAGGTACACCGTCTGCCCCCGCTGCCAGCTCTCGGCTTCGATCGCGGGCGCCGCGCTCGTGAACGCGGCGACGTCGGCGATCGCGTAGTACACCCGGTAGCCGCTGTCCTCCTTGTGGAGCAGCAGGGCCTGGTCGAGGTCCTTGGACGTCGGCGGGTCGATCGTCACGAACTCCAGCGCGGTGCGGTCCTCGCGGTCCCCGTGCAGGTCCTTCGCGGCGGTCTCGGCCTCCCGTTCGGCCGCCTCGGGGAACGCGGTGGGCAGGTCGAGCTCTCGGCGCAGCCCGGAGAAGTCGATGCGGGCGGCTCGGATACGTCGTAAGGCCACGGCACAGTCTTACACCGGCACCGCAAAAAGCGGCGGCGCCGCGGTCCAGTGGACCGCGGCGCCGCCGATCGTGCCGGTGCCGTTACGGACGGGCCAGGCTGGCCCAGTCCTCGGGGGTCATGGCCGACGCCCCTTCGACGTTGTTGCCGTTCTCGCGGCCGGGGATCGCCTCGGTGGCGGCACCACCGGACGGCGCGGTCGCGGCGCCCTCGACGTCACCGGCCGCGCCGGCGTCGAGACCACCCTCGGACACCACGGCCGGCGGGGTCGCCGGCTCCGCCGCCGCGGCGACGGGCGCCGGAGCGGCTTCGGCGGCCTTCTTCGCCGGGGCCTTCTTCGCCGCGGCCGGCTTCGCCGCCGTGGACTTGGCCGCCGTGGACCTGGCCGCCTTCGCGGGGGTCGCCTTGGCGGTGGTGGCCTTCGCCGTCTTCGCGGTCGCCGTGGCGGCCGGGACGGGCTCGGTCACGGTGGCCGGCGCGGTGGTGGCCGCCGGTGCCGTGGCGGGTGCTGCGGCCGCCTTGGTCGCCTTGGCGGGGGCCGCCTTGGACGCCGCCGTCTTGGCCGGGGCCTTGGTGGCCTTCGCCGTGGCGGTCTTCGCCGCGGTCGCCTTGGCCGCGGTGGGCTTCGCCGCCGCCTTGGCCGGGGCCGCCTTCGCCGTGGTGGTGGCCTTCGCCGCGGTGGTGGCCTTGGCCGTCTTGGCCGGGGCCGCCTTCGCGGCCGGGGCCGCCTTCGTGGCCGGCGTGGCCTTGGTGGCGGTTGCCTTGGTGGCGGGCGCGGTCTTCTTGGCGGTCGCCTTGGCCACGGTCTTCGTGGCGGTCGCCTTGGCGGCGGCCTTCGCCGGGGCCTTCGTGGCGACGGCCTTCGCGGGGGCCTTCGTGGCGGTCGCCTTGGCCGCGGCCGGCTTCGCCGCCGTCTTGGCCGGGGCGGTCTTCGCCGCCGCGGTGGCCTTGGCGGTGGTGGCCTTGGCGGTCTTCGCCGGGGCCGCCTTCGCCGCCGTCTTGGCCGGGGCCGCCTTCGCCGCCGCCGTCTTGGCCGCCGCCGTCTTTGCCGGGGCTGCCTTCGCCGCGGTGGTGGCCTTGGCGGTGGTGGCCTTGGCGGTGGTGGCCTTGGCGGTCTTCGCCGGGGCTGCCTTCGCCGTCGCCTTCGCCGCCGTCGACTTCGCGGCCGCCTTGGTGGCCGTCTTCGCCGGGGCGGACTTGACGGCCGCCTTGGCCGCGGCCGTCTTTGCCGGGGCCGCCTTGGTCGCGGTGGCCTTCGTCGCGGTGGCCTTCGTCGCCGTGGCCTTGGTCGCCTTGGCCGCCGTGGACTTCGCTGCGGTCGCCTTTGTCGCCGTGGACTTGGCCGGGGTCGACTTGGCCGCCGCGGTCTTCGCGGGCGCCGACTTGGTCGCCGCCTTCGCCGGGGTCGCCTTCGCCGTGGTGGCCTTCGCCGCCGTCGCCTTGGCCGTCGTGGCCTTGGCGGTGGTGGCCTTGGCCGTGGTGGCCTTGGCGGTCTTCGCCGGGGCCGCCTTCGCCGTCGCCTTGGCCGCCGTCGACTTCGCGGCCGCCTTGGTGGCTGCCTTGGTGGCTGCCTTCGCCGGGGCAGCCGACTTGGTGGCTGCCTTCGCCGGGGTCGCCTTGGCGGTCACGGTCTTGGCGGGAGTCGCCTTGGCCGCGCTCGTCCTGGCCGACTTCGCCGGCGTCGCCTTCGCCGTGGCAGCCGACTTGGTGGCCGCCTTGGCCGCCGTCGACTTCGCCGCCGGGGTCGCCTTGGCAGTGGTGGCCTTCGCCGTGGTGGCCTTCGCCGCCGTCGACTTCGCCGCCGGGGTCGCCTTCGCCGTGGTGGCCTTGGCCGCCGTCGACTTCGCCGCCGGGGTCGCCTTGGCCGTGGTGGCCTTGGCCGCCGTCGACTTCGCGGCCGGGGTGGCCTTCGCCGTCGCCGACTTCGCCGCGGTCGCCTTCGCCGCGGGCGTCGCCTTCGCCGTGGCCGACTTCGCCGCGGTCGACTTCGCCGCCGGGGTCGCCTTCGACGACCGTGCCGCGGTGGACTTGGCGGCCGGGGTCGCCTTCGCCGTGGTGGCCTTCGCCGCCGTCGACTTCGCGGCCGGGGTGGCCTTCGCCGTCGCCGACTTCGCCGCGGTCGCCTTCGCCGCGGGCGTCGCCTTCGCCGTGGCCGACTTGGCCGCGGTCGACTTCGCGGCCGGGGTCGCCGTCCGGGCCGTGGTGGCCTTCGCGGCCGGCTGCGCCGTCGACTTCGCCGCAGTCGCCTTGGTGGCGGTCTTGGCGGCGGTAGCCTTGGAAGCGGCCGCGGCCGGCTTGGCCGCCGAAGACGCAGCCGCACCCGACCGGCCGGCCGGGGTGGCGACGGTGAGCGCCGCCGGGGTCGCACCCGTTGCCGGCGTGGTGCCGGTCGCGCGCGTACGGGTCGAGGACTTGGTGCCGGTGGGCTGCGCCACCGTGGTGCTGGTCGCGCGCCGGCGGGGTGCGGCGGCGGCGACCGACTTCGCGGCCCTGGCGGGGGTCACGGCCGTTGCCGCGTCCGCGGTTGGAGTCGTCGTGGCCGCGCTCGTTGCGGCCGATCTCGTGGTGGCCTTCTTAGCTGCGGCCATCGTGGTCCTCCTGGAGGAGTTCTCCCGCATCCTGCGGGATGTTCGCGGTTGGGTTGTGCGGGTGGAGACGGGTCGAACGTGTCGTGTGCCGGGGCGGTTCGCGGTCGCCGTCGGCTGCGACGTGTTGCTAGTGCTTGCCTTCCCACCGTTCGTCTTCGGCGTCCCACGCCTCGTTGCGTTGCTGGACTGTTGTCAGCGCATGTTCGGCTTCTGACGCCGAATCATAGGGGCCGAGCCGATCCCTGCCGGCGCACATGTCGGCCTCGGACTCGACCCGATGGTGGGAAAGGCACCAGTAGTACCGCTCAGCACCGCTGCTGCTCATGACATCACTGTGCACCGCAAATGCAACACGCGCCACCGAAACCGGCAAATAGCTGGTTGGGATTCCACAGTAGACGCAACCGCCCGAGTCCGGGAGCAGACGCCCGCAAGACGTCCGGAAGGCGACGAAGAAGGTCCGCGAAAGGCGGAGAAAACCTTGTGCGGCAACGATTCCTGGAATCGACCGGCGGCCCGGGCGGCATGCGCGGAGGCACCGACGGCGGCGGATGCGTGTGGTCACGATCACCCGCGGGTGAGCCGTTCGGTGGATCGAGATTCGAGTCGGTCGGGCGACCCTCGTTCATCGTTAGGAGACGAACGGTCCACCGTGGACGCCGCCGGTGGAACTTTCCGGCGCCGGGCCAGATACTCGGTGCCGTGGAGTCCTTCTCTTCCCCCGCGGCATCGGATGTACCGTCCCCGCCCGCCCTCAGCGTCGTCCTGGCGATCGGGGGTTCGGCCGCCTCGGACGATGTCGCCCGGCACCTGACGGCCGGACGGATGGCGCGCGCCGCCGACGGCCGGTTCCTGGTCCTCTACGACACACCGGCCGCGGCGGTCCACGACGTCGCCGGATACCTGCGGCCGCGGGCGATGACGATGGTCCGGTTCGGCCTGCACGCCGGGGAGCCGCCCCGTGACGGTGGCGGACGGCTGACGGGCCCGACGGTGTCGGCCGCGTCCCGCCTCGCCGACCTCGCCGCCCCGGGCCGGTTGCGCGTCTCCGCCGCCGCCGCGGAGCTCCTCGGCGGCGCGGTGCCCCTCGAGGAGACCGGGGACGGCTCGTTGCAGCTGCGGAAGTGATTTGGGACGGGGCGAGGTCGCCCCGCGCACGGCCGGCGGGCTGCGGGACAATCGGATGGTGAGCCTCCATGCCGATGAGCTGCCCGATGTCCTAGCCGTCACCCCGCTGAGCGCACCGCCGGACGTGTCGCTGCGGCCGCCGGGTTCGAAGAGCATCACCAACCGCGCCCTGATCTGCGCGGCGCTCGCCCCGGGCCGCAGCACGCTGACGGGGGTGCTGTTCGCCGACGACACGCACGCGATGCTCGGCGCCGTGCGGGCGCTGGGCGCGACGGTGACGGCCGACGAGGCGGCGTACACCGTCGTCGTCGACGGCGTCGACCCGCGCACCGCCACGGAGCCGGCCACCGTCGACGCCCGGATGTCGGGCACCACGTCGCGCTTCGTCCTGCCGGCGGCGGCGCTGCGTCCGGTGCGCAGTGTGGTGGACGGCTCGCCGCAGCTGCGGGCCCGGCCGTTCGGCCCGCTGACCGACGCGCTGCGCGAGCTCGGCGCGACGGTCGAGGACCTGGGCACGCCCGGGTTCCTGCCCGTCGCGGTCACCGGGCCGGTCGCCGGCGGCAAGGTCCCGCTGCCGGGTCACCTGTCCAGCCAGTTCCTGTCCGGGCTGCTGATGGCCGGGCCGCTGATGGCCGACGGGCTGTCGGTGGAGCTGACCTCGCCGCTGGTCTCGGTCCCCTACGTCGAGGCGACCACGGCCGTCATGGCGGCGTTCGGGGTCACCGTCGACGGGCTGCGGGTGCAGCCGGGGGCGTACCGGGCGACGGACTACGCGATCGAGCCCGACGCCAGCGCCGCGTCGTATCTGCTCGCCGCCGCCGCGATCGGCGAGGGCCGGGTCACCGTCGAGGGTCTCGGCACCGGGAGCCTGCAGGGCGACGTGCGCTTCGCGGACCTGCTCGAGCGGATGGGCGCCCGGGTCGAGCGGACCGCCGACCGGATCACCGTCACCGGCACCGGCACGCTGCACGGCATCGACGTCGACATGGCCGACATCTCCGACACCGCACAGACCCTGGCGGCGGTGGCCGTGTTCGCCGACTCCCCGACCCGGGTGCGCGGCATCGGCTTCATCCGCAAGAAGGAGACCGACCGGATCGCCGCGGTCGTCACCGAGCTGCGCCGGGCCGGCCTCGACGCGGTCGAGGACGAGGACGGGTTCACCATCAACCCGGGCCCGCCCGCGCCGACGGCCTTCGACACGTACGAGGACCACCGCATGGCGATGAGCCTGGCGCTGCTCGGCCTGCGGGTGCCCGGCATCGAGATCCGCGACCCGCGCTGTGTGGCGAAGACGTACCCGACGTACTTCGTCGACCTGGCGCGCCTGTGACCGGACCGGACGACAGCGACATCGCGCTGGCCCGCCGCGCCGCCCTGGCCGGCGCGGCGGTCGGCCTGCGGTACTTCGCGGCGCTCGCCGGGCTGCCCAGGGAGCTCAAGGCCGACGGCAGCACCGTCACCGAGGCCGACCGGGCCGTCGAGGCCGCGGTCCGGGACGTCCTCGCCGCGGCGCGGCCCGCCGACGCGATCCTCGGCGAGGAGGGCGGCCTGACCGGTGCCGGCGGCCGCCGCTGGATCATCGACCCGATCGACGGCACCGCGATGTTCGTCGCCGGCGACGACCGGTGGCTGGTCCTCGTCGCCCTCGAGGAGGACGGCGAGATCGTGGCGGGGGTGGCCGCCGTGCCGGCGCAGGGTGCGCTGTGGTGGGCCGAGCGCGGCGTCGGGGCGTACCACTCCCGGATCGACGACGACGGTCCAGCCCGGCGCCTGCGGGTCGCCTCCACCGGCGCCGACACACCCGACGGCGCCAGGCTCGGCGTCGTGCCCTTCGACGGCCAGGTGTTCCCGGCCGAGTGGACGATGCTCGAGCCGCTGCTCGCCACGGCGCACAAGGAGCCGTGGCCGACCCACGCGGCGCTGCTGGTCGCCGACGGGCGGCTCGACCTGGCCGTGCAGACCCGGGGTCAGGTCTGGGACTTCGCGGCCACGTCGCTCATCGTGCGGGAGGCCGGCGGCTGGTACAGCGGCCTCGACGGACGCACGAGCCCCGGCGCCGGCCCGGCGCTGTTCGCCAGGAGCGGCCCGCTGCACGCGGCGACCCTGAAGCTCTTCGAGAGGTCCTGACGCGCTTCACGCCAGCGGCTGCGGCAGCTCGCGTTCGGCGAGTTCGTTCACCTCGCGCCACGCCTGCACCCACAGAGGTGTCATTCGCAGGTAGACGTACTTCGGACCGGGCCGGAACCCGGTCTTCGCGGCGAACGCGTCGACGACGTCGGGCGCCATGCCGGCGGCCGGCAACGACTCCACGGCACACTCGATGAGGACCACGTCCCGGGTCGGCCCGACACCGACCCGGGCCCGTCCGTTCACGGCGAGGTTGCGGGCCGTCGGGTTGCCGGGCGCGGTGGAGAACAGCAGCGTCGCGCCGTCCCACAGGAACGACAGCGGCACCATGCACGGCTCCCCCTGCGGCGACGCGGTCGCCACCCAGGCGTCGACGTCGTGCTCGAGACGATGCAGCGTGTCGGCGACCCGCTGCGTCGTGGTGCGTGCCGGCGCGGTCATGGCCCCAGCCTAAGCTGTGGCGGTGGACGACTCCGCCCTCTTGGCCGCCCGGTTCGAGGAGCACCGCGGACATCTGCTGGGCGTGGCGTATCGCATGCTCGGCGCCCGCGTCGAGGCCGAGGACGCCGTCCAGGAGGCATGGCTGCGGCTGAGCCGGTCCGACCACACCGCCGTGGACAACCTCGGCGGCTGGCTGACCACCGTCGTCGGTCGGATCTGCCTCGACCAGCTCCGCAGCCGGAAGACAGCCGTCCCCGTCGTCTCGCTCGCCCCGACGGTCGACCCCGAGCACGAAGCGATCCTCGCCGACGACGTGGGGCAGGCGATGCTCGTGGTGCTCGACACCCTCACCCCCGCGGAACGGCTCGCGTTCGTCCTGCACGACCTGTTCGCGGTGCCGTTCGAGGACATCGCCACCGTCGTCGGCCGCACCCCCGCCGCCGCCCGCCAGCTCGCCAGCCGCGGCCGCCGCCGGGTCCAGGGCGCCGACGCTCCCCGCGACCCCGACCTGCCCCGGCAGCGCGAGGTCGTGGACGCCTTCCTCGCGGCCTCCCGCGGTGGCGACTTCGAGGCACTCCTCGCCCTGCTCGATCCCGACGTCGTCCTGCGTGCCGACGCGGCCACGGTACTGTCCGGCGCCGCCCCCGAGGTCCACGGCGCGGACGCGGTCGCCGCGACGTTCACCGGCCGGGCCAGGGGCGCGCAGACCGCCCTCGTCGACGGCTTCGCCGGCTTGGTCTGGTCCGTCGGCGGCAGCCCCCGCGTGGTCTTCGACTTCGTCGTCGAGGACGGCAAGGTCGTGGAGATCGAGCTCCTCGGCGACCCCGTCACCCTGGACCGCCTCGACCTGGAAGGTTTCCCGGCCTGACCGGAGCGGGGGCCTCCGGTGCTCGCTTCCGCTCACCGGCAGCACGAAGGGCACCGATGTGGCGCTGCCACAGGGTCTCCATCGCGCTGACGTAGCCGAACGCGTCGACGTCATCCGCGTCCGGCCCGTCGCCTTCGACGGCCGGCTGATGGAGGTCAGGATCGCGTCGCAGCCGTCCCCCGGCCGCAGCGCCAATGAGGACTTCGCGTTCGCGTTACCTGACCTGGTCGGCGTCCTCGACGGCGTCTCAGCGCCCGACCCGCTCGACACCGGTTGCCGCCACGGACCGTCGTGGTACGTCCGCCGCCTCGGCGCGCACATCGCCGCGGCCCACAGCCAGCACGACAACGCCCCACTCGCCGACCTCCTGGGGGATGCCATCGCCCAGGTTGCCACGTACCACAGCGACACCTGCGACCTCCAGCATCCGGGCACCCCGGCAAGCACTGTCTGCCTTGTCCGAGCCGGCGGCAAGGTCCTTGAATACCTGGTCCTCTGCGACAGTCCGCTCGTGGTCGAGCGAGCCGACGTCGTCACGGTCATCACCGATCCCCGCTTCGCGGCTGCCGTGACGCCGCTCCGCGCGGCTGCTCTCTCCGGAGCGCATCGCATCGGCAGCCAGGAGCATGCCGCTGGAGTACGCCACATGGTCACGCGGCAGCGGGCGTTGACCAATCGCGAGGATGGCTACTGGATCGCGGCCGCTGACCCGGTGGCAGCCCGCCACGCGGTCACCGGCACGCTGCCAATGACCGGCGGCAACCGGGTCAGCCGCGCTGCACTGCTGACGGATGGCGCGGCGGCCCTATGCCTCTTCGATGGGAGCACCTCGTGAGCCGACCCCTGCACTCCGTCTCTGTCGCGGCCGTCGTCACCGACGACGCCGGTCGGGTCCTGGTGATCCAGCGCCGCGACAACGGCAAGTGGCAGATCCCCGGCGGCATCCTCGAACTCGACGAGTCCATCCCCACCGGACTCCGCCGCGAGGTGCTGGAAGAGACCGGCGTCGAGATCGACCCGGGCCGCCTGACCGGCGTGTACAAGAACGTCAAGCTGGGCGTCGTCGCCCTGGTGTTCCGAGCGACCGCAACTGGCGGCCGGGCCGCTCCCACTGACGAGGCCGCCGCCGTCGAGTGGTGGACACCGGCCAGGATCGAGGCCGAGACCGACGAGGTGTTCGCCATCCGGGTGCTCGACGCGCTCGACAGCCACGACACCGCCGTCCGCCTGCACAACGGGGTCACGCTCCTGCCAGACGGCACCCTGCCGTAAACGCCGCGACCAGCGACCAGCGCCGCCGCTCGCCGGTGAGCTCAGCCCCAGCCGTCCGTGCGCCCGTCGTTCGGGTGACCGCCGACGCCGCACCAGAGGGTCACTTCGGCGTGATCGTCCTGTTGGCTGACGTCGATCGGCCCCTGTCCCGCCGGTGGCGATCCGGTCTTTACCTCGCCCCCACACCCACTCGGGATGCTCGGCGATCCACGGCCACCGCTCGCGCGGTCGTGGTGGAGCCGGCGGAGCAGCGAGCGACTCCCCCGACCATCTCGCCATCAATGAAGGCCGCTGGACCTTCCAGTTGGAGATCGACCGTTACACGAACGATTACGTTGCCAACGCCCCTGTCAATGGCCATGCCAGGCTTCTCCCGGGATGGCGGACAGCACCCAGTCGCGGGACCACGTTTCGGTGAGCACCTTGCCCATTTCGTCGTCCTCGATCGCCTCCACGTACGGCACCCGGTCGGGGTGACGGACGGCCACCCGAGCCCGCTTCACCAGGGGCGCTCCCCAGGGTTCGATCGCGTTGGCCAGGACACCGTCAACAACCAGCGACGGGTAGTCCGGCGAGTGCCAAAGGCTGCGAACGCGGTCGAAGTCCTCCCTGGTCATGAGGCAAAGCCACGTGCCGTAGGTGATCTGGTAGCCCTCGGTAAGGCGAACCGGCAGCAGCACGCGGACGAAGACTCCAACGCCGTCCGCCCCCACCATGTCGCCGCTATCGCTGATGCGTGCCGGGCGCTCTGCCTCGGGAATCGCGAACAGCGGATCTGGCAGCTTGAAGCGGAAATCGAGGTCGGTGCCTTCGACCCGCTGGTGGCAGTACGAGCAGACGAGTTGCGGTACTGCGGTCATGGTCGACATTCTGCCCTGACCGTCGTGCGTGCCTGTCGCCTGCCCGCGGGCGGGCCGACCCAGCGTCCGTTGTGGGCCGGTGCCTCGTCGCCTCCGGCGGGCAGGGCTACTCGCCGCGACCCGGGAAGCCTGTTCGGGTCCGAAGCAGGTTGCGGAAGCAACCGACGAAGAGCAGCCCGCAGGCCGTCCAAGTTGATCTACGTCGGGCCGTCCCTGGGCCGTCGGGGTCGTCACCGGGCCGTCAAACGACGCCCAGCATTGACCGACGTCGACCAGTACCGACGTTCGAGACACCAGGTCAGACGCCACCAGCAGGGCCACGACAAGCAGGCAACGGACGAGTCGACCTGTACGCCGGGTTCTGTCCCCGCCTGTGGGCGGGGGGCGGCCATCCATCTCGGCCTACCGTTGCCGGCAGGCTCTAGCGGTCTACCCGCAGGCTCGGGCGGGCAGCCCTCGAACGCCTGCGTCTGACCTTGCTCCGGGTGGGGTTTACCTAGCCGCCCCGGTCACCCGGGGCGCTGGTGGGCTCTTACCCCACCGTTTCACCCTTACCCGGCCGTGTGGCCGGGCGGTCTGTTCTCTGTGGCACTGTCCCGCGGGTCGCCCCGGGTTGCCGTTAACAACCACCCTGCCCTCTGGAGCCCGGACGTTCCTCGGCGGCACCGGTGAAGGTGCCGACGCGGCCGCCCGGTCGACTCGTCCGTCGTGCTGACTATCCTAGGCCGGACCATGAACCTTGTAGACATCGCGCTCCTGTCGGGTGCCGGGCTGGCCGCCGGCACGGTCAATGCGATCGCCGGCGGCGGGTCGCTGATCACGTTCCCGGCGCTGATCGCGACCGGGTTGAGCCCGGTGGCGGCGAACGTGACGAACTCCGTGTCGGTGTTCCCCGGATACGTGGCGTCGGTGTACGGCAGCCGCACCGACCTCAAGGATCTGGCGCGGGACAGTTCCAAGAAGACCCTCGTCATGCTCGTCCCCACGTCGGTGGTGGCGGCCGCGCTGGGGTGTGCGCTGCTGCTGGCCACGCCGGCGCGGGCGTTCGACCTGGTGGTGCCGTTCCTGGTGCTGGGGGCGACGACGATCCTGGCGTTCCAGGAGCGGCTGCGGGGGCTGGTCGGGCACCCGCGGGACATGACCGAGCGGCGCCGGACGCTGAGCCTGCACGCGATGGTGTTCGCCGGTTCGCTGTACGGCGGCTACTTCGGCGCGGCGCTCGGCGTGATGCTGGTCGCGGCGCTGGGCCTCGTCCTGGACCAGTCCATGGCCAGGATCAGCGCGTTGAAGAACGTGGTGTCGGCGCTCGGCGGGCTCGTCACGGTGTGCGCGTTCGCGGCGTTCGGGCCGGTCGCCTGGGCGGACGTGCTCGTCGTCGCGCCCACGGCGATGATCGGTGGATACGTGGGCGCCCGCCTCGCCCGCCGGCTGCCGTCGAAGGTGCTGAAGTGGCTGATCGTCGCCTTCGGCACCGGGGTGGGTCTGGTCCTGCTCTACCGTGCGGTGTTCTAAGGAGCCAGGTGCGAGGTGTCGTTCACGGTCCGCACGGCGACCCCGCCGTCGGGCCACGAGTCGACGACCGAGACGCCGGCCGGGTCCAGGTAGAGCCGGTACATGAACGTGTCGCCGGCGGCGAGGGCGTCGCGGAGCAGTGACTTGATCGGGGTCACGTGGCTGACGACGGCGATCTGCTGCCCGGCGTACTGCTGCTGCAGCCGTCGCAGCGCGCGCCGGACGCGGATGGTGACCTGCTGCATCGACTCGCCGCCGGGTGGGGCGACGAGCGGCGAGGCGAGCCAGCGGTCGAGCTCGTTCGGGTAGGCGGCGCGCACCTCGGCGAACGTCATGCCGTCCCACTCGCCGAAGTCGCACTCGACCAGGTCCGGCTCGACGACGGTCTCGAGGCCGCCGAAGACCGTGCCGAGCGCGGCGGCGGTCTCCAGGCAGCGGCGCAGCGGGGAGCTGACGGCGACGGCGAGGTCGGGGGCCAGGGCACGGACCCGGCCGGCGGCCCGGGCGGCCTGATCACGGCCGCTCTCCGAGAGTGGGATGTCGCTGCGACCCGAATAGCGTTTTTCGATGGTGTACGGCGTTTCGCCGTGCCGCACGAGCACCATCCGCAGCGGTGACCCGGTCGTCGGCGGCGCCCACGACCGTGGACCCTCAGCTGGCGCATCGACATCTGACGAGGCACCCACCGCGGAGGCGATGACAGGCGCGGAAGCGCCGGCAGCGGACGAGCCGGCGCCGGACGAGGCCGCCGCAGCGGCCGCGGCGGCCCGGGCCGCCGCACGGCCGGGCGAGTCCGGACCCGCGACCGGCGCGGCCTCGACGGGAGGCACCGCGGCGGCGGGCGGGTCGGGGGCGTCCTTGCCGTCCATGGCGGCGTTGGCGAGCCGGTCGGCGTGCTTGTTGCGCTCCCGGGGGATCCACGAGTAGCGCACCACCCGGAACGCCCGCGCGAGCTGCCCCGCCTGCTCGGCGAGGGGGCGCAGGCCGGGGTGCTTGATCTGCCACCGGCCCGACATCTGCTCGACGACGAGCTTGGAGTCCATGCGGACCTCGACCTCGTCGGCGCCGACCTCAGCGGCGGCGCGCAGGCCTTCGATCAGGCCGGTGTACTCCGCGACGTTGTTGGTGGTGACGCCGAGCCGGCCGAGGCGTTCGGCGAGGACCTCGCCGGTGTCGGAACGCACGACCGCGCCGTAGCCGGCGGGTCCGGGGTTGCCCCTGGACCCACCGTCGGCTTCGATCGTGACCTTCACAGACCGGACTCCGCGGTCCGCACGAGGATGCGCCGGCATTCCTCGCAGCGGACGACCTCGTCGGGGGCGGCGGCCTTGACGCGGGCCCGGTCGCCGCCGGAGAGCTCGATCCGGCAGCCTTCGCAGCGGCCGTGGCGGAGCATGGCGGCGCCGATGCCGCCGCTGCTGTCGCGGATCTTGTCGTAGAGGGTGATGAGGTCGGCCGGGAGGTCGGCGGCGAGGGGCTTGCGGCCTGAGCGGCGGAACTCCTCGTCCTTGGCGAGGCCCGCGAGGGTCTCGTCGCGGCGCTGCTCGGTGGCGGCCCGCACCGACCGGGTCTCGGTGAGGCGGCCGACGATGTCGTCGAGGGTGGCCTGCGCGGTCTCCCGCTCCTCCATCAGCTCCAGCTCGGCGTCCTCGAGCTCGCTCTGGCGCCGGTTGAGCGTGGCGATCTCGTGCTGGAGCGCCTCCAGCTCGCGGGCGGGGCCGGTGCCGGCGTCGAGCCGGACCTGGTCCTTGTCCTTGCGGGCGCGGACCTGCTCGGCGTCGCGCTCGAGGCGGCTGATGTCGCGGTCGAAGTCGTCGACCGCGACCTGGGCGCGCACGCGCTGGTCCTCCATCGTGGACAGTTCGCGGGCCAGCCGGTCGAGCTCGGCGTGCTCGGGCAGCGACTTGCGCTTGTGCGCGAGCTGGGTGAGCGCGATGTCGATCGCCTGCAGGTCGAGCAGGCGCCGCTGAGCCTCTGGGTCAGCCTTCACGAATTACCGTCCTCCAAGAACGTCCACGGTGAGGTGTCCACATCGGACACGATGGTCTGCAGGCCGGTCTCGCGTCGCAGGAATGCCGCGACGTCGTCGAGCCAGGGCCGCTCGGACGCCCAGTGCGAGACGTCGAGCAGCACGGGCCCGCCGGCCGCGAGGTGCTCGTGTGCCGGATGGTGGCGCAGATCCGAGGTCAAGTATGCGTCAACACCCGCGCGCGCGGCGTCGGCCAGGAACGCGTCGCCGGCACCACCGGACACGGCAACCGTGCGGATGGTGGTGTCGGCGGGACCTGCCACCCGTACCCCACCCACCGACGAGGACACGAGCTTCGCCAGGTCTGCCAGTGCCATCGGAGCTGGCAGGCGTCCGATCCGGCCGTGGCCACGGCCGGTGTCGGCGATCGGCACGAGGGGGCGCACGTCGAGCAGGCCGAGGCGGGCGGCGAGCGCGTCGGAGACGCCCGGGTCGGCCACGTCGCCGTTGGTGTGCGCGGTGTGCAGGGCGATGCCCGCCCGGATCAGCTGATGGACGATGCGGCCCTTGTACGTGGTGGGCGCGACGCTGGACACGCCGCGCAGCAGCAGTGGGTGGTGGGTGAACATGAATTCCGCCCCCGCCTCGACGGCCTCCGCGACGGTCCGCGGGTCGCAGTCGACGGCGAGGAGGACCCTGGTGACCTCGGCGGTCGGCTCACCGAGGGTGAGGCCGACCCGGTCCCAGCTCTCGGCCCAGGAGGGCGGGTAGCGCTGCTCGAGCAGTTCGACGAGTTCGGCGACAAGCACGGCGCGACGTTACTCCACGTCCTCCCGTGCCGTCTGCCGGTCGAGCGCGTCGACGGGCAGGTGCCACGGGAACGTGTCGACGATCCGCTCGCCGGTGCCGGGCGGGTGCAGCGGCAGCACGTCCGGGCCGTAGAGGACGGTGACGCCCCAGGAGCGCAGCTTCTCCACGGATTCGCCGAACGCCGGGTGGCGGGCCATGGCGGCGTTGGTGAACGGCACCGCGACGATCGGCAGGCCCATGCCGAGGCCCTCGACGAGCAGGCCGAGGGCCAGGGTGTCGGCGATGCCGGCGGCCCACTTGTTGATCGTGTTGACGGTTGCCGGGGCGACGATCATCGCCTCGGCCTGCGGGAGGATGTCGGGGTCGCCCGGGTACTTGTACCGGTGCCGGACGGGGTGTCCGGTCTGGGCGACGAGGCGGGGGATGTCGAGCCACTTCAGGGCGTCCGGCGTGGCGACCACGCAGACCTCCCAGCCTTTCGCCTGGGCGAGCGACACGAGCTTGCTGGCATCCTGCGTGACGGGCGATCCGCACATCACGGCGTATAGGACATGACCGGCCATGCGGGCATTGTGCTACCTGGCTTCTACACCCCGACGCTCATGTGCTCGGCGAGTTCCGCGACGGGCGCCGACGGCGTACCGCGGGTGCGTCGCAGCACGTCGCTGAGCACCTCCCGGGCCAGGGGACGGCAGCGGATCTCCGACGGGGCGAGCCGGTCGCCCTCCAGGAGCATCTCGCTGGCCAGGTCGATGTCGCCGAGCATCGCGTGGGCGCGGGCCTGGTCGAGGTAGTGGTGCGCGCGGCGCTCCGGCAGCAGCGTGTGGAACGCGTCCAGGTCCAGGGCCTCGTGCACCTCGACCGCGACCCGACCCTCGCCGAGCTCGACGGCGGCTGCGGCGCGGTGCAGCTGCACGTTGGTCGGCCCGAAGCAGGACCAGTAGTAGTTGTGGTCGCCGTCGAGTCCCCTGGCCGCGTCCTCGGCGCCGTGCAGCAGGTCCCGGACGGTGGCGCCGTCGCCGATGCGGGCGGCGGCCATCGCGCCCTGCAGCAGCAGCATGCCGTAGACCGACATGCGCTCGGGTGCGCAGTCGTTGCCGTTGGTGCCGGGGGCGAGCCGGTTGGCGATGTTGACGTTGATCTCCAGGGCCGGGCGGGACCGGCCGAGGGCGAGCAGCGCCGAGGCGACGCGGGTGGTGGCGGTGCCGGCCAGCAGCTGGTCGCCGGCGCGCTGGGACACCGCGATCGAGCGGTCGGCGGCGAGCCAGGCCAGCTCGTGCTCGCCGAGCTTGCGCAGCGCCGACGACGCGATCTGGTACACCTGCCCGAGCAGGTGGGCGGACTCGCGGCCCGGCCCGTCGCCGGCGTAGGCGGTGTCGGCGGCCTGGGCCTCCCGCAGCAGGCGCGGCAGGGTGCGGGCGAGCATGCCGTACTTGGCGTGCTGGTAGCTCAGCCACGCGTGGGTGACGGCCTTGCGCATCTCGGCCAGGGGCGGGGGCTCCGGCGGCGCGTAGAAGAAGGCGCTGATCTGGTCGTAGCGCTCCAGGGCGGCCCGGATCTCCTCGACCTCGACCTGGTCGACGCAGTTGACGCTGTCGGGGCGCCGCTCCGGGTCCTTGCCGAGCAGGATCTGCACGTCCAGCTGGAGCACGTCGGCGATCTCGTAGACCACCGAGAACTTGTCCAGCCGGCGCACGCCGCGTTCGACCTTGTCGACCCAGCTCTTCGACTTCCCGAGCCGGTCCGCGAAGACCTGCTGGGACATCTTGCGCCGGTTTCGCCAGTAGGCCACGCGCCGGCCGATCGGCAGCTCATCCACGCCGCTCACCTCCGGAGGTCACCCGCTCGGTCGACATCGCACCTTTTGTGCGGTTCGTCCGGCGTTCCCGCTCATACGTTCCGATGTGCAAGTTGCAGCCCCCGTCGCCATTGCCAACGACGCACAGGACGTCCGGTGACGCGACGTGGTGCTGTGGGCACTTTCGAGTGATCTCCCCTGCTAGGAGGAGCACATGCGGTCCTGGGAACGCGCCAAGCTGCGAAAAGCGGCGGTCCGGTACGTCGAGCACGGGTGGCACGTCCTGCCCGGCGCCTACCTGGTCGGCCAGCACGCCGGCCGGCACGCCAAGGAGCGCCGCTTCGACTGCGGCGAGGCCGGCTGCCGCACCGTGGCGTGCCACCCGACGGCCTACACGCCGAGCCGCTCGCCGGCGCTCGTCGCCGAGTGGTGGCGGGTCCATCCGTACACGGTGCTGTTCCCCACCGGGCACGCCTTCGACGTGCTCGAGGTCTCCGCGGCGCTGGGCCGCGCGGCGCTGCTGGGCGACGGCTTCGTCGCGGCACGGGGACCGGTCGCCGTCGCGCAGCAGAAGGGCCTGACGGACCGCTGGTTCTTCCTGGTGCTGCCCGGGCACGGCCTGCTGCCGGAGCTCGCCCAGCAGCCCGACGTGGTGCTGCACGGGCAGGGCTCCTGGATCCCGGCGCCGCCGAGCCCGCAGTTCGGCGGGCGGGTCCGCTGGGAGCTGTCCCCGGAGACGCACGGCTGGCGGCCGGCGGAGCCCTACGCCGTGCAGGCGCTGATGCTCGACGCCATCGGGGCCGGCCCACTCGCGGCCGCAGGGCCGAGGGCCACCTGGCGCACCGCGGCGTAGGCCGGGCAGTTCCGCACAAGCCGGCGGCCGGTCCTCTCGGGGGGACCGGCCGTCGCCGTGTGCGCGCACCGCACCAACCGAGCGGCCATGGTGCCGGGGCGCGCTAGGCGTCGGAAAAGATTCACGTGCAGAATTCATGCCGATGCACAACGTAGCGCTGGTGTAGCCCTAAGTCGACCCTTGTAACTCGGGAGGGTTACTCAACGAGCACGGAACTACCTACTCATCGTTGAGTGTTGATCTACTGAATTGATCAGTAACTGACCAAGACGTCGATGGTCGTCACTACCCGGAGGACGCCCTCGGCGGCCTTCCGGTCGGGCACCTCGGTCGGCTCGGCGGCCGGGTCGATCCGGACGATCCGGCCCCCCTCGGGCAGCCGGACACCGCGGGCGGCGAGCAGTGCCGTCAGCGCACCGTAGATGAACCGCTCCACCTGGTCGGCCTCGGCCCACGCCTGCAGCCCGATCCGCCAGCGCACCTGCCGGGCCCAGGGCAGTCTCGAGCGGGCCGGCTCCCCCACCGCCTCCACGAGCAGCACCGGCAGGTTTCCGGTCAGGTCGTCGGGGCGCTCGGTGACCAGGGTCGCGCCGGACAGGTGGTGCTGAGCGCGCAGGTACGCCACGACGAGCCCGACCGCGTCCGGCTGCGCCACGGCGGTCACCGCCCGCCCGACCAGGCGCCCGACCTCACGCGTCCCGCCCCCCGCCCTCGCCGCTGTCACTCGCCGCCGCCCTGTCGAGGACAACGGAGTCCGCACCGTCAGGTCGCGGTACCACAGATACATTTCATGTTCCCTGAAGAAAGGATTCACCGGTGATCGGAGAAACGGTGCGTCCCGTTGCATGGTTCGACAATTCTCGACCGCGGGCTGTCAGCACCTCGACATCACGTCGGCTTGCGCTGTCGCAGGCCGACCTGCTCCAGGCTACCTACCAGGGAAGATCCCTTGTGCGTGCAACGCCGGATTGCTCGACAATGATGTTCTTTGCGCCATACATCGGCGCCCTCCGATCGGCGTGAGATCACCGATCGGAGGGCGCCTGGATGCGGATCAGCTGAAGCGGACTCCCTCGTCGCGGCGGTACGCCCAGGCCGCCAAGGCCGCCGCCGCGACCGTCCAGACGGCCAGCGCGACCATCGAGGTGGTCGATACCTCGAAATCGCCGACGGCCGCCCAGACCAGCTCGACGGCGCCGCGGGTCGGCAGGTACGGGGCGATCGTCTCGACGAACCCCGGCGCGTCGCCCGGCGCGGACAGCAGCCCGCCGCCGAACGCCAGGGGGAAGAAGATGATCTGCGCGACCGCCAGGGCGGCCTTGGTCGGCAGGGCGTAGCCGATCGCCAGGCCCATGAACGTGAACGGCAGCGCGCTGAGCACCACGGCGCCGAGCGCGAGCAGCAGCTGCCAGGGCGACGCCGTGGCCGCGGTGAGCGCCGCGCCGATGATCACCACCGGGATCAGCGAGATGAACATGAACGTCAGCCCGGACAGCACCCGGCCGGCGAACGCGGCGGCGGGGCCGGCCGGCAGGGTCCGGCTGAACGGATCCCACGGCTGGGCGCGGTCCTCGGCGACGCCGACCCCGTAGGTGAACAGGGAGCTGGTCATGACCGCGAACATGACCATCGACGCGGTGGCGTAGGTGGCGCCGACGGCGTCGTCGCCGGCGAACGGCACGACGAAGAACAGCATCGACGCGGCCGGGAAGAACGCCCCGCCGACGACAGCGACGGGGATGCGGAGGGTCTCCAGGATGCGGAACCGGGCGTGCGTGAGCGCCAGTGACATGGGTCAGGATCCCGTCTTCGCGGTGGTGAGCGTCAGGAACGCCTCTTCGAGGGTGGTCGGCTGCACCTGCAGCCCGCGGAACGGCACGTTCATCGCGACGAGGTCCCGCACGAGCTGATCCGGGTCCGGGGTGAGCAGGGAGGTGCGGCCGGCGGCCTCCTCCACGCCGACGACGCCGGGCAGCTCGGGCAGCGTGATCGTGTCGAGGCTGACCCGGTGGATGCCGACCATGCCGCGGATCGACTCGACGGTGTCGTCGGCGAGGACCCGGCCGCCGCCGATGACCACGACCCGGTCGGCGAGGGCCTCGATCTCCTCCAGGTAATGGCTGGTCAGCACGACCGTGCCGGTGCGCCCGTAGTCCTTGATGTAGGTCCACAGGTCGCGCCGGGCCTGCACGTCCAGCCCGGTCGTCGGCTCGTCCAGGAAGACGAGCTCGGGGCGGCCGACGAAGGCCAGCGCGACGGCCAGGCGCCGCTTCTGCCCGCCGGACAGCCCGCCGGTCTGCCGCCGGGCCACCTCGGCCAGGCCGAAGTCCTCCAGGAGCGCACCGGCCGGGACCGGGTCGGCGAAGTGGGCGGCGACGAACGCAACGCACTCGCTGACCCGCAGCGTCGCGGGCAGGCCGGTCTCCTGCGGGGTCACCCCGATCCGGCGGCGGCTGGCCGGGTCGCGGGGGTCGCCGCCGAAGAGCTCGACGGCGCCGCTCGTCGGCTTGCGCAGGCCGACGAGCAGGTTGATGAGCGTCGACTTGCCGGCACCGTTGGGGCCCAGCAGGCCGACCACGCCGCCGGCGGGGATGTCGAGGCTGACCCCGTCCAGGGCGGTCCGGTCGCCGTAGCGGCGGGTGACGTCGATGGTGCGGGCGAGCGGCATCAGGACTCCTTGGAGGGGTCGAGCAGGGCCCGGACGGCGGCGGTGTAGTCGTCGAACGCGACCCTGCCGCGGGCGCTCAGCGCGGCCGTGGTGGTCGGGGTCCGGCCGCGGAAGGACTTGGCGACGTCGACGTAGCCCGCCTGTTCGAGCTTGGTGAGGTGCACCGACAGATTGCCGGCGGTCATGTCGAGGATCTGCTGGAGCCGGGGGAAGGTCATCCGGTCCCCGTCGGGCAGCCCGGACAGGGCGGCCATGATGCGCAGTCTCGCCTGGGCGTGGATCACGGGGTCGAGGTCAGCCACGCCGGCGCCGTTCCCGCATCGCGAGCGTGAGCCCCAGCGCGATCAGGCCTCCCCCGCCGCCCGCCGAGATCAGCAGCGAGTGCCAACCGGGGCCGAGCGCGACGCCGGCGATGTTGATGACGGTCAGCCAGGCACCGAGGACGAACATGTCGCGCGACAGCCAGATGGCGGAGCCGGCCAGGTACATGACGGCGACGGTGCCCACGGAGACGCACGCCCACAGCAGGCCCTGCTCGTCGGCGGGCAGGTACCTGACGAAGCGCCCGGTGGTGGAGCCGACCCCGGCGAACGCGAGGAACCAGGCGAGACCGTAGGCCGTGCCCTGCCACGACGAGCGTCCCTGCACGCCGCGCCCGCGCCGGGCGGAGACGACCATCGTGCTCGTCATCGCCAGGACCATCAGCGCGAAGAGGGTGACCAGCGGCAGCCAGTCCGGCAGGGGGACGAAGATCCGGCCACCCGGCCCGTACCGCAGGAACAGCAGCCCGTAGCCGATCAGCCAGGCCACTCCCCAGGGCAGGTAGTAGGCCAGGGGGTTGATCGCGACGGTGTCGGCGACCGCCGCCTGCTCCTGCCGGATGAGCGCGAGGGACTCGGCGGGTGAGGCGGGTGGCGCGTCGTCGTCGACCGGGGTCATGCAAACAACTTTAAGCCATAAACCTCTTTACCAAAAGAGAGGGGCCTTCCGGCCCCTCGCTTCTGTCGCCTACCGCCGTCCTACGAGTCGCCGCCGGTCTCGCCGACCGGGGCGGCGTTGACGTCGTCGATCGCGTACTTCTTCGCCGCCTCGGCCGGGGCCGCGGCCGGGACCTCGCCACGGCGGGCGAGCTGGCGCAGCGTGGCGACCACGATCGACTCGGCGTCGACGTGGAAGTGCCGGCGCAGCGCGTGCCGGGTGTCGGACAGGCCGAAGCCGTCGGTGCCGAGCGACGTGTAGTCGTTGGGCACCCAGCGGGAGATCAGGTCCGGCACGGCCCGCATGAAGTCGGAGACCGCGATGACCGGGCCCTGCGTGCCCTCGAGGGCCCTGGTGATGTGCGGCACGCGGGGCTCGTCGGCCGGGTGCAGCAGGTTGTGCTCCTCCGCGACGACCGCGTCGCGGCGCAGCTCGGTCCAGGACGTCGCGGACCACACGTCGGCGGCCACCCCCCACTCCTCGGCCAGGAGCTTCTGCGCCTTCAGCGCCCACTGCATGCCCGTGCCGGAGGCGAGGATCTGCGCCTTCGGGCCGTCCTGCACCGTCGCGGGCAGGTAGCGGTAGAGCCCCCTGAGCAGCCCGTCGACGTCGAGGTCCGCGGGCTCGGCCGGCTGGAAGATCGGCTCGTTGTAGACCGTCAGGTAGTAGATGAGGTCCTCGGGCTGCTCGCCGTACATCCGGTTGACCGCGGCCTCGGTGATGTGCGCGATCTCGTAGCCGAACGCCGGGTCGTAGGCGACCACGGCCGGGTTCGTCGCCGCGATGAGCAGCGAGTGACCGTCCTCGTGCTGCAGGCCCTCACCGTTGAGCGTGGTCCGCCCGGCGGTGGCACCGAGCAGGAACCCGCGCGACATCTGGTCGGCGGCCGCCCAGATGCCGTCCGCGGTGCGCTGGAAGCCGAACATGGAGTAGAAGATGTAGACCGGGATGATCGGCTCGCCGTGGGTGGCGTAGCTGGTCGCGGCGGCCGTGAACGACGCCACCGAGCCGGCCTCGTTGATCCCCTCGTGCAGGATCTGCCCGTTGGTGGACTCGCGGTAGCTCAGGAACAGCTCCCGGTCGACGGGCGTGTAGTTCTGCCCGTGCGGCGAGTAGATCTTCGCGGTCGGGAAGAGCGAGTCCATGCCGAACGTGCGGGCCTCGTCGGGGATGACCGGCACCCAGCGCCGGCCCATGCCCTTGTCCCGCATCAGGTCCTTGAGCATGCGGACGAACGCCATGGTGGTGGCGACCTTCTGCTTGCCGGAGCCGCGCTTGATGTCGCCGTAGACCGACGACTGGGGCAGCGGCAGCGGCACGTGGGTGGTGCGCCGGTTGGGCACCGGACCGCCCAGCTGCGCCCGGCGCTCCCGCATGTACTGCATCTCGTCGGACTTCTCGTCGGGCCGGTAGTACGGCACCGCGTACGGGTTGTCGCCGATCGCGCTGTCGGGGATGTCGAGGTACAGCCGGTCGCGGAAGTCCTTGACGTCCTGCAGGGTCAGCTTCTTCATCTGGTGCGTCGCGTTGCGGCCCTCGAAGTGCGAGCCGAGGGTCCAGCCCTTGATCGTCTTGGCCAGGATGACCGTCGGCTGGCCGGTGTGCTCGGTGGCCGCCTTGTACGCCGCGTACAGCTTGCGGTAGTCGTGGCCACCGCGCTTGAGCTGCCAGATCTCGTCGTCGGAGAGGTGCTCGACCATCTTGCGGGTGCGCGGGTCACGGCCGAAGAAGTGCTCCCGGACGTATGCGCCCGACTCGGCCTTGTAGGTCTGGTAGTCGCCGTCGGGGGTCTTGTTCATCAGGTTGACCAGCGCGCCGTCGGTGTCGGCGGCGAGCAGCGGGTCCCACTCCCGACCCCAGACGACCTTGATCACGTTCCACCCGGCGCCACGGAAGAACGCCTCGAGCTCCTGCATGACCTTGCCGTTGCCGCGCACCGGACCGTCGAGGCGCTGCAGGTTGCAGTTGATGACGAACGTGAGGTTGTCCAGCTCCTCGCGGGCCGCGACGCCGATCGCGCCGATCGACTCCGGCTCGTCCATCTCACCGTCGCCGAGGAACGCCCATACGTGCTGGTCGCTGGTGTCCTTGAAGCCGCGGTTGTGCAGGTAGCGGTTGAACCGCGCCTGGTAGATCGCGTTGATGCCGCCCAGACCCATCGAGACGGTCGGGAACTCCCAGAAGTTCGGCATCAGCCGCGGGTGCGGGTAGCTGGGCAGGCCGCCGCCCATGCCGCGGTGCGACAGCTCCTGGCGGAACCCGTCGAGCTGCTGCTCGCTGAGGCGGCCCTCCATGAACGCCCGCGCGTACATGCCCGGCGAGGCGTGCCCCTGGAAGAAGATCTGGTCGCCGCCGCCCGGGTGGTCCTTGCCGCGGAAGAAGTGGTTGAAGCCCACCTCGTAGAGGCTGGCGGCGCTGGCGAAGGTCGAGATGTGACCGCCGACGCCGACGTCGGGGCGCTGGGCGCGCTGCACCAGCATCGCCGCGTTCCACCGGATGTAGGCGCGGATCCGCCGCTCCACGTGCTCGTCGCCGGGGAACCAGGGCTCACGCTCCGGCGCGATCGTGTTGATGTAGTCGGTGGTGGTGAGCGGCGGCACGCCGACCTGTCGCTCCCGCGCGCGCTCCAGCAGGCGCAGCATCACGTAGCGGGCGCGCTTCGTGCCGCGCTCGTCGATCACTCCGTCCAGCGACTCGACCCACTCGGTGGTCTCCTCCGGGTCGATGTCCGGCAGTTGACTCGGCAGGCCGTCGCTGATCACTGGGCGCTTGCGTTCGGTGGACACAGGCGTTCCTTCTAGGTGTAGGACCGGCCGCGCCGTTGGTAGGACCGCGGTGGCCGGTCGGGATGGCCTCGGGGTGTGCGTGTTGAGGCAATGTGTGAGCCCATGTCCCATCCTGCCTGCCCCCAGTGCAATCCGTCACGTCTACGGGGCGTCAACTGCGACGCGCGACACGATACCGGCGGGTAACTTCTGGGTGACAAAACCGCGACTGAGCGATCATCACGACGACCGGGGTCGGCTACGGTCCGGCCGTGTCCGACAACTCTGCCTGGTGGCTGCTGATCCCGATCCTCTGCGTCGGGGGCTCGATCCTCACCGTGGTCCTCACCATCGTATTCGTCGTGCGCCGGACCGTCCGCGGCGCCGTGAGGTCCACCTTCACCAATGCCTCCTCCCGCCCGGGCGGCGGACACGGCGCACCGTCGGACTCCGCCCCGTTCGGACCCGACTGGACCCCGGACGGCGGTTTCAGCAGCTCGTCCGGCTCTTCCGGCGGCCACCACTCCTCGCACGGCGGGCACGTGCACGGCTGGGGGCACGACATGGGCCACCACCACTCCTCGCACGACTCCGGCTCGTCGTGGTCCTCCTCCGACTCAGGCTCCTCCTCGTCGGACTCCGGTTCGTCCTACTCGTCGGACTCGGGGTCGTCCTCCTCGTCGGACTCGGGGTCGTCGTCGTCCTCCAGCGACTGACAGACTGGGGTCCATGCACTCCGAGGTCATCACCGTGCGCACCGGCTCCCGGCCCGTGGTGCGCGACATCACCGACGAGGCATCGCGGTTCGTGACCTCGCACGCGCCGGACGGCGACGGGCTGCTGCACGTGTTCGTCCCGCACGCCACCGCCGGGATCGCGATCATCGAGACCGGCGCCGGCAGCGACGACGACCTGCTCACGGCCCTGGACGACGTGCTGCCGACCGACGACCGCTGGCGGCACCGGCACGGCTCACCCGGCCACGGCCGGGACCACGTGATGCCGGCGTTCGTGGCGCCGTACGCGACGCTGCCGGTCATCGGCGGGCGCATCGCGCTGGGCACCTGGCAGTCGATCTGCCTGGTCGACCCCAACGGCGACAACGCCACCCGCCAGGTCCGCTTCAGCTTCCTGCGCGGATGAACCGCGTTTCTGCCGGGCGTCCCGGCCATCAGGCGGGAGGATCACAGGCGTGATCGAGCGTCGCGTCGCCGTCGTCTTCCTCGTCGACCCGCAGGGGCGGGTCCTGATGCAGCACCGCGACTCCCACGCGAAGGTCTCCCCCAACCAGTGGGCGATGCCCGGCGGCAAGATCGAAGAAGGGGAGACCCCGGAGGAGGCCGCCCGCCGTGAGGTGTGGGAGGAGACCGGACTCACCGTCACCGTGCTCGAACACTACGTGACCAGCACCCGACCGTCGGTGACCACCGCCGACGGCCTCGTGGAGATGCACGTGTACTCCGCGCCCACCGACGCCACCCAGGACGAGATCGTCCTCGGCGAGGGTCAGGCAATGGTGTTCCTCACACCTGAGGAGGCACTCGCCCGGGACCTCGGCGTCACCGCGGCGCTTCTGGTGCCGAGCTTCCTGGCGTCTTCGCAGTACAGGGCCCTCGCGGAACGCGACAGGCGGTAGCGGCCGGGACACCCCGCGCCGCATCGGACTGGCAACCGAAGACCAATTTCGGCCATGCTGTCGAGCGTGACCACGCCACAGGACCTCGACGAGCGGTTCCGCGCGGAGCTCGCCGGGCTCGTCGCCGCCACGGTCATCCGGGACTTCGACGAGCCGGTGCGTGACGACACCGCGCTGACCGGCGTGCAGGCCAGGGCGCTGTATGACGCCCAGTGCACCAGCCGGCACCTGGACCTCGCCGCCCGCTGGCTGCGCAGCTTCGACGCCGGCTACTACACGATCGGCTCGTCCGGCCACGAGGGGAACGCGGCCGTCGCCGCGGCGCTGCGCCCGACCGACCCCGCCCTGCTGCACTACCGCTCCGGCGGCTTCTACTGCATGCGCGCGGCGCAGGTCCCCGGCAGCGATCCGATCCGCGACGTGCTCCGTGGGGTCGTCGCCTCCGCCAAGGAGCCCATCGCCGGCGGCCGGCACAAGGTCTTCGGCCACCCCGACCTGCACGTCGTGCCGACGACCTCGACGATCGCCTCACACCTGCCGCGCGCCGTCGGCGTCGCCTACGCGCTCGGCCGTGGCCGCCGCCGCAACCCGGCCGCCGGCCCGGCCAACGGCCACGGCTGGCCCGGCGACGCCCTCGTCGTGTGCTCCTTCGGCGACGCGTCGGTCAACCACGCCGCCGCCACCGCCGCGTTCAACACCGCCGGCTGGTGCGACCACGTCGGCCTGCGCCTGCCGCTGCTGTTCGTCTGCGAGGACAACTCCCTCGGCATCAGCGTCCGCTCCCCCGACGGCTGGGTCGCCGCCGCCCTGAGCAGCCGCCCCGGCGTGCGCTACTACGCCGCCGACGGCTGCGACAGCGCCGCCGCCTACGACCGGGCCGCCGAGGCCGCCGCGTGGGTGCGCCGCTTCCGCCGCCCCGCGGTCCTGCACCTCACCACCGTGCGGCTGATGGGTCACGCGGGCGCCGACGCCGAGATGGCGTACCGCTCCCCCGTCGAGATCGCCGGCGACCTGGCCCGCGACCCCCTGGTCCGCACCGCCCGGCTCCTCGTCGAGGCCGGCGTCGCCACCCCGGCCGAGCTGATGGGGCGCTACGACGAGCTCGGCTGGGACGTGCGGCGGGTCGCGGAGGAGGTCCTCGGCGAGCCGAAGCTGGGCAGCGCCTCCGAGGTGACCGCACCCCTCGCGCCGCGGCGTCCGGTCCGGGTGTCCCGGGCCGTCGCCGACGCCGCCGCGGACCTGATCGACGAGGCCGTGGACCCCGACGCGGGCAGCGACATCGACGACGACCTGGAGTTCGCCGAGGCGTACGAGGGGCGGCCCACCGCCTCCCGGACCGTGTCGTCGCACCGGGCGCCCTCCACCGCCGACGACGACATCCCGGCCATCGCGCCGGAGGGCCCCGCCACCGGCCAGCACGCCCTGGTCACCGACTCGGGCCAGCACGCCCTGGTCACCGACCCGGGCCAGACGGCTGGCCAGAGCTCGGGCGCCGGCGCCGGTTCGGCCTCCGGCGCGGACTCGGGTGCGGACTCCGGTGCGGACTCGGGTTCGGTCTCCGGCGCGGACTCCGGCGCGGACTCGGGTGCGGACTCCGGCGCGGACGACTGGCCGGAGCCGGCGACCGGGACCGGGTCGTTCGTCGCCGGGCCGCCGGACGAGGCCGCCGCTTCGGCAGCTTCGATCCTCGCGGACCTGGCGGGGCTCACCTACCCGCAGGACGGGCCGGTGGAGCCCGCGGACGGCGAGCCGCTCGCCGACCGGGACGCGCCCGAGCCCGCCGACGACAACCGGCCCAACGGCAACGGCCACCCGCCGACCCGCGCGGCGGCGTTCAACGGGCGGCTCCCCGAGCGCGCCGGCCCGCTCACGCTCGCGCAGACCATCAACGCCGCCCTGACCGACGCCATGCTCGCCTACCCGCAGATGGTGGTCTTCGGCGAGGACGTGGCGGCCAAGGGCGGCGTCTACGGGGTGACCAAGGGCCTGCGGGACCGCTTCGGCGCCACCCGCGTCTTCGACACGCTCCTGGACGAGACCTCGATCCTCGGCCTGGGGCTCGGCGCCGGCCTGGCCGGGATGCTGCCCGTGCCGGAGATCCAGTACCTGGCCTACCTGCACAACGCCGAGGACCAGCTGCGCGGCGAGGCCGCCACGATGCAGTTCTTCTCGCAGGGCGCGTACCACAACCCGATGGTCGTGCGGGTGGCCGGCCTGGCGTACCAGCTGGGCTTCGGCGGGCACTTCCACAACGACAACGCCCTCGCCGTGCTGCGCGACATCCCCGGCCTCGTCGTCGCCGCGCCCGCCCGCGCCGAGGACGCCGCGCCCATGCTGCGCACCTGCCTCGCGAGCGCGATCGTCGACGGCAGCGTCTGCGTGTTCCTGGAGCCCATCGCGCTCTACCACACCCGCGACCTGCACGGCGACAGCGACAACTGGTGGTTGTCGGACTACGCGCCGCCCAGCGAGTGGTCGGCCATCCACGTGCCCATCGGCCGGGCGCGGGCGTATCACAGCGGCCCCAACGACGACCTCACCATCATCACGTTCGGCAACGGCGTGCGAATGTCGCTGCGCGCCGCGGCCCGCCTCTCCGAGGAGGGCGTGACCTGCCGGGTCGTCGACCTGCGCTGGCTGTCGCCCCTCCCCGTCGGTGACATCATCAAGCACGCCTCCGACACCGGCCGCGTCCTCGTCGTCGACGAGACCCGCCGCTCCGGCGGCGTCGGCGAGGGGATCATCGCCGCCCTGGTGGACGCCGGCTACGTCGGCGTGGCCCGCAGAGTGGCCGCCGTCGACTCGTTCGTGCCCCTCGGCCCGGCCGCCAACCACGTCCTCGTCTCCGAGGAACAGATCGTCCAGGGAGCGAAATCGCTGTTGGCCCGGTAGTTTGGACCGATAGTTTTTCGATCGCATCGGTGCGCCACTTGCGTTGACGGCCCGTACTGTGTGGACTACGCGCTAACAGTGGTGTTGCGACAGGAGGCAGTGGACAGTGAACGCGACCGCGGGTCAGGCCGAGGTGAAGAGCCTGGCGGACCGGTTCGGCGTCGAACCGGGCATGGTCGTTATGGAGATGGGGTACGACGACGACGTCGACCAGGATCTCCGCGACGTCCTGATCGACCGGTGCGGGGACCTGGTTGACGAGGAGACCGACGAGGTCGTCGACGTTGTGCTGCTGTGGTGGCGCGACGACGACGGGGACCTGGTCGAGACGCTCATCGACGCGCTGGGCCCGCTCGCGGACAACGGCGTGGTGTGGCTGCTCACCCCGAAGGCCGGCCGTCCCGGGCACGTCGAGCCGAGCGATATCAACGAGTCGGCTCCCACCGCCGGGTTGCAGCAGACCTCGACGGTCAACGCCGGCAAGGACTGGACCGCGGCGCGCCTGGTCGCGCCGCGCGCCGCGAGGTCCCGCCGCTAGCCGCGAGCCGGTCGGTGTGCTCGCCGGCGCCCTCCCCCGCGAGGGGGAAGTCGAAGGCGAGCCAGACCAGCCCGACCCCGCCGCCCCGGCGAGGTGCTCGGGCCGATGCCTCCTGCGCACGCCCGGACCGCCGGCACCGTCGCGTGGCCGGCCAGGCGCACCGGTGCCCACCCTCAGCGACGGTAGGGACATCGGGCGCCGATCCCGATGCTGCCGAGTCAACGCGGCGGGCCGGTGGTCAAGGGGCTGATGGCCAGAACTGTCGTTCGATCACGCCGCCCAGCTCGAACCGATGCCGGCCGGGCACCGTCCTGCGGGCGCCGGCCGGGCATCGTCACGGGTTGTCGTGGCGGATGCCCGGGCCGGGCGGGGTGGGGTGGGCGTCAGGGGGCCGACTTGGTCGAGGTCGGCTTCGGTGTCGCGGTCGTCGACGGCGGGTTGGACCAGCCCGACTTCGACGGGCTGGGCGAGGTGGTCTGGTTGCCGCCGCCGCCGGAGTTGGACTGGGGCTGCCAGACCCGCACCTCCGAGAAGGTGACGTCCGCGGGGTCCGCGGCCGTGAAGGCGCCCAGGTTGACCTTGCCCTTCTTGATCAGATCGTGGTTCTTCGTGCCGAGCTTGGTGCCGTTGACCCAGACCGAGATCTCGGTGCCGATGGCGACCAGGGTCACGTACGGGTCGCCCTCGATCTTGACGGGCCACGAGGCCAGCTCGTTGTCCTGGCTGGGGGCGTTGTCGCCCAGGGCGTACAGCCGGATCACGCCGTCGCAGACGCCGACCGTGTAGCCGCGGTCACCGGTGCGGGCCCAGATGCCGGCGCAGCCGGTCTCCCGGTGCACCTTGGCCTCGATGCCGACGTCGGCCAGTGACACGTTGAGCGGGTCCTTCAGCGAGCAGCCGGTCAGGCCCTGCCGGGCGGACGTGACGTGCAGTTCGCTGTCGTCAGCGTCGCACCTGCCGCCCTCCTCGTCCTGCGAATACCACAGGTCGTGCAGGCCGCGCTGCGGGAACTGCTTCCAGTTGTTGGGCAGCCACGACGGGCGGTCCTCGCGGGGTCTCGCGGGGATGTTCAGCACCTGGCTGGTCGTGGACGAGGACGGGGCGGAGGTGGTGCTGGTCGAGGTCGAGGGCTGCTGATCGGCGGTGTTGTCGGACTTGTTGTTGCCGACCTCCGTGTAGACCACGTAGCCGGCGAGCCCCAGCGCCAGGATCAGGATGCCGACCAGGAGCGGGACCGCCACATTGCGCCGGCGGGGCGGTGGCGGCAGCGGCTCCTCCCGCGGGATCGGCGGTGCGTAGTCCATGCGGGTCGCCGAGGGCGACACGTAGCCCTGTTGCACCGGCGGTTGCGCGAACCGGGGCGGCTGCGGTGGCTGGACCGGGGCGTGGCCCTGCTGGTACGCCTGCTGGTAGCCCGCCTGCTGCACCGGCGGGGTCGTCGGACGGATCCGCTGGGTGGCCTCGGCGTCGCCGAATCCGGGGCTGACCGGCGCACCCGCCGGATAGCCCTGGAACCCGCCGGGACCGCCGCTCACCGGCGGCGGCGCGCTGACCGGCACGTTGCTCGCCGGCGGCGCACTCATCGGTGGCCCACTCATCGGCGGTCCACTCATGGGCGGTCCACTCATGGGCGGTCCACTCATGGGCGGTGAACTCATCGGCGGCGCGCTCATCGGAGGGCTGCTCACGGGGGGCGCGCTCATCGGCATGGCACTGACCGGCGTCACGCCGCCGGGTGGCGTGGCCACGGCGCCCTGCGGGAATCCAGCGGCCTGCGCCGCCTGAGCCCCGCCGTAGACCGCACCGGCCGCACCCGCGGCGGCCGCCGCACCCGCGGCCCCGGCCGCCTGGCCCTGACCGCCCTGCGGCTTCGCCAGACCGTCCTGCTGTGCCGCGGGCGCCGCACCAGGCGCCCCACCAGGCGCCCCACCAGGTGCGCCGGCGGCCGCGCCGGGCTGGGGCCCGACGTTCACCCACGCTCGGAGGCTGCCCTCAGCGACCACCATCTCCGGCTGCTCGATGATCGTCGGCGCGACCCCGAGCTCCTTCTGCAGCAGCGTCGCGACGAGCGGGATCCGGCTCGAACCGCCGACCAGGAACAGCCCGGCGAGCTTGCTGTTGTCCAGCCCGGCCCAGCGGACCACGGCCGCCGTGGTGCGGACCGTCTGCTCCAGCATCGGCCGGGCGAGGTCCTCGAACGCCTCGCGGGTGATGGCGACATCGGCGGCCGCGATCGGCACGTGCAGCCCCGTCGTCGGGGTCCGCGACAGCATCTCCTTCGCCACCCGGGCGTCGTCCCACAGCAGCCGGCGGTGCCGGCGGTCCTCGGTGGTCTGCGGGCTCTCCAGCCGCGTCCACACCGCGGCGTCTTCCAGCTGCCGTTTCGCGTGGTCGACGATCAGCGCGTCGAGGTCGATGCCGCCCAGGTCGTCGATGCCGTCGACCGCGCGCACGTCGAAACCGTCACCCGCGCGGGTCACCACGCTGGCGTCGAAGGTGCCGCCGCCGAAGTCGTACACGAGCAGGCCCTGCTCCGCGGTGAGGGGCTTCTGCAGCACACCGGCGAAATAGTGCGCGGCGGCCACCGGCTCGGGCATGAGCGCCGGCTGCGGCATCCCGGCGATCGTCGCGCCCTCCACGAGCGCCAGGCGCCGCGACACGCCCCACGCCGCCGGGTGCGTCAGCGTCACCGCGCCGACCTGCCCACCGGCGACCCGGCGGGCCTCCGAGGCCACGTGCGACAGCACCGCCCCGATCAGCGCCGGGACCGTGAACTCGCGGTCGCCGAGCAGCACCGTGCCGTCGTCGATGCGCCGCTTCGGGCTCGCCTCGAACCGCGCCGGGTCGACCCGCGCCGCGTGCACCGCGTCGCGGCCGACGAGGACCTGCCCGTCGGGCTGCGCGTAGACGCAGGACGGCAGCAACGGCGAACCGTCGAACAGCAAGGGGCGGACCCGCCCATCCGGCCACGCGAGCAGCGCAACGGTATGGGAGGTCCCGAAGTCGATGCCCAGACGCGGACCGGCAGCCATGCGGGCGAGTGTAGGCCCCCGGTACGACACCTGGCATGCTCGTGTCCATGTCGGTCGACGTCGGCGGTGAGGCGCCGGACTTCGTGCTCAGGGACCAGAACAACCAGGAGGTCCGCCTGTCGGATTTCCGCGGCCGCAAGGCCGTGCTCCTGGTCTTCTACCCGCTCGCCTTCACCGGCACCTGCCAGGGCGAACTGTCCACGGCCGGCGATTTCCAGTCCGACACCGTGCAGGTCCTCACCGTCAGCGTCGACTCGCCCTACAGCCACAAGGTCTGGGCCGACCGCGAAGGCTATGACTTCCCCCTCCTGTCGGACTTCTGGCCGCACGGTGCGGTGGCTCAGGCGTACGGGGTCTTCAACGACCGGCGCGGCTTCGCCGACCGCGGCACGTTCCTCATCGACACCACCGGCATCGTCAGGTTCGCCGAGCACCACGGCCCAGGCACCGCCCGCGACCAGGACGCCTGGCGGACAGCGATCGCATCGTTGCAGAGCTGATACACATCTGGTACCGACTGGGGCGGATGAGGCGCGGCAGGTAGCATCCTGGATACCCGGGTTCGCGTCACCGTGACAGCAGTTCGGGGCGCGTAGCTCAGTGGAAGAGCACCCGCCTTACAAGCGGGGGGTCGTTGGTTCGAACCCAACCGTGCCCACGTGACCAGGAACGGCCCCCGCACAGACGGGGGCCGTTCGTCATGACACAGCCGGAATTCGCCGCACAGCCGGAAACCGCCACACAGCCGGAGCCGCCGTCAGTAGCGGAACGAATGAACGATGGTGCGCAGGCTGCCGGAGAGCTCGGCCAGGCTCCCCGCGGCACGGTTGGCCTCGGCGATGCCGGTGGTGGTCAGCTGCACGGAGGTGGCCACGTCGCCGATCGTGGCGGCCACCTGGTTGCCGGTGGCGGCGGCCTGCTCGACGCTGCGGCTCATCTCCTCCGTGGTGGCGGACTGCTCCTCGACGGCTGAGGCGATCGTCGTCTGGTACTCGTTGATCTGGGCGATGATCCCCGTGATCTCCTCGATGGCGGCGACGGCGCCGGTGGTGTCGGACTGGATGGCGGCGACCCGGCGGCTGATGTCGTCGGTGGCCCGGGCGGTCTCCTGGGCGAGGTCCTTGACCTCGGAGGCGACGACGGCGAAGCCCTTGCCCGCGGCGCCGGCGCGGGCCGCCTCGATGGTGGCGTTGAGGGCGAGGAGGTTCGTCTGCTCGGCGATCGAGGTGATCACCTTGATGACGTTGCCGATCTCGGCGGAGGAGTCGCCGAGCTTGCCCATGACGGTGTTGGTGGTGCCGGCGACCTCGACGGCGCGGCCGGCGACGGTCACGGCCTGGGTGGCGCTCTGGGCGATCTCGCGGATCGAGGCGCCCATCTCGGTGGCGCCGGCGGCGACGGTGGAGATGGCGCCGGACATCTCGGTGGCCAGGCCCGCGACGGCGCTGGCCTGACGGGCGCCGGTCGCGGCGCCGTCGGAGCTCTGCGCGCTGGTGGTGGCGAGCTCCTCGGAGGCGCTGGCGAGGACCGTCGAGTGCTCGGCCAGGGTCGCCACCGTCCGGCGGAGGTTGCCGGTGGCGGTCCGCAGGGCGTCGGCCATCTGGCCCACCTCGTCGCGCTGGTCGACGGCCGGGTCCTGGGTGAGGTCGCCGTCGGCGACGGCGCGCAGGACGTGCGAGACGCGGCCGAGCGGTTGCACGATCGAGCGGGCGATGTACAGCGCGAGCGCGACGGCGAGGGCGAGGGCGACGATCAGCAGGACGACGACGGTGAAGCGGACCGAGGACACCGTGTCGCCGAACTCCTTGCCGGCGACCAGGGCCGCGTCGGCGCGGGCGATCTCCTTGTCGAGGAGGCCCTCGTACACCTTGCGCAGGTCGCGGTTCGGGCCGAAGGCGGCGGTCACGGCGGCCGGCCGGTCGGTGCCGAACAGGGTGAACTCCGCCCGCAGCGCGGTGAACCAGGCGTCGGTGGCGGCCTGGATCTCCTGGACGGCAGCACCGGACCGGGCCAGCGCGAGGGCCGAGGCCAGCGCGGTGTTGACGGTCTCCTGGCGGCCGAGCGCCTCGTCGCGGAAGGTGGTGTCGCCGCCGAGGAGGTAGCCGCGTTCGTCGTTGGCCGCCGCCTTCGCGGTGAGGGCTGCCTTGTTCAGCGCGGTGATGTACGGCACCGAGTGGCCGACCTCGTCGTTGCGGGTGTTGCTCAGCCCCGCGATGCCGGCGAGGGCGAAGATCCCGGTCGCGGCGGTGCCGGCGATCGCGACGGCCGCGACGATGAGGATCTTGGTATAGACGCGGCGGGAACCCAGCCAGCGGCGCATGGGACGTCCTTTCGGATGTTCTGTCCCGCTGAACGGCCGATGGTGGCGGCATCTGAGGAAAAGCAGGCGAAGATGTCGCCGTGGACAGTTGGGTGCCGTTCCGCCGGTCGGACACCGCGAAGGTGGTCGACCTGGTGCGCGCCGTCGCGGACGCCCGCGACCCGGGTGAGCACGGCGAGGGCGTCGAGGTGATCGTGGAGGCCCCGCCGGAGCGCCGGCGGTGGTGGCGGGCACTGTTCCAGCGGGACGGCACGCGACCGCAGGCGCGGATCGTGGTGACCCGCGACGGCGGTGCGGTGCGCCACCCGTTCGACATCCAGCTGGTCACCGCGCACGGCGCCGATGCGGCGCACCGGCTTGGCAGGCGTACCGGATGGGCCGTGAGCAACTCGAACGGCCTGGCGTTTCTCATCCACAAGGGACCGGACCCCGACTTCGGCGAGCTGGTGACCGGCGCCGTCGAGGCCCTCGCGAAGCTGCGCCGCCAGCCCCGCGACGGGGGCTGGCGGGCCAGGGTGGACCGGGGCGTCACAAGGCGTTGATGGTCTCCAGCTCGTCCGCGGACAGCGAGAAGCCGAGCACCGACAGGTTCTCGGTCATCCGCTCCCGGCGGGTCGACTTCGGGATGATGACGATGTCGTGGTGCAGCTGCCAGCGCAGCACCACCTGCGGCACCGTCACTCCGTGCGCCGCCGCGATCGCGACCAGCCGCGGGTCCTCCAGGGGCGTGTTCTTCAGCGAGCTGTACCCCTCCACGACGACCCCCCGGTCCCGCATGTCGGCGAGGAAGTGCTCGTCGTGCTGGGCCGGGCTCCACGCGACCTGGTTGACGACGGGGACCTCGCCGGTCTCCTTGATCAGCTGGTCGATGAGCGCCGCGTCGTAGTTGCTGACCCCGATCGAGCGGGTCAGGCCGGCGTCGCGGACCTCCTGGAACGCCGCCCAGGTCGGCACCGACTTCGCCCGCGACGGCGGCCAGTGGATGAGCCACAGGTCGACGTGGTCGACGCCGAGCGCCTTGAGGCTGGCCTCGATCGTCTGCCGCTCCAGGCCGGCCTGCGACGGCGGGAGTTTCGTGGTGATGAAGATGTCCGAACGGTCCACGCCGCTGTCGCGCAGCGCCCTGCCGATCTGCTCCTCGTTGCCGTACATGGTGGCGGTGTCGATGTGCCGGTAACCGACGTCGAGCGCGGTGCGGGTCGACTCGTACGCCGACGAGCCGGTGATCTGCCAGGTGCCGAAGCCGATGGTCGGCAGCTGCACCCCCGGGGCGAGCTCGACGGTCGGGATCTCGTGTGCCATGGCCCAATACTGCCCCAGCCGGTAGCGTGCGATCATGTCGGACTTTCCAGCGGGGTTCCAGTTCGGCGTCTCGACCGCCGCGTATCAGATCGAGGGTGCCGCGGACGAGGACGGCCGCGGCCTGTCCATCTGGGACACGTTCAGCCGCACCCCCGGCACGACCAGGGGCGGCGCCACCGGCGACGTCGCCTGCGACCACTACCACCGGTGGGAGTCCGACCTCGACCTGATCCAGGAGCTCGGCGCCACCGCGTACCGGTTCTCGATCTCCTGGTCCCGGGTCCAGCCGACCGGCGAGGGCCCCGCCAACGCCGCCGGCCTGGCGTTCTACGACCGGCTCGTCGACGGCCTGCTCGCCCGCGGCATCGACCCGCTCGTGACCCTGTTCCACTGGGACCTGCCGCAGGCCCTGCAGGACCTCGGCGGCTGGGGCAACCGCGACACCGCGATGCGCTTCGGTGAATACGCCGAGCTCGTCGGCGAGGCCCTCGGCGACCGGGTGAAGCTGTGGGTGACGCTCAACGAGCCCTACATCCACCTGGTGCTCGGTCACGTCCTCGGCGTCCACGCCCCCGGCCAGCAGCTCGGCCTGGACCTGCTCCCGATCATCCACCACCAGCTCCTCGGCCACGGCCTGGCCGTGTCGGCGCTGCGCCGGGTGTCCGCCGCGCCGATCACCCTCGCCAACAACTACTCGCCGGTGTGGCCGAAGAGCGACGCCGAGGACGACCAGACCTCCGCCATGTTCTACGACCTGGTGCAGAACCGGCTCTTCACCGACCCGGTCCTGCTCGGCGAGTACCCACCGATCGTCGAGGCGCTCACCACCGCCGACATCGACTCGATCGTCCTGGACGGCGACCTGCGGGTCATCTCCCAGCCGATCGACGCCCTCGGGGTCAACTATTACAACCCGAGCCTCGTCGGCGCCCCGCTGCCCGGCGAGGACCTGCCGTTCCACCGCGCCGAGACCATCCCGGGCTACCCGACGACCGACTTCGGCTGGCCGGTCGTGCCGTCGGCGTTGCGGGACCTGCTGGTGACGTTGCGCGACACGTACGGCGAGAAGCTCCCGCCGATCTGGATCACCGAGAGCGGCTGTTCCCACGCACCGGTCGACGACCAGTTCCGCATCGACTACCACGCCGACCACCTCACCGCCGTCCGCGAGGCGATCGCTGCCGGGGTCGACGTCCGCGGCTACTGTGCCTGGTCGTTGCTGGACAACTTCGAGTGGGCCGAGGGGTACGACCAGCGCTTCGGCCTCGTCCACGTCGACTTCACCACCCAGGAGCGGACCAGGCGGCGGTCCTTCGACTGGTTCAGGGAGGTTTGCACCTCAGCTGCACCCCGCCCGGACTTGCAGGGCGGACCGACCGGATGACATCGTCGATGCGGGGCAATCCGTAGCGTTGCGCAGGTCAGTAGTGCGCAGCGTTGGGAGTCGTCGTCGTGACCGAGCAATACGCCGGAGCCCTGCTCTACCTGGTCCCGGTCATCGTGGCGGCCGTCGTCGCGTTCGTGGTCACCAGGCCGGAGAAGGACGAACCGGCCCCGGTGGCCGCCGCGCCCGTCGACGCGATCCCGGCCACCCGGCGCATCCCGGCGCAGCGCAGCTACAGCCCGCCGGCTTCGTCGTACACCGGCCACAACCGTCGCACCTCGACCTCGCCGCAGCAGTCCCCGACGCTGCTGCACGCCGCGTTGTCGTCGCACCTCGCCGCGGTCTCCCGCACCGCGACGTCCGCCACGGCACCACTGTCCTCGAAGCAGCCGGTCCTCCGCCCGACCCGGCTCGTGTCGATCCGCCGGCCGGCCCGCATCCCCCGGCGGCCGCTGCACCAGTGCCCGCACAAGCTCGGCTCATAGGTGCTGCGTACCGGTGGGTACGCGCCGTCCCCGCGGTGCGGCGGTCAGTCCCCGGTGGCGCCGAAGAACAGGATCTGCGCCGGCCCGTCGGCACCGTGGATGATCAGGTGCCGCCCGACGCCGCGCTCGGCGAGGAGCTGCTGCGTCGGCTCCTCGAGGTCGGACCCCAGGTCGTCCGCGGTCGGGCGGGGAGTGCCGAACACCGCCGTGCACTCGGCCTCCGTCACCTCGAACGTCTTGCCGAACGTCCTGCCGCCCCAGGGGTCGCCGGTGCCGACCTCGAAGATGTCCAGGACCGAGTGGGTCATGCTCTCGCGGACGTTGTGGTCGGCCCAGAGCTCTTCCTCGGTCGCCGGCTTCGGCCGGTCCTCGCCGTAGGTCCAGTAGTAGTCGCCGGAGGCGAACACCTCGGCCCGCAGGCGCTTGAGGGCAGCCTCGACGCCTCCGTCATACGGGACCAGGTAGTCCCATCCCGACGCACCCATGTGGACCTCCGCCCATCGACCGTCGCGGAGATCCTGCCACGGCCCCGCGGCCGGGGCCGGCCGGCACGGTCAGCTCCACGGCCAGTCGTCGGGATCCTCGTCGAGGACGGCCGCGCTCTGCCGGCACAGCGCCTCGCCGAACCGCGCGTCCCAGCCCGCGTCGGAGCCCAGGACGCGGTCGGCCACCCGGGCCAGGGCCGGGTATGAGTAGCCCTCGAAACGCCACTGCCGCACCATCCCGGCCACGTCCTCGGTCACCTCGACGCCCCACGACTCGACCGTGCGCACGGGCGCGAAGACCGGCCGCAGCGCGTCGGCGACGGCCCGGGCGGCCTCCCGCGTGAACGCCCGCGGCGACTCGGTGGCCTGCACCAGCGCGCCGCCGTGGGCGAGACCGACAACCCGGTGGAAGGCTCCGGAGGCCCGCAGCGCGTCGGTGCCGCCGAGCCGCGCGACCAGCTCCCGCGGCACGACGGTGACCCAGTCGTAGCCGCGCAGCGCGGCCCGGGCGGGCTCCCGTGACCTGTCTGGGTCGCGGTTGAGCCCGGCGACGAGCCCGGGACGCAACGGGTGGAGCCGGGCCGGCCCGCCGGCGAAGAGCACCTGGCCGTAGGCGAAATCCGCGGCGTCGGCGACGACGCGGACCAGTTCGACCGCGGCCGTCAGCACGGTGTGCTCCCGCTCCTGCGGGAACGTCGAGTGGGCCCGCAGCTTCAGCTGCCGGGGACCGTCGACGCGGGAGGCCCACGTGCCCACCTCATACGGGATGTAGGGCTCGTCGCGCTCGAAGTGCCAGTTGCCCTGCAGCTGGTACAGCTGCTCGGTGAGTCCCTTGTCCCAACGCCTGAAGCGGGTCCCCTCCACCCGGTCCTCCGCGACGTTCACCCACTGCGTGCCCGACACCCGCTCCCGCGGCCGGGCCCAGCCCTCGGGCAGGCTCGCCGTGAGCAGCGCGCCGGCCGCCGTGTCGTGCCACAGGTGCAGGACGTCGCGGACGGCCTCGATCGACTCGATCTCGTCGAAATACAGCATGGTGGAGACGCCCTGCGGCGCCTCGGCCTCGCCCCTCACCCATGCGGGGACGCGAGCCTCGTCCGGAGCCAAGCCGCACCTCCTTCAGCCGGATCGTCCCACGGGCGGGATGGTCCGGCCGTAATCTTCCGCAGCCTCGCGAGGACCGCCATGCGTCGTCGGAGCACTCGCGCATCTCGGCGCGGCAAGCTCCGCCCATCGGACCTCCCGTGCCGAGAAGTACAGGTGAGACTCTTCGGCCATCTGATCCGGCGTCCGGAAATCGGATCGGGCCACATTGTCGAGATCAAGGTGAAGCCGGCCAGTGGCGTCGCGGACGACATGGAGATCGTCGAGAAGGACCCAGGAGAAGGTGTTGACGTCGATGATCCGGAAGTCCCGGACATCGCTGAGCTCCAGTCGCAAGGTGACCCACTCGGGCTCCGGCTGCTTCCTCATCAGCTCGATGACGACGGAAGCGGTGGACGTCGCGCCCTTCCCGTATGTCTGTCGGCGGTTGACTTCACGGACACACGCGTCCCCGAACTCGTACCGGTCCGTAAGGTCACCGACGCTCTCGGGGGTCAAGCTGCGCCAACACGGTTGGCCCGCCGGCAACGACGGCCGCTCGCGTGAGTGCTCGGAGGTCACCGCCGGAACGTAGCAGTGTGCCGGGCTTCGCCTTCGGTGCCGTGTTGAGAATGACGGAACCGCTGGTGAATGGTGGTGGGCACGGTTGGGTTCGAACCAACGACCCCCGCTTGTAGGGCGGTCGGGATTTCCGCAGTTCAAAGAACCTGTCCGAACCCGTCGTGCCGCAAGCGCGGTCTGCGTGGCGTTGGTCAGTCTCCCGAGTGGCCGAAGAACAAGATCTGGTCGGGCATCCCGTCGGCGTAGATGATCAGATGTCGCCCAACCCCGTAGCCCGTGAGAAGGTGGCCGAGAGTTTCCGCCAGTTGGCCGTCCAGGCGCGCCAAGTCGTCCGCCGTCACCCGTGTCGTGCCAAGCGCCCGCTCGCACTCGGCGTCCGTCACCTCAAAGGTTTTGCAGTAGGCGTCATCGTCGGTGGGATCGCCGACACCGACTTCGAAGATATCCAAGATCGAATGAGTGCTGTCCTCCAGGATCCACCCGTCGGACAGCAGCTGATCCTCCGCCGTCGGCTTCAGCCGATCGCCGCCGTGCGGCCAGTAGTAGTCATCAGGGGTAAACACGTCGGCACGAAGCTGTGCGAGTGCGGCGACCACGCTCCCGCTGAACGGGACCAGGTACTGCCACTCCGGCGCGTCCACGCGAACCTCCGACCGTCGATGTTGAGGTGATCCTGCCATCGCCGGTTCGCGCAGTCCTCCAGCGTTCGTGCCGGTTGCCGTAGGTGTTGCCATACGGACGCTGGCCGCGCCTCGGGATGCCGGCCGCCTGGCGCCCGATCGGGCTGGCGGTCGCGCCGGATCTACGGTTCGACCGCCGCCCTCCAGTGGCTGCGCCCGCAAGCCGAGCCTGGCCTCCAGGGTGCCCTGCGTGCCGCCCACCGCGATGAGCCTCGGAGGGCGGGCCGCGGCCCAGGACGCCGTGTCGCACACGGAAGGGAGGACGCTCCAGCGGGCCGGAAGTGTCGTACCCGCGAGGAGTCTGACCTGGTCGGGCGCGGACAGCGGCGGACCAGGCGCGACCCCATGCGGACGGCAAGGTGTGGTCCGTTCAGCGAAGGCGCAGAGCGCGGCGATACCGCCACAAGAGTTGGTGTGCTGACCGCGCGCAGCGCCGGTCAGTGGCCGCAGCGGCCATGGGGGTGCGGGTGGGAACCCCCGCCGCGCCGAAGGCGCAGAAAACACTGTGGGCACGGTTGGGTTCGAACCAACGACCCCCCGCTTGTTAGGCGGTCACCTTTTCCACACCATGAGCGCTGATGAACACCTAGGGGAAACTCCAACTCAGCTTCGGCGGCGCCGGCCGGTGCGTCCTGTGGCCCGGGTCCGCGTCCGTGGTCGTGGTGCTCGCTCACGGCTGGATCGAAGTCGTCCCGTGTCCCGTCCGGACGGCCCGGGCCGCGACTTCGAACTGTGCGGGGTCCCAGCGGGATGGCGCAACCAGCCGAACGATTTCCGGCGTCAGGTGCCGGGGATCCTTCGGGTTGTGAAGAAGCCCGGCCACGACCCCCGTACGGCCCGCGTGTGATCCGGCGTGCCGAGGTCCGGGTCAACGTCTTCGCTCGCTTGTTCTCGACCGGGAGGAGATCTTCCTGGTGATCGAAGTCGCGGGCCGGCTGTCCACACAGCCCGTGCACGACTTCGATCACGCCCGCCCGTAAGACCGCCCGTCCGGCCGTGCGGCAGGTGGCGGCCTGGGCCTCGGACGTCGCGAACGGTCACCGTGCCGGCGTCAGCGGAAGGGCCCTGGGCGTCGTGCGGATGTCCGCCAGAAAGCGCGAAGGGGCGGGGGCATGCAGACGCCCCCCTGCGTTTCACGCTTTTCACCGAAACGCGGCGGCGGACGCGGTCGTGATCCAAGGCGCCACCCGTGGGCCTCACATAATGCCGGGGAGCGCCTTGAACTACGCCCGAGTGCCGCTGAGCGTGCAGCAGGACTGGTAGCCGCGCTCGGATTCGGCGCGGTGGCGGGCGTGGGCGGCCGGGCTGGAGCACACGACCGTGCGCATGGCCGAGGAGGCGCCGACCGAGGTGGTCCGGGAAGCGGGCGTTGCTCTCCCGCTGACGAAGCTCAACTTCGAGTCCGGGCCGTCGATACGGGGGGTAAAGACCGTCATTGGGGGACCCGGATGAGTACGACCTCAGCATCGCCAGGTGGCGGTGGACGAATCGGTGACGTGCCGGTCGGCGCGAAGATCTTCGGAGCGGTGCTGATCGTCATCGTGACGTCCGCCGTCGTGGTGGGCCTGAGTTTCGCCGGGCTCAAGCGGTTGGCTGAGGGTGGGCAGGCGGTGTACGACGACGGGGTCCGGCCCACGCAGACGCTGGCGCAGCTGCGCGCGGACGTCCTCGCGGATCTGAACACGACGGTGAAGTACTTCATCTCCAACGCCGAGTGGCGGGCGAAGCACCTGGAGCAGATGAAGAAGCTCGACGCGAGCATCGCCGCCTCGATGGAGCGGTACGCCGGTGAGACGACCGACCCAGCCAGCTTCGACAGTCTCCGCAAGGACTGGGAGTCGTACAAGCAGGTCCGCGACGGCGAGGTTCTCCCCGCCGCCGACAAGAGCGACCTGAACGGCTTCTGGACCGGCTACAACAAGTCGGAGCTGCTCACCGACGACATGAACAAGCGGTTCGAGAGCCTCGTCGCCAGCCAGGCCTCCGCGGCCGCCGCGGAGGCGAAAGCGGTCCAGGACAAGCGGTCCAGCACCAACTGGCTGGTCCTCGGCGGTGCGGCGCTCAGCCTGCTGCTCGGCCTGGGCGTGGCGTGGTTGGTCACCCGGGCGGTGGTGGGTCCGCTGCGCCGGGTCACGACTGTGCTGGAGGCGGTGGCCGACGGTGACCTGACCCGGCACGCCGAGGTCCGGGGGCGCGACGAGGTCGGTCAGATGGCCTCCGCGCTGAACCGGGCCATCGCCAGCATGCTCACCGCGGTCACGACGATCAGTACCAACGCCACCGCGCTGGGCGGATCGTCGCGGAACATGGCCGGCATCAGCGACAAGTTGGCCGGGGGCGCGGCCCAGACCGCGCAGCGCGCCGGCGCGGTCCGGCACGCCGCCCAGGACGTGGCCGGTCACGTGCAGACCCTCGCCGCCGCGGCCGAGGAGATGGGTGCCGCGATCCGGGAGATCGCTTCGAGCGCCGGCGACGCCGCGGCCGTGGCGGGCGAGGCGGTCATCTCGGCGCGTGAGGCCACCGGCATCGTGGGCCGGCTGGGCGAGTCGTCGTCCGAGATCGGCAACATCGTCAAGGTGATCACCTCGATCGCCGAGCAGACCAACCTCCTCGCGCTGAACGCCACGATCGAGGCGGCCCGCGCCGGCGACGCGGGCAAGGGCTTCGCCGTCGTCGCCAGCGAGGTGAAGGACCTGGCCCAGGAGACGGCCCGGGCGACCGAGGACATCGCGGCCCGGATCCAGACGATCCAGGGGGAGACGACCGCCGCGGTGGCCGCGATCGAGGGGATCACGCAGATCACCGACCGCATCAGCGACTACCAGACGACGATCGCCTCGGCCGTGGAGGAGCAGACCGCCACGACCGGTGAGATCAGCCGCAGTGTCTCGGAGGCCGCCTCCGGCGCCGACGAGATCGCCCGCAACATCGGCGGCGTGGCCGACGCGACCGAGTCGACGAGCCAGACCGTCGAGGAGTCCCGGTCGGCCGCCGACGCCCTCGCCCGGATGGCGGAGGACCTCAACATGGCGGTCGGCCGCTTCCGGGTCTGACGCGGTCCGACGCGGCCCGACCGGGTCGACAGGGCCCGACGGGGTCCGACGCGGTCCGACTGGACTCGCACAGCACAATGGCCGGCCTCCACGAGGCCGGCCATTGTGGTTGGTTCAGTGCGACGGTGCCGGTTCGAGGGGGTCGACCCGGTGCCGGCCCTCGCCTTCGCCGTCCTCGCCGTCACCGGAGGCCGGCGCCGGCGGGGTGGGGGCGGCGTGCCGGCCCTCCCGCTTGAGGCGGCGGCGTTCCTTCACGCCTTCGGCCATCGTGTACAGCGTGGGCACCAGCACCAGCGTCAGCAGGGTCGAGCTGACCAGGCCGCCGATGACGACGATGGCCAGGGGCTGCGAGATGAACCCGCCCTCACCGGTGAGACCGACCGCCATCGGCGCCAGGGCGCAGATCGTGGCGACGGCCGTCATCAGGATCGGGCGGAGCCGGTGCCGGCCGCCCTCGATGACCGCCTCGCGGACGGGCATGCCGCCCTCCCGGTACTGGTTGATGAGGTCCATCAGCACGATCGCGTTGGTGACCACGATGCCGATGAGCATCAGCACGCCGATCATCGCCGGCAGGCCCAGCGGGGTGCCCGTCGCGAGCAGGAGCAGGATCGCTCCGGTCGCGGCGAACGGGATCGACACCAGCAGGATGAACGGCTGGGCGATGCTGCGGAACGTCGCCACCATGATGATGAAGACGATCGCGATGGCGGCGAGCATGGCCAGGCCGAGCTGCGCGAACGCCTCCTGCTGGTCCTGGGTGACGCCGCCGAGGGTGATGGTCGCGCCGGCCGGGACCTGCAGCGCGTCCAGCTTCTTCTGCAGGTCCGCGGAGACGGTGCCCAGGTCTGAGCCCTCGGCCCGGCCGGTGACCGAGGCGCTGCGGTTGCCGTCGATGCGGGTGATGGCGACCGGGCCGGCGCCCTCCTTGACGTCGGCGACCTGGTCGAGCCGCACGAACGGCGGCGTCGCGCCCTGGACCGGGATCTGCAGCGCCTTCAACGCGTCCAGGGTCGCCGGGGCCGGGCCGGAGCGCAGGATCAGGTCGCGCTGCTGGCCGTCGACGGTGAGCTGGGCGAGGTTCTGCCCGCGGTAGGCGGCGCTGACGATGCCGCCGACCGCCGCGTCGGACAGCCCGTACTTCGCGGCGACGTCGCGCTTGACCTTCACGTCGACCCGCGGGTTGCTGGCCGCCAGGTTGCTCTCGACGTCCGCGATGCCGGGTGTGCCCTTCATCGCCTCCTGCGCCAGCTTGGCCGCGGTCGCCAGGTCGTCGGTGTTGTTGGCCTTGATGACGACCTCGAGCTGGTCGCCTGAGCCGCCACCGCCACCGCCGGCGGTGATCTTCACGGTGCCGAACGACTTGTCACCGACCTGCGTGCGCAGCTCCTCGATGACCTTGTCGACGTCGGCGTTCTCCTTCGCGGTGACCGAGAAGTTGGCCGTGTTGCCCGACTGCGCGCCGGCCCAGCCGAAGCCGGCCGAGGCGCCGATGGTGACCTGGTACGACTCGATGTCGCCGCGGGCGCCGAGGAGGTCCTCGACCTTCTTCGCGGCGGCGTCGGTGACGGCGAGGCTGGAGCCGATCGGCAGCTCCTGCGAGATGGAGAACTCGGTCTGCCCGCTCTGGTCGATGAAGTTGGTCTTCAACTGGGTGGCCAGACCGATCGTCGCGAAGAAGACGAGGATGCTGACACCGACGGTGATCCAGCGGGTACCCCGGCTGCGGGTGACCCAGGAGATGATCGGCACGTAGGTCCGCTGGAGGCGGCTGCGCTCCTCCTTGTCGAGGGCCTTGGCGAGGATCGCCTCCCGCTCCAGGGCGCCGACCTGCTTCGGCGGCTTCAGGAACCAGTACGCGAGGACCGGCACCACGGTGAGCGAGACCAGCAGCGACGCGATCAGCGCCACGGTGATCGTGATCGCGAACGGGCGGAACAGCTGCCCGGCGAAGCCGCCGACCAGACCGATCGGCAGGAACACCGCGACCGTGGTCAGGGTGGAGGCGACGACGGCGCTGGTGACCTCGCGGACGCCGGTGAGGATCGCGTGGCGTTTCTCCTCGCCGTACTCCAGATGTCGTTTGATGTTCTCCAGCACGACGATGGAGTCGTCGACGACCCGGCCGACGGCGATGGTGAGCGCGCCGAGCGTCAGCAGGTTCAGCGAGTAGTCGCCGAGCCACAGACCGATCAGGGCGACGACCACCGACAGCGGGATCGACACCGCGGTGACGATCGTCGAGCGCAGCGACGTCAGGAAGACGAGGATCACCAGGACGGCGAAGAGCAGGCCGAGCGCGCCCTCGGTGCTGAGGCCCTTGATGGACTTCTCCACGAACGGCGCCTGGTCGAAGACCGACGTGATCGCGACGTCGCCGCCGAGCTCCTTCTTGAGGTCGGCGAGCTTGTCCTCCACCGCGTGGCTGATCTTGACCGCGTTGCCGTCGGGCGAGGCGGTGACCGCGATGCCGAGGCTGGGCTTGCCGTTGGTGCGGGTGATCGACGTCGTCTCCGCGGTCTTGAGCTCGACCTTCGCGACGTCGCCGAGCTTCGTGGCCGGCGTGACGTTGAGCGCCTTGAGGTCCTCGACGGTGGCGAGGGTACCGCCGACCTGCACCGCGAGGGAGCGGTCACCTTCGGTGAGGGTCCCGGCCGGGAACGACACGCCGTTGGACTTGAGCGCGGCGGTCACCGTCTGGGCGTTGACGCCGGCCGGGAAGGCCTTCGCCGGGTCGAGCGTGATCTCCACGTCCTGCGTCGCCGCGCCGGTGACCTCGACGGTGCGCACACCCTCGATCCCCTGCAGCGCGGGCACGACGATGGCGTCGAGCTGCTGCGCGAACGCGATCTGGTCGCCGGTCTTGCTGGCGGCGAGGACCACGGCCGGCAGGTCGTCGGTCGAGCCCGCGATGACCTGCGGCTCGACGGTCGACGGCAGCGTCGACTTGATCCGGTTGAGCGCCGTGGAGATCTTGTTGGTGATGTCGTCGATGGACGAGCCGAACTCGAACGACACCTGGACCGTCGCGACACCCTCACGCGTGGTGGAGGTGATGTCGGTGAGGCCGGGCACGCCCTGCAGGGCCTTCTCGATGGGAGCGGTGACCTGCTCCTCGACGATGTCCGGCGACACGCCCGGGTAGGGCGCCAGCACGAATGCGGCTGGGAAGTCGATCGACGGGATGAGCTGCTGTTTCAGTGACGGGATGGCAATGGCGCCGAAGCCCAGGACGACGATCGCGATGATCGCGACCAGCCCCCGGTTCGCCAAACTGAGCCGGGCGAGGAACGACATGGTCTGGAGTCTTCTTCCGATCGGCTAAGACAGACGTTAGTTCGTGTGATGCTAACCGTTCGCCTCGCGCAAAGTTTTTCCAGGGGGTAAAACATTCCTGTGACGATCCACAGGAATGCGCTGCTGCTGCGCGTGATGACAGCCGAGCAGCGTCTGCGCACCCTGTTCGCGTATGACCGGACGAACCGGATTTTCTCAGTAAACCTCACGATGCAGCAGCTCAAGGTGCTTATCCTGCTCACCCGGCACGACGGGATCCCCTCGCAGGAGCTCACCAGACACCTGGGCGTGACGTTGGCCACGCTGTCCGGCATCGTGGACCGCCTCGTCGCACACGGCTACGCGACCCGGACCGAAGACCTCCACGACCGGCGGATCCGCCGGATCCATCTGTCGCCCGCCGGCCGCGAGGTGCTGACCGAGATCATGGACAGCGGCAACCGGGCGCAGCAGCGGCTCCTCGCACGCCTCGACGACGAGACCCTGCTCATGCTGGAGACGGTGCTGACGCGCCTGCTCGACGCGGCCCGCGCCGACGCGCTGGAGCAGGGCGTCGACATCCCGGATGACCTCGAAAGTCACAGCCACTAGTCTGGAGGCGTGACGGTTCGAGTGCGTTTCGCCCCCTCCCCGACCGGGATGTTCCACGTCGGGGGTGCCCGTTCGGCCCTGCAGAACTGGATCTACGCCAAGCAGCAGGGTGGGGTGTTCGTGCTGCGGATCGAGGACACCGACGCCGCGCGCAACCGGCCGGAGTGGACCGAGGGCATCCTCAACGCCCTGGGGTGGATCGGCATCGCCCGGGACACCTATGAGGGCCCCTACTTCCAGTCCGCGTATGCCGAGCAGCACTCCGCCGCCGCGCACGAGCTCTACACCGCGGGCCAGGCGTATTACTGCGACTGCACCCGCGAGCAGGTCCAGGAGCGCGCCGGCGCCCAGTTCCGGGGCTACGACGGCTTCTGCCGGGACCGGTCGCTCGGCCCCGGCGAGGGCCGCGCGCTGCGCTTCCGCGCCCCCGACGAGGGCTCGACCGTCGTGGTCGACCTGGTCCGCGGCGAGCCGACGTTCGACAACAAGCTCATCGAGGACTTCGTCATCGCCCGCGCCGACGGCTCCGCGGTGTTCCTGCTCGCCAACGTCGTCGACGACATGACGATGGGCATCACCCACGTCATCCGCGCCGAGGAGCACCTGCCCAACACGCCGAAGCAGCAGCTGCTGTGGGCGGCGCTGGGGCGCACCCCGCCGGTGTGGGCGCACGTGCCGGTGGTGGTCAACGAGAAGCGCCAGAAGCTGTCGAAGCGCCGCGACAAGGTCGCCCTGGAGCAGTACCGCGACGAGGGCTACCTCGCCGACGCCATGCGCAACTACCTGATGCTGCTCGGCTGGGCCCCGTCCAACGACCGCGAGATCGTGCCGTGGTCGGTCATCGAGGACGAGTTCCGGCTCGAGGAGGTCAACCCGTCGCCGGCGTTCTTCGACGAGAAGAAGCTCCGCGCGTTCAACGGCGAGTACATCCGGGCGCTGTCCCCGGAGGCGTTCGCCGACGCGTGCCGGCCCTGGCTGACCGGCACCCCCGTGGCGCCCGGCGGGACCCCCGTCGCCGCTCCCCCGTGGGACCCGGCCGACTACGACCCGAAGGTGTTCGACGCCCTCGCCCCGCACGCGCAGACCCGCATCGCCCTGCTCGCCGAGATCGTGCCGAACGTCGACTTCGCGTTCCTGGCCGAGCCGGCCGTCGACGAGGCCGCGTGGGCGAAGGCGATGAAGGACGGCGCCGCGGACCTGCTCGGCGCGGCGATCGCGGCGTTCGAGACGGCGGCGTGGGACGCGGAGACGCTGAAGTCGACCCTGGAGGCCGTCGGCGCCGAGCGGGGCCTGAAGCTCGGCAAGGCCCAGGCCCCGATCCGGGTCGCGGTCACCGGCCGGTCGGTGGGGCTGCCGCTGTTCGAGTCCCTCGAGGTCCTCGGCCGCGACCGCACCCTCACCCGCCTCCGGGCGGCGGCAGCGAAGCTCTGACGCTCGTCGTCCGCACGCCATCGAGGTGATCCGCCACCCCGATGGCGTGCGGGCGAACTGGATGGAACCGCGTCAGCGCACCGGTGAACTACGTTCCGTGCAGGGGCCGTCACGACATCGGAGATCGATGAGGCGGCGGTTGTTACGGTGAGGAAGTCGGAAGCCGCCGCCGAGGTGAGGCGCGGACGTCAGACCATGGACGTGGAGGCGTCAGGCCCGCCGGAAGCTTTCGTGCAGCAGCCGGTCACGCGGCCAGCGACGTCCTGCTGGTCCAGCGGCCGGCGACGTCTTGCTGGTCCGCGTGTGTAACACGTCCCGGCGCGGGTAGCGGTTCGCCTCGTGAGAAGCCTGGTCTGCGCCCTCGGGGTCGCCACGCTAGCCGGAGCGCTGCTGGTGCCGGCGCCGGCGCACGCGGAGACGGCCGCCCCGCGCGCCGGCATCCAGGTGCGCGACGGCCGGCTGGTCGAGGCCAACGGCAGCGACCTGGTCCTGCGCGGCGTCAACCACGACGTCATGTGGTATCCGGACCGCAACGGGGCGTTCGCCGGCATCAAGGCCGCCGGGGCCAACGCCGTGCGCATCCCGCTCGGGATCGGGCATCAGTGGCGGCGCAGCAGTACCGAAGAGATCAAGAAGGTCGTCAGCCTCTGCAAGGCGAACCGGCTGATCTGCATCCTCGACGCGCACGACACCACCGGCTTCGGCCAGGACAAGAAGGCCGCGACGATGGCGCAGGCCGTCAAGTTCTGGCTCGACGTCCGCGACGCCGTGATCGGCGAGGAGGACCACGTCATCGTCAACATCGCCAACGAGCCCTTCGGCAACGGCGCCACGATGCCGTGGGTGCAGCAGACGACCGACGCGATCCGGGCGCTGCGGGCGGCCGGGTTCCGGCACGCCCTCATGGTCGACGCGCCCGGCTGGGGCCAGGACGAGTCGTTCGTGATGCGCGACAACGCCGAGAAGGTCCGCGCCGCCGACCCGACCGGCAACACGCTCTTCGACATCCACATGTACGGCGAGTTCGACACCGCGGCGAAGGTCAACTCGTACCTGAGCTCGTTTACCGACCGCCGCCTGCCCATCCTCGTCGGCGAGTTCTCCGGCGAGCACCAGTGGGGTGACCCCGACGAGGACGCGATCATGGCGTACGCGGAGGCCCGCGAGCTCGGCTACTTCGGCTGGTCGTGGAGCGGCAACGACAAGCAGTACAGCTACCTGGACCTGGTCGACAACTTCGACGCGGGGAAGCTCACCGCCTGGGGCCGCCGCTTCATCTCCGGCCCCAACGGCCTGACCACCGACACCCGCGAGGCCACGGTCTACCGCAACGGCACCGCCGCCGCCCCGCCCCGCGCGCCGCAGCAGGTCCGGATCGTAAACGTCACCAGCTCGACGATCACCATTGACTGGAAGCCCCGGCGCAACTCCGTCTTCCAGGTCGTCGCCGTCGACGGCGCGGTCGAGACCCGGGTCGCGACGACGAACCGGGCCACGGTCACGCTGTCCAAGCTGCGCGGCTCCACCGACTACACCTACGCGGTGTACTCCCGGGACCTGCTCGGCACCCGCTCGCCGCGCTCGGCCCTGGTCGCCGCCATCACCCCACCGGCCCGGCCCGCCTAGGTCACACCGCCGCGGTCCCGCCTAGGCCACACCGCGGCGGTCAGGAAACCGGCGACGGTCAGCCACAGCGCCGCCAGGATGCCCAGCTGCAGCCCGACCCACGCGGCGGCCCGGACCCTCGCTGTGATCACGCGCCGAGCGTAGGGCTCAACCGGGCGGTTCGGACGGTCGGCTTTCGGCCAGTGGCAGCAGGGTGCGGCTGCGGCCGGGGCGCGGGTACTCGACCGCGGCGGCGGCGAGGCGGGTGGCGTGCTCGCGCTGCTTCTGCCAGTGCCCGTACAGCGCGCCCTGCTGAGCGAGGCGGGACACGGCGCGGATCGTCTCCGGGTCGACGTCGCCGGGCGGTGCGTCCCGCCACGGCGTGCCCGGCAGCGGCATGAACACGTGCGAGTGGATCCGGGCGCCGAGGTCCGCGAGCTCCTGGGCGAGCCGCAGCGACGCCTCCGCGTCCGCCGGGTCCTCCCCCGGCATCCCGAAGATCATGTCGACGTTGATCCGGAACCCCTCGGCGATGCCGAGCCGCACGGCCCGCCGGACCGACTCGACGTCGTGCCCGCGTTTCGCGGCCTCGAGGACCCGCTCCGACCCGGACTGGGCGCCGACGATCAGGTTGTCGTTCGCGCAGTACCGCTTGACCAGCCGCAACGCGTCGACGGTCATGTGCTCCGGGCGGATCTCGCTCGGGAACGACCCGAAGAACACCCGCCCGTCGGGCCCGATCCCCTCCTTGCAGCTGGCCAGGAGCTCCTCGACCGCGCCGAGGTCCGGCTCCTCCCCGTCGGTGCCGTAGGACAGCGACGTCGGCGTGATGAACCGCACGTCCCGCTTGCCGAGCTCCCGCATCCGGTCGACATGCCATCGCACGTTCTCCACGCTGCGGTGCCGGAACCTCGCGGAGAACATGAACGGCGTCTGGCAGAACCTGCACGCGTAGATGCAGCCGCGGGTGATCTCGATCGGGTTCATCCGCTTGTACGTGAGGGGGAAGGCCCGATACGTGCCGAGCGGCTCCTTGTGCGCCTTGCCCGTGCGCGTGAGCTGCCCGTGCTCGTCGCGGTGGACGAGGCCGGTGATCCCGGCCGGGTCGCCGCCGCTGTCGACGAGGTCGAGGAACGTCCGCTCCCCCTCCCCCACGGCCGCGACGTCCCACCCGGCGTCCAGGGTCTGCGCCGGCTCCGCCGTGGCGTGCACCCCGCCGGCGACGTGGGTGGCGCCGGGCGCCGCGGCCTTGATCGTCGCGAGCTCCTCGGCCAGGGCGGCCGCGTCCGGCGAGTAGAACGACCACAGCACGAGCTTGCGGCCGGGGTGTGCGGCGATCGCCTCGATCGTGGCCTGCGCGGACTCGGCGAACACCACCTCGTACCGGGTGTCGGTGACGTGCTCCTCCAGCGCCGCGAGCAGCGTGTGGAAGCCGTACGTCACCGCCTTGCGGTACCGCAGGATCAGAACGAGGTCGGGGCCGCTCACCAGCCCCATCCTTGCAGCCTCCGATCAGGTGTAGGAAATGGCCGGGGGCTGGCTGCCGCGCAGCGCTTGGCCGATGTACTCGAAGAAGCGGTCAGCCTCGGAGCCGAAGGGGTTGTCGGCCACCATGTAGGTCCAGGTGGAGGAGGGACGTCGCAGGCCGAGGTCGGCGAGCGTCGTGGCGTGCTCCGATGCCGCGTCGAGGGTGTGTCGGGTGGCCGCGGCGGCCGCTCGTGCCAGGGCGCGGAAGTCGTCGGTGGCGATGAGGTTGAACTCTTCGAGGGGGTCCTGGCGGCCGAGGACCCGCAGGTGGATGCCCTCGCGGACCTCGGCGAGCACCTGCAGGTGCCGGGTCCAGGCGCGGTCGAGGTGGTAGAGCGCCACCTCGGTCGCGAGCCGGCGCCGGGCCGGTCGGGTCCACCGGTGCGGCTGGTCGGAGCCGGCGGTCCAGACGTGCGCCAGGTGGTCCTCGAGCGCGGCGGGGTCGGTGAGGAGCCGTTCGCGGGTGTCGAGCAGCAGCCGCCGGTGCTGGTCGGTGGCCGTGTGGTAACGGCGGGTGGTGCGGTGCAGCTGCAGGAGTTTGCCCTCGGCGACGCGCTGGGCGTGCTCGTAGATCCGGCGGAACCGTTTGTCGCGGACCCGCCCGTCGGCGTCCACCGTCCGCGGGTCCATGTTGATGACCAGGTGCTCGGTCACCACGTCATCGTCGAGACTGGTGTAGTAGACCGAACGACCCGGGTCGCCCTGCCGGCCCGCCCGGCCGCGGAGTTGATGGTCGAGCCTGGCGCTGTCGTACCGCCCGAGTCCGAGCACGAGCAGTCCGCCCGCCGCGACGGCCCCCGGGGCGAGCCGGATGTCGACGCCACGGCCGGCCATCTGCGTGGACACGGTGACGGCCGCGTGCTCCCCGGCGCGGGCGATGATCCCGGCTTCGGCGGCGTCGTTCTTGGCGTTGAGCACGACCGCTTCGACGCCGCGGTCGGCCAGGAGCACGGCGAATCGCTCGGAGTCGGCCACGCTCGCCGTGCCGATCAGCACGGGCTGGCCGGCCGCATGCGCGGCCCGCACCCGGTCGGCGGCGGCCGCGTCGCGCCGCTCGGCCGTCAGGTAGAGCCGGTCGGGCTCGTCGACGCGGATGCCGGGCCGGTTGGTCGGGATCGCGCCGGTGCGCAGGTCCAGGTCCTCCGCGAGACGCTCCGAGGCGTCCAACGCGGTGCCGCTCATCCCGGTGATGACCCGGTAGCCCCGGGCCACGGTCTCGACCAGCATCTGGTCGAGCACCTCGGCCGGCGCGGTCACCTCGAGGCCTTCTTTGCGCTCGATCGCGGCGTGCAGGCCGTCCGGCCACCGCTGACGGTCCGCGACCCGGCCGCGGGCGTCGTTGACCAGCCGCACCTGCCCCTCGGCCACGATGTAGTGCACGTCGCACTCCATGAGGGCGTGGGCGTGCAATGCGACGTGCGCCGCCGTCAGCAGGCCGACGTGATCCTCGGCGTACAGGTCGTCGACGCCGAGGTGCTCCTCCAGCGCCGCGATCCCCGCCTCGTTGAACGAGACGTTGCGCCGTTCGCCGTCGACCTCGTAGTCCACGCCCGCCGTCATCGCCGCGACCACCGCGGCGAGGGACGCCTCCTCCGGCCGCGGTTCGCCGTCCCCGGCGATCACCAGCGGGACCATCGCGTCGTCGAGCAGCACCGCGTCGATCTCGTCGATCACCGCCGCGTCGAGGTCCGGCACCAGCCGCTGCGCGTCCTCGAACCGTTGCCGGTCGCGGAGCAGGTCGAACCCCACCTGGTGCACGGTCGCGTAGACCACGTCGCTGCGGTACGCCGCCCGCCGGTCGGCGTGGTCCATGCCGTCGACCACCGCCGCGCACGACAGCCCGAACGCGGTGAACAGGGGCGACCCCGCCTGGGCATCCCGACCGGCCAGGTAGTCGTTGGCCGAGAGCACGTGCACCCGCCGGCCCGTCACCGCCAGCCCGGCCGCGACGAGGAATCCCACCAGGGTCTTGCCCTCGCCGGTCTCCATGTCCACCACCCGGCCGCGGAGCATGCTCACCGCCGCCAGCAGCTGCACCTCGAACGGCTCCATCCCCAGCCGGCGCCGCGCGACCTCGCTCGCGACCGCGAGCCATCCCGCCAGGTCACCGTCGTCGGCGAGATCCGGCCTGGCCGTGCGCCGGGCGCGCCCGGTCAGCGCCTCGTCGTCGAGCGCACGGAACGCGGCACGTTCGCGCAGGACGGCCTCGACCACCGGGGCGAACCGGCGCAGGTCCGCCGTTCCGGGCTCCTGCCGGAACCGCCGCACCAGCACGACAGCCCGCCGCCACGACGAAGGGTCACGAAGCTGCTCGAGTCGGCCCACGACCCCAGGCTACGGCGTGGTCGGCACCGTCGTCGGCCCCGCGACAGGCCGGGTCAGCGGGCGACCATCCGGTCGATGGCCGAGGAGTCGAGGCGCCGGCCCACCACCGAGTCCACGATCTTCGTGGTGACGGCTTCCTTCGTGGACTTGCTGGGCAGGGCGACACCCAGCACCTTGGCCAGCTCGCGGAGTTGCGGGACCGTGAGCCGCTCGTCGTTGAGGTACTGCACCGCCGCCGCCCGCGTGCCGATCTCCGCCAGCATCGTCTCGATCTCGGCGACCGGCCGGGACAGCGGCCTGGTCCGCGCCGAGGCGGCCGGTCCCGCGGCCGACGCGGCGGCCCGGCCGCCGCGCGGGACCAGGGTCAGCTTCGCCTCACCCGAGGCGAGGTCGGCGAGCTGGTCGGCCGGCAGGGACTTCACGAACGCGGCGATCTTGAGCAGCACGTCGTGCGCCAGGTCGGCGGGGTCGGTCATCGCAAGACGCTCCTCAGATCCTGGTGCGGGCCAGGAACTCGCTGGTCAGCTGCTGGAACTCGTATCGTAGGGTCTCGATCGACGCGGTGCCGGGCGGGGCGAGGACGACGGGCAGGCTGCGCTCGCCGGCGTCGGTGACGGCGGTCTTGTTGTCGCGGATCGTCTGACGGAAGACGGGGATCTCGATCCGGGACGTCTCGTTGACCGAGGTGCGTTGCGAGATGAGCGGGCCGGCGCCGGTGTACTGGACCATCGTGTAGACCACACCGATGATCTCCGGGTTGATCGGGCGAGGGGCGACCGCGTTGTACTCCTCGACCAGCCGGGACATGCGGGCCCGCAGGTAGTCGATGCCGCGGGTCGAGAGGTAGTCGGGGCGGGCCGGGACCACGACGTGGTCGCTGGCGACCATCGCGGTGCGGGTGACCAGGTTGAAGTTGGGCGCGCAGTCGATGAGGACCGCGTCGTAGCCGCCGAACGCGTGGTCGGTGAGGGCGTCGGCGATCAGGCGGTGCACCGGCAGGTAGCGGGGGTTGCCGGTCTGCAGGCGCGCGCCGCCCAGGGCCGCCGCCAGGTTGAGGTCGACCTCGATGAGCCCGAGGTCGCCGGCGAGCAGGTCGAGCTGGCCGCCGAGGGGCTGCACGACGGCGTTGACCTCGCGGGGGCTCACCACGTAGGGGTGCAGCGGCTCGGCGGCGCGGGTGGCGAGGTAGCCGTCGAACCACGGCAGGATCGTCGGCCGCGACTCGAACTCAGCCGGCCGGTAGAAGGAGAACGTGAGGCTGGCCTGCGGATCGAGATCGACCAGGAGCACCTTGCGGCCCCGGGCGGCGAGCTCGGCGCCGATGTTCGCGGTCAATGTGGTCTTGCCGACCCCGCCCTTGTAATTGATCACGGAGACCACGCTCATGCCATCGCCTCCGCTGCGGCCCACTGCATGCGCAGCAGCATGACATCGGCACGCTCCGTTGTCGTCCCTCGTCCGTGGCGGTTACGCTATATCCCTACTGAATCGATGGGTAAAGGGGGCTGTGATGGCGTTGCCGGACTTCCTGGTCGCGGGGGTGCCGAAGGCGGGCACGTCAGCGTTGCACGCGGCGCTGGTGCGGCACCCGCAGCTCTTCCTGTCCGAGGTCAAGGAGCCCAAGTTCTTCCTCTCCGACGGGCCGCCACCCACGAACGGCGGGCCCGGGGACCGGCAGACGTATCAGGAACACGTCTGGCGGCGCGAGGAGTACGAGGCGCTGTTCGACCCGGCACCACCGGGCGCGCTGCTGGGCGAGGCGACGCCGTTCTACCTGTACGACCGCGAAGCCCACAGCCGCATCCACCGGCTGGTTCCGAAGGCGAAGATCATCCTGCTGCTCCGCGACCCGGTCGACCGGGCGCACTCCAACTGGTCGCACCTGTGGGGCGCCGGGCTGGAGTCCGAGGCGGACTTCGAGAAGGCGGTCGCGCTGGAGCCGGCCCGCACCGCCGCCGGCTGGGCGGACTTCTGGCACTACACCGCGCTCGGGCAGTACGGCAGCCAGCTGCGGCACCTCCTGGAGTTCTTCCCCCGTGAGCAGATCCTGCTGCTGCAGTACAGGGACCTGCGCGACGACCCCGGCGGCACCGTCGACCGGGTCTGCGAGTTCCTCGGCGTCGCCACCGGGCACGTGGCGCGGATCCCGCCGGAGAACGTGCGCCGCTACGTCGCCGACACGCGGTTCAACGCGGGCGTGCGGTTCCTGCTGCGCAACGGTGGGAGGATCGGGCATCACTTCCCGGTGCCGGTGCGGCACGCGTTCAGCGGTCCGCTGCTGGCGCTGCTGCACCGCCAGCACGGCCGCCGCCCGAAGGTCACCCCGGAGCAGCGGGCCGCGCTGCTGCCCCGGTTCGTCGAGGAGATCGAGCTGTTGCAGGAGATCTCCGGCGAGTCCTACGCGGACTGGCTGAGCCTTGACCACGCGAGCAACTACCACTGAGAGTCGGGAGATCCGCACGTGCCAGAGCTGCCCCGTCAGACCGGTTCCGAGCTCGTCGTCGCGCCCCCTTCCGGCGGCGCCGGCAACTGGGCCGGTGGCCCCAGCGCCGTCGTGCACGAGTCGTCGGTGTTTCTGGCGTACCGGCTGCGCAGGCCGATCGGATCCGGGCGCGGCTACGCCAACGTGATCGCCCGTTCCCACGACGGCGTGACGTTCACCCCGGTCGCGGAGGTGTCGAAGGAGCGCTTCGGCGGCGCGTCCCTGGAACGCCCGGCGCTGGTGGTCACCCCCGAGGGACGTTGGCGGCTGTACGTCAGCGTCGCCACCCCCGGCACCAAACACTGGCGGGTCGACCTGCTCGAGGCCGACGAGCCGGAGAAGCTGGGCGAGGCGCCCGCGCTCACGGTGCTGCCCGGCTCCGACGAGATCGGTGTCAAGGACCCCGTCCTGCACTTCGACGGCCGGCGCTGGCACCTGTGGGCCTCCGTGCACCCCCTCGAAACCGCCGAGCACGCCGACCGCATGTCCACCTGGTACGCCACCGGCCCCGACGGCGTCGACTGGACCTGGCAGGGCGTCGCCCTCGCGCCGCGCCCGGGCCGCTGGGACGCGCGCGGCGTCCGGCTGAGCGCCGTGACCGTCCGCGACGGGCAGCTGACGGCCACGTACGACGGGCGCGCCACCGCCGAGGAGAACTGGGAGGAGCGCACCGGCACCGCCCACGGCACCCTGGGGCCCGACGGCCTGTTCGGGCCGCTGACGGCCGCGGACGCCGAGCCGTGCGGCTCCCCGCACGCCCCCCACGGCCTGCGCTACCTGACCGCGGTCCCGGGCCGCCTCTATTACGAGGTCACCCGCGAGGACGGCGCCCACGAGCTGCGCACCGAGCCGTCCCTCGACTCATGATCCGGTGGAGCCCGTGCATCCAGGGGTACACAGGCTCTACCGGATCATGAGGAGCGGCGGTGGCGGCCGGACGGCCGGGAACGGTCGGCCCGCTCGTCCAGCAGGGCGGCCGTCCGCTGCAGCACCTCGTCCCACATCGGCACCGGCGCGCCCCCGACCACCAGCGCGGCAAGGTCCTCGGCGAGCCGGTCCAGCTGGGCCATGTCCAGGGTCGGATCGGCGTCGGGCTCGACGACCATCCGCTGACGCGGGATCCGCGAGGTTACGTCGGGCCCGGACTCGATCGGCAGCGGATCCCCCGCGCACACGATGTCCAGGTATCGGATCGTGCGGGTGAGCGCGACGAACAGCAGCCGGTGCCCGCGCTCGTCCTCGGCGACGATCTCCTCCGGCTCCACGACGACGACCGCGTCGAACTCCAGGCCCTTCGCCTCCTGGGGGCTGACGAGGTTGATCGCGCGGTCCAGCTCACCCTGGTCGGCGCGGCCCCACTGCAGGTCGTTGGCGTGCAGGGCGAACTCGACCTCGGCGCGGCAGGCGGCGGGGCAGACGATGCCGACGAAACGGCCGCCGAGGGCGTGGTCCTTCGCGATGAGGGCGGCCCGGCCGGCCCGCTCGGCGGGTTCGACGACGTGGACACCGGGGTCGCCGGGGCCGTCGCGGACCGCCCTGGTCGGCTCGACGTCGGGAGCGGCGACGGGGAGGAGCTCGGCGGCCAGTTCGTACACCTGGCGCGGGACGCGGTAGCCGTACCGGAGCCCGACGACGACCTGGGGCAGCTGGGCGGGCAGGTGCTCGGCGACCTCGCCCCAGTGGTCGCGGGCCCAGGCGCCGGTGGACTGGGCCAGGTCGCCGACGACGGTGAGGGAACCGGTCGAGGAGCGGCGGGCGACGGCGCGCAGCTGCATGGGTGAGAGGTCCTGGGCCTCGTCGACGACGATGTGCCGGTAGCGGCGCGACACCCCGTTGAGCAGCTCCTCGAGCTCGTCGAGCAGCGGCAGGTCGGTGTTGCTCCAGATCTGTTCGGAGAGCTTGTCGGCGCCGCGGCGGTGCAGCAGGGCGAGCTCCTCGGGGGTGAACTCGCCGGCGGCGGCGTTGGCGAGCCTGGCCTGCGAGCCCAGCAGGGTGCGCAGGAACGCGGCGGCGCTCTGCAGTGGCCAGAGGCGTTCGAGGAGGTTCTCGACCGGGCCGAGGCGTTCCGGGTCGGTCGGGCCGCCGCGGCCGCGGCCGCGGACGAGGTCGGCGAGCTGGGCGCGGAGGCGTTGGCGGCGTTGCGCGTAGGGGCCGCCGGCCTGCCGGGCGGAGGCGACGGCGGCGGCCACCTCGACGCCGGACAGGGTGACGAACGTGCCGTCGAAGAGCATGCGTTCGGCGGGTTCGGGGGTGCCGACCCGGTTCTCGAGGGCGCGGGCGAGCAGGCGGGCCATCCGCGCCTCCCCCTTGAGCCGCCGGGTCTGCGGGTCTTCCGGCCGGCCGCGCTGCACGGGCGGGCCGAGCTGGTCGATGTCCAGCTGCGCCACGTCGGTGTCGCCGAGGCTCGGCAGGACGGTGCGGATGTAGCGGGTGAACGCCGGGTGCGGGCCGACGACGAGGACGTCCTGGGGGCGCAGCCGGTCGCGGTGGTTGAACAGCAGCCACGACACGCGGTGCAGGGCGACGGCGGTCTTGCCGGTGCCGGGGCCGCCCTCGATGACGAGCAGCTGGTCCAGGGGTGAACGGATCAGCCGGGACTGGGCGCCCTGGATGGTGGCGACGATGTCGGTCATCGCCCCGGTGCGGCCCCGGTCGAGCTCGGCGAGCAATGCGCCGTCGGGGCCTTCGAGCTCGGCGACGGCCTCGGCGAGCTGGGCGAAGACGACGTCGTCGAAGTCGCGGACCTGGTTGCCGGCGCACTGGAACGTGCGCTTGCGTTGCAGGCCGCGGGGATCCTCGTGGGTCGCCTCGTAGTACAGGGTGCCGATCGGGGTCTGCCAGTTGACGACGAGGACCTGCCGGGAGTCGTCGAAGATGGTCTCGCGCCCGATGTAGAACGTGTCCTCGATCTTGGAATCGGCCGAAGGATCGGCCGGCTCGCAGTCGATCCGGCCGAACGCGACCTGCTCCTCGGGCGCGGCGAGGGCGTCCTTGCGGTTGCGGCGGAAGAGCGCCAGGCGGCGGCCGGCACCGGCGTTGACGGCGGCGTCGGGCACCTCGCCGAGCTCGGCGCGGGCGCGCTCGCGGTGCTTGCGGGCCAGATCGAAGTGCTGCTGCTCAGCGGCCAGCTCGGCTGACTTGGACTGCACGGGCCGCCTCTCCGCGATCTTGACCACGCAACGTGATCTCCAGATTACCCGGAGGCAGGGATCGCAGTCGACCTGTTCCTTCCACCTTGGCGGTTGGCCGGCAAACCGGCGGGTAGCGGCTCGCCGTGCTGATCAGAGCGGCGTTCCTCGCCCTGCTGCTGTCGTTGCTGGGCGCGGCGTACGTCTCGGTGGAGCCTGCCTACGGGGCGACCGGGATCAAGGCCACCGGTGGGCACCTCGTCGAGGCCAACGGGGAACGCCTGGTCCTGCGCGGGGTGAACCACGGGTACTACTTCAACAAGGGTCCGGCGTCGGTGTTCGCCGACATCAAGGCGAGCGGGGCGAACTCGGTGCGGGTGGCGCTGTCCAGCGGCACCACGTTCCCGGCGACCACCCCGGCGGAGGTCGCCGGCGTCATCGGCCAGTGCCGGGCGAACCGGCTGATCTGCGTGCTCGACGTCCACGACACGATGGGGTACGGCACGGAGCCGGGCGCCGCGACGATCGCGCAGGCCGTGGACTACTGGCTGACGCTGCGCAAGGTGCTGCTGCGGCAGGAGTCGTACGTCGTGATCAACATCGCCAACGAGCCGTCCGGGCACGCGGTCAACACCGACTGGATCGGCGACACGAAGACGGCGATCCAGCGGCTGCGCTCCGCCGGGCTGCTGCACGCGATCATGGTCGACGCGCCGAACTGGGGCAACGACTCGTTCAACGTCATGCACGACCACGCGGCCGAGGTGTTCGCGTCCGACCCGGAGCACAACACCATCTTCGACGTGCACATGTACGGGCCGTTCAACACCGCGCAGAAGGTCGCCGACTACCTCGACAGCTACGTCCGGCAGCGACTGCCGATCGTCGTCGGGGAGTTCTCCTCGATCCACCAGTACGGCGACCCGGACGAGGACGCGATCATGGCGTACTGCGTGCGGTACGACCTCGGGTACCTCGGCTGGGCCTGGAGCGGCAACAGCGCGGAGTACCACTACCTGGACATGGTCGACGGCTTCAAGGCCGCGAAACGCACCGACTGGGGGCGGCGGCTGATCGACGGCCCGAACGGGCTGCGGCAGACGTCGAAGGAGGCCGGGATCTACGGCGGGTTCTGGTTGGCGGCCAGACGATGAAAAGCTGTGTGGGTGAAAAACCAGAGCCTCGAAGCGAGCGTGCGCTCGATCGAGCGGGCGGCCGGCGCCCTCGCGACCGCGAGCGTGGCGCGGATGGACGAGACCCTGCCCTGGTTCCGGGAGCTGCCGGCCGACCAGCGGGCCTGGGTGATGCTGGTCGCGCAGGCCGGCGTGCGGTCCCTGGTCGAGTGGCTGCGCAACCGGCAGGAGGGCGGGGCGCTGCCGCCGGACAACTCCGACGAGTTCTTCGACGCCGCTCCCCGGGCCCTGGCCCGCTCGATCAACCTCGGCCAGACGGTCCAGCTGATCCGGGTGACCATCGAGGTCGTCGAGGAGCAGCTGCCGCACCTGGCCGCCGCCGGCGAGGAGGCCGGGATCCGCGAGGCGGTGCTGCACTACAGCCGGGAGGTCGCCTTCGGCGCGGCCCGGGTCTACGCGCGGGCCGCGGAGACCCGCGGCGCCTGGGACGCGCGGCTGCAGGCACTGCTGGTCGACGCGCTGCTGCGCGGCGACTCCTCCGACGTCCTGGCGAGCCGGGCGGCGGCGCTGGGCTGGGCGGACGCCCCGCCGGTCGCGGTCGCGGTCGGCCGGTCACCGGGCGGGGAGGCCACGGCGGTCCTGCACACCGTCTACCGGGCGGCGCGCCGGATCGGGGTCGAGATCCTCGGCGGGGTGCACGGTGACCGCCTGGTCGTGGTCCTCGGCGGCGCGCCCGACCCGATCGCGGCGACCGAGCGGCTCCTGGTCGGCTTCGGCGACGGGCCCGTGGTGGTCGGGCCGGCGGTGCCGTCGCTGGACGAGGCGACCGAGTCCGCCAGGGCCGCCCTGGCGGGGTTCCGCGCCGCGCCCGCGTGGCCGGCCGCGCCCCGCCCGGTGGCCGCCGCCGACCTGCTGCCGGAGCGCGCCCTGGCCGGCGACGCGGAGGCCCGCCGGATCCTGCGGCAGGACATCTACGGCGCGCTGGTCCGCGCCGGCGGCGAGCTGCTGGAGACCCTGGACGCCTTCTACGCCGGCGGCGGGGTCCTGGAGAGCGCCGCACGGGGGCTGTTCGTGCACCCGAACACCGTCCGGTACCGGCTGCGCCGCATCGGCGAGGTGACCGGATTCGTCCCCTTGGTGCCACGTGACGCGTTTGCCCTGCGGATCGCGCTGACGATCGGCAGACTGGATCCGTTCGCGCCCGCACCGTCCGGTCCACCGCCGCAGTGACACATCCCACCGTCCCGGCCACGCCACGAAGGTGACGCATCTCGCAGCCGGAGTGACGCAGGTCGCCGCCAAGATGGGCAGAATGTAGCGGTGGGTGACCGCGCGGAACTGTTGGTGCAACACCACGCAATCTTTTGTAGGCTTCCTACAAACGAGGTGGTCCACTTTGGTGCGTAGCGCTACCCGCGCGATTGACGGGAATCCGGAAAAGTCATAGACGTGCTCGCTGTACTCGCCCCAGGGCAAGGCTCCCAGAAACCCGGCTTCCTGACACCGTGGCTCACGCTGCCCGGCGCGGAGGCCCGTCTGCGCGAGTGGTCGGACCTCGCGGGGGTCGACCTGGTGCACCTCGGCACCGAAGCCGACGCCGAGGAGATCAAGGACACCGCCAAGACCCAGCCGCTGCTCGTCGCCGCCGCGCTGCTCACCGCCGCACAGCTCCCGCTGGCCAACGTCAACGTCTTCGCCGGCCACAGCATCGGCGAGCTCGCCGCGTCGACCCTGGCCGGGGTGTTCAGCGCGGAGGCCGCGATCACCCTCGCCGCGGTCCGCGGCCGGGAGATGGCCGCCGCCTGCGCGCTGGAGCCGACCGGCATGAGCGCGATCCTCGGCGGCGACCCCGACGAGGTGCTCGCCGTCGTCGAGGCCGCCGGGCTGCAGCCGGCCAACCGCAACGGCGCGGGCCAGGTCGTCGCCGCCGGCTCGCTCAGCGGCCTGGAGAAGCTCGCCGCCGCCCCGCCGGCCCGGGCGCGGATCATCGCGCTGAAGGTCGCCGGTGCGTTCCACACCCCGTACATGGCGCCGGCCGAGGAGGCCCTCGCCACGATCGCGGCCGGGGTCACCGCGTCGGCACCGACGCGGCCGCTGCTGTCCAACCTGGACGGCACGGTCGTCGAGGACGGCCCGGGCATGCTGGACCGCCTGGTCAAGCAGGTGACCGCGCCGGTGCGCTGGGACCTGTGCATGGCCACCCTCGAGGACCGCGGCGTCACCGCCGTGATCGAGCTGGCGCCGGCCGGGACCCTCGCCGGGCTGGTCAAACGCACCATCAAGGGCATCGAGATCGTCAGCGTCAACACGCCGGACGACCTGGCCGCCGCCCATGATCTGATCGCGCGGCACGGCAGCGCGCCCGACCAGCCGCTCGCTCGCATTGGAGACCAGCTATGAACCAGCCGACCGGGTCGAAGATCCTCGCGTTCGGGCACTACCAGCCGTCGCAGGTGGTCACCAACGACGACCTGTCCAAGGTGATCGAGACCAACGACGCCTGGATCCGTGACCGGGTCGGCATCGCCGCACGCCGCGTCGCCGGCAGCGAGAGCGTCGCCGACATGGCGACCGCCGCCGCCGGGAAGGCCCTCGCGGCCTCCGGGCTCACCGCCGCCGACATCGACCAGGTGATCGTCGCGACGTGCAGCTCGATCGACCGCTGCCCCAACGTGGCGACGCGGGTCGCGGCGAAGCTCGGCATCATGGCGCCGGCCGCATACGACCTCAACACCGCCTGCTCCGGGTTCTGCTACGGCCTGGCCGCCGCCGACCACGCGATCCGCGCCGGCGCGAGCCGCAACACCCTGGTCATCGGCGCGGAGAAGCTCTCCGACGTGGTCGACTGGACCGACCGGACCACCGCCGTGCTCTTCGGCGACGGCGCCGGTGCCGCGGTCGTCACCGCCACCCATGAGGGCGAGGCCGCCGGCGTCGGTCCCGTCGTCTGGGGTTCCGCGCCCGAGAAGGGCGACGTGCTGAAGATCGAGGGCTGGCGCCCGTACATCAAGCAGGAGGGCCAGGCGGTCTTCCGGTGGGCCACCACGGCCATCGCACCGTTCGCGCAGGCCGCCCTGGACCGGGCCGGCGTGCAGGGCAAGGACATCGCCGCGTTCGTGGCGCACCAGGCCAACACCCGCATCATCGACGGCATCGTCAAGCGGCTCGACCTGCCCAACGCGATCATCCTCAAGGACCTCGTCGAGTCCGGCAACACGTCGGCGGCGAGCATCCCCCTGGCACTGTCCAAGGCCATCGAGCGGCGCGAGGTGCCGTCGGGCGCCCCGGTGCTGCTGTTCGGCTTCGGCGGCGGCCTCACCTACGCGGGTCAGGTCATCCGCTGCCCGTAAGGCATCCTCTTTTGTTTCAACAGCGTTCGACTGTGCGTCGAGGTTGCGTCCACCCAAGGAAGGAAAGCTCTATGTCCACCCGTGAAGAGATCGCCGGCGGTCTCGCCGAAATCCTCGAAGAGGTCGCCGGGGTCAACCCCGACGACGTCGCCGAGGAGAAGTCGTTCACCGACGACCTGGACGTCGACTCGCTGTCGATGGTCGAGGTCGTGGTGGCGGCGGAGGAGAAGTTCGGCGTGAAGATCCCGGATGACGAGGTGCCGAACCTCAAGACCGTCGGTGACGCCGTGTCGTACATCGTGAAGTCGCAGGCCTGAGAGCCGTTGTCGCGGTCTCGGGTCTGGGCGGTCACCCCGAACTGCCCGAGACCGCGCCAAAGAGGGTCAGCCAGAGAGGTGTTGTGCTGTGAGTGTTGAGGTCGTCGTCACCGGTCTCGGGGCCACCACGCCCCTGGGCGGGGATGTCGCGTCCACGTGGGATGCCATGCTCGCCGGGAAGTCGGGTGTGTCGCCGCTGACCCAGGATTGGGCCGCGCAGCTGACCGTGCGGATCGCCGCGCAGTTGGCCGTCGAGCCGAGCACAGTGATCGACCGGATCCAGGCCCGCCGCCTGGACCGCTCCGAGATGACCGCGATCGTCGCCGCCCGTGAGGCGTGGGCCGACGCCGGCTCGCCCGAGGTCGACAAGCTGCGGCTCGCCGTCAGCGTCGGCACCGGCATCGGCGGCGCCCAGACCCTGCTCAACCAGGACGACATCCTGGAGGCCAGCGGACCGCGCAAGGTGTCCCCGCACACCGTGCCGATGCTGATGCCGAACGGCCCCGCCGCCTGGGTCGGTCTCGAGCTCGGCGCGCAGGCCGGCGTGCACTGCGTCGCCAGCGCCTGCGCCACCGGCGCCGAGGCCATCGCGCACGCCCTGGACCTGATCCGGCTCGGCCGCGCCGACGTCGTCGTCGCCGGTGGCACCGAGGCCGTCATCCACCCGCTGCCGATCGCCGGGTTCGCCGCGATGCGCGCCATGTCGATCCGCAACGACGACCCCGAGCGCGCGTCGCGCCCCTGGGACAAGGGCCGCGACGGCTTCGTCCTCGGTGAGGGCGCCGGCGTCATCGTGCTCGAACGCGCCGACCACGCCCGCGCCCGCGGGGCCCGGATCTACGCCCGGCTCGCCGGCGCCGGTCTCACCTCCGACGGGTACGACATCGTCCAGCCGCACCCCGAGGGCGACGGCGCCGTGCGGGCCATCGACTTCGCGCTCCGCGACGCCGGGATCGCCAAGTCCGACGTGGTCCACGTCAACGCGCACGCCACCTCGACCCCGGTCGGTGACCTGGCCGAGATCAAGGCGCTGCACCGGGCCCTCGGCGACCACCCGCTGCTCACCTCCACCAAGTCGATGACCGGGCACCTGCTCGGCGCGGCCGGCGCGGTGGAGTCGATCGCGACGATCCTCGCGATCTACCACGGGATCGTCCCGCCGACGATCAACCTCGACGAGCCCGACGACGAGCTGGACCTGGAGGTGGTCACGCACAAGGCGCGCCACCTGGACATCCCCGCCGCCCTGAACAACTCGTTCGGGTTCGGCGGCCACAACGCCGCGCTGGTGTTCGCCCGCGCCTGAGGCCCGTGGAGCTGCGATGACGCGCATGTCCGCCCGGATCGCGGACCTGCGCGACCCGGAGGCGCGCCTGCGTGCCCTGTTCGACCAGGGCACGCTGCGCCTGCTGGCACCCCGCGACGACAGCGGTGTGGTGGCCGGGCGGGGCGCCGTCGACGGGACCCCGGTCATCGCGTTCGCGACCGACGCCACCCGGATGGGCGGCGCGATGGGCGACGCCGGCTGCCGCCGGGTCGTCGACGCCGTCGACGCCGCCATCCGGGAACGCGTCCCGGTCATCGGCGTGTGGCACTCCGGCGGTGCCCGCCTCGCCGAAGGGGTCCTCGCCCTCGACGCCGTCGGGCAGGTCTTCGCCGCCACGGTCCGGGCCTCCGGGCGCGTCCCGCAGCTCTCGGTCGTGCTCGGCCCGGCCGCCGGCGGCGCCGCGTACGCCCCGGCCCTCACCGACATCGTGATCATGAGCGATGCCGGCCGGATCTTCCTCACCGGCCCCGAGCTGGTGCGCAGCGTCACCGGCGAGCAGGTCGACATGGACCGCCTCGGCGGTCCCGAGCCGCACGGCCGGCGCTCCGGCGTCGTGCATGTCACCACCCGCGACGACGCGTCGGCGCTCGCCGCAGCCCGCGGGCTCGCCGCGCTGCTGGGCCGGCAGGGCCGCCTCCGCGTCGACGACGTCGTCGAGGCCGACCTCGGCGCGTTCCTGCCGCCGGAGCCCGACCAGGCCTACGACGTGCGGCCCCTCGTGGACAAGGTCCTCGACGCACCCGGCGTCGAGCTGCACGCGGGCTGGGCGCAGAACGTCGTCACCACGCTCGGCCGCTTCGGAGGTCGTACCGCCGGCGTCGTGGCCAACAATCCGCTGCGGCTCGGCGGCTCCCTCGACGCGACGGGCGCCGAGAAGGCGGCCAGGTTCGTGCGCATGTGCGACGCCCTCGGCGTGCCGCTCATCGTCCTCGTCGACGTCCCCGGGTACCTGCCGGGGCTCGGCCAGGAGTGGGACGGCGTGGTCCGGCGCGGCGCGAAGCTGCTGCACGCGTTCGCGGAGGCGGTCGTGCCCAGGGTCACGCTCGTCACCCGCAGGGCCTACGGCGGCGCGTACATCGCGATGAACTCCCGCTCGCTCGGCGCCACCGCCGTCTTCGCCTGGCCGGGCGCCGAGATCGCCGCCATGGGCGCCGGCGCCGCGGTCAACGTCCTGCACCGCCGGCGCCTCGCGGCCGCCGCGCCCGAGGACCGCGAGGAGCTGCGGGCCCGGCTGGTCGAGGAGCAGGCCGAGGCCGCCGGCGGCGTCGGGCGGGCCGTGGAGATCGGGGTGGTCGACGCCGTGGTCGAGCCCGGGCGGACCCGCGGCCGGATCGCCGCGGCCCTGGCCGGCGCGCCCCTCGCCCGCGGCGCGCACGGCAACATCCCGCTGTAGGCGGCTCTGTTCGCGATCCGGCTCGTTCACGGTCCGGCTTGTTTGTTCGCGGTCCGGCTTAGTTCACGGTCCGGCTTGTTTGTTCGCGGTCTGGCTTGTTTGTTCGCGGTCTGGCTTGTTCGCGGTCCGGCTTGTTTCGTGATCCGGAAGATCTTGTGCAGTCAGGGGTGCGCAAGGTCCTCCGGATCACGGATCGCGGAGGGCGGGTCAGTCGCAGGCGGTGGCCGGGAGGCCCTGGACCGGGACCGGGGAGCGGCCGGGGGCCTTGACCTTGCCGACCAGCACGTCGGCGAGGGCGGACATCGACGCCTGCGAGGACGAGTACGTCGCGACCAGGGTCCCCTTCGCGGAGCGCAGGACGTACGGCGTGTCGAGGGCAACCGTCACCGCCGCCGACGTGGACAGGTCCGAGGCGCCCTTGCCGTAGCCCACGAGCCGGACCTCCGCGCCGCCCTGCTGCACCACGGTGGCGCCGGCGGCGGTCAGGGCGGCCTCGAGCCAGCCGCGCGCCGTCTCACTGCCGGCGGCGGTGACCCGGACCGGGCCGGTGACGAGGGCACCGGAGCAGGGGCCGCGCAGCACGGTGACGGCCGCCGCGGCGCTCGCCCGCGCGGCCGCCTTCCCGGCGTCACCGTTGACGGTCGAGGCGTCCGGGCGCGGGACGGCGGCGAGCCGGAACTTCAGCGTCAGGATGCGCGTCGCGGCCTCCGTGAGGCGCTGCTTCGACAGCCGCCCGGAGCGCACCGCGTCGAGGAGGCCCTTGTACGCGTCGGTCAGCTTCGGCGGCATCAGCAGGAGGTCGTTGCCGGCGAGGACGGCGCGCACGGCGGCCTCGCCCGGGCCCCACTGCTCCGCGGGCTCCATGTTGAGCGCGTCGGTGACCACGACACCGGTGTAGCCGAGCTTCGTGCGCAGCAGGTCGATGAGGACCTTGCTGGAGAACGACGCCGGCACACCCGGGTCGATCGCCTTCACGTCGAGGTGGCCGGACATGACCAGGCCGGTCCCGGCGGAGGCGGCGGCGACGAACGGCGGCAGGTCACCACTCTCCAGGGCGTCGAGGCTCTGGTTGAGCACCGGCAGGCTGTTGTGGCTGTCGACGATGGTGTGGCCGTGACCGGGGAAGTGCTTCACGGTGGCGGCGACGCCGGCGGCCTGCAGCCCGCGCACCGCCGCGGCCACCTGGAGGGCCACGAGCTTCGGGTCGCTGCCGAAGGACCGGGAGCCGATGACCCCGCCGGGCTGGGCGCCGAGGACGTCGGCGTCCGGGGCGAAGTCGACGTTGACCCCGATGGCCGCGAGCTCGGTGCCGGCGGCCTTCCACGCGGCCTCGGTCAGCGCCGGCTCGTTGCCGGCGCCGAGGGCGAGTGCGCTGGGCAGCTGCACCATGCCGTCACGGATGCGGGTGACCTGCCCGTACTCCTGGTCGGTGCCGATGAGCAGCGGGATCCTGGCGGGCAGGCCGAGCGCGGCCGCCTGCAGGCCGCCGGTGAGCTTGGCGACCTGGGCGGGCGACTCGACGTTGGTGGTCTTGTTGGTGCCGGCGGTCGGGTCGTCGGCGCTGCTGGACACCAGGATGACGCCGCCGAGGTGGTACTTCCTGACGATCTCCGCCGGGGTGGCGGCGCCGGCATAGGCCTTGTTCGCCGACACGGAGCCGGAGGAGACCTTCTCGGCGTCGTTGCCGTAGGCATAGGGCATCAGCAGCTGCCCGAGAAGCTCCTCGTCGGACAGCCTGGCGACGAGGTCGGCGGCCTGCTTCGCCGGGTCACCGCCGGGCACGACGGCGGAGTCCTGCGCCGTCGCCGACGGTGACGGCGCCGCGGGCCGGTCGTCGGTGCACCCGCTGAGCAGCACAACGGCGGCGGCGAAGGGCACCAACAGGCGTGGCATGGGTCCTGGCACCGTGCCACTCAATCATGCAGGTGCAAGTCACCCGACCCGGGTGAGCAGCTTCATGGGGACGCCGTCGGCGGCGTGCCGGTAGGGTTCCAGCTCCGCGTCCCACGGGCCGCCGAGGGCCTTCTCCATCGCGTGGGCGAGTGTCTCGTACCCCCGCGACGTGGCGATCAGGCTGCGCAGCCGGTCCTCGGACAGCACGATGTCGCCGTTGGCGCTCGTCGAGCCGTGGAAGAGGCCGCGGCCGGGCACGTGCATGAACCGCTCGCCGTCAACACCGGGGCTGGGCTCCTCGGTGACCTCGAAACGGATCATGGGCCACTGCCGCAGGGCAGCCGCCAGCTCGCCCCCGGTCCCGGTCGCGCCGGACCATGAGCATTGCGCCCGCCGAGCCGACGGCTCGACAGGCTGCGGCGTCCACTCGAGTCTGACCGGCGCTCCGAGGACGCGCGCGATCGCCCACTCGACGTGCGATGACACGGCGAGCGGTGACGAGTGAACATATATGACGCCACGCGTGGGCACGTATGACCTCCCGGAGACCGAGGTGCGTCTTCCCCTACGACCTCGAACCCGGCAACGGTCTGCCCTGTAGCTATGTGCTTGTGGGACTCATGATGACGATGTTGTGCGCGGTGCGCCAGAGAATCGGCAACTCGGGTCCTACGAAATGTCCAACGGGTGGAGCCTCCAGCAGGTAACTCGTTTTTTTGACCGAACCTGCCGGGTGTTACAGTTTTGCTGTCTTCAGCAGTTTCAGGCTCGACAAGGAGTTCCCGCCGTGGCGAACAGCACCTCCAAGACCGCGCGGGCTTCAGTCCGCGCAGGCCAGGCCGGCGCGTCCGGCGCCCTGAGCGTGTTGGGTGAGTTCAAGTACCTCATCCCGCTCAACGGCGGCAAGCACGTCTACGTGCGCAACCTGACCAACGGCAAGACCAACCGCCTCAGCACGGTCTCCGACGCGTTCGTCGAGGAGATCCGGGTCCTGGCGGGCGCCGGCCACGCGACGAAGCTGCGGGTCGAGCTGCAGGCGCTCAACACCGCCCACCCCGGCCACGGCTGGGACGCGACGGAGCAGCGCCTCGTCGACGCGGGCGTGTTCGAAGCCGCCTGACGCGTTGCACTTCCAGCCGCCGCCCGGGACCTCCCGGGCGGCGGTTTCGTGCTGCACCGGGTTCACTCCCGGAATGCTCCCGCAGATCACCGGGGTATTTCGACGTACTTCCGGGTAACAATGGACCATGGGTACCGTCGTCTCCTCCTCCACAGTGAGGCTCGCGGACGGCGCCGGCCTGTACAGCGTGCTGTATCCGGCCGCCTCCGACGGTGCGGGTGCGGCGCGGACCCCGGTGACGGTGGTTCTCCTGCACGGCTGGACGCTCGACAACCGCCTCTGGCGACAGCAGATCGCCGACCTCCCGGCCCGCCTCGGCGCCGTCGTCGACATGCCGGTCCAGCTCCTCACCTTCGACCTGCGCGGCCACGGCCGCTCCTCCGCCACCTCGGGCACCGACGCGACCCTCGAACAGCTCGGCGACGACCTCGCCGAGGTCCTGGACGCCCTGGTGCCCACCGGGCCGGTCGTGCTGGTCGGGCACTCCCTCGGCGGCATGGCGATCATGGAGTACGCACAACGCCACGCGAAGTCGTTCGCCGCCCGCACCGTCGGTGTCGTGCTCGTGTCGACGTCGGCGGAGGGTTCGTCGCGGACCAGCTACGGGCTGAGCCCGCGGCTGGCCCGGGTGATGCGGATCCTGGAGATCCAGGGCGCGGGCCTGCTCGCCCGCTCCGGCGCGTGGCGGCCGCACCGCCGCCTGATGCCGCTGCTGGCGCCGGGGGTGCGCTGGCTGGTGTTCGGCCACCGGGTCGACACGTCGTGGGTGGCGCTGACCGCGTCCATGGTCGGCAACGCGCCGCTGTGCGCGATCGGCGGGTTCCGGCCGTCGGTCGACCTGCACCACCGCGTCGACACCCTCACCGCGATGCGGGGCCTGCCGACCGCGGTCCTCGTCGGCACGCTGGACCGGCTGACCCCGCCGGCGTGCGCGGCGACGATCACCGCCGAGCTGCCCGACGCCGAGCTGATCACGTGCGAGGACGCCGGGCACATGCTGCCGATCGAGCGGCCCGACATGGTCACCGACGCGATCGTCGGCGTGGTCCGGCGAGCGGCGAAGTCCACGGGAGCGGTCCCAGCGCCAGCGAAACGTGAGCCGACGAAGCGCGACCCGACGAAACGTCAGCCGACAGCAGGCCCGGCGCTGACGAAGCGCGAGCCGGCAACGGTCCTGGCGCCGACGAAACGTCAGCCGACAGCAGGCCCGCCACCGACGAAACCCGGGCCGGCAACGGTCCTGGCGCAGCCGAAGCGCGAGCCGACACCAGGCCCGGCGCCGACGAAGCGTGAACCAGCAGCGGTCCCGGGGCCGACGAAGCGTCAGGCGGCAGCGGTCCCGGCGCCTCCGAGAGCGGTTCTGGTGCCGCGGAAGCGCGAGTCGACCAAACGTGAACCGACGAAACGTGACGACGGCGTCCCTACGCCGACGACGACTGCGGAAGCGGTCCCGGTGTCGGCGACCGGCTTCCAAGCCACCGTACACCCGCCCAAAAAATCCACCGATATTCCGTCACCACTGACGAACGCAGCGTGACAACACCGGCGTGTCAGCGCCGGGCAGCCGGCGCGTCGGCAGCAAGCGAGCGAACAAGCGAACAAGCAAGAGCAAGCAAGCAAGCAAGCGCGTCAACGGCAGGCGGACAGGTCAACGGGCAGGCGGACAGGTCAACGGCAGGTGGGCAAGCAGGCAGTCTGCGTCAGTGCGGTTCGGTCACCGTAACGCCATCCAGCGTGCGCACGAAGTCGGCGCCGAGCGCCGTCGCCGGCGTGTGCGTGCCGGGCGCGATCCCGCCGGCGAGCACCCGCTGCACCGCCCGCAGCGACGCGTCGGCCGTCAGCGCATACGCGTTCGGCCCGGTCAGCGTCGCCGACAGGGTGTTGCCGGCACCGTCGCTCACCTCACCCCACACCTCGCAGCCGGTGGCGGCGCGGCGCGTCGTGGACGGGCCGCCCGCCGGGATCAGGGCCCTGGCCACGGCCCGCATCGGGCCGAACTTCAGCAGCCGGACCAGCGGCGACGCGGCGTTGCGGGGCAGCCGCATGTACACCGTGATGTCCCCGATCCCGGTGGAGTGGTGGGCGGTCACGAGGTCGCCCCACCGGGTCGCGCCGACGGTCCGCTCCCCCGACGGGAAGGGCACGGTCCGCGACGGTGTGCCGAACGGCGTCGCGACCAGGGTCCCGCCGACGCGGCGGCGGCCACCGGACGCCGCCTCGCCGAGGGAGGTCCGGGCGGTGCCGCGGCTGAGCCCGCCCGGCGCGTCGAACGCCAGCTCCAGGCTGACGGCGCCCGGCATGGCGGCGGCGAGCATCGCGGCGAGACAGTCGGTCGGCACGACGTCGAACCCGGCGCCGGTGAGCAGGACGACACCGACGGTCTCCGCCCGTGCCGACTGCGCGAACATCCAGTCGAAGACGTCGAGCTCGCCGGTGATGTCGAGGTAGTGCACGCCGGCGGCGAGGCAGGCCTCCACCAGGGGGCGGGCGGTGGCCGCGAACGGGCCGGCACAGTTGACGACGGCGGTGACGCCGTGGAGGTCGGGTGCCGAGAGCGGGAACGCCCGGTGCGGCAGCCCGAGCTCACCGGCGAGACCCGCCACGGCGGCCGACCGGCCGGCGAGAACCGGACGTTCACCGCGGTCGGCCGCAAGCCGGGCAAGAAGTGACCCGCTGTAACCGTTCGCGCCATACACCATCCACGTCACGGTCGTCACGGTATGAGAGGGTGGATGCGAAGACCACCACGGGGAGGCGACTGTGCATCACATTTCGGAATGGATGGGCACGCTCTCGCCGATCTGGGTGTACCTCCTGGTGGGCGGCATCATCGGGATCGAGAGCATGGGCATCCCGGTGCCCGGCGAGATCACGCTGGTCACGGCCTCGCTGCTGGCGGTGACGACCGCGGTCAGCCCGCTGTGGGTGGCCGTGGCGGCGTCGGTCGGAGCGATCGTCGGCGACTCCATCGGCTACTACATCGGCCGGCGCGGCGGGCGGCACCTGCTGGAGCGGGTCGGCCGCCGGTTCCCCAAGCACTTCGGCCCGGCGCATCTGGCGAAGGCCGAGCGGGCGTTCCAGCGGTGGGGCGTGTGGGCGGTGTTCTTCGGCCGGTTCATCGCGCTGCTGCGCATCCTCGCCGGGCCCCTCGCCGGCGCCCTGCACGTGCCCTACGGCAAGTTCCTGGTCGCCAATGCCCTGGGCGGTCTGACCTGGGCGTTCGGCACCGTGTTCGTGATCTACAAGGTGGGCGAGACGGCCGAGAAGTACCTGAAGGACTTCTCCTGGATCGCCCTGGCGGTGGCGGTCGTCGCGGGCCTGGCCACGACCCTGTGGCTGCGCCGCAAGGCGGCCGCGGAGGCCCGGGCGCTGCGCGAGGAAGCCGAAAAAACGCCGGCCACCGCACCGTGAAAGCCGAGAGAACGCCGGCCACCGCACCCTGACGCCGAGATGAAGGCGCCGGCCACCGCACCGTGAAAAGCCGAGAAGACGCCGGCCACCACACCGTGAAGAACCGAGAAGACGCCGGCCACCGCACCGTGAAGCGCGAGGAAACGCCGGCCTCCGCGCCGTGAAGTAGGCTCGTAGGGTTGTTTTTTCAACCCGGGTGCTAGGGGTGGGGCGTTGAACGACGCGGTTCGCGAGTCGGAGATCGCCGCCGAGCAGGCATACCTCGACCGGGTCTACACCCGCCTCGACCAGTTGCGGATCACCGCCGCCGAGGTCGAGCGCGAGGGATACAGCCTGGCCAGGGTCGGTAACTTCGGCGCGCTGGTCGAGCGCGACGCCATGGTCTACCACGCCGCGAAGCGGCGCCGGGCCCTGGAGAGCGAGCACGACGGTCTGGTCTTCGGGCGGTTGGATCTCGGCCCGGACGGCCGTTCCGGCGACGGTGCGGACGCCGCATCGGCGGATCCGGTCGTGCCCGGGGGTGAGGTTCGTTACATCGGCCGGCTCGGGCTGCGCGACGAGACCTACGAGTCGCTCGTCGTGGACTGGCGGGCGCCGGCGGCGGCCCCGTTCTACCGGGCCACCCCCACCGACCGGATGGGCGTGGTGCGCCGGCGGAGCATCCGCAGCAGCAACGAGAAGGTCATCAGCATCGAGGACGACCTGCTCGACCCGGACGCCGCGCCGAGCGAGATGGCGGTGATCGGCGACGGGGCGCTGCTGGCGAACCTGTCCCGCGCGACGGGCACCGGCATGAAGGACATCGTCGCGACGATCCAGCGCGAGCAGGACGACGCGATCCGCTCCCCCAGCCTGGGCGTGACGATCGTGCGCGGCGGGCCCGGCACCGGCAAGACCGCGGTCGCCCTGCACCGCGCGGCGTACCTGCTGTATGCGGACCGTAACCGTTACGAGTCGGGCGGTGTGCTCGTCGTCGGCCCGTCGGACGTGTTCGTCGGGTACGTGTCTCGGGTGCTGCCGTCTCTCGGTGAGGACACCGCGTCGCTGCGCTCCCTCGGCCAGCTCCTGGAGGGCGTGCAGGGCAGCCGGCACGAGCCGCCGGAGGTCGCCGCGATCAAGGGCTCGTTGCGCATGCAGCGGGTGCTGAGCCGGGCGGCCCGCGGTCCGGTGCCCGACTCGCCGGACCGCCTGCGCGTGTTGTACCGCGGCGAGCTGCTGGTCCTGGAGCGCCCGGCGCTGGACGACCTGCGCCGCACGGTGCTCAACCTGGGGGTGCGCCGCAACGCCGCCCGGGCCAAGGCGGCCGGTCACGTGCTGGACGCGTTGTGGCGGCAGAGCGTCGAGCTGCTGCCGTCGGGGCGGCAGCAGAAGCGTGAGGAGTTCGCGCCCGACATCGCCGAGCGACCCGAGTTCGTGACGTTCATGCGGGCCTGGTGGCCGGTGCTGCGCCCGGCGCAGGTGCTCGGCTGGCTCACTGACCGTCACCGGCTGTCACGGTGGGCGAACGGTGTGCTGAGCAACCGGGAGATCGCGGTGCTCGCCGGCGCGATCCGCCCCGACGACCCGTCGGTCGAAGACGTGGCGCTGCTGGACGAGCTGCAGGAGCTGCTCGGCGATCCGCCGGTGCGCAAGCGCGCCGCGCGGGACCCGTTCCAGGTCGCGGAGGGTGTCCGGGAGGTCACCACCTACTCGGACCGGATGGCGGCGGCCCGCGCGCAGGCCGTGGAGCGCCCGACCGACTACCGTGACTACGCGCACATCATCGTCGACGAGTCGCAGGACGTGTCGCCGATGCAGTGGCGGATGATCGGCCGCCGCGGCCCCAACGCGACGTGGACGATCGTCGGCGACCCGGCGCAGGCGGCGTGGGGCGACGCGGCCGAGGCGGACCGTGCGATGGACGGCGCGATCGGCAGCCGGCGGCGTTCGGCGTTCACGCTGACCACCAACTACCGCAACTCGGCGGAGATCTTCGAGGTGGCCGCGCGGGTCATCCGCGCGGCGCAGCCGGACATCGAGCTGCCGACCGCGGTGCGGTCCTCCCACCAGGAGCCGGTGCTGACGACCGTGGACGCGCCGGACCTGGAGGCGGCGACGCGGGCGGCCGCCCAGACGCTCCTCGACCAGGTCGAGGGCACCGTGGGGGTCATCACGCCCACGGCCCGCCGGGACGAGGTCGCGAAGTGGGTCGACGGGATCGACGAGCGGGTGCAGACCGTCGGCGCGCTGGACTCGAAGGGCATGGAATACGACGCGGTCCTGGTGGTCGAGCCGGCGCAGATCAGGGACGAGGCGAAGACCGGGTTCCGCACGCTCTACGTGGCGTTGTCCCGGGCAACCCAACGTTTGACCACGGTCGGAACCGCGCCCTTCTGAACATTGTTCCCACAGTTCGCTGTTCGAGTTTGTTGACTTCTGGTCGGCTAGGTTCGAAGCTGTAGCGCATGCGAGCGCACCCAGCCGCCCTTCAAGGGGGTGTCCACCCGGCCGTCAACTTCGGCCGGGCCACCGGGGTGCACACCGTCCCTGGCGACGTAACGTCTGCGTTGGAATCTGCGATGGGATTTGCCATCCGCGCAGCCGCGCCAGCCGCTGCGCCTGCGAAGGGAACGGCGTGATGCTCGCACAGCAACGTCAAACGGCCATTCTGGATCTGGTGCGCCGTCACGGTGGCGTTCGGGTGAGCCAGTTGGTGCGCCAGTTCGGCGTGTCCGACATGACCATCCGCCGCGACCTGGAGGCCCTCGCCGACCGCGGTCTGGTCGACAAGGTCCACGGTGGCGCCACCATCGCCGGCCCCGGATCCACCGAGGAGCCCGGCTTCGACGCCAAGTCGGTGCGCCAGCGCAACGAGAAGGCGGCCATCGTCGAGCGGGCCGCCAAACTCATCGAACCGCACACGGCGGTCGCGTTGTCCGCCGGCACGACGACGGCGGCACTCGCCGCACACCTGGTCGATGTCCCGGGACTGACCATCGTCACCAACTCGATCCCGGTCGCCGACACCCTGTACCACGCCGGAAGGCCCGACCAGACGGTCGTGCTCACCGGCGGCATCCGCACCCCGTCCGACGCCCTTGCCGGCCCGGTCGCGGAGGCAGCGATCGGCTCGCTCAACGTCGACGTGTTGTTCCTCGGCGTCCACGGCATGAGCCCCCGCACGGGTTTCACCACGCCGAACCTCATGGAGGCCGGCACCAACCGCCTGATGGTCTCCGCCGCCCGCAGGCTGGTCGTGCTCGCCGATCACACCAAGTGGGAGATGGTCGGGATCGCGACCATCACCCCGCTCGACGAGGCGGACATCCTCATCACCGACATCGGGCTCGCCGCCGAGGCACGGGTGCAGCTCGCAGAGCGCGTCGGTGAACTCATCGTGGTCGATCCGAACGGTTAGCCACCCCAACTGGAGAACGAGTGAAGCGCACGGTCACCCACCTCGCCGACGGTCGGGAACTCATCTACTACGACGAACGCGACGACGCGTCCCGGGACGCCGTCGACCAGCGGGAGCTACCGCCCCCGCCCGCAGCGTCAGAGATGCGTCACGACCCCATCCTCGATGAGTGGGTGGCCATCGCCGCGCACCGGCAGTCCAGGATCTACCATCCGCCGTCCGACCAGTGCCCGCTGTGCCCGTCCACCCCGGACTGGCAGAGCGAGATCCCGGCGGGCGAGTACGACGTGGTGGTGTTCGAGAACCGGTTTCCCTCGTTCAGCCACCGGGTGGGGCCCGAGCAGGGCGACATCCTGCCGGGCCTGGTGCCGACCCGGCCGGGCGCGGGCCGCTGCGAGGTGGTCTGCTTCACCTCCGACCACAACGCGTCGTTCGCGTCGCTGTCCACGGCCCGGGTCCGCACCGTGATGGAGGCCTGGGCCGACCGGACCGCGGACCTGTCGACCCGGGACGACATCGAGCAGATCTTCTGCTTCGAGAACCGCGGGACCGAGATCGGCGTGACGCTGTCGCACCCGCACGGGCAGATCTACGCGTACCCGTTCGTCACACCGAGGACCCGGCAGATGCTGGCGTCGGCCCGGAAGTACCAGGGCGAACATCCAGGCGGCAACCTGTTCGCCGACGTCCTCGCCGCCGAGCAGGCCGACGGGTCGCGGGTGGTGGCGCGCAACGCGCACTGGACGGCGTTCGTGCCGGCGGTGGCCCGCTGGCCGTTCGAGGTCCACCTGTACCCGCACCGGCAGGTCGCCGACATCCCGGCGCTGGGCGTGGCCGAGCGGGACGCGTTCGCGCCCATCTACCTGGAGGTGCTGCGCCGCCTCGACGGGTTGTTCGGGCTGCAGATGCCGTACATCTCCGCGTGGCACCAGGCGCCGGTCCGGGTCGACCGGGACCTGGCCTACCTGCACCTGCAGCTGTTCAGCACCCGCCGGACGGCGACCAAGCTCAAGCACCTGGCCGGATCCGAGTCCGGCATGGGTGTGTTCGTCAACGACGTGCGGCCGGAGCAGGCCGCCGAGATGCTGCGGGGGGTCCAGCTGTGACGTCAGCGGCGGAGCGCCTTCAAAACGCCGAAAGTCTGTGGGTGAGCCCGGGCCGGGTCAACCTCATCGGCGAGCACACCGACTACAACGACGGGTTCGTGCTGCCGTTCGCCCTGCCGAACGCGACGGCGGTGAGCGGCACGCGCCTGCCGGAACAGCGGTGGGAGGTGACGTCGGAGCAGACCGGCGAGACCGTCCGGTTCGACCTGGCGGGAGGCCTGAGCGAGAAGGTCGAGGGCTGGGCCGCGTATGTGGCGGCTGTCGTGTGGGTGCTGCGGGAGGCCGGCGTCGACGTGCCGGGCGCCCGCCTCACCATCGCGTCCGACGTGCCGTTCGGCGCCGGCCTGTCGTCGTCGGCGGCCCTGGAGTGCGCGACGATGGCGGTGCTGGTGGACCTCGCCGGCGCGGACCTGCCGCTGCGGGACCGGCCGCGGCTGGCGCAGCGGGCCGAGAACGAATACGTGGGCGCGCCGACCGGCATCATGGACCAGGCCGCGTCGACCCTGTGCCAGGAGGGTCACGCCCTGTTCCTGGACTGCCGTTCCCTCGCGACCGAGCAGGTGCCGTTCGACCTGGCCGCGGCCGGGCTGAAGATCCTGGTGGTGGACAGCAAGGCGCCGCACGCGCACGTCGACGGCGAGTACGCGGCCCGCCGCAGGGCCTGCGAGGAGGCCGCCGGGATCCTGGGGGTGACGGCGCTGCGCGACATCGACGTCGCCGGGCTGCCCGACGCCCTGGCGAAGCTCGACGACGAGACGATGCGCCGCCGGGTGCGGCACGTGGTGACGGAGGACCAGCGGGTCCTGGACACGGTTGCCGCGCTGCGCGCCGGTGACCTGCGCGCGGCGGGGCCGCTGATGACGGCGTCGCACGAGTCGATGCGCGACGACTACGAGATCACCGTGCCGCAGGTCGACACGGCGGTGCGGGTGGCCCTGGAGCACGGCGCGCACGGTGCCCGGATGACCGGCGGCGGGTTCGGCGGCTGCGTCCTGGCGCTGGTCGACGAGGAGGACTGCGACGCGGTGGAGGCGGCGGTGCGGGAGGCGTTCGCCGTGAACGGCTTCACGCCCCCCGACACCTTCGTGGTGACCCCCGGTCAGGGGACCAGCCAGATCAGCAGATGAGCCGCGCGTCGGCCCAGTCGGCGTGGTCGTAGTCGATGGAGCCGGCGCCGGCGGTGACGAGCCGCAGGTTGGTGCGGCCGGCCACGGCCACGTCGACGGCGGCGGGTGCCGCCGCCGTCACGGTCGGGCTGGTCCACAGCGTGACGCCGTCGGCGACGACGCTGAACACCACGCCGGTCGAGGACGTGCCGACCTCGGCGTCGACACCGACGACGGCGGTGAACCGGCTGCACGCCCCGCCGAGCGGCACGGTGACGTCGCCGGCGGCGTGGACACCGACCCCCTTGGGGTAGCTGACCCCGCCGACGGTGATGAGGCTGCCGTCGCCGGCCGCCTGTTCGCCGTTGGAGGTGTCCCGTTCGGCGGGCCCCCAGCCGTTCACGGCGGTGCCCCAGGTGCGGTCGCTGACGGCCGTACCGGCGCCGCTGCCGCCGCAGACCAGGGTCGGTGCTCCCCAGTCGGCGTGGTCGTAGCTGATGCCGTTGCGGGCGTCGGTGATGCGCAGCTCCAGGGTCAGGTAACCGCCGGTGGACACGGTCAGCCTGGTCGGTGCCTGCCCGCCGGTCTTCACGCCGGTGAAGCCGAGCAGCCGGCCGTCGCCGTACACCGCGAACCGCACCGACCCGTTGGTGCCGACCTCCCCGTCGACGCCCACCTGCGCGGTGAACGTGCGGCAGGCCCGGCCGAGGTAGACGTGGACGGCGGCGTCGGCGTGCGCGCCGATGCCCTTGCTGAACGCGGTCCCGCCGATGGTGAGGCCGGGCCCGTCGGCGGCGGCCTGCTCGCCGTTGGCACGGTCGCGTTCCGCGGGTCCCCAGCCGTTGCTGGAGGCGAGCCAGGGCAGGTCGCTCACCTGGAGCGTCCCGGCGGCCGGCGGTGCGGCCAGGGTTCCCGCCCGGGTGACCCGGAACATCGCGACACCGTGTGACGGCACGCTCGCGCTCAGCGTGCCCGACGTGGTTCCGGTGGCGCCCGTCCACAGGTTTTTGGTGGTGTACGACGATGAGCCGCCGAGCCCGAGCGCCGCGGTGGACGTGGACACGGTCGTCGCCGACCCGCCGCGGTTGAACAGCACCGTCGCGACGGACCCGTCGCTCATCGGCTTGGCCCACACCTCGGTGTCGCCGTTGTCCGCGACGCGGCGGCCCTGTGAGCCGCCCCAGTCCTGGTTGACGGCGATGACGTCGGCGTTGCGCAGGACGCCGAGCGTGGTGGCGGAGACGCTGCGCAGGTCGTTGCCGAGCAGCAGCGGCGAGGACAGCAGCGACCAGAGCGAGAAGTGCGCGACGTTCTCGTCCTGGGTCAGGCCGCCGTTGCCGACCTCGAGCATGTCGGGGTCGTTGTAGTAGCCCTTGCGGGCGAAGGTCTCCAGGCCCGCCTGCTGGTCCAGCAGCGAGGTGACGCTGCCCCAGCTGTCGTTGATGTCGCCGGTGGTGCGCCAGAGGCTGCCGCCCACGTTCGGCGCGAACTCCCACGGCGCGTCGTCGCCCCAGTTGCAGATGCTGTAGACGATGTGCCGTCCGGTGGCCTTCAGCGCGTCGCCCATCGCCTTGTACCGCTGGGCGGCGGGCCGGCCCTGGTTGTTGCAGTTGTCGTACTTGAGCAGGTCGATGCCCCACGACGCCCAGGTCTGCGCGTCGACGGTCTCGTGGTCGAGGCTGGCCGGCAACCCCTGGCAGGTGGCGGTGCCCGCCGAGGAGTAGATGCCGAGCTTGAGGCCGCGGGCGTGGACGTAGTCGGCGATGGCGGCGATCCCGCCGGGGAAGCGGACCGGGTCGGGGCGCAGCCGGCCCTGCGCGTCGCGGGTCGAGGCCATCCAGCAGTCGTCGATGTTGACGTACGTGTAGCCGGACGCCTTCAGCCCGGTGCTCACCATGGCGTCGGCGGTCGCCTTGATGAGGTTCTCGTCGATGTTGCAGCCGAACCGGTTCCAGCTGTTCCAACCCATCACGGGGGCGGTGACCGGGCCGGGCTGCGGGGTGGCGGTGGCGTCCGCCGGTTTTGTCGCGACCATAGTGACGACCGTTGATGCGAGCAGGGCCGTGGCGGCGGCCGTCAGGGCGCGTTTCAGCGCCCGGGGACTTCGGGTCATCCCAGCTCCCAGGTTCAGTAGGATCGAAAGTGTTGGATATTGTGGCATACACGAGGGCGAATGGACACGATCGATCGCCTCGGTGTCGGGACAACTTCGGCAAGGTCTCGAACATGTGACAGTTGGTGTTTGGTTTTGGTCGGGTGGGTGGAAAGTCTTGACAGAAAAAGTTGGAGGATGAGTGAATGCGGTACACCCCGAACGCGGCGTAGCTCGCGCCGCGGTCCCCCTCGCTCAAGGGAGTGACCCGAAATGATCGATCTGCGTGGCCGCTGGCGGCCCGCCCTGGCCGTTCTCAGCGCCTCCGCCCTGCTGCTGACCGGCTGCGCGAAGTCCGAGGACGACCCGGCCGCGAAGTCGACCGCCGACAGCTCAGCCGCGGCACAGGCGACGAAGTCCGCCAGCGCCGGCGGCTCGACCTGTGACCTGACGAAGTTCGGCGGCCAGAAGGTCGACCTGAAGACGGCCACCATCGGCTTCTCCCAGTCGGAGAAGGAAGCCAACCCGTTCCGCATCGCCGAGACCCAGTCCATCAAGGACGAGGCCGCGAAGCTGGGCATCCCGGCCGCGAACCTGAAGGTCACCAACGCGGACTCGAAGTTCGACAAGCAGATCACCGACGTCAGCACCCTGATCGACCAGGGCGTCCAGCTGCTCGTCATCGCGCCGCTCAACTCCGACGGCTGGGACTCGGTGTTCCAGAAGGCGTCGTCGAAGAAGATCCCGATCGTCACCATCGACCGGAAGATCAACGCGAAGCACTGCACCGACTACCTGACGTTCATCGGCTCGGACTTCGCCGAGCAGGGCAAGCGCGCCGCCGACAAGATGGCCAAGGCCCTGAACAACACCGGCACCGTCGCGATCCTCCTGGGCGCCCCCGGCAACAACGTGACCACGCTGCGAACCCAGGGCTTCAAGGAGCAGATCGCCAAGGTCGCCCCGAACATCAAGATCGAGTTCGAGCAGACCGGGCAGTTCTCCCGCGAGGAGGGCCAGAAGGTCTCCGAGCAGCTGCTGCAGTCCAAGCCCAACATCAACGGCATCTACGCCGAGAACGACGAGATGGCCCTCGGCGCCATCACCGCCCTGAAGGGCGCCAGCAAGAAGGCCGGCGACGTCAAGATCGTGACGATCGACGGCACCAAGGGCGCCGTCCAGGGCATCGTCGACGGCTGGATCTCCTCGGTCATCGAGTCCAACCCGCGCTTCGGCCCGCTCGCCTTCGGCACCGCCACCAAGTTCTTCAGCGGTGAGGCGATCCCGGAGAACATCATCATCTCCGACCGCGAGTACGACTCGACCAACGCCGCGGCCGACCTGGGCCTCGCGTACTGACCCTCTGACCGTTTGCAGCTGACTGTTGCATCAAGGCCCAGGTCGGGGATGATCCCGGCCTGGGCTTTTCTCTAGATGGGACCCCTCGCATGTCCGCATCGGACGCGCCGCTGCTCGAAGTGGTAGGCGTCAGCAAACAGTTCCCGGGGGTGCGCGCCCTCGACGACGTCTCGTTCACCCTGCGCGCCGGTGAGGTGCACGCCCTCGTCGGCGAGAACGGCGCCGGGAAGTCGACCCTCATCAAGGTGCTCACCGGCGTCTACCAGCCCGACGGCGGCGACCTGCGGCACCTGGGCAAGCCGGTCACGTTCAACGGCCCGCTCGACGCGCAGGCGGCCGGGATCTCCACCATCTACCAGGAGGTCAACCTCGTCCCGCTGATGAGCGTGGCGCGCAACCTCTTCCTCGGCCGGGAGCCCCGCAACCGGTTCGGCCTCGTCGACGTCGCCCGGATGAACCGGGAGGCCGCCGAGATCCTCGCCGGCTACGGCATCACCTCCGACGTGCGCCGCCCGCTGGGCCTCATGGCGCTCGGCGCGCAGCAGATGGTCGCGCTCGCCCGCGCCGTCATGGTCGACGCCCGCGTCGTCGTCATGGACGAACCGACGTCCTCGCTCGAACCCCGCGAGGTCGAGACGCTCTTCGGCGTCATCCAGCGGCTGCACGAGCGCGGCGTCGGCATCATCTACGTCAGCCACCGGCTCGATGAGCTGTACCGCATCTGCGACGCCGTCACCATCCTGCGCGACGGCAAGCTGGTGCACACCGGCCTCATCAAGGATCTCGACCGGCTGCAACTGGTCTCGCACATGCTCGGCCGGCCCATGTCCGACGTGCGCAAGGCCGGCTTCACCAGCTTCGGCGGCGAGCACTCGGCCGCCGGCGGCAAACCCGTCCTGCGGTGTGCCGACCTCAACAGCCGGCACAAGCTCACCGGGATCAGCTTCGAGGTGCTCCCCGGCGAGGTCGTCGGCCTCGGCGGGCTGCTCGGCGCCGGTCGCAGCGAGACCATCAAGGCCGTCGCCGGGGCACTGCCCCTGGACAGCGGCACCGTCGAGGTCGACGGCACCACCCTGCGCCGGCCCAACCCGGTCGCCGCGCTCAAGGCCGGCATCGCCGTGCAGCCCGAGGACCGCAAGGCCGAGGGCCTCGCCCTGGGCCTGTCGATCCGGGAGAACATCGCCCTCGCCGTCCTGCCCCGCCTGTCCACCGCCGGTGTCGTCTCCGAACGCAAGATCGACAAGATCGTCGAGACCTTCATCTCCCGGCTGCGGATCAAGGCGTCCGGCCCGCACCAGCGCGTCGGCGACCTGTCCGGCGGCAACCAGCAGAAGGTCCTCCTCGCCCGGCTCCTCGCGACCGGGCCCAAGGTGCTGCTGCTGGACGAGCCCACCCGCGGCATCGACGTCGGCGCGAAGGCCGAGGTCCAGGCGCTCATCGACGAGCTCGCCGCCGAAGGCCTCGGCGTGGTCCTCGTCTCCTCCGACGCCGAGGAGCTCGTCGAGGGTTCCGACCGTGTGGTCGTGCTGCGCGACGGCGCCGTCGCCGGCGAGCTGCGCGGCGACGAAGTGACTACGGAGCATCTGATGAACGTGATCGCGACGGCGGCGTCATGACGGCGCCGTCCCTTGCCAAGAGCCGCGGCTTCGACGCGGCGACCGTGCGCCGGCTGCTGCCCGTGTACGGGGTGTACGTGGCGCTCGCCGTCCTTGTGCTGTTCAACATCGCCTGGACCGACAACTTCCTCGCCTGGAACAACCTGCGCATCCAGCTCGTCCAGGTCACCCCGGTCGTCATCGTCGCGCTCGGGATGGCCCTGGTCATCGGCACCGAGGGCATCGACCTGTCCGTCGGGTCGGTGATGGCGCTCGGCGCCGCGCTCATCCCCCTCTACCTCGGGTACGGGATGATCCCGGCGATCGCGCTCGCCGTCGTCGGCGGCGTGTTCGTGGGGCTCGTCAACGGCGGCCTCGTCGCGTTCGTCGGGCTCCAGCCGATCGTGGCGACCCTCGCCATGCTCGTCGCCGGCCGCGGCATCGCCCTGGTCGTGTCCAACGGCAAGTACAAGGACATCCGCGACAAGGACTTCCTCGCCATCGGCACCGACGCGTTCCTCGGCGTGCCCTACACGGTGTGGATCGCCGCCGTCCTCGCCGTCGTCGTCGGGTTCGTCGTGCGCCGGACCGTGTTCGGCCGGCGGCTGCTCGCCGTCGGCGACAACCGGGCCGCCGCCCAGCTCGCCGGCGTCCCCGTCAAGCGGGTCCTGATCACCGTGTACGTCATCGCCGCGGTCCTCGCCGCGATCGCCGGCGTGATCCAGGTGTCCCGGATCGGCTCCGCCGACGCGTCCCGGATCGGCCTGCTCATCGAGCTGTCCGCGATCACCGCCGTGGTCGTCGGCGGCACCCCGCTGACCGGCGGCAAGGTCCGCGTCCTCGGCACCGTCGCCGGCGCCTTCCTCATGCAGCTGCTGACCGCGACGATGATCGCCAACAACCTGAAGGACTCGACCGCCCAGATGGTCCAGGCGGTCATCATCCTGGTCGCGGTCTACACGGCCCGCGAACGGAGGACCCGATGACGCTCGTCGCCGAACCCAAGCTCGAGAAGGCCGAGGCGGCCTCGCTGCGCACCGAGCGCATCGTCGAGCTCGTCCAGCGCCAGGGCGCCCTCGCCGTCCTCGCCATCGTGCTCGTCGTCGGCCTCGTCGCGTACGACGACTTCCGCAGCTTCGACAACGCCGGCACCATTCTCGTCTCGGCCGCGCCGGCGGCCCTGATCGCGCTCGGCATGACCTTCGTGATCATCACCGGCGGGATCGACCTGTCCGTCGGCTCGCTCTACGTCCTCGGCGGGGTCCTCGCCGCGTGGGCGTCGCAGTACGGGATCGCGGCCGCGTTCGCGGTGCCCCTCGCGGTCTGCGGGCTGTTCGGGCTCGTGCAGGGCCTCGTCATCGCGTACGCGCGGCTGGCGCCGTTCATCGTGACGCTCGCCGGGCTCCTCGGCGCGCGGGGGCTCATGCTCGCCCTGTCCGACGAGGGCGGCACCACCTACCTCGTGGACCCCGGCGCCTTCAAGGACTTCGGCAAGGGCGAGCTGCTCGGGGTCAAGTACGCCGTCTACCTGGTCGCGGTGCTCTTCGTGGTCGGCATGGTGACGCTGTACCGCACCCGCTTCGGGCAGTCCGTCTACGCCATCGGCGGCAGTGAGGACGCGGCCCGGCTGATGGGCGTGCGGATCCGCGGCACCCAGATCAGGGTCTACGTCCTGTCCGGGCTCCTCGCCGGGCTCGCCGGGTCGATCAACGCGGCCCGCCTCGGCTCCGGCGTCACCGTGCTCGGCACCGGCATGGAGCTCGACGCGATCGCCGCGGTCGTCGTCGGCGGGACCCTGCTCACCGGCGGCGCCGGCACCCTCGGCGGCACGATCGCCGGGGTCCTGCTACTCCAGGTGATCCAGAACCTGATCAACCAGGACGGCGGCGTCTCGTCGGCCTGGCAGACAGTGATCAGCGGGACGTTCATCGCGTTGGTCGTCGTCGCCCAGACCTACCTCGCCAAGCTGCGGCGGGTCGCGTCGGGCTAGCACTCCCCCGCTCTCCAGGGGCACTCCGGTCGTACTTTCGGCCAGAGTGCCCCTGCCGTTTTGCATCTTGCATCGCTGACTCACCGACACAGAGCGCACACGTTGTGCGACTCTGGCGGCTGTGAGACACCCAACATGAACTCCTTGCCGCGTCGGAACTACCCCTGGGAACCCGTCGGCGTTGGGAGGTCAGTGTGAGCGTGCCTGGATACCGCGACATGCCAGGTCAGCAGTGGGATCCGCACCTGTCCGTGGATCCTCGGGAGGCGGAGGACTTTCTCGAGCAGTACTACCGGGAGAACCCGCAACGCGGCGACCTGAGGGAACGCCTCGCCCGGATCACCGAAGAGATCGCCGAAACGGGCACGTACGCCCACACGTACGCCGAACTGGTCTTCGGCTGCCGCGTCGCGTGGCGCAACGCGAGCCGCTGCATCGGCCGGCTCTACTGGCGCAGCCTCGTCGTGCGCGACCTGCGCAAGGTCGTCGCCCCGGACGAGATCTTCGAGGAGGTCGTGCGGCACCTGCGCCTGGCGGGCCAGCGCGAACGCAACGTGATCCGCCCCGTCATCTCCGTCTTCGCCCAGCACGTCCCCGGCCGCGACAACTCCCGACTGTGGAACGAGCAGCTGATCCGCTACGCCGGCCACCGCCACACGGACGGCCCCCACGCCGGCACGATCGTCGGCGACCCCCGCTACACCCAGTTCACCGAGACGCTGCAGCAGTACGGCTGGCGCGGCAAACCCGACAACCCCTTCGACGTGCTCCCCATCGCGATCGAAGGCCCCGGCGGCGACGTCAACCTCTACGACCTGCCCGAGAGCGCGGTCTGGGAGGTGCCGATCGAACACCCGACCCTGCGCTGGTTCGCCGAGCTCGGCCTGCGCTGGCACGCCGTCCCCGCGATCTCCAACATGCGGCTCACCATCGGCGGGGTCGACTATCCCCTCGCCCCGTTCAACGGCTGGTACATGGGCACCGAGATCGGCGCCCGCAACCTCGCCGACGCCGACCGCTACAACCTGCTGCCGGTCATCGCGGAACGCATGGGCCTGGACACCAGCACCGAACGGTCCCTGTGGCGCGACGGTGCCCTGCTCGAGCTCAACCGGGCCGTGCTGTGGTCCTTCGACCAGGCCGGAGCCCGGATCAGCGACCACCACAGCGAGTCGGAGCGGTTCCTGGCCCACATCGCCAGCGAGGAACGCGCCGGCCGGGAGACCCCGGCGGACTGGAGCTGGATCGTCCCGCCGATGAGCGGCGCGGCGACCGGGGTGTTCCACCGGTACTACCACGAGGCGGATCAGCGGCCCGCCTTCTACCTGGACACCGACGCCCGTGAGCTCGGCCGGCGGGGCCGCTCACCGATCGTGCCGCAGGTCCCGGACGAGCCGACGGCGTGCCCGTTCCACGAGCCCGAGCCGGTCGCCGCGGGCGAGCACCGCGGCTGGTTCGGCCGCCTGTTCCACCGCTAGCGGCATGCGGCTCAGGAGGAGACGCCTCCTGAGCCGCACGTCCAGTCTCTTCAGCCCTTCAGCACCACGGTCAGCGCGTTGACGGCCACGTCCACTTCCTGCTTGCTCACCAGCAGCGGCGGGGCGAACCGCAGCGTCGAGCCGTGGGTGTCCTTCGCCAGGACACCGTGGGCCATCAGCGCCTCGCACGCCTGCCGGCCCGTCATCAGCGCGGGGTCGATGTCGATGCCCGCCCACAGGCCGCGCCCGCGGACGGCGGTCAGGCCGTGGCCGACGAGGGCGTTGAGGCGATCGTGCAGGTGGGTGCCGACGGTCCTGGCGTTCGCCTGGGGTTCGCCGGTGTTCAGCAGGGCGATGACGGCGCGGGCGACGGCGCACGCGAGGGGGTTGCCGCCGAACGTGGAGCCGTGCTCGCCGGGGCGCAGGACGCCGAGGATGTCGTGTGAGGCCGCGATCGCCGACACGGGCACGATGCCGCCGCCGAGTGCCTTGCCCAGCACGTACATGTCGGGGACGACCGGGGTGGAGGCGAAGGTCTCGCCGGTGCGGCCGAGGCCGGACTGGACCTCGTCGGCGATGAAGAGCACGTTGCGCGACGTGCACAGCTGCCGGACGCCGGGCAGGTAGTCGCCGGGCGGGACGAGCACGCCGGCCTCGCCCTGGATGGGTTCGATGAGCACGGCGACGGTGGTGTCGTCGACGGCGTCGGCGAGGGCGGCCAGGTCGCCGTACGGCACGATCCGGAAGCCGGGCGTGTACGGGCCGAAGTCGGCGCGCGCGTCCGGGTCCGTGGAGAAGCTGATGATCGTGGTGGTGCGGCCATGGAAGTTGTCGGCGGCCACAACGATGGTGGCCTGGCCGTCGGGGACGCCCTTGACCTTGTAGCCCCACTTGCGGGCCACCTTGATCGCGGTCTCGACGGCCTCGGCACCGGTGTTCATCGGCAGGACCAGGTCCTTGCCGCACAGCTCCGCGAGCTCCTGGCAGAACGGGCCGAACTGGTCGTGCAGGAACGCGCGGCTGGTCAGCGTGATCCGGTCCAGCTGCTCGTGCGCGGCAGCGATCAACGCCGGGTGGCGGTGGCCGAAGTTGAGCGCGGAGTAGCCGGCGAGGCAGTCCAGGTAGCGGCGGCCGTCGACGTCGGTGACCCAGGCGCCCTCACCGGAGGCGAGGACGACGGGCAGCGGGTGGTAGTTGTGCGCGGTCCAGCGCTCGGCCTGATCGACGAGATGACCGGTGTGTCCGGTAAGAGCGGTGGTCATGCGCGCACCTCCAGCGTGCAGCACTTCGGTCCGCCACCGGCCTTGTGCAGTTCCGACACGTCGACCGGCACCGGCTGGAACCCTTTCGACGCTAGCGCTCCGGCGAGGCGGGTGGCGGCGGACGGCAGGACGACGCGGTGGCCGTCGCTGACGGCGTTGAGGCCGAGGACGGCGGCGTCGGCGGCGGTGGCGATGACGGCGTCCGGGTACAGCCGGCGCAGCACCGCCTGGCTGCCGGGCGAGAACGCGCCCGGGTAGTAGGCGACGTTGGTCGGCGACAGGACCGTGAGCGCGGTGTCGAGGTGGTAGTAGCGCGGGTCGACGAGCTGCAGGGTGATCACGGGCCGGCCGAACAGTTCCTGGGCCTCGGCGTGCGCGGCGAGCTCGGTGCGCAGGCCGGTGCCGGCGAGGAGGTGCTCCCCGGCGAGGAGGATGTCGCCTTCGCCCTCGTTGACGCTCTTCGCCGCGTGCACGTCGAAGCCGTGCTGGTCGAACCACGCCAGGTAGGCGGGGCCCTCGTCGGCGCGCTCCGGGTGGCGGAACTGGGCGCCGTAGACGGTGCCGTCCACGACGGTGGCGCCGTTGGCGGCGAACACCATGTCGGGCAGCCCGGGCAGCGGGTCGATGAGGTCGACGGTGTGGCCGAGCGACAGGTAGAGCTCGTGCAGCCTGGTCCACTGTGCGACGGCGAGGCCGGCGTCGACGGGCGCGGTCGGGTCCATCCAGGGGTTGATCGCGTAGTCAACGGCGAAGTACGTGGGTCGACACATCAGGTAGCGACGGCTCATGCGATCAAACCTAGGCGGGCCGAGCTCAGCGTTCCATTGCGGAAAATTGCTTGTTGTCGCGTTTTCCTTGTCTGGTACGACCAGCGAACAGCGATTCGTTGCGTCAACCGGGTGCAGCACGGTTGCCGCCACCCGGCTCACGGTCGACGCCGCCCGCCACGGGCACGCTCAGCGCAGCTCCCGCCAGTCCCCCGGCTGGGCGAGCAGCCCCGAGACGCAGTCCATCGCGGGCTCCTCGGCGTCGAACTCGTAGGTGCGCACGCGCCCCTCGGCGCCGCCCTCACGGGACTCGACCCACCAGTGACCGGCGTCCTCGAACAGATAGATGTCGCGGCGGGCGAACCGCCCCCAGGTGCCGTTCCACCAGTGTTTCCTACGCTCCATGAGGAGACATTCGAACACACGTGCCAACCCCGGCGGAAGCCCGACACGCCCATATCGATCAAGTCTGCTGCATGACGGTTAGCCGGGTGGCGCGCCGGGTACGCCAACGCATGCCTGAGCCACGGAATCTGGGGAGCTGACCATGGTGCAGGACCTCGTCGGCCTGCTCGTCGCCGAACACCGCCGGCTCGAGTCACTGTTCGCCGACATCGAGACGGCGCGGTCGCCGGCCGCGCGGCGGACCGCCCTCGACGCCGCGGTCACCACGCTGGCCGCACACACCGCGACCGAGGAGCGGCTGCTGCACGGCCACCTGCCGGCGGAGCTCGCCGAATACGAGGCCGCCGAGCACCACCGCATCCACGACCTCGTGGCGCGGCTGACCGAGCTCAACGACGTGGACCCCGAGTTCCGGCCGCTGCTGGCCGCGCTGCTGGAGGCGGTCCGGGAACACGTCCAGGAGGAGGAGACCGAACTCTTCCCGCGGCTGCCGCAATCGGTGCGTGTGACGGAATGACCAGACGGGTAAGCCGCTATTTATGGCAGTTCCGGAAGACAGGCAGCCGCTGATCGCCACGCTGAAGCGCGCCGCGTATCACTTGAAGGACTCGGGGATCCCGTTCTGCCTGGCCGGCAGCTTCGCCGTCTACGCGCGCGGCGGCGAGTCCGTCGACCACGACATCGACTTCCTCATCAAGGCCGAGGACGCCGAACGGGTCCTGACCGCCCTCGCGGAGGTCGGGTTCCGCGGGGAGGTGCCGCCCGAGGGCTGGCTGGTGAAGGCGTTCGACCCGGTCGGGGATCAAGAGAACCTGATCGACTTCATCTTCTGCCCGGTGCAGCGGCCGGTGACGGACGCGACCCTCGCCGACACCGACGTGATCGCCGTCAACGCGTGCCACATGCCGGTGCTGTCCGCGACCGAACTGATGATCCACAAGGTGCTGACGTGGTCGGCGCACTACTGCGACTACGCCCGTGGGCTGCCGGTCGCGCGGTCGCTGCGCGAGCAGATCGACTGGCCCCGCGTCTACCGGGAAACGGCCCACTCCCCGTACGCGCATGCTTTCCTGTTCTTGATCGACCGCCTCGGCGTGATGTCGCTGGACGAGACCAGCGCCCTCGCCGCTTCCCTGTGAGGAGGCACTCGTGATCATTGACCAGCACGTCGAGAGCGAGCTGCACCAGCTGCTGATCGAGGACGCCCGGATCTCCGAACAGGGCATCCGGATCGTGCGGGCCGGCGACGGTGTCAGCCTCGTCGGCGAGGTGGAGAGCGCCGAACGCCGCGACCTGATCTGCCGGGTGGTCGCCGAGGCGTTCCCGGACCTGCCGGTGCGCTGCAACATCGGGCTCACCAGGGTCCAGGAGCCGCAAGACGTGGAGGAACTATGACGTCCGAAGCCGAAGGTTGCGTCAGAGTCGCCGCGGTCGGCGACGTCCACCTCGACGCCGACGTGCTCGGCCGGTACCGGCCGGCCCTCGAACATGTCGGCGACAAGGCCGACATGCTGCTGCTCGCCGGCGACCTGACCCGGCACGGCACGGCCGAGGAGGCGCGGTGCGTGGCCCAGGAGTTCGGCGGGCTGGCCGTACCGGTGATCGCGATCCTCGGCAACCACGACTACCACTGCGACCAGCAGGCCGAGGTGACGAAGGCCCTCGAGGACGGCGGGATCACCGTCCTGGAGCACTCAGGCACCGTCCTGCGGGTCGGTGACGTGCGCGTCGGTGTCGCCGGGGCGAAGGGGTTCGGCGGCGGGTTCGCGGGGGCGTGCGCCAGCGAGTTCGGCGAACCGGAGATGAAGGCGTTCACCCGGCACGGCCGCGAGGCGGCCGAACGGTTCGGGACCGCCCTGGCCGAGCTCGACTGCGACGTGCGGATCGCGTTGACGCATTATTCGCCGGTGCCGGACACGCTGCTGGGCGAGCCGCTGGAGATCTACCCGTTCCTCGGTTCGTACCACCTGGCGCAGGCCATCGACGCGACGCCCGGGGTGGGTCTCGCGGTCCACGGGCACGCGCACGCCGGATCGGAGCGGGGGACGACGCCCGGCGGTGTTCCCGTCCGCAACGTCGCCCACCCGGTGATCAAGCAGGCCTACAACGTGTACCAGTTGTCCTCGGTGCTGACCCCCGCCTAGGTCTCTTCCCCCGCCTACAGCGGCGTCACAGCGGCGTCACAGCGGCGTCACAGCGGCGTCACAGCGGCGTCACAGCGGCGTCACCAGGGCGCCGCGCAGGTGGGTCAGGGCGTGCGCGAGCAGCCGGGAGACGTGCATCTGGGAGATGCCGAGCCGGTCGGCGATCTGGGTCTGGGTCAGGTTGCCGAAGAACCGCATCGCGATGATCTTCTGTTCGCGCTCCGGCAGCTGGACGATCAGCGGCCGCAGCGACTCCCGGTCGTCGACTGCCTCCAGGTCACGGTCGACGCCGCCGAGGAGATCGGCGAGCTCGGCGCCCGCCTCGTCGCCGTTGGCCGGCGCGTTGATCGACAGGGCCCGGTAGGCGTGCCCGGACTCGATGCCCTCGATGACGTCCTCCTCGCTCACGCCGAGCTTCGCCGCCAGGTCGGCAACGGTCGGGGAGCGGCCGAGGTCCTGCGCGAGGTCGCCGGAGATCTTGGAGATCTCCAGGCGCAGCTCCTGCAGGCGGCGGGGCACGCGCACGTCCCAGCCCTTGTCACGGAAGTGCCGCTTGAGCTCGCCGACGATCATCGGGATGGCGTAGCTGGTGAACGCGGCGCCGCGGGTCGGGTCGAACCCGTCGACGGACTTGATGAGGCCGACGTTGGCGACCTGGTTCAGGTCGTCGAGGGGTTCGCCGCGGTTGCGGAACCGGCGGGAGAGGTACTCGGCGAGCGGCAGGTGCAGCTCGATGATCCGGGCGCGGGTGCGCTCCCGGGCGGGACTGCCGGCGGGCAGGTCGGCCAGGAGCAGCAGCAGCGTGTGCGCCTCGACCTCGCCGTCGCGGTGCTGGCCGCGGTTGCGCCCACGGCCGGGCGGGGCGGCGACGACCGGTTGCGTGACCGGCTGCGGCGCCTGCTGCACGGCGGGTTTCGCGGCGGGTTTCGCGGCGGGGTTCGCGGCGGGTTTCGGAGCGGGTTTCGCGGTCCGGCGGCGGGTGGTGGCGGGCTTGGTCACGGGACGGTGGGCGGTGGCGGTCATGGGGGATCCCCCTGCCTGCGCTGCCATGGCCGTGCGCCACTGTGCGGGCTACGGCCACGGGAGGAGTTTCGCCAGATGAACGCCCTGGTCTCGAGCGTCCGGCGCGCACCCGACGCCGGCGATCGCGGCTGTTTGACGATCGCGGCCTATCAGCCGTTCAGCTGATGCTGCGGGTCATACAAACGTACGCCTATCGCCCTGTGATGACAAGGTTACGAAGTGACGTCGGTGAGCGCCTCGTCCTCGGCGTCCGCGTCGGCGTCGGTCTCGGCGTCGCCGGTCGTGGCGCCCTCGCCGGTCACCGCCCGGTAGACCCGTTCGACGTCGATGGCGGTGCGTTCCCAGGTGTACCGGGAGCGGACCCGGTCGATCGCGGCGCTGGCGTAGCTCATCCGGCGCACCTCGTCGCCGAGCAGCCCGCGCAGCGCGGCCGCCATCGCCGGCACGTCCCGCGGCGGCACCAGCAGGCCGGTCACGTTGTCGATGACGCTCTCCCCGATGCCGCCGACCTCGTACGCGACGACCGGCACCCCGCACGACATCGCCTCCAGGGGCGTGAGGCCGAACGGTTCGTACCAGGGCGCGCACGCGAGGACGTCGGCCGAGCGGTACCAGCCGGGCAGGTCCTGCTGCGGCACCGCGCCGACCAGCCGGACCCGGTCACCGACGCCGCACCGGTCGGCGAGCTCCATCAGCCGCCGCGCCTCCGGGTCACGGTCGATCCGGTCCGGTGCCGGTCCCCCGACGACGACGAGCTCGGCACCGGGGACCCGGCGCAGCGCCTCGACGAGGTCGGCGAAGCCCTTGCGGGGCAGGAGCGGCCCGACGCTGAGGATGCGGCGCATCCCGGCCCGCAGATGGTCGGCGCGGGGACCGCTGGGCGCGAACCGCTCACCGTCGACGCCGGACGGCACGATCACCGTGTCGGCGCGGCGGATGCCCATCCGGCCGAGCTCGGTGACCTCGTCCTCGCACTGCGCGACGACCCGGTCGACCATCGTGCCGAGGGTGCGTTCCAGGCCGACCCGGGCCTCGGGGCTGCTGTCGTGGTCCTTGAGCAGGCGCCGCTTGACCGTGCCGAGCCCGTGGTAGGTCTGCACGACCGGGATCCGGTGCTCGGCGGTGGCGGTGAGGGCGGCGAGCCCGCTGAGCCAGAAGTGGCCGTGGATGACGTCGGGGCGGGCCGCGTCGTCGCGCCAGTGCGCGGCGAGCCACCGGCCGAAGTCACCGACGTGCGGCAGCAGCGCGTCGACGGGCAGCTCCTCCGCGGGGCCGGCCGGCACGTGCTCGACGGTGTACCCGTCCACGGTCCTGACCACGTCGTCGGGGGCGGCGCCGTCCCGGCGGGTGTAGACCCGCACGTCGTGCCCGCGGCGTCCGAGCGCCTCGGCGAGCGCGGTGACGTGGGTGTGCTGGCCGCCGGTGCCCGAACCCCCGAGTGCGAGAGGGCTCGCGTGCACCGACACGATCGCGATCCTCAACCCGCACCCGCCCGCGACGAAGATGCCTGTTGCACTGTGCGCACCTCCACCTGGCCGACCGCCCTGACCTGCCAACGCCCCTACCCGGGCAGGATGGTGGTAAACATCAACGGTCGAGTCGCAACCGGCTCGGTGGACGCAGGTGCGAACGCGGGTCGTGCGGCAGCACGGAGCGAGGATGTGGGGGGCATGGTGGCCAAGCCGTCGGGCACTGGTCGGTCGGGTGCCGAGCCGGCTGGGCAGGCGCCTGGGCAAGCCGACGGCGGCAGCGCCGAGCCGGCCGAGGCGCTCGCCGCGCTGGTCGCCAAGCTGCGCGCCGAGCTCACCGGCGTCCGCACCGCGATGCGCAACCGCGCCGTGATCGAGCAGGCCAAGGGTGTGCTCGTGGAGCGGCTCGGGGTCAGCCCGGACCAGGGGTTCGATCAGCTGGTCCGGTTGTCGCAGCGCACCAACATCAAGCTGATCGAGGTCGCCGCGGCGATCGTCGGCACCACGTCACCGGACCCGGACGCACCCGATGTGGTGAATCTCATCGATGACGAGCTGCGTCAGCACGTGGCGCGCAGCCGGACCCGGACAGCGCCGGCTTCCGACGTACCGGCGCCGCAGGTGGAGAAGCCACGCCGCCGGGCGAGCCGCACGCCCGAGGTCGAGGCCCTGCAGTCACAGCACCAGCTGCTCAGCGCGCGGATCGCCTCGACGCGCGGCTACGACGAGATCGCCGAGGTGCTCGGCACCGCCCCGACCGCATGGCCCCCGCCGACCGCGATCATGATCACACTGCTCGACCCGGACGGGGCACAGCGCGGCGTCGGCGCGTTCGGCATCCCCGGCGAGGTCCGCAGCCGCTGGTCGCGCATCCCCCCGGACCCGGCGCTGCCGCTGGTCGTCGCCGTCCAGGAGGTCGAGACGATCTGGCTCGTCGGCGGCGAGGAGGTCTCCCGCCGGTTCCCGGTGATGGACCAGCTGCCGTTCAGCGGCGACACCCTGCTCGCGTCGCCGCTGATCTCCGGCGAGCGGGTCCTCGGCGCGATCATCATGAGCTGGGCCGACGGCCTGCCCGACGGCGACGAGCTGCGACGATACGTGGCGGCGCTGCTCGAACCGGTCGCCCGGCAGATCGACACGCTCATCGGCGACGAGATCGCCAGCGCCTGGTTCCACGTCGAGGGCGAGGAGAGCGCGCAGGCCGCCCCGGCGCAGGTGTGGCTGCCGACCGTCGTGGACGTCCTGCACAACCCCGCGGCGCTGCTGTCCCCCGTCACCGTCGACGGCCAGCTCGTCGACTTCCGCGTCGAATACGCCAACGTCATGGCCAGGCAGGTCCTCACCGCCGCCCGCGTCGACCCGGACGAGGCCACGCTCCTCGCGGCGTATCCGACCCTGGGCAGCACGACCCTCCTGCCGGAGTTCGCCCGGATGCTGCAGGACGGCCAGCCCCGCCGCCTCGAAGGGCTGCGCGCCGACCCACGCACCGACGGGGTGCCGGCGACGCAGACCATCTCCGTGCACGCCGTGCGGCTGTGGGACCGGGTGTTCGCGGTGTGGCGCATCGCCACCGAGGCCGACCTGCTCTACGACCAGCTGCTGCAGGCGGAGCGGATCGCCGGGGTCGGCTCGTTCTGCTGGGAGCTGCGCGACCCGGAGCCCCGCTGCTCACCGGAGCTGATCCGGCTCTTCCACGGCGGCCGCGACGCCGCCCGGGTCCCGGTCGACGAGCTCACCGCCAGCGTCCACGCCGACGACCTCCTCGCCGTGCAGGACGCCGTGCGGCGCACGGTCGTGGAGGGCAAGCACCTGCTGGCCGAGGTCCGCGGCGCGGGCCGGGTCAACGGCCGGCGGCTGCGCCTCACCGCGGAGCCCCTGTTCGACGACACCGGCAACGTCACCGCCGTGCGCGGCACCGTCCAGGACGTCACCGAGGAACGCGCGATCGAGGCCCGGCTCCGCCGCGCCGAGGAGGCCCTGGCCGCACAACGGCACCGCCTCGCCGACGAACGCCGCGCCGCGCAGGCCCTGCAGAAGGCCCTCCTGCCGACCGACCCCGAACTCGGCCACATGGAGGGCGTCGAGATCTGCGGCCACTGCCGCTCCGCGGACCGCGTCGGCACCGTCGACGGCGACTGGTTCGACGCCACCTCCCTGCCCGACGGCGGCACGATCCTGGTCCTCGGCGACGTCGACGACCGCGGCCTGTCCTCGATGACGACCGCGGCGCGGCTGCGCTACGCGGTGCGCGCCTACGCGGCCCTGGACATGACACCCGGCGCCATCCTCAGCGCCGTCAACGGCATGCTGTGCGCGATGGAGGTCGAACACACCGCCTGCATCGTCGTGGCCCGCTACTCCCCCACGACCCGCGAGCTGCGCTGGGCCGCGGCGGGGCAGGTCGCCCCGGTCCGCTACACCGCCGCCGGCCAGGGCACCGTCCTGTCCGGCCCGCTGGGTCTGCCGCTCGGCGAGGTGACGGAGATGCAGTACTCCGACACGACCGTGACCCTGGCACCCGGCGACCGGGTGCTGCTCTACACCGGCGGCCAGGCCCGCGTCGACCGCCGCCGTGGCGGCGGCCTGGACCTCGTCCGCCGCGCCGGCGAACACATCGACCTCAGCAACTTCGACGCCATGATCACCCACCTCGTCACCAGCCTCAACATCCCGGAGGACGAGGACGTGTGCGCAATGCTGGTACACGTACCGTGAGCACGCGTTGCCACGGAGGGTGATGGAACCGTTCAGGACATTCCGGGCCGATTTGGAGCGCTGGGCTACGGTGTAGCTAAGCGGTCAGCCGTCACCGGCACCCACCCGTCACACGGTTGGCGCCCCAGCCGTCATACGGTCCTGGCCGTCGTACTGGTCGTCGTCCTGGCCTCGTCCTGGCCTCCCCGCCCGTCACACGGGTCCGGGCGCCCCGGTCCCACCCCCGTCGCACGAGTCCCGGCGTCCCGGGTCTCGCACGGCCCTGGTGTCCCGGTCCTGGTGTCCCGGTCCTGGTGTCCCGGTCTCACACGGTCCTGGTGTCCCAGTCCCACGGCAGGCCGAGGCCGTCGAAGCGGCCGAGGGCGTCGCGGTGCCGGGCGGCCAGGACGATCCGGTCGGGGCCGAGGTGGCCGAGCAGATCGTCGTCGCCGTAGTAGCGGGTCGCCGGGTCGGGCCAGCGCCACAGCGGGTCGTCCAGCTCGCGCAGTCGAAGCCGGACCTGGCGCAGCTCCGCAGGGGCCGGCGACATGTAGACGAGGCCGTGCAGCGGTGTGTACGTCGCCTCGTACACCGCCGCGTACACCAGGAACCGGGACAACGGCACGCCCGTGCTGACCGTGTCGTTCTCGATCACGAGCGGATCGAAGGCGCCACAGGCATGGGCGAAGTCTCCGTGGGCGAAACCTTCCGGGCCGGAGTCTCCCGAGGCGTGCCCGGAATCGCCGGAGGCCGAATGGCCGGGGACGGAATCGCTGGGGGCGGAATCGCTGGGGGCGTAGGAGTACCAGTCGTCGACGCCGGCCCAGAAACGGACCAGGCCGCCTGACTCGACGAGGTCGGCGGGGTCGATCATCACGTGGTCACGGCTCAGCGGCAGCGAGTACCGGGCCGCGACGCGGTGCCACTCGGCGAGGGGCTCCGGCAGGAGGTCCGGCGTGCCGGGCAGGTCCCGGCGGGGGCGGTCGGGCAGCCCGTACCACCTGGCGACGAAGCGCCCGAGGCTGTCGGCGGCGATCACGTCGAGCTCGTACACGCCACAAATCATGCCTGGTGACCCACCGTTGCCGATTCGCGACCAAAAGCTGAACCATCACGGTTACGAATATTCATGAAATCTTGTACTCTCCGCCCGTGCCGGAACCTGACAACGCCAGGCCGGGCGTGGTGGAGCCCACCCCAGACCCCGGGCAGAACCCTGCCCGGAACCCCGATCCGGACACCACCGACACCGACCTCGCCCCGGCGGCCGTCGACGACGAGACGCCCAAGAACGAGACCCACAACACCGAGACCCACAACACCGAGACGCTCAAGAACGAGACCGCCGACGACGGGACCCTCAAGGTCGCGGCCGTCGAGGACGTGGACTCGACCCTCAAGGACGAGAGCGTCCGCGAGCTCGCCGCCCAGTTCGAGGACGAGAAACCGGGCCGGCGCCTCCGCGGCCCGGTCGAGGCCGGCGTCACCGCCGTCGCCGCGGCGTCCGCGGTGCTGGTGCTGTGGCAGGTGTTCCGGCCGCTCGCCCAGGGCGGCCAGTACTACCTCGCCGTCTTCCTCAGCGGTGTCCTGCCGCTCGTGTTCGTGGTGTACCCGTCCGGCGTGCGGATCCGGCGGAAGCGGACCGGTACCCCGGCGGACAGCGTCGGCGGACCGACCGTCGTGGACTGGGTGCTCGCCGTGGCGACCCTCGTGGCGTGCGCCTACCCGCTGCTCCCGTTCGCCAGCGGCGGCTACAACGCGTTCCTGGACCGGCAGGGTCAGCTGGACCCGGTCGACGTCGCCATGGGAACGGTGCTGCTGGTGCTCGTCCTCGAAGCCTGCCGGCGGACCACGGGCTGGGTCCTGCCGGTGGTGTGCGGGGCGTTCCTCGCCTACGACTACTACGGCGGGTACCTGCCGCAGCACTGGTCGCTCGCCCACCTCGGGCTGGACTTCGATCAGATCGTCGACGCGCTGTACAACTCGCAGAGCGGCTTCTACGGCACGCCGCTGGACGTCGCCGCGTCGTACATCGTGCTGTTCACCATCTACGGCGCGGTGCTGGACGCGTCGGGCGCCGGGGCGTTCTTCGTCGAGTTGTCGGTGGCGGCGTTCCGGCGGTCGCGGTCCGCCGCGGGCCGCACGGCCGTCGCGTCGGGGTTCCTGCTCGGCACCGTCTCCGGGTCGGGCGCGGCGACGACGGTGAGCATCGGCGCGGTCACCTGGCCGATCCTGCGCCGGGCCGGCTACCCAGCGGACCGGGCCGGCGGGATGCTGGCGGCGGCCGGGGTCGGCGCGATCCTGTCGCCGCCGACGCTGGGCGCGGCCGCGTTCATCATCGCCGAGTACCTCAACGTGTCGTACCTGTCGGTCCTCGGCTGGGCGACGATCCCGACGCTGCTGTACTACCTCGGCATCCTGCTCGCCGTCGAGATCGACGCCCGGCGGTTCGGGGCGCGGCCGGTGGCGTTGCGGGTCCGGTCGCCGTGGGCGTTGCTGGGCCGGTTCGGGTACCACTTCGCGTCGCTGCTGGTGATCATCGTGCTGCTGGCGCTGGAGCAGCCGGCCACCCGCGCGGTCATCTACGCCACGGTCCTCGCCGCGTTGCTGTCGTTCCTGGACCGCCGGCACCGACTGACACCGCGCCGTCTTGTCGCGTCATTGGCGGCAGGTGTACGCAGTGTGCTCCCCGTCGTCGCAGTCTGCGTCGCCGCCGGCATCATCACCGCCAGCACGACGAAGACGGGTCTCGGCCCGCAGATGTCGGGCCTGATGGTCGACTGGGCGCAGTCCCTGGCGAGCGGGCACACCGCGGTGATCGCGTTGACGGCCGTGTTCGCCGCGGTCGCGCTGACCCTGCTCGGGCTCGCCGTGCCGGTGACCGCGTCGTTCATCATCGGCTGGGTCATCATCGGGCAGGCGCTGCTCGATCTCGGCATCGACGAGCCCGCGACCGCGATGTTCATCTTCTACTTCGCGGTGCTGTCCGAGGCGACCCCGCCGACCGCGCTCGCGTCCGTGGCCGCCGCGGCCGTCACCGGCGGCAGGGTCTTCCCGACGATGTGGCAGACGCTGCGGTACGCCCTGCCCGCGTACCTGGTGCCGATCGCGTTCGTGGTCACCCCGGCCGGCCGGGGCCTGCTGGGTTTCGGCGGCTGGGACGACATCGGGTTCGCGCTGGCCGCGTCCGCGCTCGGCGTCCTCGCGCTGTCCGTCGCCGCCGGTGGCTGGCTCCTCGGCGTCGGCCGGGCCGGTGTCGTGGCCCGGGTCGTCGCCGGGCTCGCCGCCCTGGCCCTGTTGTGGCTGTCCCTGTGGACGGTCGTCACCGGCGTCGCGCTGCTGCTGGTCGCCGCGCTGCTGGTGATCTTCCAGGCGTCTCGTGCAACCCCACCCCACAAGGAGGAACCCGCGTGAAATCCCGGATCCTGGTCGCCGCATTGACCCTCGTCGCGTTGGCCGGCTGCGGGGGCCGGCAGGACGCGAACACGAAGGACACGAACACCGCCGCCGCGATCACCTGCGAGGTGACCGCCGACACCCGCATCTCGATCGCGACCGGCAACACCACCGGCGTCTACTACGTCGTCGGCAACGCCCTCGCGACCCAGATCACCAAGGCCACCAACGACAAGGTGAAGGCGACCGCGGCGGAGACCAGCGCGTCCGTCGCCAACATCCAGGGCCTCGACAAGGATCAGTACCAGGTCGCGTTCTCCCTGTTCGACAGCGCCACCGACGCCGTGCAGGGCAAGGCCGCCTTCGACGGCAAGCCGGTGAAGATCGCCGCGCTGGGCCGCATCTACGACAACGCCACCCAGGTCGTCGTCCGCAAGGACGCCGGCATCACGTCCGTCGCCGGCATGAAGGGCAAGCGGATCTCGACCGGCTCACCCAACTCCGGCACCGAGGTCATCGCCAAGCGCATCCTCACCGCCGCCGGCCTGAACCCCGACACCGACATCCAGCCGCAGCGCCTCGACCTGGGCAAGACGACCGAGGCGATGAAGGCCGGCACGATCGACGCCTTCTTCTTCTCCGGCGGCCTGCCCACCGGCGGCCTCACGGACCTGTTCACCACCACCGGCGACAAGGTCCAGCTGCTGGACCTCGGCAGCCTCCTGCCGGAGATGCAGAAGCTCGGCCCCGCCTACCAGGAGGGCACGATCCCCGCGGCCATCTACAAGACCCCGGCGGACGTGAAGACGATCGTGGTGCCCAACGTCCTGCTCGTCCGCGAGGACATGGACGCCAACCTCGCCTGCGTGCTGACGAAGACCCTCATCGAGAAGCGTGCGGAGCTCGCCCAGGCCAACGCCGCCGCCAAGGGCATCACCCTGGAGACGGTCCGCAAGACCGACCCGGTGCCCCTGCACCGCGGCGCCGTCGCAGCCCTGGACAAGGCCGGCGCGAAGTAGCCACCACCGGGCCGCCCCGTCGCGTCACGGCGGGGCGGCCCGGTAACCCCTGATCTCTCGACCGCTCCCGGCCTCTTCACTGCCAGACGGCCGCTCTCGCCCTCTTCGCCACCAGACGGCCGCTCCCGGCCTCCTCACCGCCGGATGACCCCTCTCGACCTCCTCGCCGCCGGGCGACCACTCCCGGTCTTGTCACTACCGGCCGGAACCGCGCTCACCGCGCTCACCGCGCTCACCGCGCTCACCGCGCTCACCGCGCTCACCCCGCCGCCGCTCGGTGCGACGCCACGATGGTGTGCAGGGCCGCCTGGATCTCCCGCGCCGCCAGTTCGGCCCGGCGCAGCGACGCGAGGTCGTCGGCGTCAGCCGGGTAGAACGTCAACCGCCCGTCGTCGTCCAACGTCATCGGCACGTCCACCCGGTCCAGGATCACGGCGAGCAGCTCCTGCCCGTGCCGCAACGCCGCCGCCGACCTGCGCAGCGCGTCAGCGGTGGCCCGGCGCTCGTCCCGCAACCGCAGCGCCGCCTCCCGCATCGCCCGCCAATCCCCGCGGACCCGCCACACATCGTCGACCGTGACCGTCGCAGCCATACCTCCGACGGTAAGCGCCGGCCCGCCATGGCCGGAAGCAAGATCTTTTTCCTGTGGATAACGTTGCGGTTCGCGGGTGGTGGTCGTCATGCCCTTCAAATATTCAGCTTCAGGGCGCGGGGACTGTATGGCTCCGCCCGGACGCTGGCGCGTCCGTGCGACAGGGTGGCGTGGTCACCGTGACTGCCAAGCCAGGCCCGAACCCCACATGATCCAGGCCCGTTTGAGGTCATCATTCGGTGCTACAACACCACCTTCAGCCAAAATCGAAACCATCGATTACTGGACTGGTCGGTACCAACGCTCCCGAACAGAAATCTTGAACTACCTGGTGGATTTGTGGCCGCGGGCGACCACCGATCGACCAGGTAGTTCAAGACTTCGGTTCCGGCGTGGGCAGGGTGGGAGGTTTCGGCTTTGTGACCGACGGCGGTGTGGGACCACCGAATGATGACCTCGACGGCGCTGGACCATGC
>NZ_BONQ01000059.1 GCF_016862795.1 Dactylosporangium siamense | reverse complement strand
GCCGTTAGCTGAATATTTGAAGGGCATGACGACCAGAACCGCGAACCCAGCGCCGACCGACCCGAACAAGCCCAACAGCCGGCCGACGCCAAATGACGAAAAGTTCAGACCGTCGCGGTGACCGCCACAGCCGCCAGCTCACTGGAGTGACTGCCGAACACCCCCACCGTGGAAGGACGCGGAACAAAGCCCGGCAACCCGTCCAGCCCGTCGCTGCCGTCCACCAGCCGCAGCTGCATCGGCCCGCTGCCCGACAGGACCAGGGTGACCTCGATGCCGTCGGTGGGTGGGCCGTGGAAGACGACGCCGAAGCGGTCCTGGCCGGTGAGGAACGGCACGGCGTCGCGGCCTTCTACGGTGGCCTGCTGGACGCGGTGCGAGCCGACCTCGCCGTAGAAGGAGACGAAGCGGACCGGGCGCTGCGAGGCGAGGCGGAAGCGGACGGTGCGGCGGTCGCCGGCGGTGGTGTCGGACAGGACGGTCACCGTCGGAGCGGGCAGCGAAGCCGCCGCCGCGGGGCCGACGGACAGCTTGCCGGCGGGCAGGACCGGGAAGAGGCGGTCGAGGGACTGGTGGTTGCGGACGTACTGCGAGGTCCAGGCGCCCGGCGATTGTTCGAGGCTGACCCATTCGGCGGTGTTGGTGTCGCGGTCCAGGGCATACATGAGGTGGGTCGGCTCGGGGTGCCCGGCGTCCCAGCGGTCGACGACCATGCCGGTGGTGGTGCAGACCAGCGCGACCGCGAGGGCCGCGGCTGCGGGGGCGGCGCCGAGCGGCCGGTGCCGGGTGGCGGAGGCGGGGCGGAACAGGGGCTCGAGCGCGGGCAGGGCGGCGAGGCCGAGCAGCGCGGCGAACAGGGCGGGGGCGGCGCCGGTGGCGAGGCCCAGGGCCGGGAAGAACAGGGCGACGGTCGGGGCGAGGATCAGCACGGCGACACCGGCGCCGGCGGTGAGGAGGGCGGTCGCGAGCCAGGGGCGCGGCACGGAGAGCGCGGCGATGCCGGCCAGGGCGCCGGCCAGGGCGGGCAGCGCGACGAGGTAGGAACCGCCGGGGATGGCGGCGGCGAAGACCAGGCCGAGGACCGCGAGGAGGCCCAGGGCGCCGGTGGCGAGCGGGACCGGGCCGAGCCGGCGGCGGGTCAGGGCATACCAGGTGAGCAGGACGGCGGCGGTGAGGGCGACGACGCCGAAGCGGAACCAGGTGGGCCGGGCCGGGTCGAGCAGCTCCCCATAGCCGGGGCGCAGCGCGACCAGCAGCGCCCACAGCAGCTGGGCGGCGACGGCGACGGCGATGAGCGGCACGAGGGCCAGGCCGAGGCCGGCGAGGGTGCGCGGGACGGAGGTCAGGCCGCGGCGGCGGGCCAGGAACACCAGGGCGGCGACGGCGAGCAGGGCGAGGGCGGCGATCGGCCAGGTGAGCGCGGACGGGTAGCGCAGCAGGAAACCGGCGAACGGGAAGTAGACGGCGTCGCCGGAGGCGGGGCGCAGCAGCGGCGGGAGGTCGGCGCCGCCGAACTCGCGGGCGAGGGCGAGGGCGTTGTCGCCGTGGTGCTGCAGGCTGGCCCGGTCCATCGTCGAGGGCCGGTCGAACGGGCTGTGGTAGACGCTGGACCCGTCGATGTAGGCGGTGTTGAGGCCGGTGAAGCGGGGCTGCGCGAGGAACGGGGTGAAGTCGGTGTCGTTGGACAGCAGCCGGTAGACCTCGACGGCGAGGCTGGTGCCGACGGGGTGCGGGGTGCGGGCATAGACGTCGATGAGGTCGGCGTTGCCGACGGACGTCTGGAACATGACGGCGGGGCCGCTGCTGCCGCGGGCCTCGAAGTTGAGCACGACGGACGGTTTCTGGCCGAGGGGGTGCCGGCTGACGAACGCCTCGGCGCCGCAGAGGCAGGCCTCCTCGGCGTCGGTGAACAGGAACACGATGTCGTTGCGGGGTTGCGCGCCGGTGGTCAGGGCGCGGGCGACCTCGAGCAGGGTGCTGGTGCCGGCGCCGTCGTCGTTGGCGCCGTAGCTGACCTGGACGGAGTCGTAGTGCGCCATCAGGACGACCTGGCCGGTGGAGGCGGAACCGGGCAGGACGGCGACGACGTTGCGGACGTGGGCCATGCCGCCGTCGCCGAACTTGCCCGCGTTGACCCCGACGGTGTCCTGGACCTCGGGCCGCAGCCCGTAGCCGGTGAGGGTGGCCGTGATGTGCTCGCGGACCCGGTCGGCGGCGGGGCTGCCGGTGACGTGGACCTCCTGGCCGATCCGCTCCACGTGGGTGAACGCGCGGGCGGCGGAGAAGTCGCCGGCGGGCGCCGAGGCGGGGCGCGGCGCCGGCGGCTGCACGTCGAAGACGCCGAGGAACGCGAGCACGGCGAGGGCCGCGAGTGCCGCAAGGGCCGCGAGGGGTCGCCGCGGCGGTGCGGCGAAGCTTCGGCCGGACTGAGGGTCGGACAAGGTGTGCCTCCTGTGGGGTGCCCACATTCTGCACGGACCCACCGACAGAAAAGTTCGGGGCCGGAACAGGAAATGTCCCCCGGACGGAGTGCAGTGGGTCATGAACGGGTGCCGGATGGTTGTTGGGGGTCCCACAACCCCCCGGACTGCCTAGCGTCATCGGACATGAGCAACGAACGCACCCCCGCCGCCCAGTCCGTCAACGCCTTCGACGCGAGCTACCTCGCCACCGCCGAGCTCGACGCCCGGTTCTACCTGGACCAGGTCATGGCCATGGTCGGCGTCGACGGCCTGGTCGAGGCCCTCGCGCAGCCGTTCCTGCTGGCGAAGGTCGACCAGCACGCCGCCGCGGTCCGGCAGAGCATCACCGCGGCCGGGAAGGCGATCGACTCGATCTCCCTCGCCGGATACGCCCGCAGCGTCATCGCCGTCCACCAGCGTCACGGCCGGCCGCTGCCGACCCCGGACAGCATCGACTGGACGGACGCGGACTGGACGGTCCTGCGCCTGGTGTCGGTCTGCTCCCTCGCCGACGCGGCCGACGCGTTCTGAGGACAACCGGATGGGCGGCACGCGCGTCGATATCCCATGACCCGTCTGTCGCTGCTCGTCCCGGTCGTCCTGCTCGCCGGCTGCGCCCCGGTCTCCTCAGGGAGCGAGCCACAAACGGCGACAAACACGAGCAAAAGCACAAACACGAGCACAAGCGCATCCGGTACGGCGACAACCCCGGGCTGGACCGTCCCCACGCGGAAGGTCAGCGTCTCGCACGACCCCGCCGTCCCCCCGGTGCCGGTCCTGGTCGAGGTCCGCGCCGGCGACCACGCCGATGAGGGCTACGAGCGGGTCACGTTCGCGTTCCAGGGGCCGCTGCCGTCGTACACCTTCCAAATCGTGCCGCAGGTGACGCGGGACGGCTCCGGAGACCCCGTCACGCTGCCCGGCACGACGTTTCTGAGCATCGTGTTCACGCCCGCCCGGAGTCAGGCCGGCACGGGCCCGCGCGCTGTCGGCTACCGCCGGGTGCGGGGCTACGAGCAGGCCGGCGACTATGAGGGCTACGTCAGCTACGGCATCGGCCTGAACGGCCCGGACGGCGCCACGGTGCAGGTCCGCACCGGTGAGAGCACCCGCGCGGACGGGACGAACGTGGTCGCACTGGACATCAGGGTCTAGCGGCGGCCGCGGCCCGCGGACTCGTTCCAGCGGAAGTGCACGAACAGGCGGCCGAAGTTGTCGGAGTCCTTCTCGACCCGGTGGTAGAGCGCCTTGATCTCACGCTGGTCCAGGAACCGCAGGACCCGCTTCTTGAGCGCTCCCGACCCCTTCCCCGGGATGATCTCCACGAGGGTGGCGCGTTTCGCCACGGCCTCGTTGATGATCCCCTTCAGCGCGCGGTCGATGTCGCCGTTGCGGTTGAAGATGTCGTGGAGGTCGAGCTTCAGCTTCACGCGTCCAGTTTGACACTTCCGGCGACCGGCAGCCCGGCCCGCTTCCAGGCCTGGAAGCCGCCGGCCAGGTCGGTGGCCCGGTGCAGGCCGAGGTCCTGCAGTGCGGCGGCGGCGAGGGAGGACGTGTAGCCCTCGGAACAGAAGACGACGACGGGCAGGTCGTAGCGGTCGGCGATGGGCAGCCGGGCGTCGCTGCGCGGGTCGAACCGCCACTCCAGGACGTTGCGCTCCACGATCAGCGCGCCCGGGATCTCGCCCTCCGCCGCGCGTTGCGCGGCCGGCCGGATGTCGACGAGCACGGCGTCACCGGGCACCTCGTCGGGCGTCAGCCGGACCAGGCGGGCCCGGGCGGCCGCGAGGATGTCGTCGATCGAGCGACCTGTCACCAGTCGGCTCCCGCCTGCTGAATGGACTCGACGCTGAGGCGTCCCTCGTGCAGACGGTAGCGGGTCATGACGGTCAGTGCGGGACCGTACACGTGCACGGTGATGGCGGGGCGGGTGCCGGCGTTGACGACGCGGTGCACGTGGTGGGCACCGAAGCGACGGGCGCTACCCTCCGCCATCGTGGTGTTGCGCAGCGAGCCGTCGTGCACGGTCTGCTCGATGATCTCGCCGGACACGACGGTGAACGCGCCGGCCGAGCCGCCGTGGTCGTGCAGGTCGGTGGCCTGGCCCGGGAGCCAGGTGAGCAGCCACACCTCGTGGTCGTCGGCGGTGTGCAGCTTGCCGTACCAGCGGGTCCGCGGGTTGAAGCGGGGCTCGAACGGCCAGGCCGCGGGGTCCGAGGCGTGCCAGCGGGCGACGGAGAGCAGGTCCGTCCGGGTTGCAACAGTCATCGCAGATTCTCCAGTATTCGCATCTACTTAGTAGGAATTACTATCACACCCGGCCGCCGGGTGCGACGAGGACAGGCGGATGTGCGTGAAATGACAGCGGCGTGCGCCACCCTGGCTGACGACAGATCAAAGGGGGAACGCACCATGAGCTTCGCTTTCCAGGCCACCGGCCTGGTCAAGCGGTTCGGCAGGACCACCGCCCTGGCGGGCGTGGATCTCGCCGCCGAGCCCGGCACCGTGCTCGGGGTTCTCGGACCCAACGGCGCCGGCAAGACGACCGCCGTGCGCATCCTCGCCACCCTGCTGCGCCCCGACGCGGGCACCGCGGTCGTCGGCGGGTACGACGTCGTCAAGCATCCCGCCGCGGTCCGCCGCATCAGCGGGCTGACCGGGCAGTTCGCCTCCGTGGACGAGGACCTGACCGGCACCGAGAACCTGGTCCTCATCGGCCAGCTGCTCGACCTGCGCCGCGGCGAGGCGAAGTCCCGGGCGGCGGGGCTGCTCGCCGACTTCGACCTCACCGAGGCCGCCGACCGGCCGGTCAAGACCTACTCCGGCGGCATGCGGCGGCGCCTCGACCTGGCCGCGAGCCTCGTCGGGCGGCCCGCGATCGTCTACCTCGACGAGCCCACCACCGGCCTGGACCCCGCGAAACGCGAGGACGTCTGGAACATGGTCCGGGCCCAGGTGCGGGAGGGCACCACGGTCCTGCTGACCACGCAGTACCTGGAGGAGGCCGACGCCCTCGCCGACAAGATCTCCGTGATCGACCACGGCAAGGTGATCGCGCACGGCACGCCGGCGCAGCTCAAGCACATCGTCGGTGGCCAGACGATCAGCGTGCGGCCGGCCGACCCGGCGCACCTGGACGCCGTCTCGGTGATCCTGGCCGGCACCACCAAGGGCCAGGTCGAGTCCCGCGGACGCGGGGTGCTCTCGGTGCCGGTCGACGACGCGAAGGTGCTCGGGACCGTGATCCGCCAGCTGGAGCAGGCCGGCATCGACGTCATCGAGCTGTCGCTGCACCTGCCGAGCCTCGACGAGGTGTTCTTCACCCTGACCCGCGGCACCGAGAAGAAGCAGGAGGTGGCGGCGTGACCACGATCACCACGGAGACGCCGATCATCGCGGTGGTGCCGGGCCGGCCGTTCGGCCTGGTCAGGCACAGCCTGGTGATGGCCAGGCGCAGCCTCATCAAGACCATGCGCACCCCCGAGCAGCTGCTGGACGTGACACTGCAGCCGATCATCTTCATCGTGCTGTTCGTGTATCTGCTGGGCGGCGCCATCGCCGGCTCCCGGCACGACTACCTGCAGTTCCTGCTGCCGGCGCTGCTCGTGCAGAACGTGCTGTTCGCGTCGGCGCCGACCGGGGTCAGCCTCAACACCGACATCAAGACGGGGGTCTTCGACCGGTTCCGCAGCCTGCCGATCGGCCGGTCCGCGCCGCTCATCGGCGGCGTGCTCGGCGACATGATCCGCTTCGTGGTGGCGATCGTGGTGATGCTCGGCTTCGGGTACGCCCTGGGGTTCCGCTTCGGCACGAACCCCCTGGCCGTCGTCGCGGCGTGCCTGCTGGTGATGTTCCTGGCGTTCAGCTTCAGCTGGATGTTCGTGCTGCTCGGCATGCTGGTCCGGGAGCCCGGCGCGGTGCAGGGCCTCGGCTTCGTGATCATGTTCCCGTTGACGTTCGGCACCAACGTGCTCGTCCCGACGAACACGCTGCCGGGCTGGCTGCAGGCGTGGGTGAAGGTCAACCCGGTCGCCGACGCGATGCAGGCCGCGCGCGGGCTGATGGTCGGCGGGCCGGTGCTCGACGCGGTGGTCAAGACCCTGCTGTGGTCCGTGGGCATCCTGGCGGTCTTCGCGCCGCTCGCCGTCCGGGCGTACCGCCGCAAGACCTGAGCTCCTAAGGCTGGATGAGCGACATCGCCGCGGCGCGGTCCAGGGCCGCGCCGCGGCGCACGGCGTCGGTGAAGGCGGCGGCGCCGAGGGTGTCCCGCAGCGCCGCGGACTGCGCGAGCAGGTCCGAGTTGGACCGGTCGTCTCCCCCGGCGAACTGCCGGGCCACGCCGAGGATCTCCGCGGCGGTCACCGGCGCGCCGGCGGCCGCCGCGAGCGCCGCCGAGCCGATCGCGACCTGCGCCACGACCGGCATGTCCCGCACCGGCAGGGCCAGGTCGAGGGCCTGGACCAGCCGCCCCCGGGCCGCCTCGGCGTCGCCGCGCCGCAGGTCCAGCTGCGCCATGCCGACCTGGACGATCGCCCGGTACTGCGGCGCGACGAGCGGCGTCTCGGCCTGCCGCCGCCACGCCTCCAGGTAGCAGCGCTCCGCCTCGTCGAGGTCACCGGCGTGCCGGGCCAGCTGGCCGAGCTCCAGCATCGCGTGGGACACGTCCCGCGGCAGCGAGGCCGGGTCGTCGGCGAAGCGGCGCAGCTCGGCCCGGGCGGCCTCGGGGCCGTCGGTGTGGCGGCGCAGGGCCGCGAGGCGGATCCGCTGGTACGCGTCGTTGGTGCGGACCCCCAGCTGCTGATACAGGTCGATCGACTCGGCGAACAGCGCGGTGGCGGTGGTGAAGTCGCCGCGGCGGGCCCGCGCGTCGGCGATCGAGGCGAGCGTCATCGACAGCCCCCACCGCTCGCCGACCTCCCGGAACGCGGCCGCGGCCGCCTCCTGGGCGCGCATCATGCCGTCGAGGTCGCCGTCGTTCTCCCGCAGGTAGCCGAGGATCGCCAGCAGCATCCCCCGCGACCACGGCTCGACCGGCTCGGCGAGCCGGCGCTCGATCGCGGCGGCGCCGCTGGCGCTGTCGTCGCGGAACATCATCACGGCCGGTTCGACCAGCTCGACGAACGGGTGGCCGGTGCCCGGCGGCACCTGCGCGGCGAGGGCGAGGACGTCCTCGAGCATCCCCTCGGCGAACTGGAAGTCGCCGGCGAAGCCGCTGTTGATGACGTAGACGGCCATGACGACCGTGCGCACGTCCAGCGGCACGTCACCGGGGACCGCCAGGATCCGCCCGAGCAGGCCGGCGGCCTCCGCGTGGTTGTCCTCGAACGTCCAGAACCACGCGGACGCGGCCCCGAGCCGGAACGCGGTCACGGTGTCGCCGGTGTCGCAGGCGTGCGCGACCGCGGCGTGCAGGTTCGCCCGCTCCGGGCGCAGGCGGGCCAGCCACTCGACCTGCGCGCCGGTGCGCAGGTGCGGCTCGGCCCGCTCGACGAGGGCCAGGAAGTGCGCCGCGTGCCCGGACCTGACCAGCTCGACCCGGCCGGCGCGGACGAGCTCCTCCAGCGCGAACTCGCGGATCGTCTCCAGCATCCGGTACCGGACGGTGTCCCCGGCGACCACCTGCAGCAGCGAACGGTCGACCAGCAGGTCCAGGAGCGGTTCGACGTCCCGTACACCTGCCACCGCCGCGGCCGCATCGGCGTCGAAGGTGCCCGGGAACACCGCGATGGCCGCGCCGAAGTCCCGCTCCGGCGGCTCGAGCAGGTCCCAGCTCCAGGCCACGACCGCGTGCAGGGTCCGGTGCCGGGGCAGGGCGGTGCGGCTGCCGCCGGTGAGCAGGCGGAACCGGTCGTCGAGGCGGTCCACGAGCTGCTCCGCGGTGAACGAGCGCAGCCTGGCCGCGGCCAGTTCGATGGCCAGGGGCAGCCCGTCGAGGCGGCGGCAGATCTCCGCGGCGGCCGGGGTGACCCGGAACCCGGGCCGCACCGCCTCGGCCCGGTCCCGCAGCAGCTGGACCGCCGGCTCCGGGGCCAGGGGCCCGACCGGGAACAGGCGTTCGCCGAGGATGCCGAGCGGCTCCCGGCTGGTCGCCAGGATGCGCAGCTTCGGGCAGCGGCCCAGCAGGTCCTCGCTGAGCTTCGCGGCGGCCTCGACGACGTGCTCGCAGTTGTCGAGCAGCAGCAGCACGTCGGTGGGGGCGAGGATCTCGGCGAGGCGGCCGGTGACGTCGAGGCGGCGGATCCCGGGCGGCGTCTCGAGCTGCCCGCCGGCGTCCAGGGCGCGCAGGACGGCGGCGGGCACGTCGGCGGCCTCGGTGACCGGGGCGAGCTCGACCAGCCAGGCCGCGTGCGGGTCGCGGGCGGCGACGGTCGTGGCGAGCCGGGTCTTGCCGGCGCCGCCGGGCCCGACGAGGGTGACCAGGCGGCCGTCCAGGACCTGCGTGGCGAGCCGTTCGACGTCCTCGTCGCGGCCGACGAAGCTCGTCAGCGCAGTGCGCAGGTTCCCCCAGGGCCGGCCGGTGGTCGCCAGGTCGGTGAGTGCCAGCAGGTGCGCCTGGCGCAGCTGTGGCGACGGGTCGACGCCGAGCTCCTCGGCGAGCCGGTGCCGGCACTCCTCGAACGCGGCGAGGGCCTCGGCCCGCCGGCCCTCCGCGTGCAGCGCCATGACCAGGTGGGCGGTGAGCCGTTCGCGCAGCGGGTGCGCGGCGGTGAGCTCCCGCAGCCGGGCCACCAGGCCGGGAGCGCGCGGGCCGACGGCCTCGACGTGGTCCTCGACGGCGCCGAGCCGCAGCTCCTCCCAGCGGGCCGCGAGGGCGTCGTCGACGTCGGGGGTCCCCCGCCACAGGTCCAGGGCCGCGGTGAGGAGGGTCGCGGCGCGGGCCGGGTCGCCGTCGCGCAGTGCCCGCCGGCCCTCGCCGGCGAGCCGCTCGAACCGGTGCGCGTCGACGTCGTCGGGGGCGACACCGAGGCGGTACCCGCCGGCGCCGGACTCCAGCGCCGGGTGCCCGTCGAGGGTCTTGCGCAGCCGCGAGACGAGGGACTGCACGGCGTTCGCCGGGTCGGTGGGGGTGGCGTCCGGCCACAGGGCCTCGGCGAGCCGCTCCACGGGGACCAGCCGGCCGGGTTCGCAGGCGAGCCGGACCAGCAGGGTGCGCAGCCGGGCACCGGCGACCTCGACGGGCCGGCCGTCGACGACGACCGTCAACGGCCCCAGGATCCCCACCCGCATGCGCACCACTGTGCCACCCGTCTCGCGACGGGTGGCACAGGTGGGGCACTTGTCAGTACACGCTGACGCCTTAGTACACGCTGACGCCGTAGACGCTGAGCGCCTCGGTGACCGGCTGGAAGTACGTGACGCCGCCGCTGCTGCAGTTGCCGCTGCCGCCGGAGGTCAGGCCCAGCGCCGTGGAGCCGGCGAAGAGCGAGCCGCCGCTGTCACCGGGCTCGGCGCAGACCGTGGTGCGGATCAGGCCGGTGACCTGCCCCTGCGAGTAGGTGACGGTCGCGCCGGTCTGGGTGACCGAGCCGCTGCGCACGCCGGTGGTGGAGCCGCTGCGGCGCACCGACTGCCCGACGGTCGCGTTGGCCGCGCCGGTGATGTCCTGGAACGAGCCGTTGTACAGCGACACGTTGCCGGGGTGCGCGACGCCGGCGGCGTAGCGCACGATGCCGTAGTCGTTGCCGGGGAAGCTCGTGCCGGCCCGGGTGCCGAGGACCGAGCCGCTGCTGGTCGTCCACGTCGAGCCGATGTTGGTACAGTGCCCGGCGGTCAGGAAGTAGTACGTGCTGCCGCTGACCACGTTGAAGCCGAGCGAGCACCGGGAGCCGCCGGAGTAGATGGCCTGCCCGCCGGAGATGGTCGGCTGGAGCGCGCCGGGGAGCCGCTCCAGGCGCGCGGCGCTGCCGAAGGCCGCGACGGTCGCCTCGATGGTCTTGACGTGCTCGGGCGCGACCGTCGGGTCGATGGAGACGACCACCTGGTTGAGCACCGGGTCGACGGCCCAGGCGGTGCCCGGGACGGAGACCTTCGCGCTCAGCGCCGAGGTGACGCGGGCCAGCTCGGCGCCGCTGTGCTTGACCTTGCGGGCGACGGCACCGGTCGACTCGACGCTCTTGGCGGTGTTCGCGTCGGTGACGGTGACGACCATCCGGCCGAGCTGGGCGTCCCAGTAGGAGCCGGCGGTGGCGAGTCCGAGCTGCTCGACGAGCGCGTCGGTGCTGCCGATCGGTGCGGCCTGAGCCGGCGACGGCGTGAGGACCGAACCGGCGACGAGCGTGGTGCCGGCGGCGATGACCACGGCACGACGGAGTATGGACCTTGTGAGTCTCACGTGAGCCTCCCCTATATCGGAGCCGATAAATATCGGCCGCGACCGATGCTGTCATCGGACGGGGGAGGCTCACAAGGCGCCGGGTCCAAATTGCCCCATAGCACCCGTGTCATATCACTAAGCGGCTATCCCTTCTAGGAGGTATGCGCTGATCGGCCGGTACAGGTGCGGCTGGACGTTGTCGTCGATCGGCACCGTGACCGCGACCCGGCCCTCGGCCTCGCCGACGAACAGCGCCGGGTCGTTGCTGTCCGCGAACGACACCACGTCCAGACCCGCCGCGGCCGCCGCACCCGCGAACCCGTGGTCGGCGAAGACCAGGTCCGGCATGGCCGCGTCGTGCGCCTCGAGCTCGTCGAGGATCGCCCGCGTGCCGTCCGGTGTGTGCGTGTGCCACAGCGCGATGCCCCGCTCGGCGGCCATGGCGACGCCGCCGACGTAGCGCAGCGCGAGGGGGAACTCCCGGCCGTCGTAGCGGCCCGGATGCGCGAACGGCACCCCGGCCGCCGGCGTCAGGATCTCGCACCCGGCCGCCCGCAACGCCGCGACGACCGCCAGGTGCACCTCGACGATCCCGGCCGGATGACCGGACGCCACCAGGACCCGCTCCCGCCGCCGCGCCGCGACCCGCAGCCGGTCCCGCATCCGATCGAGGGCCGCCACGGTCTTGTACGGGTCGATCACATCGGTGCCCGTCGACCGCTGCGGGTCGGGGTCGATGCCGACCCGCTCCGCCATCACACCCAGCACCTGCGCCAGTGTCCACGTCTTCAGCGGTGCCAGGCCGAACAGGTAACCCTCGTCGCCCGCGGCGAACGCCGCGGCGTTGCCATGGTTGGAGTCCCGCGTGGTCTCGACATCGCCGGCGAGGAGTGCTTCACGAAGATAACTCACAAGCTCAGGCATGTGACCCATGGTATGCAAGCACCTCTGCGGCGCCGAGGAAAGCGGCCTAAGGTCACAGTCATGGCCGACGTGTATCTCGAGGTGACGGACAAGAAGGTGTTCGCGGCCAGCCTGGACTGGCCGGGCTGGGGCCGCTTCGCGAAGTCCGAGGACGACGCGCTCGCCGCCCTCGCCGACTACGGCACACGGTTCGCGCCGATCGCCGCCGCCGCCGGCTACAGCTTCCCCGCCGCCCCGACGTTCAAGGTCGTCGAACGCCTCCCGGGGACCGCCTCCACCCAGTTCGGCGTCCCCGACGCCCACCCCGACGCCGACCACCGCGCCGTGACGAAGGCCGTCGCCGACCGGCAGAAGAAGCTGCTCACCGCCGCGTGGGAGGCGTTCGCCGGGTTCGCCGCGACCGCGCCCGCGTCGCTGCGCAAGGGTCCGCGCGGCGGCGGCCGGGACCGCGACAAGATGATCGACCACGTCTACGGCGCCGAGGCCGGCTACGGCCGCAAGATCGGGTTCAAGCTCCCCGCGCCGGCGATCGACGACACCGCGGCGATCACCGCCGTGCACGACGAGGTCCTCGCCGTCCTCGGCCGGCCGCACGACGGCGGCCCCCTGGTCGACAACGGCTGGACGTCCCGCTACGCCGCCCGCCGCTACGCGTGGCACGTCCTGGACCACCTGTGGGAGATGCAGGACCGCGCGGAGTAGCCACCTCCCCGTGATCCGGAAGACCTCGGGCACCCCTGGGTACACAGGGTCTTCCGGATCACGGGACAGCGACGGTCAGCCCCGGAGGCCGCGCAGGAGCAGGGCGGTCAGGGTGTCGATGGCCTCGTCGTCGGGGAGGCGCGGCTCCGGCGCGGTCAGGTGCGCGTAGGCGAACATCGCCAGCATCGCCCCCATCGCGTCGGCCACGACCGCCGGGCGGCCCGGCAGCCGGTGCCCGCGGGCCTCCAGGAGCTCCAGGTGCTCGCGGAGGATGCCCGTGTCCTCGGCGAGGCGCGCGCGGGCCTGGCCGCTGAACGGCGCCTCCAGCATCGAGGACTGGAAGAGCGCGACCATCACCGGCAGGTGGGTCCGAAACGTGTGCCAGGCGGCGGCGACGTGGAAGCGCAGCTGCGCCTCGTCGGACAGGTCGTGGTCCGGGTCGTGGTCGGGCAGCGCCTCGTCGGCGGTGTCCTGCATGTCCGCGAAGAGGGCCTGCAGCAGCTCCTCCTTGCTCGCGAAGTGGTCGTAGAACGAGCCGACCGCGCGACCGGCCTCCGCCGTGATGTCACTGATCTTGGTGTTGAGGTAGCCGCGGGTGGCGAACAGATGACGGGCCGCGTCCTTGAGGGCGGCGGACGTCTGGGCCGCCTTCTCCTTGCGCGTTGCCATCGAAATCGCGACCCCCCTCTTGACGTCCGACGGTAGCGCCCGTAAAACTGAATCACAATTCACCGAATGCAGATTCAGTAAAGAGGTGTGGGCATGGAAGCCATGGTCATCGGTGGTGGGGTCGCGGGGCCGGTCGCGGCGATCGCGCTGCGGCGGATCGGCTGGGACGTGACGGTGCACGAGGCATGCCCGGACCCGGCCGGGGACGTCGGGTCGTTCGTGAGCCTCGGCGACAACGGGCTGCGGGCCCTGGAGGCGATCGGGTGCCGCGACGCCGTCGCCGCCCGCGGCACCGAGCTGCCGCTGTTGCGGCTCTGGAGCGGCCGGGGCAGGCAGCTCGGCGAGGCACGCCGGGGGCGGGTCACCCTCATGCGCGGGCACCTGGTCGAGACGCTGCGCGACCTGGCGCAGGAGGCGGGCGCGACCATCGTCACCGGGCGCCGCCTCGTCGACGTCGGCGCCGGCCGCACGGCCACGTTCGCCGACGGGGGCAGCGCGAGCGCCGACCTGGTCATCGGCGCCGACGGCATCCACTCGCGGCTGCGCGGCGTCATCGACCCGGCGGCGCCGGTCGCGGGATACGCGGGCCTGTGGACCGTCGGCGGGCGCTCGGCGCACCAGGTGGCACCCGGCACGTTCCACATCATGTTCGGCGCGAAGGCCACGATGGTCTACGCCCCGACCCCCGGCGGCACCCTGTGGGCCGCCCAGGTGCCGGCACCGAAGCCGCCCGCGCGGACGCCGGAGCGGGACGAGCTCGCGGCGCTGTTCGCCGGGGACCGCGGGCCGGCGGCGGAGCTGATCCGGCGGACCGGGCAGTGGCATCCGCGCACCGTGATGCAGGCGATGCCGGGTGGCGTGCCGCGCTGGCACCGCGACGGCATGGTCCTGCTCGGCGACGCCGCCCACCCGATGGGCGCCGGCCAGGGCGCCAACCTCGCCGTCGAGGACGCCGTGGTCCTCGCCAGATGCCTGCGGGACAACCCGGAAACAGCGCTGGAGCGCTACGAGGAGCTGCGCCGCCCCCGCACCGACCAGATGCTGAAGGTCGCCGGCGCGAACCGGGACGCGAAGGTCTCAGGACCCGTCGCGGCCCGGGTGCGCGACGTCATGATGCCGTTCTTCTTCAAGCGGTTCGCCGAGAAGGGCGGCGCCTGGATGCACGACTACGACGTCGAATGGAACTCGGTCAGCGCGCCGGCCTCCGCGTCGACCTGACGGCGCACCGACGCCGGCAGCGTCTCGAACGGCTCCCAGGACACCACGCCGGCCTTGCTCACCGTCCAGGTGCCGGCGACCTGGCCGTCGACGAGGAACGTGCCGATCGACTGCGGCATCCGCGTGTGGAACACCTTCGTGCGGTGCTCCTCGGGCAGGATCAGGGTCCGCCGGGCGTGCACCAGGAGGGTCGCGTCGTAGGTCGGCAGGAACCGCACCGGTGCCGGGGTCTGCGGGTCGGGCAGCGGCTGGTCCGGCAGGTCGACGAGCTCCCGTCCGCGTTCGTCGCGGAAGCGGCGCAGCTCCATCGTGGACAGGACCTCGGCGATGTCGGTGACGCTCAGGCCGGCCCAGTCGGCGATCTCGGCGCGGTGGGCCGGCCCGAACCCGCCGAGGTAACGGCGCACGAGCAGCTCGCGGCCGGCCTCGACGGTGACGTCCGGCGCGCCGACCCAGTCCTCCGCCAGGCCGAAGAGGTCGGCGCGGCGGCGGGCCCACGTGCCGGACGGCGGCACGCGGACCATGTCGAGATACATGCCGATGCCGCCGCGGACGCCCGCACCGTAGAGCTGGTCGATCTCGGCCCGCCGGACCGGCCGCTGCAGCAGGAGCTCGCGCAGGCCGGCGGCGGCCGCGCTCAGCTCGGCGGGGCCGATGTTGCCGCGGTCGACGCGGTGATACCAGTCGCGCCGGGCGTCCCGGATCCCGATCAGGAACGGCCAGAAGTCCGCCCGGGACACGAGGTGGATGGTGGCCCGCAGGATGGTGGCCTGGACGACCTCGCGGGCCTCCAGGAGCCGGGTCAGCGACTCCCGCTCGAAGCCCTCGATCCGGGTCCACAGCCCGATGTACATGGAGGGCGCATACTGCGCCTGCAGTCCCGCCATCCGCTCCAGCACCGTCGCGGGATCATCCGGCACCCGGGCGATGAGGGCCTGCCGGGCCAGCAGCGCGCGATTGAGGTCCCGCCAGGTCAGTGTCCGCTCCATGCCGACACTCAAGCACAGGGGTACGACACGAATCAGGCGACGTTGCGCAGCGCGGCCTTGACCAGCTCCATGGTGCGGTCGTGGGTCATGCCCCGCTCGCGCAGCAGCCGCCCGCCGGTGCCGCGCTCGTCACGCAGGACGCCCAGCAGGAGGTGCTCGGTGCCGATGTAGTTGTGCTTCATCGACAGCGCCACCCGCAGCGACAGCTCCAGGGCCTTCTTCGCGTCGTTGCCGAACCGGTTGGACAGCTTGGTGCGGCGGAACAGGAACCCGCCGCGGCGGGGTGGCTCGGCCCGCTCCAGGGCGCCCGGCCCGAACGTCTGCTCGACGCTCTCGCGCACCGCGTCCAGGTCGATGCCGATGGAGCGCAGCGCGGCCGCGTCGTCGCCGGCGGCGAGCGTCGCGCGGAGCTCCCCGGCCTCGATGCCGCAGGCACGCAGCACGTCGGCGGCGATCCCGCCGGCACTGAACATCGCCAGCACGAGGTGCTCGGTGCCGACCGTGCGGTGGCCGAGGGCGTCGGCCTCCTCGTGCGCCGTGTGGACCACGGTGCGGGCCCGAGTGGTGAACCGTTCGAACATCACTGCTCTCCCATCTCTGGTATCACGGGGGTCCGGCCGGCGTGCTTCTTGTGCACCGCCTGGCGCGTCACGTCGAGGGCGTCCGCGATCTCCTGCCACGACCAGCCGTGCCGGCGCGCGTTGTCGACCTGGAGGTTCTCGAGTGCGTCGGCGAGGCGGCGCAGCGCGACCGCCGCCCGCAGGCCGATCCGGGGATCGGGGCTGGCCGCGGCGTCCGCGAGATCGCCTGCTTCCGTCATGTGTCAACCGTAGTTGACAGCCTGGCGGGTGTCAACGTTGGTTGACAGTTAGTCTCCGTCGCATGGACGCGCTGCCGGTCATCGACATCTCCGACCCCGCCGTTGCCGCACCCCAGATCGAGGCGGCCTGCCGCCGCAGCGGCTTCTTCTACGTGACCGGCCACGGCGTGCCGGCCGAGCTGACCGGCCGGCTCGACGCCGCCGCCCGCGCCTTCTTCGCGCTGCCCGAGCCGGACAAGCTCGAGATCGCGATGGCCCGCGGCGGGCGGGCCTGGCGCGGGTTCTTCCCGGTCGGCGCCGAGCTGACCTCCGGCGTCCCGGACCGCAAGGAGGGCGTCTACTTCGGCACCGAGCTGGGTCCCGACGCCCCGCAGGTGCGCGCCGGGCTGCCGCTGCACGGCGCCAACCTCTTCCCCCGGCAGGTGCCCGACCTGCGGCCCGCCGTCCTGGAGTACCTGGACCGGCTCACCGGCGTGGCGCAGGCCGTGCTGCGGGGCGTCGCGCTGAGCCTGGGGCTGCCCGGAGACTACTTCGCGACCTCCTACACCGCCGACCCGACGATCCTGTTCCGGATCTTCCACTACCCGCCCGACGACCCGGGCAAGGGCGGCGAGTGGGGCGTCGGCGAGCACACCGACTACGGCCTGCTGACGCTGCTGCTGCAGGACGGCAACGGCGGGCTGCAGGTGCGCACCCCGGACGGCTGGCTCGACGCGCCGCCGATCCCCGGCACCTTCGTGTGCAACATCGGCGACATGCTCGACCGGATGACCGGCGGCTGGTACCGCTCGACCCCGCACCGGGTCCGCAACCTCAGCGGCAACGAGCGGCTGTCGTTCCCGTTCTTCTTCGACCCCGACTTCAACCAGGAGGTCCCGCCGCTGCCCGCGACCGGTCACGCCGGCGGGCAGCGCTGGGACGGACAGGATCTGCGGGCGTTCACCGGCACGTACGGCGAGTATCTGGTCGGAAAGGTGGGCAAGGTGTTTCCTGAGCTCATTGCCGAGACCCGTCACCAAGAGGCACCGAACCTCGGTTAGACCAGGTCAGGGTGCTGGCACGATGACGGGAGCAAACCCGCGGGCGGTGAACTTACCGTTGTTCTCACCACCACCACCGCACCAGGAGGCCCCCGATGACCACCCAGACGCAGACCACGACCCGCAAGCTCACCAACCTCGACAGCGAGCAGGGCATGCTCGTCCTCCTCGCTGTTATCGTGCTGCTCAGCGTCATCGGCGTGATCCTGGTCGGCGGCTGAGCCGGCAACCGAACTCCCAGGTGACTGCGAGGAAACTCCCAAGTGCAATCACGGGCCCCCCTCATACCGTCATGGGGGTATGACCTCCGACGCCTCGCTCGAACAGGAGCTGCGGGACGTGTTCCAACGCCACGAGCATCTCGCCGAGGACCTGAGCCTCGACGACCGGCCGGCCGACGACCCATCGTCGCGCCGGCCGCAGTCGTCTCCACCGGGCACCGGGTCCACGACCCCCAAGAAGGCCAAGACGCTGCGGCGTAGCCGCAAGGACCCGCGATGGGCGCGCGCGCTGGTGGTGCTCGGCGCGCTCATGATGGTGGCGGCGGGCAGCGTGTTCGTGGTGAAGGACGCGGTCATGGGCTACGCCACGCGCAACGTCAAGCAGGAGGACCTGATCGTCCCCGCGGCCGAGCAGCAGGGCAAGCACGTCACGATCAGCGGCGCGAAGAACATCCTGCTCATGGGCATCGACCCGCGACCCGGCCAGGACCCGTCCGAGGCGATCCGCTCCGACTCGATCATCATCCTGCACATCCCGGCGGGCCACGACTCGGCGTACCTGATCTCGATCCCCCGCGACACCTGGGTGAAGATCCCCAGGTTCGACAACGGCAAGAACCGCTACGCGGGCGGCCACGACAAGATCAACGGCGCGTTCGCGATCGGCGGCCTCGGGACCACGGGCAAGGACCAGCGCAAGTTCGGCGTCACGCTGCTCGCCGACACCATCGAGGAGAACTGGGGCATCACCTTCGACGCCGCGGCGATCATCGACTTCACCGGCTTCCAGAACGTGGTCAACGTGCTCGGCGGCGTGGACATGTACGTCGACCAGGAGGTCAAGTCGGTCCACGTCGGCTTCAACGCCAAGGGCGAGGTCAAGACCCCCTACCTCCAGCGCGACAACGGCAGCGGCGGCACCACCCTCATCCCGATCTCCGGCGTCACCCCGCAGACCTACCACGTCGGCTTCCAGCACCTCGAGCCGTGGCAGGCCCTGGACTACGTCCGCCAGCGCGAGACCCTGCCCAACAGCGACTACGACCGGCAGCGGCACCAGCAGCAGTTCATCAAGGCGCTGTTCAAGCAGATCCTGAGCAAGGACGTCCTCACCGACCCCGGCAAGCTCAAGAAGGTCCTCGACGTCATCGGCCAGTCCATGACGATCGACTCCGGTGGCATCGGCCTCGACGACTGGATCTTCGCGATGAAGGGCATCAACGGCGACAACCTGCTCACCGTCAAGACCAACAACGGGACCTTCTACTCCTCCCACGAGAATCCGGGAGCGGAGGCGCTCGACCCGACAACCCTGGAGCTTCTGGCGTCGGTCAAGGCCAACGCCGTGGAAGACTTCATGGCTCAGCACACCAGCCTGATCTCGAGTTAGGACCCGCATGGCCCGCATCGTCGTCACCGGGGCGCACGGCAAGACCGGGCGGGCGGTCGTCACCGACCTGCTCGCCCACGGCCACCACGTCGTCGCGACCGACGCGGTGGGCCGGGCCGGGCACCTCAGCGAGCTCGGCACGCCCATGCTGGTCGCCGACCTGACCGACCACGGCCAGGCGGTCGAGGTCCTGCAGGACGCCGACGCGGTGGTGCACCTGGCCAACATCCCGGCGCCCGGCATGTATCCGCCGGCGGTCACGTTCAACCGGAACTCGACGATGAACTTCAACGTGTTCCACGCCGCGCAGCAGGCCGGGGTCGGGCGGGTCGTGTGGTCCTCCAGCGAGACGACCCTCGGCCTGCCGTTCGACACTCCCCCGCGGTACGCGCCGGTGGACGAGGAGCACTTCCCGTTCCCGACGACGACCTACGCGCTGTCCAAGGTCGTCGGGGAGACCCTGGCCCGGGAGATCTCCGCGTGGAGCGGGATCCCGTTCGTCGGCCTGCGGCTGTCCAACGTGCACACGCCCGAGGAGTACGCCGCGGTCCCCGGGTACTGGGGCGACCCGCACCTGCGCAAGTGGAACCTGTGGGGATACGTCGACGTGCGGGACGTGGCCGCCGCGTGCCGCCTGGCCCTCGACGCCCCGGTGAGCGGGGCGAGCTCGTACGTGATCGCCGCCGCGGACACGATCATGGACCGGCCGTCGGCGGAGCTGATGCGGGAGGTCTTCCCGGACGTGCCGCTGACCCGCGAGCTCGGCGAGTTCGAGACGTTGCTCGGCATCGACCGGGCCCGCGAGGTCCTCGGGTACGCCCCACAGCACTCGTGGCGCACCGAACTGCGGCGCTGACGGTTACACCGGGCTCTCCAGGAGGGCCCGGAGATCGGCGAGGGCGGTCGGGGACGTCGCGACGCCGTGCAGGTCGCACCCGACCCCGGATTCCGACACCAGGACGCCGGGGGTGGCCGGGTGGACCCGGCGCCAGCCGCGTGAGGTCAGCGCCGCCTCCATCACCACGACCACGGACGGGGTCGCGTCGAGATCCTCGGGTTCCGTCGGCGGCTCGGGGTGGGCCGGCCAGTTCGCCGCGACCAGCTCGTCCAGGCGGGTCAGCAGCACCTCCACGACCTCGCCGGGCCCGACCGGCTCGCGGCCCAGGAGCGTGGCGACCTGGTCGTGCACGGCGCGGGCCTGCCGGACGACCCAGCCGGGCCAGGCGGTGGCCGGCACCGCGGCGAACGTGGTCCACTCCGCCGGCGAGCGGCGCAGGACGTGCCGGGCCAGGGTGCGCTCGTCGGCCGCCGTGAGTGGGTCGACGGGCACCAGGTCCGCGGCCCGCAGCGCGAAGTGCCCGGCCGCCAGGGGGGCGATGGCGCCGGCGAGGTTGGGGTGCCGGCTCATCAGCGTGGTCCGCGTGTCCTCGTCGAGGGAGGCCCTGACGGCGCCGGCCCGGATCGCGGCCCGCCAGCCGTCGTGGACGTCCTGGATGGCGGCGGAGGCGTGCTGCCAGACCTGCTCCTCCAGGTCGAAGGCGAGATCGGCGAACTCGAACTCGGCCAGGTCGGCCTTGACCACCGCACGGGCGGCGGTGTGCAGCCCGGACGCGCTGCTGGCGGCCTGGTCGGCCTTGCGTTCCAGGGCGGTGGCGAACTCGCGGGTGGCGCGCAGCACGGCCGCCGCGCGTGGCGGCAGCTCGACCCGGGACGGGTCGGCGGCCTCCTCGTACAGGTCACGCAGCCGCGCCACGAGGTGTGCCCGGCGGTGGTCGACGACGGCGAGCTCGTGCGCGACCAGGGCACGGATCTCGTCGACGGTCAGGCAGTACAGCAGCGGCAGCCCGACGATCAGCAGCCGCCGGCGCCGGCTGGCCCAGGAGCGGACGACGCCGTGGCCGGTCAGCACGACCGCGTCCGGGGCGGCCACGCCGACCCTCGCGGCGACCTCGGTGACCAGGGCGAGCAGATGTCCGGTGACGACGACTCCCTGCGGTGGGGGTTCTGGGGGACGTCCGTAGCGCATCAGGACCCATCTGGCGCGCCACACACTGATCTTGCCGGGCAACGGATCTTCGACGACGGCAACCGACACAGCGAACGATCCTCATGACTGCGGCGGGGCACGTCAACGAGCGCCGTCCATCCGGCCGGGGTGAATCCCGAAAGTCACCCGGATCGGTGCCGATGATGCGGTTGAGGACTCGGGGGTGAGATGTACCAGACGTTCAGTCCGTTGCTGGACGCGCTGAAGGAACGTGGGGCGGATCCGGAAGCGGTCGACCGGGCGGCCGCGGAGGCGGAGGCCACCGGCAGGTCGATCCGGGCCGTGCTCATCAACGACCACATCGTCACCGAGGACCAGCTGACCGAGGCGTCCGCCGACGCGTACGGGATCCAGACGCTGGACCTGGTCGGCTACCCGATCGACCCGGCCGCGATCACCAAGATCCCGATGGCGCTCGTCCTGAAGCACCGGGTGCTCGGTATCGCCCTCAACGAGAGTGAGATCACCGTCGGCATCACCGACCCGGGTGATGTCCTGGCGCTGGATGACGTCCGGGCGGCGACCGGTCTCACGGTGCGGCCGGTGGTGGTGGCCCGCTCCGAACTGCGCAAGATCATCGACCGGTTGAAGCGCGAGGAGAACGACCTCGGCGAGGTCGCGGAGAGCCTGCGGGCGGAGGCGACGCCGACCACCTCGGCCCTGACGACGATCAACGAGGACGCGCCGATCGTCCGGTACGTCAACTCGCTCATCGAACAGGCGATCGTGAACCGCGCGTCCGACCTGCACCTGGAGCCGGGCGAGCACAACATGCGGGTGCGGTACCGCATCGACGGCGTCCTGCACGAGGTGGACACCGTGCCCAGGCACGTGCAGTCGGCGCTCATCTCCCGGCTCAAGATCATGTCGAACGTCGACATCACCGAGCGGCGCGTCCCGCAGAACGGCCGGATCACCGTCGAGATCAACCAGCGGGCGGTGGACCTGCGCACGGCGACCCTGCCGACGGTGTGGGGCGAGAAGATCGTGCTGCGGGTCCTGGACACCAGCGGGATGGATCTGAAGCTGGCCAAGCTCGGCTTCAGCAAGGCCAACGCGGAGCGGTTCGCACACTCCTACAACAAACCGCACGGCATGCTGCTGGTGACCGGACCGACCGGCTCGGGCAAGTCGACGACGCTGTACGCGACGCTCGCCGAGATCAGCAAGCCCACGGTCAACATCATCACCGTCGAGGACCCGGTGGAGTACCGGCTGCCCGGCGTCAACCAGGTGCAGGTGGACCACAAGGCGGGCCTGACGTTCGCGGCGGTGCTGCCGGCGATCCTGCGCTCCGACCCGGACGTGGTGCTCATCGGTGAGGTCCGGGACCGCACGACCGCGCAGCTGGCGGTCGAGGCGGCGCTCACCGGCCACCTGGTGCTGTCGACCCTGCACACCAACGACGCGCCGAGCGCCGTCACCCGGCTCGTCGAGATGGGCATCGAGCCGTTCCTGGTCGGCTCGTCGGTGGACTGCGTCCTCGCCCAGCGCCTCGCCCGCCGGCTGTGCGACTGGTGCCGCACCGAGTACACGCCGAGCGAAGCGGAACTGGTCGGGGCGCGCTGGCCGTTCGACCTGCTCGGCCCGCCCGCCCACCTGTGGCGCCCGGTCGGCTGCCGGTCCTGCGCCAACACCGGCTACCGGGGCCGGATCGCGCTGCACGAGGTCATGCCGGTCTCCGCCGAGATCGAGAAACTGGCGATCGACCGGGCCTCCGCGCACGAGATCCAGGCCGTCGCCCGCACCGAGGGCCTGGTCGACCTGCGCCTGGACGGCCTGGCGAAGGCCGCCGAGGGGCAGACCTCGATCCCCGAAGTGGTCCGCGTGGCGGTGTAACCCTCAACACACCGCAGCGGCTGCCGATGGGCCGCGTGTGGAGACCATGGTGACCAGCGACGAGCGTGCCTCGCTCGACGCGATGCTGGTGTCGCTCGTCCGCGTCGGCGGCTCCGACCTGCACCTCACCGTCGGGGCGCCGCCGACGGTGCGGATCAACGGCGGCCTGCGGTACCTGCCCGGCTACGACGACCTCACCCCCGACGACACGGAGATGCTGGTCCGCGCCGCCGTGCTCAACGAGAGCCAGTGGAAGCACTTCGAGCAGATCCAGGAGCTCGACTTCGCGTACGCGATCGAGGGCGTGTCGCGCTTCCGGGTCAACCTGTATGCCCAGCGCGGCTCGTTCGGCGCGGCGTTCCGGGCGATCCCGCACAACATCAAGCCCCTCGACCAGCTCGGGGTGCCGGAGCAGGTGGCCCGCTTCGCGCACCTGCACCGCGGCCTGGTCCTCGTCACCGGGCCGACCGGCTCGGGCAAGACGACCACCCTCGCGGCGATCCTCGACCTGGCCAACCGCACCCGCTCCTCGCACATCGTGACGATCGAGGACCCGATCGAGTTCCTCCACGAGCACAAGCGGTGCCTGGTGAACCAGCGCGAGGTGGGCGCGGACACCACCTCGTTCTCGATGGCGTTGAAACACGCGCTGCGCCAGGACCCCGACATCATCCTCGTCGGTGAGCTGCGCGACCTGGAGACCACGTCGACGGCGCTGACCGCGGCGGAGACCGGCCACCTGGTCCTCGCGACCCTGCACACGCAGAGCGCGGCGCAGACCGTCGACCGGGTCATCGACATCTTCCCGCCGCACCAGCAGCAGCAGGTCCGCGCGCAGATGTCCAACGCGCTGCAGGGCGTCGTGACGCAGTCCCTCGCGCCGCGCGCCGACGGGCAGGGCCGCACGATCATCACCGAGATCATGTTCGCCACCCCGGCCATCCGGAACCTGATCCGTGAGGGCAAGAACCACCAGATCCCGTCGTTCATGCAGTCCAGCGGCAACGACGGCATGCTCTCGTTCGACCAGCACCTGGCCGAACGGGTCCGCCAGCAGCTCGTCACGTACGAGACGGCGCTGGAGCTGTGTCACTCGGCGGAGGAGTTCCGCCGTCTCGCCGGTCGGATGTGAAGCAGATGGTTGCTACCAAGACGTACGACTACCAGTCGATCGACCAGGCCGGGAAGCGCGGCAAGGGCAAGATCGAGGCCTCCAACGAGCTCGTCGCCGCGCAGCTGCTGCGCCAGCAGGGGCTGACCCCCCTCGCGATCACCAGCGCCGACTCGCTGATGAAGCGCGACATCGCCATCCCCGGGCTCGGTGACCGGACCACGCTCAAGGACCTGTCGGTGTTCTCCCGGCAGTTCGCGACGATGACCCAGTCCGGCATGTCGCTGCTGCGCTCCCTGGCGGTGCTGGAGGAGCAGGCGCAGAAGCCGTCGCTGAAGAAGGCGGTCGGTGAGGTCCGGCTCGACATCGAGGGCGGCACGTCGCTGTCCGGTGCGCTCGGCAAGCACCCCAAGGTGTTCCCGACCCTGATGGTGGCGATGATCCGGGCCGGCGAGACCGGCGGCTTCCTCGACAGCGCCCTGGACCGCATCGCGACGAACTTCGAGAAGGACGCGCACCTGCGCGGGAAGATCAAGAGCGCCCTCACGTACCCGGTGATCGTGCTCGTCTTCACCGTCGTGATGATCAGCGCGGTGCTCATCTTCATCGTGCCGATCTTCGAGAAGATGTTCAAACAACTCGGCGGGGAGCTCCCCCTGCCGACCCGCATCATCGTCAACGCCAGCCACACCCTGTACTGGCTGGGGCCCCTCGTCATCGGGTTGATCGTGGTGGTCACGGTGACGCTGCGCAAGGCCGCGGCGGCGAACCCCGCGGTGCGGCTGGCGCTGGACAAGCTGAAGCTGAGACTGCCGGTCTTCGGGCCGCTGTTCACGAAGATCGCGCTGAGCCGCTTCTCCCGCAACCTCGGCACCCTGCTCGGCGTCGGCGTGCCGGTCCTGCAGGCCCTGGACGTCGTCGGCGCCACCACGGGCAACGCCGTCATCAGCAACGCCATGGCCGACCTGCAGAACGCGGTCCGCGAGGGCCAGCCCATGTCCTCGCAGCTCGGCTCGCACAAGATCTTCCCATCGATGGTCGTGCAGATGGTCGAGGTCGGCGAAGAAAGCGGCCAAATCAGTCAGATGCTGGAAAAGGTTGCCGATTTCTACGACCGAGAGGTGGACAGCGCGGCCGACGCACTGACCGCGTCCATCGAACCGATCATGGTGCTCGTCATGGGTGGCGTGGTCGGCGGAATGATCATCTGCCTCTATCTGCCGATGTTCTCGATCTACCAGAACATCCAGAGCAACTGAATGAAGGAAGAACGTCGGTGAACGTGACTGGCGCAAGGCAGCGGAGCCTCGCCACAACCCCAACCCATGCAGGAGCAGGAGGCTCACCCATGACAGAAACGCTGCGCAGGATGCAGAAGAAGCGTGCCGCCGGAGAAAGCGGCTTCACGCTCGTCGAGCTCCTCGTCGTCGTCGTGATCATCGGCGTACTTGTCGCGATCGCAGTCCCCATGTACCTGAACTACCGTAAGGGCGCGTCGAACAAGTCCGCCGAGTCCGATGTGCGCGCCGCGGTCAGCGCCATCGAGCAGTTCTACACCGAGAACGGCAACACCTACCCGGCGAACACCAAGTCCCCCAAGGCCGGCGAGAACATCGTGTTCGACAGCAACCCGACCGGCGCCGTGAAGCAGACCGGGACCGTGTCACCCGGGAACATCCTCGCGTACCGGCTCATCAACGCGAGCACCTACCGGATCTGCGGCCGCAACGAGGAGGGCAAGGTGAACTACGTCTACACCAGCGCCACCGGCGGCTCGGTGAAGAAGTGGGGCACCGACGAGACGAAGACCGCGCAGGACTGCGCGGACTCGGACACCTGATCCCACCTGATCGACGGTGTGGCGGCCCGCGCTGACGCGGGCCGCCACACCCGGCTCAACCCCCGTATCGCATCGCAGGAAGGAGCACGCAGATGCTGTTCGCGCTCGTCGGCGTGCTCGGCCTGGCGATCGGGTCGTTCCTCAACGTCGTCATCCACCGCGTCCCCCGCGGCGAGTCGCTCCTGCGACCGGCCTCGCACTGTCCACAGTGCACGGCGCCGGTCCGGCCGTGGCACAACGTCCCCGTCGCCGGCTGGCTGCTGCTGCGGGGCCGCTGCGCCGACTGCGCCGCCCCGATCAGCGTCCGCTACCCCCTGGTGGAGCTCGGCACGGCGGCGCTGTTCGTCGCCGTCGCCGCCCGGTTCGGCTGGTCGGCGTCGCTGCCCGCATGGCTGTACTTCGCGGCGATCGCGGTCGCCCTCGCGCTCATCGACCTCGACGTGCTGCGCCTGCCCAACGCGATCGTGCTGCCGTCGTATCTCGTGGTCCCGGCGCTGTTCCTCCCCGCCGTGGTGCTGGAGCGGGACTGGTCCGCGGGGCTGCGTGGACTGGTCGGGATGGCCGTCCTGTTCAGCTTCTATCTGGTGCTGTCGCTGGTGTACCCGGGCGGCATGGGCTTCGGCGACGTCAAGCTCGCGGGCGTGCTCGGGCTCTACCTCGGCTGGCTCGGCTGGGCGCCCCTGGCCGTCGGCACCCTCGCCGCGTTCCTGCTCGGCGGGATCGCCGGGGTCGCGCTGATGGCCGGTGGCCGGGCCGGCCGCAAGACCGCGCTGCCGTTCGGCCCGTCGATGCTCGCCGGGGCGCTGATCGCGCTGTTCGCGGCGGCGCCGATCACCGACTGGTACACCTCCATCCTCCTGCCCGCCTGACGGTCTTATCTAAGGAGCACGATGGCTGCCGTCAACCTGATCGGACTGGACATCGGCACGGTGTCCATCCGCGCGGCGGAGACCAGCAACAGCAAGGACGGGCCGGTCATCAGCAACTTCGGCCACATCCTGCTGCCGCCCGGGGTCGTGCTCAACGGCGCCGTGCAGGACGAGGCGGCCGTCACCGGCGCGCTGAAGCAACTGTGGTCGACGTTCAAGTTCCGCAGCCGCAAGGTCGCGCTCGGCGTCACCCACCAGCAGATCGTCGTGCGCGAGACCACGGTGGCCAACCTGCCGGCCAAGGAGATGCGCAAGGCGCTGCCCTTCCAGGTCCGCGACGCGCTGCCCCTGGCGCCGGAGAAGTCCCTCATCGACTTCTACCCCCTGGAGGAGCCCAGCGGCGACACCGTGCGCGGGCTGCTCATCGCCGCGCCCAAGGAGCCGGTCCTCGCCGCGATCAGGGCCGTCGAGGCGGCGAAGCTGCACGTGGTCCGGGTGGACCTGGCCTCCTTCGCGCTGCTGCGCGCCGCGTCCCGGCTCGACGAGCAGGTCGAGGCCCTGGTCGACATCGGCGCCCACGCGACCAGCGTCATCGTCCACCACGACGGCGAACCGCTCATCGTGCGGACCATCCCCCGCGGCGGCAACGAGATCACCAAGACCATCGCCGACCGGCTCGACGTGCCGGTCGAGCAGGCCGAGGAGCTCAAGTGCCGCATCGGCCTGCGCACCGACACCGACGGGCAGACCGCGTCGGCGCTCAAGGACGCGGTCCGGCCGCTCATCAACGAGATCGGCAGCTCGTTCGCGTACCTCACCGCCGCCGGGCGGCAGGCCCGGGTCAGCCGGCTCGCGCTGTCCGGGGGCGGTTCGATGCTCCCCGGCCTCCTCGAGGCGTTGCACGCCCAGCTGCACGTGGAGGTGATCGCGGTCGACCCCATCATGCGGGTCCGCGGCCTGCGGCGGGTCCGGCACGGCAGCCTCGAACAGATCCGCGCCTCGGCGGCGGTGTCGGTCGGACTGACCCTGGGAGCGGCGTCGTGACCGGCCAGACCCCCGGCACCTGGTGGGAGGACGAGCCGGAACGCAAGCTGACCGGCATCGTCCTGCCCTCCTGGGGCGACGACTCCGACGACTCCGACGACCGTGACAACCGCGGCGACCGCGGCGACCGCGGCGACCGCGGCGACCGTGACAACCGCGGCGACCGACCGGCGGACGATGCCTGGAACCGGTCGCCGGAGCAGACCTGGGACCGGCCGGTCGACCAGGCTTGGGAACGGCCGGCGGACGAGCAGTGGGCCGGCCGGTCCGTCGACCCGCTCAACGACCCACTGACCGGTCCTCTCGACGACCCGCTGACCGGCCCGCTCGACGGTGGCTGGCGGCGGGAGGCCCCCCTCGCCGCCGAGCCGCAGCAGCGGCTCGTGCCCGTCGTGCCGTCGGGGCCGCCGCCGATGTGGCCGCCCGCCGACCTGGCGCCCGTGGACCAGCCGCACGCGCGGGTCGACCTGCCGCCGCTGCCGGAGCCCGACCCCGGTGCGCAGAACGCCCTCGTCTCGCAGTCGGCGAAGGCGGAGACGGCCGCGCCCCGGCGGGAGTTCCCCCGCTACATCGCCGGCGAACTCGTCCTGCCCGGCGCCGAACCTTCCCCCACCGCCGTCCAGCCGCAGAACGCCACCGCCGAGCTCAGGACGCCGGCCCCGCAGTCCTGGACGCCGGCACCGCAGTCCTGGACGCCCGACGCAGCCGCACCACCGCGGTCCTGGACGCCCGACGCGGCCACGCCATCGCGGTCCTGGACACCCGACCCGGCCACACCACCGCAGAGCTGGACGCCCGACCCGGCCACACCACCGCAGAGCTGGACGCCCGACCCGGCCGCACCACCGCAGAGCTGGACGCCCGACGCAGCCACACCACCGCAGTCCTGGACAGCCGACCCGGCACTGCCGCAGACCCAGGCGGCCGTGACGTGGGCGCCGCAGCCGACCATGCCCGCGCCGGCCGCCGACCGGCACGCCACCCCCCGGCCGGCCCCGCTGCCGCCCGCCGCACCGCCGGACGAGCCGCCGGCACCCGTGTCGCTGCCGGGCGTCCAGTTCACCGCGCCGCCCCGGCCACCCAGGCCGGCCCCGCAGGCCGAGCCCGCTCCCGCCGAGACCCGGACCATGCCACCGGCCACCATCCCACCGGAACCCGCGACCCGGACCATGCCACCGGCCACGATGCCCTCGACCCGGATGCCACCGGCCGCGATGCCGCCGGGACCCACACCGGCCGCCGCGGGCCAGGCAACCGCCGCACCACACCCGGCCGCACCACACACGGGCGCAGAACACACGGGCGCGGCGCATCCGGGCGCGGCGCATCCGGCGCCGCCGTACCCGGTGCCGCTGCCGCCCGGGGTGCCCGAGGCCAGCGTCCCGCCGCCGCCTCGACCGGCACCGCCGTCCATCCCGCCCACCGGCCACACGATGCAGCCCGCGACCATGCCGCCCGCCACGATGCCGCCCGCGGCCGGGACGGGCCCGGCCGGGCCTGGTCAGGCCGGGCCGCCGTCCGCCGGAGGGGCCGCCGGCGCGGTGACCGCGATGCAGCCCGCCGTGCCCGCCGTCGTGCACGCGACGCACCAGAGTGTGCCGAGTGCCCCGGCGCAAGGGACCGGAGCGGATCGGCAGGCGGTGCCCGTACCGGCGAAACGGACCAAGGAGGCAACGCCGCATCCCGCGTTCCCGGAGGCGACCGCGCGCACGATGCGCATCCTGCCGATCGCGGCCGACCTGCTGCCGTTGGAGATCACGGACCTGCGGCGGCTGCGGATGGTGCGGCGGCTCGTAATCACCGGCGTGGCGGTGTGCCTGGCGCTGCTGTTCGGCTGGTACATGGTCGCCGACGGCAACACCGACCAGGCGCAGTCGGAGCTCACCGCCGCGCAGGACAGCCGGCGGGACCTGAACCGCAAGAAGGCGACGTACACCGAGCTGGAGGCGACCCGCCAGCAGATCAAGGACATCACGACCCAGCTCGGGATCGTGATGGAGCGGGACCTGTCCTGGTCGGCGCTGCTCACCTCGCTGCAGAAGGCGGCGCCGAAGGGCGTCGCCGTGACGAGCGTGACGGGCGCGCTGAGCGTGCAGGACACGAAGGTCGCCACCGGCGACGTGATCGGCACCATCACCCTCGCCGGCACGGCACCGTCGAAGGACGAGGTCGCGGCCTACGTCGACACCCTCGGCACCGTCAAGGGCCTGGACAACCCGTTCCCGTCGGACACGACCCAGAGCGACAAGGTCCTGAACTTCACCATCCGGGTCGACGTCACCAAGGCGGCGCTCGGCGGGCGGTTCGCGTCGCCCAGCGCGGTCCCGAGCGCGTCAGGAGGCAAGTGATGCGACCCGAACGGCTCTGGATCCTGGGCGGCGCGTTCACCGCCGTCATCCTGCTGGTGGCCGGCTACTACCTCGCCATCCAGCCGCGGTATCAGGAGGCCGACGACCTGCGGACCCTGGCCAACGACACCACCGTCGACGTGGCGAAGCTGCGCAGCCAGATCGCGGACCTGGACAAGGAGAACAAGCGCCTCAACGAGTACACCGCGCAGGTGAAGGAGGACCTCGCCGCGCTGCCGGAGACGGACTCGGTGGCGGCGCTGCTGCGCGAGGTGCAGGTCGCCGGCGACCTGACCGGGGTCACCGTCAGCGGGGTCAGCGTCGGCGGCGCGACCGACCTCACCGTCGCCGGGCCGCTGACGGTGCACACGCTGCCGATCAGCCTCACCGCCTCCGGGCCCGCCGCGAAGATCAACCCGTTCCTCGACCAGCTGCAGAAGGTGCAGCCCCGGGCGCTGCTCGTCGGAGCCGTGAACGCCGCGACCACCGACGGCAAGACCTCCCTGTCCCTGACCATCCAGGCGTTCTACGCCACCGGGAAGTAGCGGCGCCATGCGACGGATCCCCCCTTCCGACGCCGGGTTCAGCCTGGTCGAGACGCTCACGTCGATCGCGATCATCGGCGTGGTGATGACCGCGCTGACCACGTTCTTCGTGTCCACCACCACGACGCTCAACACGCAGCGCGGCCTGCAGACCGCGGTCCGGCTCGCCCACGACGGCGTGGACCTGGTCAAGTCGCTGCCCGGCGCGAGCATCGTCGCCGGTCGCGGCGGGCTGGACGCGGCGAGGCAGCTCGACGAGCTCAAGGCCGGCACCATCCCCGGCCTCAAGCTGCCCAGCCTGGCGAACCTGCTGGCCACGATGAAGCCGGCGTTCGACTCCAACCTGGGCGTTCTCGCCGCCAGCGTGGCGCCGGCGCTGCCGGTCGTGCCGGAGCTGGTGACGGTCAACAACGCGGGGTTCAAGCGGTACTGGTTCGTCGGCTCCTGCAACATGCCGCTCGGCAACGACCTGACCGCGGTGGCGGCGGACAAGCTCGGCGTCTGCAGCCTGCTGTCGCTGCCGGGCATCCTGGTGCCGTTCTACCGGGTGATCGTCGCCGTCACGTGGAACAACGACCGGGGCTGCGCGAACACCGGCGGGGTCTGCTCCTACGTGACGCAGACCATGGTCAGCGCGATGGGAGAGGACCCGATCTTCAACCCGAGCATCACGGTCACGCCGCCGCTGCCGGACAACCCCGGCAACCAGACGGACGAGGTGACGGTGCCGATGGTGAAGCCGCTCACGCTGACCGCGACGACCGCGTATCCGCCGCTGGCCTGGACCGTGGAGGGGCTGCCGCCGGGCCTGTCGTACACCACCGCGGGTGTGATCACCGGAACCCCGACGACCGCGGGCTCCTACATCGTGCGCATCGTCGCCACGGACGCCATGTCGACCAACGACGCGTCGTTCACCTGGACGGTGGCCGCGCTGCCGGCGCTCGCACCGACCGCACAGACCTGGGATCCCGGCACGGCAGTCGCCTATCAGGTGCCGATGACCGGCGGGATCGCCCCGAACACGTGGACGGCGACCGGCCTGCCCGCCGGGCTGGTGATCAACCCGACCACCGGCGTCATCTCCAGCACGAAGACGCCGATGGCGGCGGCGGCCAACTCGTCGGTGAAGGTGACGGTGGTCGACGCCAACAAGAAGACCACCAACGCGACGTTCCAGTGGAACTGGAAGGTGGCGGTGCAGTTCCCGAACCCGTCGACGCCGATCGCCCTGACGAAGGGCACGTACTACTCCGGGCAGGTCATGGGGTACGGCGGCGCCGCTCCCTACACGTGGGCGGCGGACAACATGCCGACCGGGCTGGCGATCGACAGCGCGGGGACGGTCAGCGGCACCATGAACGGCACGACCCGGTACCTGGTGACCCTGAAGATCACCGACAAGAACGGCGTGACCAACTCGACCCTGGTGCCGGTCAACGTCAGCACCACCACCGGGCTGCGGGTGACCTCACCGTCGTTCGTCGAGACGGCGATCTGGAAACCGGACCTGACGAGCGTCAAGGGCACGGCGATCAGCTACCCGACCCTGGCCGCGACCGGCGGGACCGGCACCGTCACCTGGGCCCAGACCGGGCTGCCGGGCGGTGTGACGCTCAGCGGCACCAAGATCTCCGGCACGCCGACGACTGCCGGCACCTACCCGGTCACCCTGACCGCGACCGACGGCGGCGGCGCCAAATCGGTCTTCATGTTCGTCTGGACGGTGACCACATGAACCTGCGGATGATGATGACGCGGCTGCGCCGCGACGACGGCGTCACCCTCGCCGAGATGGCCGTGACGACCAGCATCATGTCGGCGGTGATGGCCATCTTCACCACCGGCGTGGTGCAGCTGTTCCAGGCCGGCAACAACAACGAGCTGGTCGCGATGACCCAGTCGCAGCTCAACACGGCGTTCATCCGGCTGGACCGCAACCTGCGCTACGCGGCGGGGATCAGCGAGCAACACAGCGACGCGGCCGGCAACATGTTCGTGGAGTACCTCAACACCGAGGTGTCGGCGGGCGAGAAGCCGGAGTGCGCGCAGCTGGAGCTGAACCGTGCCACCAGGGTGCTGCGCCGCCAGGTGTGGCCGCAGACGACGAAACTGCCCGGCAACTGGGTCGTCCTGGCCAGCGAGCTCAACATCGAGAAGAGCTCGTTCAAGCTGCTGGTGCCGGAGCCGGGGTCGAACACCGGCTTCCAGCGGCTGAAGCTCACCCTGGTGGTGGCCAGCAACCCGGGTCGCGGGCAGACCGAGGCGAAGACCGAGATCACGTTCACCGCGCTGAACACCGACCGGCTCACCAAGGCCGACGACGTCTGCCCGGAGGCGCGAGCATGAGCTGGTTCAGGCGGTTGCGGGACGAGCGGGGCTCGCTGCCCCTCGCCATGATGCTGACCCTGGTCGGGACGTCGCTGTCCACGCTGATGCTGCCGGTCGTGATCACCCAGCTGCGGGACACCGCGGAGACGGTCGACCGGGCGAAGGCGCTGCACGCCGCCCAGGCGGGCATCGACATCGTGATGGGCGGGATCCGCGGGTCGCTCGGCAGCATCGCCAACCTGGTCTGCATCCCCGCCCTCGATCCGCTGCGCGGCACGGTCAGCGCCGCGGTGTCCGGGGTGAGCTCCGTCCTGCCCGGCCGCTACGAGGTCTCGGTCGAATACCAGGACGCCACGCGCACGCCGATCCCGTGCGCGACGAAGCTGTCGAAGCTGCTGACGGTGCCGGCCTTCGCCGTCATCACCGCGCGGGGCACCGACAAGGCGGGCAAGTCCACCGACAAGATCGACCCCAAGGACCGGCAGACCCGCACGCTGAGCGCCACCTACGTCTTCCGGTTCACCAACGAGAACGTCAACGGCGGCCTGCTGCGCCTGTACGGCGGGGCGTACTGCCTGGACGCCGGCTCCGGCTCGCCCGCGGTCGGCACGATCGTCGCCACCCAGCCGTGCAACACCGGCAGCTCGCGGCAGTCGTTCGCCTACACGAAGGACCTGACGCTGCGGCTGGTCTCCTCGATCACCGCGAAGAACCCGCAGGGCATGTGCATCGACTCGGGCGCGGACCCGGTCTCCGGCGGGCTGCTGCAGTTCCAGATCTGCGGCGTCAGCCCGCTCATCCCGTACTACCAGCGCTGGAGCCTCAACGACAGCTCCAACTTCCGCAGCACTGCGAACAACGGCATCGATCTCGGCGCCTTCTGCATGCACGCGAAGGCCGGCGCCACCAAGGGCGCGTTCATGGAGCTCACCTCGTGCGGCGGAGCGGCGGACAACACCCGCACGTTCGCGCCGGACGCGACCGTGGGCGCCGGCGCCGCCGACGCGCCCAACCAGCTGGTCAACTTCCAGCAGTTCGGCCGGTGCGTCGACGTGACCAACTTCAACGTGACGCTCGGGTTCCTCATCGTGTGGCCGTGCAAGCAGGCACCGGTCATCACCGGCGTCGGCTGGAACCAGCGCTTCGTGGTGCCGGTCACGCCGAAGGAGGAGGGGAAGATCACCGGCCAGATCACCACGTATGACAGCACGAACAAGAAGACCTACTGCCTGACGACGTTCACGCCGGGCGGCACCTCGCACTTCGTGACGATGCAGGCGTGCCCGACACTGCTGTCCACGGCGGCGGAGGTGAAGGCCACCCAGTGGGACATCTCCTACAAGATCCCCAACTCCTACGACACGAGCTACATCATCGTCGACACCAACGGCCGGTGCCTGAGCCCGACGAACCTCGACGACAAGAAGCTGCCCCCCGACGACATCTTCAAGGGCAGCACGGTGGTCAGCAAGCTCACCACCGCCCTGTGCGACGGCAGCAAGCTGCAGAAGTGGAACGCGCCGCCGAACATCGCGAAACCGATACCCCTGAAGGACATCGGGGAGAAATAGCGATCCCGTAGGGGATCGCCCGGCCCGGGCCCGCCCCACAGTTCAGGGTCCGGTCCGTGTTTCGCCTGGATGGCGTGCGGCCTCGCAATGACGAGGCTGAACGTCATGACCATCACCTGGGAGAAACCCGCGCTGCAGCGGGTCGGCATCGGCCGGCAGGTCGGCATCGTCGCGGCGGCGGTCGCCGCGTACTTCGGGGTCCGCGGCGCCACGGAGGCCGCGACGGACCGCGCCCTGGCCAACGCCGGGACCGTCGTGGACTTCGAACGGTCCGTCGGGCTGTTCCACGAGGCGTGGCTGCAGTCGACCTTCGCCGGTACCCCCGCCGTCGCGACGTTCTTCAACTGGATCTACATCTGGGGGCACTGGCCGGTCATCGTCGCCACCCTGGTCTGGCTGGCCCGCACCAACCCGAGGATCTACTTCCGCACCCGCAACGCGATGCTGGTCTCCGGCGGGATCGGGCTGGTCATCTTCACGCTGTTCCCGCTGGCCCCGCCACGGCTGGCCGGGCTCGGCCTGACCGACACCGTGACGCAGTCCTCCGACGCGTACCGGGTGCTGCAGCCGACGATGTTCACCAACCAGTACGCCGCGATGCCGAGCCTGCACGTCGGCTGGGACCTGCTCATCGGCCTGGCGATCCTGGCGGCGGCCCAGGGGGCCCGGGGTCCGCTGCTGCGGGCGTTCGGCGCGGCGATGCCCGTGCTGATGGTGGCGGCCGTGGTGCTGACCGCGAACCACTACATCATCGACGCGATCGTGGGTGCGACCCTCACCGCGACCTGCTGGTTCGTCCTGCGGGCCCGGGAGACGCAACGGCTCGACGGCTATGCCGGATGGGACGGCCTGCGCCTGCGTTAGGGCCTACGCTTTGCACATGGAACACCTCGATCTGGAACATCTCGGGTTCCCGGCGGATGTGATCCCGCTGCAGTATCAGGCGCTCCTGCTGTCCGACGACCGCCGGATGTCGGCGTTCGCCGACGCGGTCGCGCACGCCGTGCGGCCCGGGACCCGGGTCCTGGACCTCGGCTGCGGGACCGGCGTCCTGTCCTACTTCGCCGCCCGGGCCGGCGGGACCGTCACCGCGATCGAGCGGGAGCCGCGGGTCTTCGCCACCGCCCAGGCGGCGTTGCGGGCCACGGTCGGCGACGCCGTCACCGTCCTGCACGCCGACGCCCGCGACTACCTGCCGGAGGAGCCGGTCGACGTGGTGCTCTGCGAGATGCTGCACGTGGGGCTGCTCCGCGAGCGGCAGATCGAGGTCATCAACAGCTTCAAACGCCGCTATCTGCGCCACATCGGCGGCCCGCTGCCACGGTTCGTCCCCGAGGCGTGCGTGCAGGCGATCCAGCCGGTCGAGCAGGACTTCACCTACTTCGGCTATACGGTGCCGGCGCCGGTGTTCCAGCTGCCGGAGAGCCTCCAGCCGCGCACCGTCGAGGCCGCCCCGCCGCAGGTGTTCCAGCAGTTCTTCTACGCCGACCCGCTGCCGCACCACTGCACCGGCGACCTGCGGTTCGTCGCGGAGCGCCCGGCCCTGGTCAACGCCGTGCGGGTGGTGACGAAGAACCTGCTGTCCCTGCTGTACGAGCCGCCCGGCAGCATCGACTGGACCATGAACTACCTGGTGGTGCCGCTGCGCGAGCCGGTCGAGGTGCTCACCGGCGACGAGGTGCGGATCCGGTTCGACTACTGCCCCGGCGACGAGATCACCGTCCTCGCCGACAGCCTGACCGCGGGGACGCCGGCCAGGGCAACCCGTTGATGGTTCGCTGGTTCATGGTCCTGGCCGCGTTCTCCGCGCTGGGTGTCCTCTGGTATCTCATCGCCGCGCGCCGCTCCCCCGACCGCCGGCGCACCTTCGGCCTGGTGGCTTCGGTGTCCGGCACGCTGCCGTGGATCTGGATGATCCTGACCCCGTCGTCCGCGGACCGGCGGATCCAGCTCGACCCCGTCGCCGGCCTGGGCGGTGTGCTGTCCGGCGGATTCGGTACCGCCACCGTCCAGATCGTGGGCAACCTGCTGGTGTTCGCCGCGTTCGGCGCGTTCGCCCCGCTGCGCTGGCGGCTGCGGCTGTGGCAGGTGCTGCTCCTCGCGGCGCTCGGCTCGGCCACCGTGGAGGTGCTGCAGTACGTGCTGGACCTCGGCCGGGTCAGCGCCACCGACGACATCCTGATCAACACGCTGGGCGCGGGGCTGGCCTACGGGGCCGGGCGACTCGCGCCGTCACGAGGCCTTGATGTGGAACCGCTCGTCGGTCGCGAGGGCGGCGAGCCGGTCCTCGGGCAGGGGTAGCGCCGCCAGGGACCTGGCCCCGCCGTCCGGGCGTTCGTCCGCCTTCGCCTGGGCGAGGAACACCACGGTGCACAGCAGGAACGCCGTGCCGCGTATCGTGCCCGACCGCGCGGCGAGGTACTCGGCGAACGCCGTGTCCCGATCCGTCATGCGGTGCTCACGGTGCCGGCCCCCGGTTCGGTCGCGCGGGACCTCGAGAGTTTCCCGGCTCCGTTATCTTCAGCCCATGTGGTACAGGTTGGTGATCGGCGGGTTGGCGATCGTGGGCGGGCTCGCCATCACCGGCGTGGCCCCGGGTGACTCGTCGCGGGCGACGATCGAGCACTGCTACGTCATGGACAGTGGCCACCCGGAGACCCGGTCCACGAAATGCACCGGCCACTGGTCGCGGTTCGGCGCCACCTTCACCGGCGAGATCCTCGGTGTCGAGGTCGTCCCGTTCTGGCCGGCGATCCCGCCGTATGCGGGGGCCGGCGAGTGGGGCGAGGTGGCGGTCCCCGACGACGACACCGTGCGGGTCGTGCCGGCCCTGGCGGTGCCGGGCCTGGCGACCGTGACCCCCTGGATGGTGTGGACCGTCCGGGTGGCGCTGGTCGTCGAGGCCGTGTTCTGGACCGTGCCGCTGGTCCACCTCGTGCGGTCGCGACGACGGAAACCCGTCACGGCCTGACGGGCGGCCAGTGCGCGGACGTCCCGATACAGTCGGTAGGTGACTACGGACAACCCGTTCTTCGCCGCGAGTGACCTGCCCTACCAGTTGCCGCCCTTCGACCGCATCGAGACGGGGCACTATCTGCCCGCGTTCGAGCGGGGCATGGCCGAGCAACGCGCCGAGGTCGAGGCCATCGCCACCCTGCCCGAGCCGCCGACCTTCGAGAACACCCTGGTGGCGCTGGAGCGCTCGGGCCGCGTGCTGCAGCGCGTGTCGGCCGCGTTCTTCAACGTCACCAGCTCCGACACCAGCCCCGACCTGCAGCAGATCGAGTCGCAGGTGGTGCCGCTGCTGTCCGCGCACGGCGACGCCATCATGCTCGACCGGCGGCTCTTCGCCCGCATCGAGCAGCTGTACGCCGAGCGTGACACCCTCGCCCTGGACGGCGAGGCGGCCTGGCTGCTCGAGCGGTATCACACCGAGTTCGTCCGCGCCGGGGCGCGGCTGTCCGAGGCGGAGCACGTCCGGCTGCGGGAGCTCAACGCCGAGCTCGCGGCCCTGGCCACGGAGTTCGGCAACAACGTCCGCGACGAGATGAAGGCCAGCGCCGTCGTCGTGCAGGACGCCGAGGACCTGGCCGGGCTGTCCGCCGACGCGGTCGCCGCGGCCGAGGTCGCCGCCCGCGACCGGGGCCTCGCCGACGGCTATGCGCTGAACCTGATCCTGCCGACCGCCCAGCCGGCCCTGGCCGCGCTGCACAACCGGACGGTCCGGGAGCGGCTGCACACCGCCTCCGTCGGGCGCGGCTCCAGCGGCGGCGAGCACGACACCACCGCCTCCGTGCTGCGCATCGTGCGCCTGCGGGCGGAGCGGGCGCGGCTGCTCGGCTTCGAGCACCACGCGGCCTACAACATCGCCGACAACACCGCCCGCAGCGTCGGGGCCGTCCAGGAGATGCTGGCGAAGCTGGCCCCGGCCGCGGTCGCCAACGCCCGGATCGAGGCCGAGGACCTGCAGGAGGCGATCGGCGAGGCGTTCCCCCTCGAGCCGTGGGACTGGGCGTACTACACCGAGCAGATCCGCCGGGACCGCTATGCGATCGACGAGACGGAGCTGCGGCCCTGGTTCGAACTGGAGCGGGTGCTGCGCGACGGGGTCTTCTTCGCCGCCGGCCGGCTGTATGGCATCCGGTTCGAGGAGCGGCCGGACCTCCCCGCGTATCACCCCGACGCCCGCGTCTTCGAGGTCTTCGACCGGGACGGCGGCCCGCTCGGCCTGTTCATCGGCGACTTCTTCACCCGCCCGTCGAAGCGCGGCGGTGCCTGGGCCAACGCCCTCGTCCCGCAGTCGCGGCTGTTCGGCACGGCCCCGGTCGTCGTCAACAACCTCAACGTCAACCGGGCCCCGGCCGGCGAGCCGACGCTGCTCACCCTCGACGAGGTCCGGACCCTGTTCCACGAGTTCGGTCACGCGCTGCACACCCTCTTCTCGCAGGTGCACTTCCCGAAGTTCGCCGGCACCCGGGTCCCGCGCGACTTCGTCGAGTATCCGTCGCAGGTCAACGAGGTGTGGATGCTCTGGCCGGAGGTCCTGGCCAACTACGCCACGCACCACCGGACCGGTGAGCCGCTCCCTCAGGAGATCGTCGACCGGCTCCAGGCGGCGGAGCAGTTCAACAAGGGCTTCGCGACCACGGAGTACCTGGCCGCGACGCTGCTCGACCTGGCCTGGCACACGCTGACCGTCGAGGAGGCGGCGGCGGTCACCGACGTCCTCGCCTTCGAGGCCGCGGCCCTGGAGCGCGCGGGCGTCGCGGTGCCGTTCGTGCCGCCGCGGTACCGGACCGCGTACTTCGCGCACATCTTCAGTGGCGCCGCGTACAGCGCCGGCTACTACTCCTACATCTGGAGCGAGGTGCTCGACGCCGACACCGTCGACTGGCTCACCGAACAGGGCGGGCTGCGCCGGGAGCTCGGGGACACGTTCCGTGACGGCCTGCTCGCCAAGGGCGGCAGCGCCGACTCGATGGAGGTCTATCGGGCCTTCCGCGGTCGCGATCCGTTGATCGAGCCACTACTCAAGCGACGTGGGTTGATCAGCGTTCCTTAGGTTTTGTTAAGACGTCTTCCGGTCGGGGCGCCGCGTCCATAAGCTGTCGCGGTGCGTGGCGCCACCCCCCGGCGTAGGCGCGCTGCCGCACGTCGCCTGCATTTCAGCAGGATGGCGTTGCTTGCCGCGGTCAGCCTCGTCGCCTCATTGATCAGCGTCGGTGTCTCGTGGGCGATCTTCCCCAACGAGCCGGCGGCGGTCACCGACGACACCTCCTTCGACGCGGCCAAGTTCTACGAGACACACGCCCGGGCCAACGCGGCCCGCGGGGTCGAGCTGGCCTCGGCGCCCGGCGCGTCGCTGGTCCCGAAGCCGGTCGCCGGGCTCACCCAGGCGGCGACCAACAACGCGTACATCGTCATCGAGGTCGGCCGGCAGCTGGGCCTGCCCGAGCGGGCGTACGTCGTGGCGATCGCGACGGCGCTGCAGGAGACGTACCTCAAGAACCTGGCCAATCCGAAGGTCCCGGCGTCACTGAAGCTGCCGCATGAGGGCACCGGGACCAACTACGACTCGCTCGGCATCTTCCAGCAGCGGGTCAGCATCTGGGGCACGGTCGAGCAGCTGATGGACCCGGCGTTCGCGTCGGCGAAGTTCTACGCGAAGCTGATGAAGGTCTCCGGCTGGCAGTCGATGAGCGTCACCGGCGCCGCCCAGGCCGTGCAACGCAGCGCCTTCGCCAGCGCGTACGCCAAACACGCCACGACGGCCCAGAAGATCGTGGACAGCCTTACCGACTAGCTTTCCCGTGATCCGGTAGACCTTGCGTACCCCTGGGTGCCCAAGGTCTACCGGATCACGAAACGCGGGACTGGTCCAACCAGTTGATGTGTGAGACAGTCGCCGCGTGACATTGACGCCGGCACCCCGCAGCTCCGTGTCCGACCACGTCTTCGCGCAGCTGCGCGACGCCGTCCTCAGCGGCGCCTACGCGCCCGACGCCCCGCTGCCGAGCGAGCGGGAGCTCGCCGCGACGTTCGAGGTGAACCGGCACGCCGTGCGCGAGGCGCTGCGCCGGCTGCAGCAGCTCGGCCTGGTCAAGGTCAGCCAGGGCGGCGCGACCAGGGTCCTGGACTGGCGGGTGCACGCCGGCCTCGACCTTGCGATGTCCAGCGGCGACATCCTGCCGGTCAGCACCCTCGTGCGCGACATGATGGAGATGCGTGCCTGCCTGGGAGCCGACGCGGCCAGGTTGTGCGCGCTCCGCGGCACCCCCGCCGCAAAGGAAACCGTCATCGCCTCGGTCGACGCGCTCGCCGCCGCCGCCCCCGACCTGGACCGCATGGGCGAGGCGAACGTCGCGCTGTGGCGGGCCGTCGTGGCGGGCAGCGGCAACACCGCGTACCTCCTGGCCTTCAACAGCCTCGTCAGCGGCGCGCTCGCCGTCGGTCACGTCCCGCCCACCCTGCGCACCGCCGAGCTGCTCGACGTCGCCGGCCACCGCCGGCTCGCCGCGCACATCGCCGCCGGCGCCTCCGCCGAGGCCTTCGCCGAGGCCCAGACCCTGCTCACCGCCCCCATATCGGACCGGAAGGAAACCCGAGCATGATCCCCGCCGTGCTCTACGCCGTGCCCGCGTTCCTGCTGCTCATCGTCATGGAGGCGATCTCCTACCGCTTCCTGCCCGACGACGACGAGCGCGGCTACGAGGTCCGCGACACCAGCACCAGCCTCTCCATGGGCCTCGGCAGCCAGGTGATCGGCGTGCCGTGGAAGATCCTCGTCGCGCTCGCCTTCGCCGGCCTGTACGTCCTCACCCCGCTGAAGCTCGACCCGCACAGCCCGTGGACCTGGGCGCTGCTGTTCTTCGCCGACGACTTCGCCTACTACTGGTTCCACCGCCTGCACCACGAGATCCGGCTCTTCTGGGCCGGTCACGTCGTGCACCACTCCAGCGTCTTCTTCAACCTGTCCACGGCGCTGCGGCAGAGCTGGACCCCGATGACCAGCACCCCGTTCTGGCTGTTCCTGCCCCTGCTGGGCATCCCGCCGTGGATGGTGTTCCTGCAGCAGTCGATCAGCCTCGCCTACCAGTTCTTCCTGCACAGCGAGCGGGTCAACCGCCTGTGGCCGCCGCTCGAGTGGTTCTTCAACACCCCGTCACACCACCGCGTCCACCACGGCGCCAACCCCGAATACCTGGACCGCAACTACGGCGGCATCCTCATCATCTGGGACCGCCTCTTCCGCACGTTCGAACCCGAGCAGGCCCGCGTCCGCTACGGCCTGACGAAGAACATCGGCACCTACAACCCCCTGCGCGTCGCCACCCACGAGTACCGCGACATCTGGCGTGACGTGCGGTCGGCGTCCACCTGGCGGGACCGCCTGCGCTTCGTGTTCGGCCGCCCCGGCTGGCAGCCCTCATGAGCCTGCCCCTGCGGCTCTTCGCCGTCGCCGCCGCTGTCGAGCTCACGGGTGTCGCGCTGGCCTGGCACCCGTTGCAGTGGATCGCCAAGCCGCTCCTTGCCCCGTTGCTGCTCTGGTACCTCTACCGCAAGGCCGGCATGTCCCTACGGCCCGACCGAGACCACGGCCTGAGCGTCCTCGTCGGGTGGGGTCTGGTCTTCGCCTTCGCGGGCGACGTCGCCCTGCTCGTGCCGGGCTCCGTGCCCTTCCTGCTGGGCATGGCCTGCTTCCTGGGCACCCAGATCTGCTTCCTGCTCGCCTTCCGCCGCCGCGCTCCCCTGCTGCTGCCCGCGGCGATCGGCTACGGCGTGTTGTGGGCGGCGCTCAACGTCCTGCTGTGGCCGTCACTGGGTGCGTTGCGTGTCCCGATTCTGGTGTACAGCCTGGCGTTGAGCGCCATGGCCGCCGCCGCGGCGGGCGTGTCCCGGGTGGTCGCCCTGGGCGCCGCGCTGTTCCTGCTCTCGGATCTGCTGATCGGCCTGGGCGCCGCCGACCTGGACTTCCCCGGCCGCGACCTGGTCGTCATGACCACGTACATCGCCGCGCTCCTGCTCATCACCACCGGCAGCGCCACCCCGCGCACTGCTCATGATCCGGTCGAGTTCGCGCACCTGTGACTGCCCGAGGTCTCCGGGATCATGAGCGATAGGAGCGCGTCAGGCGAGCGGGCCGGTGTACGAGGCGCGTAGCCGGAGCCTGGTCGGGTGGGCGTACTCCTCCATGGCGTGGGCGAGCCAGCCCGCGGTGCGGGCGACGGCGAAGATCGCCTCGCCGGCGCCGCGGGGCATGCCGGCGAGGGTGGTCAGCAGGCCGAGAGCGAAGTCGACGTTGACGTGCGGGAGGTGGCGGCGGCCCGCCTCGGCGAGGATCGCGTCGGCGACGGCGAGCGCCGGATGCGGCACGCCGACCCGGCCGGCGCGGACCGGGGCAGCGACCGTGCCGGTGACCACCGACGTGACCGGACCGGTGATCCCCGAGGCGACCGGACCGGTGATCCCCGAGGCGACCGGGCCGGTGATCCCCGAGGCGACCGGACTGGTGACTGCCGCAGCGACCGGGTCGATGGCCGCCGCGACGACCGGGTCCGCAGATGGCGGGGCGGAGGCGGACGGATCGGGACGGGTCGCGGCGCGGATGCGGTCGAGGAGCGCCGTGGCGCGGGCGTCGCCGGACTTGTAGACGGCGTGGCCGAAGCCCGGGATGCGTTCGCCGCGGCGGAGCCGCTGGCCCATCACGGCGCCGGCCAGGGACGGGTCGGTGGCCTCGGCGAGCATCGCCTCGACGCCGAGGGAGGCGCCGCCGTGCAGGGCGCCGCTGGTGACGCCGAGGCCGGCCGCGACGACGGCATAGGGGTCGGCGCGCACCGAGGCGGCGACCCTGGCGGCGAGGGTCGACGCGGCCAGCTCATGGTCGGCGAGCAGCACCATCGCGAACCGCAGCACGTCGGCGAGCGCGGGATCGGCGTCGGGCGCGGCAAGCTTCTCCCACAGCCGCCACGCGATCGCACCCCCGCCGCCCGCCGCACCCCCGCCGTCGGCCGCGGATCCGGTGCCGACCGCGGATCCGGCGCCGGGAACGGCACCGGTGCCGGGAACGGCGACGGCGGACGGGTTGGGCAGCGCGTCGATGAGGCCGGCGATCAGGGACCGGCCGGTGCGGATGACCGCCTCCGGGTCCAGGGTCAGGCGGACCGGGTCGGCGGCGGCGAGCGTCGTGGTGATGACCTGGAGCCGCTCCAGGGGCAGCACTCCCGGTGGGAGCCGGTCCTGTGCCGCGCGGGCCGCCGCCACCGCGACCGGATCCGCGACCCACCCGGCGGCACCGGCCGCCGGGTCGCCGGTCCACAGCCAGGTGGCGGCCGCCTCGAAGGTGGCCGTCGCGGCGAGGTCGATGGCGTCGCGGCCGCGGTAGTACGCGCGGTCCGGGCCGAGCAGGGTCACCGCCGACTCGATCACCAGCTCCGACGCGGCGCCGGGGCGGTGGCGGGGGCGGCCGCGCAGGGCGAGGCGCTCGATCTCCTCCGAGTCGAACACGCTCCGGCCGTCATCGCCCTTACGACGGGCCAGGACACCGCGGCTGACATACGCATAGAGGGTGGCGGGTTTCACACCGAGCCGCCGGGACGCCTCGTCCGCCCCGATCCACCTGCCCACCAGCGCCTCCTACTTGATTTTCGTCAACATTGACACATCATGCGGCGTACGGTCAACCTCGAAGGCATGCCACAGATTCACTTCCTCGACGTCACCAACCGTGACGGGGTCCAGACCGCTCGGACCGGGCTGTCGAAGTTCGGCAAGACGATGGTCAATTTCTACCTGGCCAAGCTGGGTGTCGCCCAGTCGGAGATCGGCTTCCCGTTCCTGTTCCACGAGGTGCCGTACGTGCGGGCGCAGCTCGCCCTGCAGCAGGCCGGCGCGTTCCACGACCTGCGGCTGTCAGGCTGGTGCCGGGCCGTCCAGGGCGACGTCGAGAAGGCCGCGCCGCTGGGCCTGGAGCACTACAACCTGTCGATCTCGACGTCGGATCAGATGCTGCGGGGGAAGTTCCGGGGCCGGCTCGACCGCGCCGCCGTCATCCGGGAGATGGTTGCCGCGGTGCGGGCGGCGAAGCAGGCCGGCGTCCGGACGGTCGGGGTCAACGCCGAGGACGGGTCGCGGACCGACGACGGGTTCCTCACCGAGTTCGCGATCGCCGCCCGTGCGGCGGGTGCCGACCGGGTCCGGTACTGCGACACCATCGGCGGCGACACCCCCGGCCGGATCGGGGAACGGTTCGCCGCCCTCGCGACGGCGACCGGGATGCCGGTGGAGACGCACTGCCACAACGACCTCGGCATGGCCGTCGCCAACTCCCTCGCGGGCGCGTTCGGCGACCTGGCCGCGGGGCAGGACGCGTGGATCAACACGTGCGTCAACGGGATCGGCGAGCGGTCCGGCAACGCGGACCTGATCTCCACCATCCTGGCGCTGCGGCACGGCTTCGGCGTGCCCGAAAACGCCATCGGCGACCCGATCGACCTGACCTGGGCGCGCCGGTTCGCGGCCTGGGCGTCCTACGCGTTCGGCCAGCCGCTGCCGCAGCACCAGCCGGGCGTCGGGGTCAACGCGTTCGCGCACGAGTCGGGCATCCACGCCGACGGGGCGCTCAAGGACCATCGCAACTACGAGCTGTACGACGACGACACCCTCGGCCCGTTCCCCGCCGACCGGCACGCCAGGAACGGCCGGCTGGTGCTCACCGGCGAGTACGGCGGCCTCGCCGGCTTCCGGCACGTCATGGACGACCTCGGTGTCGACGTCAAGGACGAGGACCTGGCGTTCAAGCTCGTCCAGCTGTGCAACGCGGCGACGGGACGGCCGCTGACCGACGACGAGCTGCGGCTGATCGCCACGTATCCGGACGAGCTGGCGCTGCTCTATCCGGGGTACACGAGCTAGAGCATGCCGTGTTCGATGATCCACTCGTATGACGCGGTCTCCTCGTAGGAGAACTCCAGGGCGACGACGACGGCGAAGCGGCGGTCGATCTGGTAGCCGGTGTACCGGTGGACGGCGCACTCCATCCAGACCGGGATGCGCGACGCCGGGTTGGCCAGGACGGCATGCTTGCCGCAGCGGTGCTCCATGGGCGGCAACGCTAACGACGGCACCGTGGATACATCAGCCTGCTGCCTGATACTCCATATGGTGTACGAGACGGTGCCTCCGCGCGGACGACGACCTGGCCCGGTGCCACGCCTAGCGTTCGACGGCATGACGAAACCGCAGATGGTCGCCGCGTTCGCCGCGGTCACGTTCATCGCCGTGCTCAGCGGCAGCGGGGGCGACCTCGCCGCCGGGGCACTGCCCCTCGCGACCTGGCTCGCGGCGCTGGTGTGGGCGCAGGTCAAGTGGCCGCTCACCGGCCTGGTCACCGGGATCTGCAGCGTCGTGGCGATGCGGGTCGCCGAGCTCACCACCGGCGGCTGGTTGTGGCCGGTGACGCTGCTGTACGTGTCGGTGGTCATCGGCCCGCGCCCACGGCTGCGGCTGGTCGTCGGGATCGCGGCCGTGCACGCCGTGTGGGCGTTCACCCTGGAGTGGGCGGTGCTGCAGCACAGCGCGAGCCGGGCGCTCGCCGGCGTCGGCCCGGACGTGCTGTGGCTGATCGCGGCGCTCGCGGTGACGATCGCGATCGGCAACTGGCGGCGCTGGATGCACACGGCCATCCAGCAGCAGCACGCCGAGTTCCAGCAGCAGCACGCCGAGATCGAGCAGCAGCGCGCCGAGGAGCGGCTGCGGGTCGCCCGGGAGGTGCACGACACGGTGGCGCACACCCTCGCGGTCGTCGGGGTGCACCTCAACGTGGCCGCGGACGCCCTGGACACGGCGCCGGACGAGGCCCGCGCGGCGCTGCGGGTGGCGCAGGACGTGCGGCGCAAGGCGATGGGCGACCTGTCCTCGCTCGTCGGGGTGCTCCGCGACGACCGCCGGCCGACCGCCGAACCGCTCGACCTGGAGGCGCTCGTGTCGCAGGTCCGTGCCGCGGGGCTGGACGCGCACCTGCACGTCGAGGGTGCCGGCGCGGCGCTGCCGGTGCGCACGGCGGTCGGCCTCATCGTCCGTGAGGCGCTCACCAACACCGTGCGGCACGCCGCGGCGCGGACCGTCACGGTCACCGTCCACTACGGACCGACGACCGAGGTCACGGTCGCCGACGACGGCCAGGGCTCCACCGCGCCGGAAGGGCACGGGCTGACCGGGATGCGGGAGCGGGTCGAGGCGTTGGGCGGCTCGCTGACGACGGACGGTGCCGGTGGCTTCGCCGTGCACGCGACAATTCCGTCA
>NZ_BONQ01000058.1 GCF_016862795.1 Dactylosporangium siamense | reverse complement strand
GCAGCGCAGTGTTGGGTCAGGCGCCCGGAACGGAGTGAGGACGCATGACCGGTCAGCGGAGCGTCTCGGGCCGGTCATCAGGGGAACAGCATCGGGTCAGGCGCCCGGAACGAAGTGAGGACGCATGACCGTGCACGTGTTGCTCGCCGACGACCAGGCCCTGGTCCGCGCCGGATTCAGCAGCCTGCTGCGGCGCACCCGGGACGTCACCGTCGTCGGCGAGGCGTCCACCGGCGACGAGGCGGTCCGGGAGGCCCGGCGGCTGCGGCCCGACGTGGTGCTGATGGACATCCGGATGCCGGGCCTGGACGGGATCGCGGCGACCGCGCAGATCGTGGCGGACCGCGACCTCGCCGGCACCCGGGTCGTCATCCTCACCACGTTCGAGACGGACGAGCACGTGTTCGCGGCGCTGCGGGCCGGTGCGAGCGGCTTCCTCACCAAGGAGGTCGAGCCCGACGAGCTGCGCCGCGCGGTCCGGGTCGTGGCGGCCGGCGAGGCGCTGCTGTCGCCGAGCGTGACGTCGCGGGTCATCGGACAGTTCGCGCACCGGCCCGCGGGGCCCGCACCGAAGACCGACCGGCTCGCCGTCCTGACCCCGCGGGAGGTCGAGGTGGTCCGCCTGGTGGCCGAAGGACTGTCCAACGAGGAGATCGCGCGGGAGCTGTTCATCAGCCCGCTGACCGCGAAGACCCACGTCACGCGGGCCATCGCGAAGGTCGGCGTCAGGGACCGGGTCCAGCTGGTGATCCTGGCCTACTCGTCAGGGCTCACTCCGTATTAGGGCTTGTGCTGGTCCACGCCGAAACCGTTGCACTGGCGGCCGCCGTTGATGCAGTGGGCGACGAGGGCCGCCTGGCGGGGGGCGTCCCAGCCGTTCATGAAGTCGTAGTGGAACGACGAGCCGTTGCCCGAGGAGTACGCGAGGCCGGACGTGTTGCCGCCGGGCAGCTTGTACGGGACCTTCATCTCGAACATCGGCAGCGGCACCGGGTTGCCCGCGGGGCAGACCCCGTTCACCGGCCACACCACGTGCGACTTGTGGTCCGCGCTGTCCAGGCTGCGGCCGTCCCAGCAGCTCGGCGCCTGCATCCGCACGATGAGCGACGACCCCGCGGGGCACGACGGCGGGATGGCCTTGCCGAGGTAGTCGCCGCAGTTCCACGTACCGCTGAACTGCGCGGAGTCCTGCAACTTCATGTCGCCGACGATGAGCCGGAACCCGGCCGGGAACGGCTGCACCGTCCGGTAGTCCTTGACTCCGGACTTGTAGTAGATGGTCACCTTCTCCGGTTTCACCACGGCGCCGTTCTGCGTCAGGGTCGGGAACCAGTACGACGACGCGTCGAGCGTGTCCTCGCAGGACGTCTTCCCGCGCAGCAGGGTCTGCGGTGTGGAGGTCGCGTTCGAGGCGGGGTTGCCGACGAACGTGTGGTTGTGGGCGGCGCCGGCCAGCCCGGGGAAGACGATCGGGTCGTCGCTGAGCCGGTGCGTCTCGGTGCAGTTGGCGTGGAACTCGCGGTACTGCGCCTGCGGCGGCTTGTCGGTGAACGTCTTGACCGGCGACGCGGTCGCGGTCGGGACAGGCGACGCGGGCGGTGCCGCCGAGGACGGCGCCGGCGGTGCCGGCTGGGACGGCGCGGCCGACGACGACGGCGCCGGTTGGGAGATCACAACCGGCCCCTGGTTCGGATCGCAGGCCGTGAGGAACAGCCCGACTGCCAACAGGAACACTGAACGACTGCGCACGGTTGTGGTGCCTTTCGGATCGACGGTGCCACCCACCGCCGAACCTATGGCCGCCCCACCTCGGCGGTCATGAGTCGAAAGTCCCAGCGCTCCACCGGACCACCGCCTCGGTGCGGCTGCCGACCTGGAGCTTGGCGAACGCGTTGTACAGGTGGTTCTTCACCGTCTTCTCGGTGAGCCGCAGCCGCTCGGCGATCGCCGCGTTGGACAGCCCGTCGCAGAGCAGGTCCAGGACGTCACGTTCGCGGTCGGTGAGGCCGAAGCCGTCCCGGGCCACCCGGCGGGAACCCTGCTCGCGCAGCGCGGAGGTGGCCACGGACGCGGCGACCGGCGACAGCCAGCCCTGCCCCGCCGCGACGGCGAGGACCGCGCGGAGCAGGTCCGGCGGGTCGAAGTGGCCGTGCACCAGGTAGCCGCGGGCGCCGCCGCGCAGCATCGAGGCGATCACGTCGGGGCTCGCGTCGCTGGTGAGGGCGAGCACCACGGTGTGCCGGGCCAGTTCGTCCACGATGGACAGCCCGTCAGCGATCGGCATGCGGTAGTCCAGGAGGGTCACGTCGGGCCGGTGCCGCAGCGCGAGGGTGAGCGCGTCGCGGCCGTTGCCGGCCTCCCCCACGACCCGCACGTCGTCGCTGAGGTCGAGCACGCCGCGCAGCGACTCCCGCACGATCGGGTTGTCGTCGACGATGAGCACCGATGTCGTCACGCCGCACCGACCTCCAAGGGGGTGACGGCCACGATCTCGGTGCCGCGGCCGGGCAGCGCCGACACTCTCAGGGAACCGCCGACGTTGCGGGCCCGCTCCGCCATGCCGACGATGCCGAGGTGGCCATCGGCCTGCAGGGCGGCCAGGTCCCTGGGGGTGAACCCGCGGCCGTCGTCGCGGACCCGGACCTCCAGGCGGCCGGCGGCGGCCCGGACGACGACGTCGACGCGGCGGGCGCCGGCGTGACGGGCCACGTTCTGCAGCGCCTCGGCGAGAATGCGGACCACCTCGTAGCGGACCTCGACGCCGGGTTCGACCGGTTCGGCGTCGACCCGGACCGGGATCCGCCAGCGGTCCGACCAGTCGTGGGCGGTGACCCGGACGGTCTCGGCGAAGCCCAGGTCGAGCTGGTCGATGCGCAGCCCCTCGAGGAGCTGCCGGGCCTCGCGGGCGGCGGCCTCGGCGCCGCGGGAGACGGTGCCGGCGAGCTGCTCGGCGAGGGCCGGGTGGCGGCGTAGGGACTGGGGCAGGGCGAGGGCGGCGAACGAGACGCCGCGCAGCGTCTTGGTGACGGAGTCGTGCAGCTCCCGGGCGAGGCGGGCGCGTTCGGAGGCGGCGGCGGAGCGCTGCGCCGCGCCGATCACCTCGACGGCGAGGTCCAGGTGGCGTTGCAGGGCGGTGGTCGCGGCCGCCGCGCCGATCCCGGCGAGGACGCTGACCATCGGGAACGCGACGATGAACGCGGCCACGTCCGGCGGCGGGTCGTTGGCGCGCAGGACCGCGGCCGCCGCGGTGAACCCGAGCGCCGCCTGCGCCGCCCACAGCGGCAGCGCCCGCAGGCCGAGCAGGGCACCGCCGAGCGCGGCCGAGCCGGCCACGTAGCAGAAGAACGCCATCCCGCCCCGGCTGAGCACCAGCACCGCGACGGCGAGCGCGAGGTCCACGGCGAGCGCCGGCCACGGGTGGCGGGTCACCGCGGGCCAGCGCGTCAGGACGCTCGCCTCCGCAACGGTACCGGCGGCGACGGTCGCGACGACGGCCAGGATCCGCCACCAGTCCTCGACGAGCAGCAGCCCCGCGGCCGCGGCGGTGGACGCGATCGCGGCCCGCCCGAGCACTACGGCGCGGGCGATGGCGGCGGGGGCGGCCGGGGGGATCATCAGCGCAGCTGCAGGTCGTCGACGAAGAAGCGATACGCGTTGGGCAGCATGTCGGTCGCGACGACCAGGTCGATGCGGCGCACCGGCTGCCCGGGCGCGAGCTCGCGCAGGTCGAGGTCGAACGGCGTCCACACGTCGACCGGGGCGGTGAGCACGACCGGTGCCGTCCCCGCCGGTGCCGTCGTCGCGGACACCGTGACCCGCAGGACGGTGCCGTGGACCCGGCCGCCGTAGACGCGGAACGTGAGGCGGGTCGCGGCGACCGGCCCGGCCGCGACGAGGGTGACGGCGGCGGTCTTCTCCTTCGGCTCGACCCGCAGCGCGACCTGGTCGGTGCCGGGCACGACGCCGTTGGTGACCACCTTCACCCCGGTGCTCTGCACCGTCCAGCCGGTGCCGACGGCGGCGCCGTAGACGGTGCACGCCGGTCGGCTGCTCCCACCGGTCCCGCACGGCAGCGGTCCCACGGACGGCGACGCACCCGAGGCCGGTGCGGACGGTGACGCAGACGGCACGGACGGCGGCACAGATGTCGGCACGGACGGCGGCGCGGCGGCCGGGCCGTGGTCGCGTGGCAGCAGCAGCGGTGGCACACCGACCGTCACCAGGCCGATGGCGACCGTCAGCATGCTCAGCCTGGCCCGTCGCGAGAAGATGCGGCCGACCCTACTGGAATTCGGTTGCCGGCCGCCCCTGGTCCCCGGGTAGCCTTACCGGACCATGACTGCGACGACGACGGCGGTTTCGCGACGACGACGGTGACCACACCGCCGTCCGTCCCGTCTCGTCATCCGTCTGGAGTCCCACGATGGTCGTGCCGTCGTTCGCCGTCTCGCTCGCCGACCGGATCACCGCCGCCCTGCCCGGCGCTCCCGCGGGGTTCGACCCGCAGATCCGCCTCTCGGAGCACGCCGACCTGCAGGTCGACGGCGTGCTCGGGCTGGCCCGGTCGCTGCGGCGCGACCCCCGGCAGCTCGCCGCCGAGGTCGCCGGGCACCTGCACGGCGGCGCTCCGGTCGCGGACGCGCGGGTCGCCGGTCCGGGGTTCCTCAACCTCACCCTGAGCGGCCCGGCACTGCTCGGACGGGTCGCGGCCCGGCTCGCCGACCCGCGGCTCGGGGTGGGCCTGCCGGAGGCGGGCGGGCGGACCGTGCTGGACTACTCGCACCCGAACGTGGCGAAGGAGATGCACGTCGGGCACCTCCGCTCGACGATCATCGGCGACGCCCTCGTCCGGGTCCTGGGCCACCTCGGCGGCACCGTCGTGCGGCAGAACCACATCGGCGACTGGGGCACGCAGTACGGGATGCTCATCCAGCACCTGGCGGAGCACCCGTCGGATCAGTCGGCGCTGACGGTGCGGTACAAGACGGCCTATGCGCTCTTCCAGAGCGACCCGGCGTTCGCCGACCGCAGCCGGCGGCGGGTCGTGGCGCTGCAGGGCGGCGACCCGGACAGCCTCGCCGCGTGGCGGGCGATGGTGGAGGAGTCGACGCGGTACTTCTCCGACGTGTACGACCGGCTCGGCGTCCTGCTGACCGGGGCCGACATCGCCGGTGAGAGCGGCTACAACCCGATGCTGGCCGGTGTCGCCGAGGACCTGGAGCGGCTCGGCGTCGCCCGGATCAGCGACGGTGCCCTCTGCGTGTTCGGCGACGAACCCGGCACGGCGCCGCTGATCGTGCGCAAGAGTGACGGCGGTTTCGGTTACCCGGCCACCGACCTGGCCGCGGTCCGGCACCGGGTCACGACGTTGCGGGCCGACCGGATCGTCTACGTCGTCGACGCGCGGCAGGCGCCGCACTTCCGGATGGTGTTCGACGCCGCGCGGCGGGCCGGCTGGCTGCCGCCGGAGGTCGAGGCGGTGCACGCCGCGTTCGGGATGGTGCTGGGCGCGGACGGCCGGCCGTTCAAGACCCGGTCCGGTGACACCGCCCCGCTCGTCGGGCTGCTCGCCGAGGCGGTCGCGCGGGCCACCGCGGTCGTCGCGGCGAAGAACCCGGCGCTCGGCCCGGACGAGCTCGCCTCGCGGGGCCGGGACGTCGGGATCGGCGCGGTGAAGTACGCCGACCTGGCCACCAGCCGGACCCGCGACTACCTGTACGACCCGGACCGGATGATGGCGCTCACCGGCAACACCGGCGTGTACCTGCAGTACGCGCACGCCCGGCTGCGGTCGATCCTGGCGAAGGCCGGTGCCGGCGGGACCGTGACGGCGGACGCGCCCCTCGAAGACGTCGAGCGGGCCCTCGTCCTGCGGCTCGACGCGTTCGGCGACGTGCTCGCCGCGGTGGCCCGGGACTGCGAACCGCACCGGCTGTGCACGTACCTCTACGACCTCGCACAGACCATGACGGCCTTCTACGAGCGGTGCCCGGTGCTCAAGGCGCCGCAGCCGGTCCGGGACAACCGGGTGGCGTTGTGCGCGCTGACCGCGCGGACCCTGTCGACCGGCCTCGGGCTGCTGGGGATCGCCGCACCCGAGCGGCTGTGATCCCTCAGTCGGAGTGCAGGGCCGTGCCGTTGAGCCGGTGCCACACCACGTCGACGCACTGCCGCGGGGTGGCGTTGAGCCAGCCGAGCAGTGCGTACGCGAGCCGCCGGCGGTGCGGCTGGTCGGGGAACCTCAGCGCGAGGTACTGCTCTCGGCGCAGGAAGCGGCGCTGCCCGACGGTGAGCCGGTCGCGGTACTTGTGGCGGTAGCCGGCCAGCCCGGAGGCCCGCCGCGGCCCGCGGGAGGAGAGGTTGCGGTACTGCACGACGAGCCGCTCCGGCACGACCGCGTATCGCAGCCCGAGGTCGAGGGCCCGGACGAACAGGTCGAGGTCGCTGTTGACCGGCAGCGCGGCGTCGAACCCGCCGAGCCGCCCGAACGCCTCGGCGCGCACGACGAAGTTGCTGCCGGTGAGGCCGGGGTTGCGGTGCAGCCAGTCGGCGGGGACGGCGGCCGGTGGCAGCGATCCGCCGGGCCGACGGTGCCCGGCGCGGCAGCGCCACGTCCACGCCGCCGCGAAGTCCACTGTGGACTCCGCCAGTTCGGCGACGCACCGGTCCAGAAACGTGGGGTGCCAGGTGTCGTCGTCGTCGAGGAACGCGAGCAGCGGCGTCCCGGCGCGGGCCGCGCCCAGGTTGCGGGAGGCGCCGGCGGTGCTGGACCAGGACCGCACGTATCGCACCCGGCCGTCGAACTCCGCCACGACGGGACCGGCGGAGCCGGTGTCGTCCACGACGATCACCGAGTCCGGCGGCCGGGTCTGCGCCAGCACCGAGCGCAGCGCCCGCGGGAGGAGCTCCGGCCGGTCGTGGGTCGGCACGACACAGGTGACGGCGGGCTCAGGCACGGCCGGCCCCGGCGAGGACGGCGACCGGCCCGGACCGCGGCGGCACGGCGCGGGCGGCCCGGTAGAGCCGGATGTACAGCGCCGGGGCCAGCCGGATGAGCAGCACGCCCGCCGCGAGCCCCGGCTGCCGGTGCCGCAGCGCCGACCAGGCGTCGCCGGGGCGCACGGCCAGGCGGGCGGTGCGGACCGCCTGCCACGCGTCGACGGACAGCTCACCCGCCGTCGAGCGGGCCGCGGCGCCGGCGACGGCGAGGACGCCGGCGCGCAGCCGGAAGCGCAGCCGCGCGGCCGGCGAACCGGCCCCGGACAGGACGAACAGCGCCTCGTCGACGGCGGCGGCCCGGTCCGCGACCCGCGGGTTGTAGCCGGAGACGGGCCGCCGGAGGTGGAAGTACCCGGGGGCGGGGACGTACGCGACGGCCCGCGCCCGCAGCAGCAGCCACGCCATGACGGCGACGTCCTCGTGCCGCGGGCCGAGCGGGAAGGAGAGCCCGTCGAAGAGGTCGCGGCGGACGAGCTTGTTGGTGACGCCCGCGCGGATCCGCTGTCGCAGGAACTCCTCGACGGCCTGCGGGCCGGTCCAGACGGTGCCGGTGGCGCGGCGTGGCAGCGGCGGGCCGGTGACGCCGTCCTCGGTCACCGGGACCGTGCCGGCCACGACGATGTCCGCGTCCGGCGCGGCGTCGGTGAGGGCGGCGAGGAGCCCGGGGTCGACCCAGTCGTCGGCGCCGACGAACCAGACGTAGTCGCCGGTGGCGGCGGCCAGCCCGGTGTTGCGGGCGGCCGACGGCCCGCGGGGCACGTCGTGCCGCACCACGCGGACCGGCAGCGGCGCGTCCCGCACCAGCGAATCCACGTCGAAGGTGGACGCGTCGTCGACCACGACGAGGTCGACGACGACCCCCTCGGGGACGTGGGTGGCGAGGACCGAGCCGACGGCCCGCCCGGCGTGCCGGGCGGTGCCGTGGACGGGCACGATGACGCTGACCGTGACGCTCAAGGGCCACCTCCGTGGAGACGTGATGGTTCTACAACGATGTGCACCGGCGCCGGGACGCGCGTTCAGCCCACGCGCGTGAGCGGTGGCGCCGGGATCGGTCCCAGCACGCGGGCGTAGGCGGCGGCGAGCGCGGCGGCCTGCGCCTGCGGGGTGTGCCGGGCCGCGAACGCCTCCTGCAGCCGGGGCCGGCCGGGCCGGCCGGTGGTGAGCACCGTGGCGAGCTCGGCGGCGACCGCCTCGGTGGTGCCGAGGTCCGGGTCGAGGCCGAGGGAGTCCAGCGCGGGGATGCTGCGGGCGACCAGCGGCAGCCCGGCCGCGGCCGCCTCCAGCAGCGGCAGCGGGCAGCTCTCCCAGGCCGCGGTGTGCAGGTACACGTCGGCGGCGGCGAGGTGGTTGCGCACCTCCGCGGGTGACCGCCAGCCGGTCACCCGGACCCCGGCGGCGCGCAGGGCGGCCTCGGCCCGCGGGTCGCCGCCACCGACCCAGGTCCACCGCGTGCCCGGGTGGTCGCGGTCGAGCAGCGCCTTGACCCGCAGCAGGAACGCCGGGTCCTTCTGCGCGCGGACCCGCCCGACGGTGACGATCGACCCGTCGTGGCGGCGGTCGGGCCGGGCCGTGCGGACCCGGGTGGTGTTGGGCACGACGACCGCGGGCATGCCCAGGGCCCGGGCCAGGTCCGCCTCCCGGGGGCTGCCGCAGACGGCCAGGTCCGTGGAGGCGGCCACGGCCCGCTCCGCGGCCCGCAGCACGCGGTTGACCGGCGCCGGCCCGCCGGTGCGTTCGAAGCCGAAGCAGTGCGGCGTGTAGAGGATCGCGGGCCCGGCCGCGGCGCCGGCCCGCACGACGGTCCGCCCGACCAGCCCGGCCCAGGCGGCGTGCAGGTGCACGATGCGCGGCGCGACGGCGGGCAGCGTCTCGCGCAGCGCCCGGGCGAGCCGGACCGGGCCACGGCCGGCGTCGCGGCTGCCGGCGAACAGGTCCTCGTGCCGGACCGGGAGGTCACTGCCGGCCCGCCGGCGGAACAGCAGGTGATGCTCGAACTGGGGGGTCGAGCGGACGAACTCCACGATCGCGGCGGCGGTGCCGCCGCCCATCGACTCGGTGACGTGCAGGATGCGCGGGGTCTCTCGCCGCATGGCCTCGTCCTCCGGTCCGGTAGCGCGTGCACGGAGAGTATCAGTCAAACCACGCTATGTAGGCACAAACCGGATGACACGCGCGATCGACTGGAGAGCGCTCTCCGTTTTCGCCTTAAGTTCCGCTGAGCAACGCCTGGAATGTCCGGCTTCGCACCGGCAGGACGTCGCCACGTATTGACGGACCGGCTATGCGGGCGCAACATTTGGGAGAGCGCTCTCCAACGGGCGCTTCCCCGCCACTGGTTCCTCCGCCGGCACCGGCGACGCGTGTGACCGCCGCACGCCGTCGCGCACCACGGACCGGCGCCGGCGCCCGCCCACACCCTGGGAGCTCCATGAGTACAAGACGGCTCAGAAGAATCCTGGCCCCCATCGGGGTCACCACCGCAGTGGTCGCATCGATGGTGGTCGGCGCGATCCAGCTCACCTCCGCCGACGCCGCCGACGCCACCCTGCTCTCGCTCAACAAGCCGGCCCTCGCGTCCTCGCAGGAGCTCGGCGAGTCACCGCCCGCCGGCGCGTTCGACAACAACCCCGGCACCCGCTGGGGCAGCCAGTGGAGCGACCCGCAGTGGCTGCGGGTCGACCTCGGCACCACCGCGACCATCTCCCAGGTCGTCCTGCAGTGGGAGAACGCGTACGGCAAGGCGTTCCAGATCCAGACCTCGCCCGACGGCAACGCCTGGACCAGCATCTACAGCACCACCACCGGCACCGGCGGCACGCAGACGCTCAACGTCAACGGCTCCGGCCGCTACGTGCGCATGTACGGCACGCAGCGCGGCACCGGCTACGGCTACTCGCTGTGGGAGTTCAAGGTCTACGGCACCTCGACCGGCACCCCGCCGGCGACCGACGGCCCGGGCTGGGTCATGGCGCCGAACCCGGTCACCGGCGTCACCCCGTCCACGGCGACCCCGCCGGCGACGAACCCGCCGACGACCCACCACGAGTTCCAGGCGAACTGCGCCGTGAGCCGCAGCAACCTCCCCGACGACCCGATCGTCTTCTTCGGGCTGCCGGGCGCCTCGCACTCGCACACCTTCATGGGCAACACCACCACCAACGCCAACACGACCCTGTCGTCGCTGCAGGCCGGTGGCACCGCCTGCATCACGCCCGGTGACAAGACGGCGTACTGGATGCCGACCCTGCTCAACAACGGCGTCGCCGTGCAGCCGGTCGACCGCCAGGTCATCTACTACAAGAGCGGCGTGCTCGACTGGCGCAGCGTCCGGCCGATGCCGGCCGGCCTGCGGTACGTCGTGGGCAGCCCGTCCTCGACGCTCGACCAGTTCAAGAACCACCCCGGCGCGGTCGAGGGCTTCGAGTGCGGTGACCTGACCCGGCAGTGGGACATCCCCGCGAACTGCACGCCGGGCAGCCAGCTCAACGTCCGGTTCCAGGCCCCCAGCTGCTGGGACGGCCGGCACCTCGACTCGCCGGACCACAAGGCGCACATGGCCTACCCGGTCGTCGGCGTCTGCCCGTCGTCGCACCCGGTCGCCGTCAACATGATCGAGTTCAAGATGGCGTGGCCGGTCAGCGGCAACATGGCGAACGTGGCGTTCTCCAGCGGCCGCGGCTACTCCTTCCACTACGACGTGTACAACGCCTGGGACCCGCCGACCCTGGCCGCGCTGACCACCCACTGCATCAACGGTGGCCTGCAGTGCAACCCGCGCGGTTTCGACCAGTACAAGCCGGAACGCGGCGCGGCGCTCAACGAGAACTACGTCCTGCCGTAACGAACGCTCCGGTCGGCGCCCCGCCCTGCCCGGGCGGGGCGCCGACTGCTGTCTATGTGACCAGCTCCGAACCGCGTAGAGTCCCGCCCGTGGGGCAGCATGTCGACAGGGTCGTGGCACCGGCCGCCCTGGGACGTGCGGTGCTGCTCGCCCGGGCCGCCGCCACGCTGACCGCCGGCGCCGTCGGGCTCCGGCTGGTCGCCGACCCCCGCCCGCTCCTCGCGGCCCTGGCCGTCGTCGCCGGCACCACCCTCGCCGGGCTCGCCGTGCTGTCCCGCCACCCGCACGTCGCGCGCCACCCGGTGCCCGTCCTCGCCGCCGACACCGCCGCCGTCCTCGGCGTCCTCGCGCTCGACGGCGGCGGGGTCACCTTCTACTGCTGCGCCGTCGGCGCGTCCGCGCTCGCCGGGGTCCTCGCCGGGATGTGGGCGCTGCCGCTCGCCGCGGCGCACACCGCGCTCGGCTACCTCGTCGCCGCCGCCGTCCTGCCCGCCGGCGCCGACCCGCGGCTCGCCGGGTTCGTGCTGACGTTCCCGATCGCCTGCGTGCTCGCCGCGGCCGGCGCCGCCGTCGCCACCGCGGCGCTGGGCCGCTACGTGGAGCTGTCGGTGCGGGTGGTCGCCTCCGCGCAGCGCACCGCCGCCGCCTCCGAACGCGCCCGCCTCGCCCGCGAGCTGCACGACTCCGTCACCAAGACCCTGCGCGGCGTGTCGTTCGCCGCCCTCGCGCTGCCCCAGTCCCTGCGCCGCCACCCCGACCTCGCCGAGCAGCTCGCCGACACGGTCTCGCGCGGCGCCTCCGTGGCCGCCGAGGAGGCCCGCGAGCTCGTCGACGGCCTGCGCCTCGACGCGCCCGACAGCGACTTCGCCGACACCGTCCAGGAGATCTGCCGGCGGTGGTCGCAGGTGTACGGCATCCCGGTCCGGCTCGCCACGGCGCCCGTGGACCCACCGGTCGCGGTGCGCTACGAACTGTGCCGCATCCTGCAGGAGGCCCTGCACAACGTCGCCCAGCACGCGTCGGCCCGGCACGTCGGTGTCGCGGTCCGCGGCGCGCCCGGCCGCCTCGAGCTGCGCATCCGCGACGACGGCCGCGGTTTCGGGCTGCCCGCCGACCTGTCGCAGCTGCGGGCCGCCCAGCACTTCGGGCTCATCGGCATGTACGAGCGGGCCCACACCATCGACGGGAGCCTGCACGTCGCGTCCTCCCCCGGCCGCGGCACCACCGTGGAAGTGACGGTGCCGGCGTGATTTCAGTTCTTGTGGTGGATGACAACCCGATCGTGCGGGCGGCGCTGCGGGGGTACCTCGACGGCGTCGACGGCGTGCACGTGGTCGCCGAGGCCGCCGACGGGCACGAGGCGGTCGCCCGGGCGCGCGAGGTACGGCCGGCCGTGACGCTGCTGGACCACCGGATGCCGGTCGCCGACGGGCTGTCCGCGCTCGGCGAGCTGAGCCGGCTCAGCGACGTCCTCGTCATCACCAGCGACGCCGACCCCGGCCTCATCGGGCGGATGCTGCGCGGCGGCGCCCGCGGCTACCTCGTGCACGGCGCGTTCGATCCGGGCGAGCTGGGCCGGGCGGTCCTCGCCGTCGCCGCCGGGCACGGCTGGCTGTCACCGGTCGCCGCGGCCGTCGCGACCCGGACCGTCCGCGCGCAGGCGTCGCGGGAGGACCTCACGCAGCGGCAGGAGGAGACGCTCACCCGGTTCCGGCTGACCCGCCGCGAGAAGGACGTCCTGGACCTCCTGGCCGAGGGGCTGTCCAACGCGGCGATCGCGCACCGGCTGCTGCTGACGGAGAAGACGGTGAAGAACCACCTGCACCACGTCTTCACCAAGCTCGGCGTCCGCGGGCGCATGGAGGCCGTGCTGCTGTGGACCGGCCGGCGATGACGGCGTGGCCGCGCCGGCTCGGCTGGACGGCCCTGGCCGTCGGGGTCGGCGCCACCGCCCTGTTCGTGCCGCCGCTCGTGCTGCCGGACGGTCGCGGAGGACTGCCGGACGGCCGTGGCGTGGCGCCGGACGGCCGCGGCGACCCGCCCGCCGCGACCGCCGCGACACCCCCACCGGCGCCGTCCTCCGCGCTGCCACGCACGGCGGCGCCGCCCTCCCCGACCGAAAAGCCCTCCCCGACCGCGACTCCCCCGCCGGCCGCCAGGCCGTCCTCCGGCCCGCCCTCGTCCGGGGCCGCGGTCATCACGCTGCACGCGGCCGACCCGGCCAACCTGCGCAGCGGCGCCCGCGTCATCGAGTGCCCCACCTGCGTCGGCGGCAGCCGGGTCGGCTACATCGGCGGGCCGAACACCCTGGCGATCCGGGTCGCCGGCGTGACCACCGCCGGCGAGCGGACGATGACCGTCACCTACGAGACGGCCGAGACCCGCACGCTCCGCGTCGCCGTCGACGACGGGCCCGCGCAGACCCTGACCCTGAGCGGTGCCCGGGACTGGCTCATCCCCGCCACCGTGTCGATCCGGGTGCACCTGCCCGCCGGCACCAGCTGGATCCGGTTCTTCAACGACGAGGGACCGGCCCCCGACGTCAACCAGATCCAGCTGCGCTGACGGGTCAGAACGTCCCGGCGGTGTTGCACTTCGCCTTCTGGACGATGCAGTTCTTCACCCGGTGCCCCTGCGCCGCGTTGTCCCAGGCGAGGAACGAGTCACCGTGGAACGACGAGGCCATCCCCGACGACAGCGTGAACCCGTCGGCGGAGCCGGGCGTCGGGTACGCGATGACGAACGACACCGACGGGATCGCCACCGGGAACGCACCGGAGCACGTCCCGTCGTAGGTGTAGGCGACGTGCCCCTTGTGCGTCGGGCTGTCCAGGTGCACGCCGTCCCAGCAGTCCTGGAACACCAGCTGGAACAGCAGTGAGGCGCCCGGTGCGCACCGTGGCCAGTTGCCGTCGGCGCTGCGCCCGATCTCGCCGCCGGGCCCCGCGCAGTAGAACTGGTTGACCGTGCCGGCCGGGGTCGGCGCCTGCAGCTTCGCGTCGCCGGCGATCATCCGGAACCCCTGCGGGAACGGCACCGTCCGGCTGGAGTCGGTGAGGCGCGAGCCGTAGTAGACGACGACGGCCTTCGGCTCGACCGCCACGCCGTGCTCGTACAGCGTCGGCACCCAGTACGCGGACAGGTCCGGCGCCGGCGCGCAACTGGTGCCGGCGTTGGCCAGCAGCGTGTCGGCGGTGCTGTTCGCGTCGGTGCTGCGGTTGCCGATGAAGCTGTGCATGTGCGACGCGCCGGGCAGGCCCGGGAAGACGATCGGGTCGTCCTTGCGCGAGTGGCTGTAGGTGCACGACGCGTTGAACTCCGGCACCCGGACCGCGTTGGCGGGCGCGGGGTCCATGGGCATCGCGTTGAACGCGGCGAGCTGCGCGTTCCACTTCGCCTGGTCGACGTTCACCCAGCCGGTGCCTGACGGCGTGGCGGACGGGGTACCACCGCCGCCGTCGCTGAAGGAGAACCAGTTGATGTTCACGAAGTCGCCGCCACCCGGGCTGCGCAGCACCGCGAACACCGACTGCGCCCCCGCGGTCTGATGGGTGCCGGTCGCGGACAGCGTCGTCCACGCCTGCCAGCCGCCGGTCGCCGCGACCGGGAACTGGGCGAGCAGCGGCCCGCTCACCGACCCGGTCCGCAGCTCGACGGTGCCGTTGCCGACCGCGGACGCGACCCGGGCCGCGGCGGTCAGCGTGCCGGCGGGGCCGAGGTCGACGCCGTCGAACCGCATCCAGTCACCGTTGGCGAGGTACGCGACGTTCTGCCCGCCGCCGGTGTCGACGGTCGTCTCGACCTGGACGCCTGACTGCGCGGCGAACGCCTCGGCCTGCACGGTCACGGTGGTCGCCGCGTCGGCGAAGTTCACGGCGGTGACGGTGACACCGGCGAGCACGACGGCGAGGACACCGACCGTGCGCCTGAATCTGGACATGATGTTCCTCCTGGCGGGGAAGGGGATTGACCACCTTCCACGCTAGGAACCCGGCCGTCCTGACGCCTGAGTCCAAAGGTTCATCCGGGGGGCCCAATTCCCGTCCACAGGTCGGTGGCGGTGCCGGCCTCGACGTGCCGTTGATACGTCTCCACCTTGCCCGCGATCAGGTCAAGACAGTCGTTGAGCTCGGCCATCTTCCGCTCGATCCGACACTGGTGCGCCCGCAGCAGCTCCAGCCGCTCGGCCTCGTTGCCCGGCCCCTTCCGGACCAGGTCCACGAACCGCCGGATCACCTCCAGCGGCATGCCCGACGCGCGGAGCTTCGTGCACACCTCCAGCCAGTCCAGGTCGGCCTGGCCGTACACCCGCCGGTTCTTCGGGTTGCGGTGCACCTCGGTGGTGAAGAGCCCCTCCCGCTCGTACATCCGCAGCGTGTGCACGCTCAGGCCGGTGCGTTCGGCGACCTGGCCGATACTGAGGGCCGTCATGCAGGCAGGGTAACGCCGTTGACCTAGACCGTGGTCTAGGAAATACCGTCCGCGGCATGACCCATCCCACCGCTGACGACGTCCTGCGCGGCGTCGACCTGACCGGCCGGACCGCGATCGTCACCGGCGGCACGTCCGGCATCGGCCTGGAGACCTGCCGGGCCCTCGCCCGCGCCGGCGCCCGCGTGGTCGCCGGCGCCCGCTCCGCGTCCCTGGTCGACGGCCTCGAGGTGCGCCGGCTCGACCTCGCCGACCTGGAGCAGGTGCGCGAGTTCGCCGCCGGGTTCGACGCCGTGGACATCCTCATCGCCAACGCCGGGATCATGGCGTGCCCGCTCACCCGCGTCGGACCCGGCTGGGAGGCGCAGCTCGCGGTCAACCACCTCGGCCACTTCGCGCTCGTGCACCACCTGTGGCCGGCGCTGCTGCGCGGCCGGGACGCGCGCGTGGTCGTCGTGTCCTCGAGCGCCGCGCCGGACGCCCCGATCCGCTGGGACGACCCGCACTTCACCACCGGCTACGACAAATGGCAGGCGTATGCCCAGTCGAAGGCCGCCAACGCCCTGTTCGCCGCGCAGCTCGACGAGTTCGGTCGTTCGGCGGGGGTACGGGCGAGCTCCACCCACCCCGGCGCCATCCTCACTCCACTGCAGCGGCACCTGACCCGGGCGGAGATGCTCGCCGCCGGTTGGATCGACGAGGCCGGACGGGCCGCGGCGTACTTCAAGACCCCGGCGCAGGGCGCGGCGACACAGGTGTGGGCGGCGACTTCGATCACGGCCGCCGGCCGGCACTGCGACGACTGCGCCGTCACCCCGTTCCGCCCCGACCCGGCCGACGCCTCCCGGCTGTGGGCGTTGTCCGCGGCGCTCACCGGCCTCGCTCCTACGCTCGCAGGTAGGTGAGGACGGCCAGGACCCGGCGGTGACCGTCGTCGGGGCCGGGCAGGTCGAGCTTGGCGAAGATGTTGCCGATGTGCTTGGCGACGGCGGCGTCGCCGACCAGCAGCGCGCGGGCGATCCACGCGTTGGACCGTCCCTCCGCCATCAGCCCGAGGACCTCGCGCTCGCGGGGCGTGAGCCGGGCGAGGGGATCCGCGGCGCGCTGCCGCGTCAGCAGCTGCCGCACCACGTCGGGGTCGATGACGGTCTCCCCCGCGCCGACCCGCGTGACCGCGTCGGCGAACTCGGTGATGTCACCGACCCGGTCCTTCAACAGGTAGCCGACACCGGCCCGGCCGGCCGGCGCGAGGAGCTCCGCCGCATACGCGGTCGCCGTGTACTGCGACAGCACCAGCACCGCCGGCTGCGGGTCGCCGGCGCGCAGGGTCAGCGCCGCCCGCAACCCCTCGTCCGTGTGCGTCGGCGGCATCCGCACGTCGGTGATGACGAGATCGGGCCGGTGCTCGGCGGCGGCCGCGAGCAGCGCCCCGGCGTCACCGACCGCGGCGGCGACGGTGTGCCCGAACCGCTCCAGGAGGCTGGCCAGCCCCTCCCGCAGCAGGACGGCGTCGTCGGCGAGCACGATCCTCATGCCGGCTGACCTTAGCCGCACGGCAGGTCCACGCGCAGCGTCGTCGGGCCGCCGGCCGGGCTGGTGACGGTGAACGTGCCGTCCATGACCGCGGTCCGGTCGGCGAGCCCGCGCAGCCCGGTGCCCGCGGCCGGGTCGGCGCCGCCGTCGCCGTCGTCGGTGACCGTCAGCGTCAGCTGCCGCCCGGTCAGCCGGCCGCTGACCGTGACCCGGGACGCGCGGGCGTGCCGGACCGCGTTGGTCAGCGCCTCGCACACCACGAAGTACGCGGTCGTCTCCACCGTCGCCGGCAGCCGGCCCGGCAGCGGCAGGTCGATCTCGACGGGCACCTGGCAGCGTTCGGCGAGCTCCCCGACGGCGGCCGGGAGCCCGAGGTCGGTGAGCACCTGCGGGTGGATGCCGTGGATCAGCTCCCGGATCGCGGCCAGGGCCTGCCGGGCCTGCCGTTGCGCGTCGTCGAGCAGCTGCTTGCCCCGGCCCGTCCCGCCGTCCCCGTCCAGCTCCAGCCGGGCCAGCCCGAGCGTCATCGCCAGCAGCACGAGATGCTGCTGGGCGCCGTCGTGCAGGTCCCGTTCGATCCTGCGCCGCTCCGCCTCGAACGCGTTGAGCAGCCGCCCCCGCGACCGGGCCAGCTCCTCGACCCGGCGGTTGAGCTCGGCGTCGCGCGGCGCGAGCAGCCACCGGGCGAAGGCCGCCTGGGTCGCCGCGACGGCGCTCAACGCGTACAGCCCGACCAGCACCACCAGCAGCGCGACCGCCGCCGCCGCGAGCGCCTCGCCATGGGTGTCGATGACCAGGTCGCCGAACTGCAACGGCACCCCGGCGGCGACGAGCACCGGCGCCGCCATCACGATCAGGCAGTCGACGAGGATGCCGAGACCGATCAGGTCGACGAGCAGCAGCACCGACGACAGTGTCAGCACGTAGCCGAGCTCCCGCCACGTCGCGCCCTCCCCCAGCCGCGCCCGCAGCCACCCACCGAGCCCCGGCGGCGGCACCGGATGCGGGCTGGGCACCGGCGCCGGGTCGAGGATGCGCAGCCGCCGCCGCTCCACCGCGCCGACCGGCAGGCCCAGGAACACCACCGCCGGCGGGAACACCACCCCCAGCAGCAGCGCTACCAGCAGGGCGACCCCGACGACGACGCTGCTCACCAGGTACAGCACGCACCGCAACGGCCAGCGCGACAGCAGGAACCGGTGCGGCCTGACCGTCATCGCCTGCCACACACCCGTCACGGCACCGACCCTACGGCCGACCGGCCCCTTTACGGACGGGTGCGGGCTGGAGCACAGGTGGTAGACCTGGCTCGACCGTTTCTTGTCGTACCCCGTGGTTAGTCTGGCCGCGTGAATCGGACGGATCGGTTGTATGCGCTGGTCGAGGAGCTGCGCGCGGTGGCGCCCCGGCCCCGCAGCGCCCGCTGGCTCGCCACCCGCTTCGAGGTCTCGACCCGCACCATCGAGCGCGACATCGGCGCCCTGCAGGAGTCCGGCGTGCCGATCTGGGTCGCACTCGGCCGCACCGGCGGCTATGCGCTGGACCGCTCCCGGACCCTCCCACCGCTCAACATGACCCCGGCCGAGGCGGTCGCGATCGCGGTCGCCCTGCACCGGCTCGACGGCACACCGTTCCACGACGCCGCCCGCACGGCCCTGCACAAGCTCCTGGCCGTCATGCCCGCCGCCGACGTCCGCCGCGCCGAGGAGCTCGCCGGCCGGATCCACCTGGTCCACGGCGCCGACCCCGGCCCGGCACCGGTCTCCCCCACCGTCGTGGAGGCGTTCACCACCGGGCGCGTCCTCGACATCGCCTATGCCGACCGGTTCGGCGTCACCACCCGGCGGCTGATCGAGCCGGCCGGCTATCTGGGTGGGCCGCACGGGTGGTATCTGCTGGCGTGGTGCCGGCTGCGGGAGGGGATGCGGTCGTTCCGCGTCGACCGGATCCATGACGTGTCCGCGACCCTGGAGGTGGCCGATCGCCGGCCGCTGCCGGATTGCGCGATCGACGTCCCCGGGCATCTCGTGACTCGGGTTGCCATTGCCGCCTGACGGGCTGGACGACCAGGAAAACCCCGACAGGACGGTGTCGCGGGACAGGCACAGAGTGAGCTCCAGATGGCCGGGAACCACCCCGCCACCACCAACCAAGGAGCGCCATGAACGGCATCGGCTGGTTCCAGATCGGCGTCAGTGACGCACAGGCCGCCCACCGGTTCTACGGGGACCTGTTCGGCTGGACGTTCGCCGACGACGAGGCGTACCAGATGATCACCACCCCGGACGAGCAGTCCATCAAGGGCGGGCTGGCGGTCGGGCAGCCGGCACACGCGGTGTTCTGCGTCGTCGTGGAGGACGTGCCCGGGGTGTGCGGGCGGGCCGAGGCGGCCGGCGGCAAGGTGCTGGTGCCGCCGACGACGACGGACGACGGGCTCGTGTTCGCGAACATCACCGACCCCGAGGGCAACCACTTCGGGATCTTCCAGCCGCGGTCGTAGCCGGAGTCCGCGGGCGGCCCGCACGGGTGGGCCGCCCGCGACGGTCCGGAAGCGGACTGCCGCACGTGCCCGCTTTGCCCCGGCCTGTGGACATCGACAGCGGGCCCGCAGGTCACGACTGTGTATCATCGGCCGGTGAAGGTATGCGTCGTGGGAACGGGTTACGTCGGCCTCACCACCGGCATCTGCCTGGCCTATCTCGGGCATGAGGTCACGTGTGTCGACCTCAACCAGGAGAAGGTCGACCTGCTCCGTGGGGGGCGTTCGCCGATCTACGAGCCGTTCCTGGACGAGCTCATGCACGAGGCGGCGCACAACCTCACCTTCACGACCGACTACGCCGAGGGTGTCCCCGGGGCCGAGGTCGTGTTCGTCGCGGTGCAGACGCCGTCGCTGCCCGACGGGCAGCCCGACCTGCGGTACCTGCGCATGGCCGCGGAGAGCATCGGCAGGACCATCGACGGCGAGTTCACCGTCGTGGTCAACAAGTCGACGGTGCCGATCGGCAGCGGCAACTGGGTCGAGTCGATCCTGCGGGAGTCGTTCGAGCAGTTCCACTCCCGGCGGGCGGCGGGCGAGTTCGCGGTCGCGTCCAACCCGGAGTTCCTGCGTGAGGGTTCGGCGATCCACGACACCCTGTACCCGGACCGGATCGTGATCGGCTCGGACAACCCGCGCAGCCTCGACGTGCTCAACCGGCTCTACCGGGCGGTGCTCAACCAGTCGTTCACGGCGCCGACGTTCCTGCCGCGGCCGGAGGAGGTCGGGGCGGTGCCGCTGGTGTCGACGGACCTCGCCTCGGCCGAGCTGATCAAGTACGCGGCGAACGCGTTCCTGGCCCTGAAGATCAGCTACATCAACGAGATCGGCAAGCTCGCCAACAAGGTCGGCGCCGACATCAACCAGGTCGCCCGGGGCACCGGCCTCGACGCGCGGATCGGCTCGCGCTTCCTGCAGCCCGGCGTCGGCTGGGGCGGGTCGTGCTTCGGCAAGGACACCGCGGCACTGATCGCGACCGCCGCGGAGTACAGCTACGACATGCCGATCGTGTCCGCCGCCCGCGAGGTCAACCAGCGCCAGCGCGAGGAGGCCGTCAACAAGCTCCTCGACGAGCTGCGCATCCTCAAGGGGCGCAAGATCGGCCTGCTGGGCCTGGCGTTCAAGCCCAACACCGACGACCTGCGCGACTCGCCCGCGATCGACATCGCCCGGCTGATGATCGCCCGTGGCGCCCGGGTCAAGCTGCACGACCCGATCGCCGCCGACCGGTTCCGGGTCGAGGAGCCGGAGCTGGCCACGAGCCTGTGCGACGCCGTCGACGAGGTCTTCGACGACAGCGACGCCGTCGTGCTCGTCACCGAGTGGCCGCAGTACCTGGAGCTCGACTGGGGCAAGTACGTCGGACTGATGCGCACCCCCGTCGTCCTCGACGGCCGCAACGTGCTCGACCCGCAGCGGCTGAGCCGGCTCGGCTACACGTACCTGACGATCGCCGGGCGACCCGTCGGCCTGTGATCCATGCGGCCCCGTCGACACGTCCGGCCGCGTGCGGGGTTGCGGAGATCGTCACGCCCGTGGAACCGTGTGCCGGGCCGTCGCGCCGTGCCGGCCGGACCACACGAGGGGGCCGCGATGCGTGACGAGATCCCGGAGGTCCCCGCACACTGGGAGCCGAACAGCCACGGCGACAGCCGCCTCGGCCCGGTGGTCACCACACTGCTCGTGCTGACCGCGGCCGGGTGGCTGCTCCTCGGCTGCAACGGCGCGACGTACCTCGACGCCCGCAGCACCGCGCAGCAGGAGGGCACGGCTCTCGTCAGCTCGCAATTCGTGATGTTCGCCCTCTCCGTGGTGATGGTTCCCCTGACCCTCGTCACCGCGGCCGTCACGGCCTCCTACGGATCGACCACCGGCAAACGCTGGGCCCTCGTCACCGCCGGGACGGCAGCGGTCCTCGGCCTCGCCCTGTGCGGCTACTGGTCCGTCGTCATCATCTGACCGTCCCACCATCGGTGACCTGTTCGTCGTCGTCGCCTGACCCGGGTCCCGGGCGTACGCTGAGCATCCCTGGAAGATTCTTTCCGCGGTTGTAGACCTGATCATGACGGTCGAGGCTCTTCATCTATAGAGGCGCACGTACAGCCAGGACTCTGGCAAGTGAGCCGGCCGCCCGCTAGATCAAAAGTCTTGGTAGGCAGACTCAGGTCATATGGGAACGCGAGACATGCGTGCTGAAAAGGGAAACAGGATGCACTGAACCAAACACAGATGTGTGTCGGACCGGCGAGGGGAGAGGCCGGATCGATGCTGCGGACACGTCTGGCGCTTAACCCGGAAATTGTTTGAACCGGAGGCGTAAAGCCAGATGACCACAAACGATATTGGGCTGGCCCGTGCCGGCTACCAGGTTAAAGGCCACGCGCGGTGAGCGCGGATGAGTCGCGGAGAGACAAGAGCTTCGAATTATTCTATTTGAAGGAGAATCCGCGGCTCCTCAGGATCGCCTACGGCCTGACCGGCGATGTCGAGTTGGCAAAAGAGGTGGCACAGGAGGTCATGCTTACCCTGCTCGTGACGTGGGGTAGGTACGACCGGCCCGAGGACCTGCTGTACAGGTTGGCCAAGCAACGTACGCAACGAGCGAGCAGAAAGGCGCCGAGAAACTCGGTCGCGCTGGATGAGCACATCCGGAGCGCCGAGGAGGCATTGGAGCGGTCGAACGCCAACGCAATGACTGCCGCGAGCGAGTCGCATCAGGAACTCATGCGACTTGTCTCATCCCTCCCAGGCCGTCAACGTGACGTGGTGGTACTGACGGTGATCACGGATCTCCCCGATGCGGATGCAAGCCGCGTCCTCGGCATATCCGTGTCGTCCGTCAAAACCCATCGACAACGAGGTCTCGAATCGCTACGGAAGGCCCTTCTGACCTCTACTGGTCCAAGTGGGGACTAGTTAACAGGGAGAGGACCGAAATGAACCTTGAGGACCGGCTGCGTGGTGCGGCCGACGCAATCATCGAGGCGACGCGCCACGAATCGCCCCAAGATGAGCTGAAGAAGCTTTACGTTGAGAGTGACCAGCGAGCACAAGACCCTCTCGAACTTCTTGCGTTCGACCATGCCATGAAAGAAACGCAACTCGGTCCCGCTGCATATGCTCTGGGTGTTCACTATGTCGTTCAGGACAAGCTCGACGAGGCTGATTACTGGCTGCGCGTAGCGGCGCAGAGCGACGTGGGAGACGCGGCCCTCAGGCTGGCGCAACTGTGCGAGCTGAGGGCCGTGCTCAACTTCAACAAGTCCGAAGGTCCGGACTCAGCCCTGGAACAGCTTTCGCACAGCCAGAACCTGGAGGCGCGCTACTGGTACACGCGCGCCGCGGCCGCCGGCTATGAGAACGGTAAGCCCGAATTGCTAAGTGTGGCGGAGCAGCCCAACGAACCGATCGATTGTTGTGACCATATGGAAGTTGGTTCGTCGCTACTTCGAGCTGGTCGACTCGTCGACAACGCCCAGGAGGAGGCGCTGACCATCGTGCGCCGGGCCCGGCGGGACGCCGAGTCGTTCGTCGAGGACGCCCAGGAGGAGGCAGACCAGGCGCAGGTGATGGCGCGGGAGGCCCGGCGCGACGCCCAGGCCTTCGTGGACGAGGCGCGGGCCGAGGTGGAGAGCCTGGCCAACCAGCGGGAGATACTGGCCCTTCAGCTGGCCCAGCTGCGGTCGATGCTCGAAGGTCTGGCCACGGTCGTGGCGCGCAACGAGACCGGCAGGTCCGGGTTCGGCCGGCTTTCCGGCCGGCTCCGGCGTGGCCGGTCCCGTGCGGCGTCCCGCCGGTCGGTCATGAGTGCCGACGTCGAGTTCTGCGCCAGGATCATCGCCGGGGTCCAGGACGCGCTCGAAATGCCCGACGATGAGATTCCGTCCAGGGATCTCCTTGCCCGTGCGATCGCGTCGGTCAGCCCGACGGGACGGCAGCACGACATCCGTCACGAATCGATCCGGCTGGCCGAAAGCACCGTCGGCTCCCAGCGTCGCATGTCCGCGGCGTGGGGCTCGGTCGCCGTGGCGGGCAGGTAGCGCATCGTGGCCGACCCCAGCCTTCCGGACCTTCTCGCCGAGCATCAGTTCGTGCCCGTCATGGTCGAGGCCTGGCAACTCAAGGATGCGGTGGCGTCGTCCATTCTCTCCTCCAACGGCCTGCGCCGGGAAGACATTCCTGACTGCTCCGTGGCCCGGCTGCGCGACATGCAGGACAGGATCGAGAAGTTTCTGCGGCACCCGGACCTCATCGAGATTCCGTTCGACGACGAGGTTCGCGACGAAATACGATCCGCTCTTCCCATCAAGCTCATCGACCTGAAGCAGGACGTCCTGCACCGCCGCGTCGTCATCGAAACCAGCGAGCTGGTCAACTCGACGCAGGCCCGGGTCGGCGGCCTCGACGACAACCAGGCACGAATAGCGATCCAGTGCACCTTGGATCGCCTTCAATCAGTGATGTCGAGTTATGCCGAAGACAGCCGTGAGGCGTCGAAGGCAGAAGAAGCGGCCCGGCTCGACCTCAGCCGCCGGGAGGACGAAAACCACAGGCTCCGGATATTCGAACGGCGCTGGAACGTGTTTCGCACATTCTTCGCCCGCGAGTCCGCGGCCACGATCATCGGCGCGATTCTGCTCACCGTCATGACCCTGGCACTCACCACGGGGATGTTCGCCGGCGTGCCGGCCCCTCCGGTCGTGTCCAACGCCTTCCTGTTGATCCTGGGCTACTTCTTCGGGAATGCCGCGGTATCCCAGCGAAACGGTCCATAACGGGATCCACCGTATCGCCCGACGCGATCGTCTACTGCCGCCGTCGACCCTTGCGGGGAACGGCGGCAGTACCGTTTTCCAGGGCGAGCACGGCAACGGTTCGGTTGCCACCACGCAAGGATCGATTTTCCGCGAGTTGGGGCCCTGGGGACCGATCTTGTGCTTCAATGTTTTTGGCTTTCCAGCGGCACCTCTACCGCGGGAAGGCCGGACCAACCTCTGGTTGGGGCCACCGGGAAGGTCAGCCTCGCCTTCCCACCCGCTACGCCTGCACCGACAGCACGCGAGTTTGACAAGACCGGCACAGCGCGTCGGAACTGCACGGCCAATGTGACGGCCGGACGTCTGGTCGTGGAGAGCAGGGTAGTAACAAGAAGCCTGTGATTCCGAGGTGTCCGCAGCATCTCGGTCCACAGGCTTCTTGGCTCATCAACGCGCCCGTGCGGTAAGTTTAACGTGACGCTGGGTATTGCGACTCGGTTCTACCTGCACATTCACGCATGAACGGTTGAATGAGTTCAGAGTGTCGACCACTTGACCGTCCGCCGCAAGCGTCCATGAGGATCTTTTCACGCCGACCGTCCGTGCCGATCGGAAACCGTGGACGCAGCCGTGAACATTGCACGTGCGCATTGCCCGCGGTCAGCGCGGCGCCGGGCGGAACGGGTCGCCGGGCGGGAGCCAGGTCGTGCCGGTGTCGAGGCCGAGCGTGCCGATGTCGCGGGTGAGCACGTCGACCGCGGCGCGGACCGCGGCCCGGGTCTCGGCGTCTCGGGACACGAGCGCCCAGGTCCAGCACGGCTCCGGGTCGGTGACCGGCCGCGGCACCAGGTCCGGCGGCAGCGCGGCGAACTGCCCCTTCGGGCAGTTGAGGACGGGTCGGCGCAGCCGGCGCACGTGGTCGAAGAAGGCGGGGCCGGTGACCCCTCCGTCGTCGATGGCCACGATGCGGGCGCCGGTGTCGCGGGCGTACTGCTCCGCGTAGCGGTTCCACGACGACCAGCTCGCCGTGTCGGCGTCGATGAGCACCAGCGTGTCCCTGGCCGGCACGGCGGCGGCGTCGGTGCCGGCGGAGACGGCGAACAGCCGGTCCACCCCGATCAGGCGGGCGTCGAGGCCACCGGCCACGAGGTCGTCGTGCTGCACCCAGCAGATCGCCAGGTCGATCCCGCCGTCGGCGACCCGCGCCGCCTGCGTGTGCGACGGCATCACCCAGGCGTCGACGTGGACCTTCGCCACCCCCGAGGCGCGGGCGGCGAGGTCGGCGGGGCACCAGCTGACATACCCGAGGCGCACGGGCTCGGTGGCCGCCATCCCGGCCGCTGAACGCCGCAGCTCGTCGGCCTGTTCGAGCAGCGCCCGGACCCGTGGGAGCAGCGCCTCACCCCGGGTGGTGAGCACGACCGAGCGCCGGTCCCGGTCGAACAGGCGCACCCCGAGGTCCCGCTCCAGGCTCTTGATCTGCTGGGACAGCGACGGGCCGGCGATCCGCAGCCGCCCGGCGGCCCGGCCGAAGTTCAGCTCCTCGGCCACGGCGACGAAGTAGCGCAGCTGGCGTAACTCCACCACGGAATCGTATTGCGGCGCGAAACGGGGGTAGGAGGCTTCACCTACCAGCAGTGAGCCAGCCGGTCGTGCGGACCGGGGCGGCACCGAGCCAGGCTGCAGTCACGCCACTCCCGATCAGAGAACGGAACGATCTCATGAGCACTCCGCACGTCGCTCTCGTCACCGGCGCCTCCCAGGGCATCGGCGAGGCCGTCGCCGCCGCGTACCGCAAGCTCGGCTACGCCGTCGTCGCCAACTCCAGGTCGATCGAGCCCTCCGGCGACCCGCTGCTGCTGACCGTCGCCGGCGACATCGCCGATCCCGCCGTCGGCGCCCGTGTCGTCGAGCGGGCCCTGGACGCGTTCGGACGCGTCGACACGCTCGTCAACAACGCCGGCGTGTTCGTCGCCAAGCCGTTCACCGACTACACGGCCGCCGACTTCGACCTCATCACCGGCGTCAACCTGCGCGGCTTCTTCGACGTGTCGCAACGGGCGGTCGCGGCGATGCTGGTCCAGGGCGGCGGTCACATCGTCAACATCTCGGCCAGCCTCGTCGACCACCCCAACTCCGGCGTACCGTCGGCCCTCGCGTCCCTCACGAAGGGCGGCATCAACGCCGTCACCAGGTCCCTGGCCATCGAGTACGCGGCCCGCGGCATCCGGGTCAACGCGGTCTCCCCCGGCATCATCCGCACCCCGATGCACGCGCCGGAGACGCATGACGCGCTCGCCGGGCTGAACCCGATGGGCCGTATCGGCGACATCGGTGACATCGTCGACGCGATCCTCTACCTGGAGACCGCCGGTTTCGTCACGGGCGAGATCCTGCACGTCGACGGCGGCCAGGCCGCCGGGCACTGACCGCTCTTCCATCGCCGAAGGAGCAGCTCATGACCGAGGACAGCATGCTGCGCACCGTCCTGGACGGCTGGAAGTCCGCCGTCGACGCCCACGACCCCGACCGCGTCGCGGCGCTGTTCACCGGCGACGCCATCTTCCAGGGCATGCGTCCGTACGGCGTCGGCCCGGCCGCCGTCGCCGGGTACTACGCGTCGCAGCCGTTCGGCCTCTCCGCCACGTACGACCTGCGCGAGACCCGCCGCCTCGCGGACGACCTCGTCCTCGGCTACGCGTCCGTGGAGTTCTCGTTCCCCGACCGCCCGCCCCTCGCGGCGTTCCTGTGCGTGATCGTCCGCGGCACCGGCGACGGGTGGCGCATCGCGCACTATCAGGTGTCCCACCTCGCCTGAACCGGCGCGGAGTGCGGCGGCCCCGTCCGCCGCACTCCGGCCCGGGCTACCGCGTGTCGCCGGGGCGGTCGACGATGATCAGCTTCGCGTAGATCGCCTGGCGGTACACGTCGCCCCGGTGGCTGACGAGGTCGGCGTCGTCGCCGTGGGTCACGTGGTCCTTGATCGCCACGAGGCGCTCGCCGATGAACTGGTACGTCTCCTGGTCGAACAGCAGCTCCTCGGACAGGTAGCCCTCGAGGATCCGGCCGAGACCGATCGCCGGGCGGCCGTCGATGTTCACCGCGTCCGGGTTGATCGTCATCCCGGGCGCCTGCGCCAGGTGCCGGAAGATCGCCGCCTGCACGGCCGGCGGCACCACGTACTGGCCGATGAACGCGTCCAGCTCGACGGCCAGCGACCCGGGCCCGGGCACGGCGTCCGGAACCTTGCCGGGGCTCGTCATCGCCGCGATCGTGGGCCAGGCGATCCGGTTCCAGAACTCGCCGTTCTCCCCGCGCTTCGTCACCACGAGCCGGCCGTCCTGGTAGCTCGCCCTGCTCTGCCCGTCGACGCTCCACCACTCCTGGATCTTGCGTTGCTCGCTCAGGTCGGGCCTGATCGCGCCGTTCGGGTTTTCGTTCTCGTAGGCCGGCTTGTTGCGCAGCTGGAGCGTCTCGATGTACATGAACTGGTCCGGCCGCGGGTCCTTCCACGGCTTGCGCTCGGCCGTCCAGGCCGCGTTCTCCAGGTACTCCGCGGCGCTGGCCGGACGGGCGAAGGGCAGGACGCCCTTCGCCGATGCGACATCCGGTACCGACGCAGGCAGGTCGTCCTTCGTCACCACGACGGCGACCACGGCCACGACGGCGGCCGCCGCGGCGAGCGCCGCCGTGATCACGAAACGGCGCCGGTTGCTGCTGGTCACTCGCTGCTCCTTCGACGACATCAGCTGGTGGAGGGCCGCCCGGGCCCGGTTCTCCGCTTCCTGACTGGGCACCGGGTCGTCCCCGAACGCCGTCCGCAAGTCCACGTCCATCACTCGCTCACCTCGATCTCGGCGCCGAGCGCCTGCCGCATCTCCTGACGTGCCCGGTGCAACCGGGACCTGGCCGTGCCGGCGGGAATGTCGAGCGCCGCCGCGGCCTGCTGCTGGTTGAGCCCCGCCCACGCCACGAGCAGCAGCACCGCTCGGACCGGCTCGGGCAGCCGCCGTAACGCGTCGGCGAGCCGCCCGCGCACGGCCATCGCGTCGAGCCGCCCGGCGACGGCGTCGGCGTGGTCGTCCGACTCCTGCGCGCCGACGGACTTCGCCAGGGCCTGGTACCGGCGGGTCTCGGCCCGCGCGTGCCGGGCGATGAGATTCGACGCGATGCCGTACAGCCATGGCCGCACGCCGGCCCGCGCACTGTCGTAGGTGTGCCGGCGGTCGAACGCGATCAGGAACGTCTCCGACGCCACGTCCTCGGCCAGGTCGGGACCGAGGCGGCGGGCCGCGTACGCGTAGATCTGCCGGTAGTGCTGGTCGAACACGGCGGTGAACCGCTCGGGTGCCCGTTTTGCCTGCTCGATGAGGTCGGCGTCGGCGTAGGGCCCTTGCGCTGTGCCGGGGTGCATCACCACGACCAAGTCCGCCTCCTCCACATCGTCCACAGTCGCATCACACCTGGAGTTCGCCGGAGGCCGGAAAAGTGTTCGCCCCGGAGGGGTGTGCATTGACATCCATTGTTTAGAAAGGTTTCCTTACAGAACTGCGGCCGGGTCGGCGGCCGGTTCGGTTCGGTTCGGTTCGGTTCGGTTCGGTTCGGTTCGTGGAGGGAGCACACCGTGCACCGGTTGACCGCTTGCCTGGTCCTCGTGGGCGCACTCATCGTCGCGCCGCCGGCCGCCTCCGCCGCCGTGCCGCCGCCGCCCGATCTGCTCGCCAACTCCGGCTTCGAGTCAGCGGCACACGGCCAGCCGCTCGCCCGCTGGACCTGCGACGCGGGCACGACCGCCGCCTGGGGTGGGCACTCCGGTCAGTACTCACTCACCGGCACCCCGACGCTGACGACGACCGCCGAATGCGCGCAGTCCGTCCCGGTGCGGCCGAGCGCCACGTACGCCCTCTCCGGCTGGGTCCGGGGCGGATACGCCTTCCTGGGCACCGAGCTCGGCGGCACCTGGTCGCCGCCCAGCGGTCAGTGGACCCGGCTGTCCGTCACCTTCACCACCGGCCCGACGACCACGGCTGTCCGCGTGCACGTGCACGGCTGGTACGCCCAGGCGGCGTTCGCCGCCGACGACCTCGTGCTCTCCGGCCCGGACAGCCGCACCACCGTCCCGGTCCCGCCGATCGACCTCGCGCCGTCCGAGACCACCAGCCACTCGGTGCGGCTCACCTGGACCGGTTCGCCGGGCGCCAGCCGGTACCGGATCCATCAGGACGGCGTGCTGCGGGCCACCACCGCGGACTCCGATCCTTCCGTCGTGGTGACCGGGCTCGCACCCGGCAGCTCGCACGTGTTCGCGGTGTCGGCGGTCAACACCGCGGGCGAGTCGGCGCTCTCCGGGCCGGTCACCGCGAACCTCATGCCCGCCCAGGACGCCCCGCCGTACGCCCCCCGTTCGCTCATCGCCACCACCCCCGCGCCGGGCCAGGTCTGGCTGGCCTGGGAAGCGGTACAGACCGCCGGCGACGGCTACCAGGTCTACCGCGACGGGACCCGGATCGCGTGGAGCTACGGGCCGGCGTACCTGGCCGTGGACGTCCCCGCGGGCGAGCACACGTACGAGGTGACCGCCCTGAACTCCGCCGGCGAGTCACCGAGGTCCAATCCGGTCACCGTCACGGCGACGTGATCGGGTAATCGCTGGACGGGCGGCGGACGGTGGCGGTAGCGTTCCAGCGACCGTGGTTCTGCCTGAGGGGGTGAGCACCGTGAACGTAGTAGCGATATGGGTGCTCCCCATTCCCGTCACGGTCGGGCGACTGCGGTAGGTGCCGCCCGGGAGCGTCCCTTTGGGATCTCCCGAAAGGTGACACCGATGAACACACTCGTCATCACCCGCGTCGCCGAGCGGCAGTGGCATGCCCTCGACGACGACCTCGTGGTCGGCCGCGGCGACGCCTCGCCCCGCCCGGACGGCCGCCTCTTCCTGAGCGTCGACGCCTGGCACGACGACGTCTTCGCCCGCCTCGCCGAGGCCATGCTGGCCACCCTGCCACGACCGCTGCACACCGTCGTGGACGAGGCCGACGTCGACCTGCGGACCCGGTGGGTGCAGGCCGGCCTGACCACCCGCCGCCGTGAATGGGAGTACGTCATGCCGAGCGGCGGCGACGGTACGGTACCGACGCCGGGTCTGACGCTCCTGCCCGCCGGCACCGCCGAGCTGGACCCGCTGCGCCACCTGGACCGCACGATCCGCGCCGAGATCGAGGCCACGATCGGTTGGGACCAGATGCCGGCAGCGGTGCTGTCCCGCCCGCTCGACCCCACCCACTACGCGGTCGCCACCGAGCTCGACGACTACGTCGGCCTGGCCCGGTTGGCGCTGCTGCCGAGGCACACGAAGATCGGCCTCATCGCGGTCCGGTCCGACCGCCGCCGCCGCGGCATCGCCCGCGCCCTGCTCGCGGAGATCCTGGCGGCCACCCACGCCCGCGGCGTCGGGACGGTCTCCGCGGACGTGCACGAGGCCAACACCGCGGCCATCGCCCTCTTCGAGGCCGCCGGCGCGCACCGCACCGGCAGCAACCTCGAGCTGGTGATCCGCTGATGCCCAAGGCAACCGACGGCATCCAGCTCGAGGGCACCGTGCTGGAGTGCCTGCGCGACGCCAAGTTCCGCGTCGAGCTCCCCAACGGCCACATCGTCCTGGCCCACATCAGCGGCAAGATCCGCAAGAACTACATCAAGATCCTGCCGTTCGACCGCGTGCTGGTCGAGCTCAGCCAGTACGACCTGACGAGGGGCCGGATTCTCTTCCGGTACCGCAACTAGCGCTCGGAACCACGGGACGGCGCCGGGCTCCCGGTGCCGTCCCCTCCGCGCGCCGCCGGTGCCCCGCCCAACCCGTCCATCCTGACCCGCAGGTCGGCCGCCTCGACGTGGCCCAGCTCGGTCATGATGCTCAGGGCGTGCCGCCATGCCCGGCGGGCCGAGCGGTGATCCCCGATCACCCGGTGGGCCTCGCCGGGCCGGGCGAGGGTGGCCGCAACCGACGACCGGTCACGCAGCTGCCGGTATCCGCTCACGGCCTGCTCGTAGCAGCTGACCGCCCGCCGGTGGTCGCCGAGCCGGTGATGGATGAATCCGATGCTGTCCCACGCGTTGGCCTCACCGATCTGGTCCCGGGCCTCCCGCAGGATCTCCACGGCTTGCCGGCAGTGGGCCAGGGCCTCGTCGTAGCGGGCGAGCTTCGCCTGGCTCCACCCGACGCAGTTGAGCGCTCGCGCGTATCCGACCTGGTGGTGCGGTCCGCAACGCCGCGAAGATCTACGTCATGTACCGCGCGGGCGACAACTGCGTGGCCACCATCGTGCAGTGGGAAGCGGGCTTCCCGTCGCCCGTCGTGGCCGAGATCGACGTGGAGGGCGACGGCAAGGGCTGGTTCCAGGACAGCGGCACATACAAGTACTACGCCGCGGTCGAGGCCTACGCCGACGGCAAGTGCATCCGCTGGGGCGGGGCACACAGCCCCGAATACCTCGTCCAGTCCCAGTCGGAGTTCCGCCAGGAGGTCTTCACCTTCTGCGGCTGAACGCCACGACGGTGGCTCCGGGCGAACCCCGGGGCCGCCGTCGTGGCCTCAGCGCGCTGCCGCCTTCGACGCGGCGCCCGCGATGACCACGTCCAGGCAGTCGCGGAACAGGTCGTCCACGGTGCGGCCGGGCTGGAAGTAGTCGGTGATCGCGGCGACCACGGTCGGGTGCTGCTCGGTGAAGGCGGCCAGGTCGAAGCCTTTCAGCGCTTCCGCGTCCGGGCGGGGGGCCTGTTCTTCCAGGACGTGGCCGACCGTGAAGCGTTCGACGGTCAGGACGATCACGCGGGCCTGTCCCAGCGATACACCACGCGCGACCAGGGTGCTCATGGCCAGTTCGGAGATCGCCGCCATGGCGCGGGAGAGCTGGGCGGCGGAGATGACCCGGGCGCCGTCGGGGTGGGCGAGCAGCGCCCGGCGCAGCCGCTGGGCGAGGTCGCCGAGCCAGTCCTGCCAGTGCTGGTCCGGTCCGGGTGGTGACCTGTCGGTGAACTCCTGGTCCAGGATCGCGTCGGCGATCGCGGTGACCAGTGCGGCCTTGTTGGGCAGGTGCCAGTAGAGCGTCGGTGACTGCACACCGAGCCGCGCGGCGAGTTTGCGGGTCGTCACCCCGTCGAGCCCCTCGGCGTCCAGCAGCGCGACGGCCTCGGCGACGATCCGCTGCCGGTCCAGCGCCACCTTGGTACCTCCCACCGCCACTTTATCAGTGCTAAAGTTTCTCTATCACTGATAGAGAGGGCCTGGAGATGACCATCAAGCACTCGCTGGGCGGCCTGCTGCACCGGGCGACGCATCGCCTGCCCGGCGTTCCCCCGCACGCCGAACGGCCGGCCGGGGTCCACGGCCACGCCCGGCACCCTTCGCGGCACCACTCGCACTCCCGCCCACCCCGGTTCATGCCGGCCTGGCAGCGCCGGGTCGCGGGCTTCTTCGGCCGGGAGGTGTGATGACGGCGGCGGGTGGCGTGCCCCACCACGATCCGCGCGGCCGCCGGCCGGTCGTGGTGCCGTGACCGGTGCGGGACCGGCCGTCTCGTCGCGCGCCGTGCGGAAGGTCTTCGGCAGCGGATCCGGTGAGGTCGAGGCGCTGCGCGTGGTCGGGCTGGCCGACCGCGCCGGGCACCGCCCCGCGCAGCTCTCCGGCGGTCAGCAGCAGCGGGGCCGCCATCGCCCGGGCCCTCATCGCCTGGGCCGAGGTGGTCTTCGCCGACGGGCCCACCGGCGCGCTCGACTCGGCCGCGGGCCGGCAGGTGCTCGGCATCCTGCGCGACCTCGTCGACCGGGAGCGGCTCACCGTCATCATGGCCACCCACGACCCGCTCGCCGCGACCTTCACCGACCGCGTGCTGTCCCTCGCCGACGGCCGGGTCACCGGCGAGCCCACCGCCGAGGCGGTCGCGGCCCGCATGTCCGGCTCGGCCACGCTCACCCCCGGCGACGCCACCCGCAACACCGACGCCACGGGGGCGCCCGGCGTTGCGGACGCCGTCGAGTCCCGGGCACTACCGGCCGACCTGCCCTCGGCGGCTGGCAGGCGTGGACGGTGACCTCATCGTCGACCACGCCCGCCGCTCACCGGGTCGGCGACCGGATCACCGCGCAGACCGCGGCCGCCGGCCTCGCGCTCGCGCTGCGGGACAGGAATCCGGAGGTGCTCATCGTGGTGCCGTGGTGGCCGGTGGCCGCGATCACCGACGCCTGCCTCGTCATCGCGCTGGCCGCGAGCCTGGCCCCGGCGGTCGTACCGGTGCGCCGCCGCACCGCCGACCTGGCGAGCACCTGGGAGTAGCGGCACGAGCGCACCCACGGAAGCAGCCCGTGACCGCTGATCCCTCGCCGTCACGGCACCACCAGGAATCGGCCTGTGGTTGTGCAATTGCTGCACCCCGCACCGTCACTGTGCACGTCGCCGTGGAGCGCGACGAGGAGGGGTCTGGTGCGCCCATTCCCAACTGCGTCCCGGCGTCGGCGCCCACGGCGAGGGGGACACCGAGGAGGCCCCGCCGGAGAACCTCCGTGAGGCGCTTCTCGGCCTTATCGAGGAATTCGGTGTCCCTCGCGAGTTGTCCGTCACCCTGGCAGCCTGATGCCGCCGATCCCTTCCGTCCCGGGCGCCCGCGTCGTCAAAGCTCTGGAGCGTCACGGCTTCAACGTGGCACGGGTGAGCGGAAGCCACCACACATGCAGACCTCTGCGGAAGTCTCATTCGTCGCGCTGGCTGACGAGCCAGCCTCCAGCGGTCAGGTGGGCGCCGAACTCCTCGGGGATCGATCCTCGCACCAACAGCCACTCGTCACCGACCGACGCGACGACCAGGTCGTCGCGCTCGAATCGCAGCTGGACGCCGCCGACGGACGGCTCTGGGGTGCAGCCCTGGATCGGCGCGGCGTCGAGCAACCGCTGTCCTGCGTACGCAGCCAGGACGTCAGGGAGTCGCGCCGACCCGACTCGCGTCTCCCCCTGTTCCGCCATGTCATATGACAGGTACGGCTCGGCGAAATCCAGGGACAGGTGCTCCCCGCAGCCGTGAGCCATGACGGGCGGGATGCCCTCGAAATGCCACCAAAAGTGCAGCAAACTCTCGGCGTCGCCACCCCTGCGACCCTCGTACCAATGGCGAGCCTCGGTTACGGCAACAAGCCGCCGACCGATGAGGCGACGCAGTATCTCGACGATGACCTGCTGCTGCTCCACGAAGTTTGAACGCACGGCCCGCATACCAGTTATTCGATCGCCGTGATGTCGAGCAGCTTCATGGTGGAGCCTTCGGTCCAGGTGACAAACGGCCGGCCGAGCTCCAACAGGTCAGGACGAATGAACCCGTCGCTGACGGGGACGCCGCACGAGGCCGCCGTGGCGGACTTCCGGTCCCACACCACCAGCCGGCGGCCGGACGTGGGCCCGGCGGAATATTCGAGCTTCAGGAACCGGCCGTCACCAACCGGTCCGATGTCCTTGTCTCCGACCTCCAGGTAGCCTGACCCGTCGCGGCGCTGCACAAAGGCGGTTACCGGGTTGGCCGGATTCGGAGCACCGTCGCGTCGGCCCGTGCATCCGAGCAGGCCGCACTCCATGTACCCCATCGGACCGGTATCGACCTCGGGCGCTCGGCTCCAAGGCACGGGAACGCTCCTGGTGAGGTCGAACAGGGGCGCGTCTGCCGGATCGTCAGTCGTCCAGCCCGACGGCGTCGTGGTCTCGGTGCCGTTCCGCATGGCCACCGCCGACGCTCCGCCCCAGCCCGCGTAGCCGCTGGTCACCCGATAGCCCTGGGTGCCCGCGACCAGTTGCGGTTGGCCACCGCTCAGCGGCAACCGGTAGATGCCGACGCTCCGTCGCTGACCTTTGCCATCCACTTTCACGGCTTCGTATCGGTCCCACATCACAGAATTCCCTGCGATTGTGAGGCTTCCGGTGAATTGGTTGTCCTCATGCTGAAGGGTGATCAGTTTGCTGGCCGCACCGCCCGCCAGGGAAGCGGTCCACACTTCGTACTCTGTTGTGGTCCCGGTCGCGCCGAGCGGTGTGGTCGCCCACACCGCATTACTGCCGATAACCCCGAGGCCGATGATGCTGGTCGACGCGTCGGCTGGTGCGAGCTCCCGCACCGTGCCGGCGCCCGGGTCGAAGACACTCGGACGATCGAGCCGGAACCCCGGCAGACGTTCGCTGTAGTTCAGCACGACATACCGCCCATGGGGCAGGACGGCCTGCACGACGTAACGGCCGCCGCCCGGCAACGTCAAGGGCAGCGTTCGCACCGCCTCCGGCCAGACATCCGCGACGTTCGGCGCGTTGTCGAAGTCCGGAACCGTCAGCGGGTAGGTGGCCGACAGATCCGGCGGCACCGACGGTGGCGCCGGCTGGACGTGCCTGCCCATCAGCGGCAGACTCCCGCCGACCACGGCAACAAGCACCGCGACTGACGCCACGGCAGTCAGACGCCGTCGCCGCCGTCGCCGCTTGACGAGGCGCGCGACGTTGGCGAACAACGCGCCGTCCGGCTCGGCAACCTGCCGCGCCCCGGTCTCCAGCGTGTTGATCAACTCCTGCTCGAGTGTGGGTTTCATGTCGGCTCCTTCAACAACGCCGCCGTCGAACCGTCCGCTGGTTCCCAGGTCTTCGACAATTGCTCCAGGCCACGAGCGGCCTGGCTGCGCACGGTGCCGCGAGAGACACCAAGGATCGAGGCGATCTCCTCGTCGGTGCAGACTTCGTAGTAGCGCAGCACCAGCACCGCACGCCGGCCCGGCGGCAAGCGCAGCAGCGCCTGCCAGAGCCCGCTCTGCTCGTTGAGCGCCGGTTCGCCGTCGTGGCCCGGACGATCGGGCACCTCACTGACGAGCAGTTCCCGCCGTCGGCGCCGCCACCAGCTGATATAGAGGCGCGCCATCGTCGTGCGGACGTACCCTTCGGGGTTGCCCTTCTGCCGGACCCGCGACCAACCAGCGCCGAGCCTGACCAGCGCCTCCTGCACCAGATCAGCCGCGTCGTGCGAGCTGCCGGTCAGGACATACCCGTAGCGCAGCAAACCGGCCGCACGACCACGCACGAACTCCTCGAAGCCTTCCGGCCCTGTTTTCGACTCCACCCGTCACCTCCCTTCCACCCAGGGACGCCGATGCCCACGAAACTGTTGCCCGGAAGCTCCCGCGTTCTTGGATTGCCCGGAGGTGCTCATCGTGGCGCCGTGGTGGCCGCCTGCCCGACGCGAGAAGACAAGTCCCGCCCAGGACGGTTTTACCGTCGTCCGAAGACCTGGCAGAGCCGGTGGATCGCCGCGCGAGCGACCAGTAATCCATCGGGTTGTGAACGAGGCGAGCATGCCCGGCAGCCGGCACAAAACTGTCATACCCGGCGACTAGGCTGACCACAGCACCAACGACAACCAGCAGACCGTCGCGAGGGCGGATGATCCCCGCGACGGCAGCGCGACAGCCCTGGCCGCGACTGCCCACGGTGGCGGCAACCGAATCACTCGACGACCGGAGTCTCGAAGGATCCCGTAAGCAGAGCGCACCCAAGCCCATGGGAGCGGCAGATGCACCAGTTCGACGCAACGAGGGCGGCCCGGACTCGAGATGGCGCACCCACCGAACGAGGTGACAAGCCTGTGCGGCCCGACAATCGACGCGACCAACCTCAGCCGAGGCAACACACCCCGCCCT
>NZ_BONQ01000057.1 GCF_016862795.1 Dactylosporangium siamense | reverse complement strand
GGAACGGTCTTGAGGGGGCGTGGGTGGAGCGCAGCTCCCCCACTGGGGAGCAGCCGAAGGCTGCGCGAGGAATGCCACAGGCTCCCGGCGAGCGAGGTCCCGCAGGGACCGCGCGAGCAGGGTGAGCCCAAGCCTGTGGGGCGGGCGGGACTCGAACCCGCGACCGAGGGATTATGAGTCCCCTGCTCTAACCCGCTGAGCTACCGCCCCGAGCGTCGCAAGCTTACCGACCTGCGCAACCGGGACGCCGCCCGGAAAGGGGCCGGGCGCTAAAATGGCCCCGGTAAGGGGCCGTTTGGAGCTCCCGCGATAGGACTCGAACCTATAACCTGCCGGTTAACAGCCGGCTGCTCTGCCAATTGAGCTACGCGGGATTGCAGCGCCCCCGGTGAATCAGGGCGACCGGGAAAGAGTACAGCACGGACCCGGGGGTCGCGCCAGCGGGTTGCGTCCGGCGCGGCGGAGACCATCCCATCGTGTGCCAGATCTCTGCAAACGGGTACATGATCGATGTGTCGCAACGACGATGGACGGGTAACTCACCACGAGACGGCGCTGCCAACGTACTGATGACCGGGCGCCGATCAGAAGGAGGTTCGTCGCTATGCGCGGCAAGCTACTGTTCCTCGGCGGACTGGCCGCGGGCTTTGTGCTCGGTGCCCGGGCTGGTCGGGAGAAGTACGAAGAGCTCAAGGCCACTGCCCTGAAGATCAAGGAGAGCCCGACGGTGCAGGAAGCCGCCGGGGTCGTCCAGGAGCAGGCGACGCGGCTCTACAGCGAGAGCAAGACCAAGGTGACCGACAAGCTGGCCAACAGCCGGTTCGCTGAGAGCGATCTCGGCCAGCGGCTGATCGGCACCTCGGACACGACGCCCGCGATCGAGCGGGACGTGCTGGCGACGACGGGGCCGTCGAAGACGACGCCCAGCGGCGGCACCAGCTTCTAGGCGAACCACGGAAAAGGCGAACCACCGAAAGACGAACCACGGAACAGCGAGCCACGGAAAAGGCCGGCCCCCGCGAGGGGGCCGGCCTTTTCACAGGACAGCGATCAGGACGAGGACGAGAACGCCGCGTCGAAGGCGGCCGCCGGGGCGTCGAACGCCAGGCGGCGGACGAAGGCCAGGGCCTCGGGCGCGCCGATGAGGCGGTCCATGCCGGCGTCCTCCCACTCGATGGAGATCGGCCCGTTGTAGCCGATGGCGTTGAGGGCCCGGAAGCAGTCCTCCCACGGCACGTCGCCGTGGCCGGTGGAGACGAAGTCCCAGCCGCGGCGCATGTCGGCCCAGGGCAGGTGGGAGGCGAGCCGGCCGCGGCGGCCGTCGCCGGTGCGGACCTTCGCGTCCTTGCAGTCGACGTGGTAGATGCGGTCGGCGAAGTCGAAGATGAAGTTCACCGGGTCGAGCTCCTGCCACACGAAGTGCGACGGGTCCCAGTTGAGGCCGAACGCGGGCCGGTTGCCGATCGCCTCGAGGGTGCGCTTGGTGGTCCAGTAGTCGTATGCGATCTCGCTGGGGTGCACCTCGTGCGCGAAGCGGACGCCGACCTCGTCGAAGACGTCGAGGATCGGGTTCCACCGGTCGGCGAAGTCCTGGTAGCCGTCCTCGATCATCTGCGGCGGCACCGGCGGGAACATGGCCAGGGTGTGCCAGATCGAGGAGCCGGTGAACCCTACGACGACATCCACGCCGAGCTTGCGGGCGGCGCGGGCGGTATCGGCAAGCTCGGCAGCTGCCCGCTGGCGCACGCCCTCCGGGGAACCGTCGCCCCAGATGCGGGCCGGCAGGATGCCCTGGTGGCGCTGGTCGATCGGGTGGTCGCAGACGGCCTGGCCGACCAGGTGGTTGGAGATGGCGAAGACCTTCAGGTTGTGCTTGGCCAGGGTCTCCAGCTTCCGGTCCACGTAGGACTCGTCGGAGAGTGCCTTGTCGACCTCGAAGTGGTCGCCCCAGCAGGCGATCTCGAGGCCGTCGTAGCCCCATTCCGAGGCCAGCCGGCAGACCTCCTCGAAGGGCAGGTCGGCCCACTGGCCGGTGAAGAGCGTGATTGGACGCGCCATGAGCGTTCCTCCGATGTAACGGCGGTGATGAGGGCGCGAGGGAGAGGTGCAAACGGACCGGCGAGGACATGCGTAGCGGCGCGGGTGGGTTGCGCCTCCCACCCGCACCTGTCCAAGGGCCGACCAGGTGCAGAAACCAGTCTAGGAACCAGTTCCCACCAGTACAACTGCCAAAAAAGGCGACCCGTCCGCCCGGATCGCACCTGCCCTGTCACGGGGGGAGTCGGCGTCACCACCCGGGACGTTGTGCAGGTGCTGTGGTGCATCCGAGCGGACGGGGCCCGGACAGCGGGGCCGGTCGGCGTCGCGACCCCGCCACCCGTCTGTTCAGTCGTGAGCCGCGCCCACGACTGAAAACCAGGAGAACAACACTGAAAACTAGGAGAACAACACTGAAAACCAGGAGAACAACACTGCGAACTAGGAGAACAACGTGAACTCGTCGACGTCGAAGAGCGATCCGCTGCCACCGCGGAACACCAGGCACAGCGTGGTCGATGCATTGGTCGCCAGCGGCACCGAGGCGGTCTGGAACGTCTCCCAGCTGCCGGTGTTGGCCACCGCGACACTGCCCAGCAGGGCGCCGGTCGCCGAGCCGGCCCGGAACTCGATCGTGCCGCCGGGGCCGGCCGAGGACCACTTGACGCGGACACCGGCGGCGGTGCTCAGGGACAGACCGGAGTACGCAGCCCAGTCGTTGTTGTCGATGAAGCCGGCCGTCTGGCCGCCGGTGGCGGGGCCGTGGGCGGCGACCTGCAGGCCGCTGTTCGACGACCACGCCTCACCCTGACGCGTGGTCGAGGACCGGGTCAGGGTGATCTGGTCCAGGTCGAACAGCGAGCTGCCCGTACCCTTGAACACCAGGTAGAGCACGGTCGAAGCGTTGGTGGACAGCGGCGTGAACGCGTCGCGGAAGGTGTCCCAGCTACCGGTGTTGGTGGCCGCGACGCTGCCGAGCAGGGTGCCCGTGGTCGACCCGGCGCGGATCTCGACGGTACCGCCGGCGCCGGCCGACGAGGTGCGCAGGGTGGCGCCGGTGACGTTGGACAGGTTCACGCCGTTGAACGCGATCCAGTCGTTGTTGTCGATGTATCCGGCGGTCTTGCCGCCGACGGCGGGCGTGTGGTTCGCGACCTGGACGCCGCCGGTGGAGGACCACGCCTCACCCTGGTAGACGTTGCCGGAGGGCACGACCGGCGCGGCGCAGTTGCCGTCGACGCGTTTCGCCGTGTACCGGATGGCGCCCAGCAGCAGGTTCCTGAAGTTCGTGTCCGCGTAGCTCTCCTCGGTGTGGCCGAAGCCGGTGTAGAAGGACCGCCCGCTGTCGATGGTCTTGCACCAGGTGATCGGGTGGTCGCCGCTCATCGTGCCACCCGAGTACGACGACTCGTTCAACGAGGCCAGGACGTGTGCCGTGGCCCGCGGGTTGGTCTGGTAGTTGTACCACTCGTCGGTGCGGACCCAGGTGGCGCCGAGGTGGGCCGTCGCCGGATGGGTGCGGTCCTCGACGTTGACGGTGGCCTGCTGGATCGCCGGGTGCGAGGAGAACCAGGCACCGACGAGCGTGCCGTAGAACGGCCAGCTGTACTCGGTGTCGGCCGCCGCGTGCACGCCGACGTACCCGCCGCCGCCCCGGATCCAGGATTCGAAGGCGGTCTGCTGGGCGTCGTTGAGCACGTCGCCGGTCGTCGACATGAACACCACCGTCTGGTACTGGGCCAGGTTGGCGGTGGTGAACGCGGCGGCGTCCTCGGTGGCGGTGACGGTGAAGTTGTTGGCGGCACCGAGCGACTGGACGGCCGCGATGCCGGTGGAGATCGACGAGTGGCGGAACCCGGCGGTCTTGGAGAAGACGAGAACCTTGTACGGGGCGTCGGCGGCGCTGGCGGGCACCGGGTTGAGTGTTGCTGCGGCGAGCAGGCCCGCCGTAGCGGCGGCGAACCATCTCCGGGCTGAGCTTCTGGGCATGACAGTTCCTTCACGATGGGCGTGAGCGCGCGCCGTCGCGCCGTCATGGGTCTCATGTGCAGTTGTGCCCGTCTGCCGGCGCGACATCAACGCCGCGCCGGCCCGACGGACCTTTCCTCTCCGGCGTTCCCTGCCGCGGGGCGCAACCGCGGCCGGGCCCTCGCTGCCGGCGAGGAAAAGCTGTGTTTACCCCCTGATCCCCAGGAGGTGTTCCATGGCCAGCTGGTCGAGACGTTCGAAGGCCATCCCGCGGGCGGCCACCGCCTCGACGTCGATCTCCTCGGCCCGCAGCGACGTCAGGGACTCCCCCGGCATCAGCGTCGGCACCGACAGCTCGTCGACGCGGGCCGTGGCGAGCGCCGCCGAGACTTCGGGGTCGTCGCGGAAGGTGCGGACCTTGTCCTTGAGGATCAGGTAGTTGCGCATGCACGCCGCGGCGGTGACCCACACCCCTGCGGCGTCCTCGGTGCGTGGTGGCTTGTAGTCGAAGTGGCGGGGTCCCGCGTACGCGGTCGGGTAGCCGGAGCTGTTCTCCAGCACGTCGACGGTCCAGAACGCGCCGCGCAGGTTACCGGCGCCGAAACGCAGGTCCTGGTCGAAGCGCGGGCCGTGCTGGCCGTTGAGGTCGATGTGGAACAGCTTGCCGTGCCAGAGCGCCTGGGCGATGCCGTGGGCGAAGTTGAGCCCGGCCATCTCCTCGTGCCCGACCTCGGGGTTGAGCCCCACCCGCGACGGCTCATCCAGGGTCGAGATCAGGGCGAGCGCGTGGCCGATCGTCGGCAACAGGATGTCGCCGCGTGGTTCGTTGGGCTTGGGTTCGATCGCGAGGCGGATGTCGTACCCACGCTCCCTGATATACGCGCACAGGGCGTTGATCGCCTCGCGGTACCGGTCCAGCGCGGCCCGCATCTGTTTGCCGGCACCGGATTCGGCGCCTTCGCGGCCGCCCCACAGCACGTAGGTCGGCGCGCCGAGCTCGGCGGCGAGGTCGATGTTGCGCAGGACCTTCTGCAGTGCGAAGCGGCGGACGGCGCGGTCGTTGGCGGTGAACGCGCCGTCCTTGAAGATGGGGTGGCCGAACAGGTTCGTGGTCGCCATCGACACCACCAGACCGCTGGTGTCCAGGGCCTCCCGGAACCGGCCGATCAGCTTGTCGCGGACCGTGTCGTCGCTGCCGAACGGGATCAGGTCGTCGTCGTGGAAGCTCACCCCGTACGCCCCCAGCTCCGCCAGCCGGTGCACGGACTCGACCGGGTCGAGCGCCGCACGCGACGCCGAGCCGAAGACGTCCTGGGCCTGCCAGCCCACGGTCCAGAGTCCGAACGAGAACCGGTCGGCGGGGGTGGGGGCGTAGGGATCGTTCATTCCGCCGCCTCCGCTGCGCTCCAGCGTCGGCCTGAACCAAACCTGCCACACGATGAGCGGCCCAAGACGCTTCGCTGACCGCTCATGCCAGCACGCTGACCCAGGACGCGTCGGACTTCTCCACGGCGTCCAGCACGAGTTGCACCTGCAGCGCGTCCTCGAACGATGGCGTCGGATCGGCTCCGGTGGCGACCGCCTCGATGAAGTCCCGCATCTCGTGGGTGAAGGAGTGCTCGTAGCCGAGGATGTGCCCCGGCGGCCACCACGCGGCGACGTAGGGGTGCTCCGCCTCTGTCACCAGGATGCGGCTGAAGCCCTGCTCCGCCGCCGGCTTGGTGGCGTCGTAGTACTCGAGCTCGTTGAGCCGCTCCAGGTCGAACACCAGCGAACCGAGCTCGCCGTTGATCTCGACCTTGAGGCCGTTCTTGCGGCCGGTCGCGAAGCGCGTCGCCTCGTACGTGGCCAGGCCGCCGCCGGAGAGCCGGGCGACGAAGACAGCCGCGTCGTCGACGGTGACCTCCCCCGTCGCCGCACCGGCGCTCGCCGACAACCCGCTCGACGCCTCCGGCAGCGGACGCTCCTTGATGAACGTCTCGGTGATGCCCGTGACACCGGTGATCTGCTGGCCGGTGACGAACTGGGTCAGATCGATGATGTGCGCGCCGATGTCGCCGAGCGCGCCCGAGCCGGCCTTGTCCTTCTGGAGCCGCCAGACGAGCGGGAAGTTCGGATCGGTGATCCAGTCCTGCAGATAGACGGCCCGGACGTGCCGGATCGCGCCGAGCCGGCCGTCGGCGATGAGGTTGCGCATGAGCGTGACGGCGGGGACCCTGCGGTAGTTGAACCCGCAGGCGGACCGGACGCCGAGCGCCCGGGCCTTCACCGCCGCCGCGACCATCGCGCGTGCCTCGTCGACCGTGTTGGCGAGAGGCTTCTCGCACAGCACGTGCTTGCCCGCTTCCAGCGCGGCGATGGCGATCTCGGCGTGGCTGTCGCCCGGGGTACAGACGTCGATGACGTCGATGTCGTCCCGGGCGATCAGCTCACGCCAGTCGGTCACCGCTTCGGCCCACCCGAGCCGGCTCGCGGCTTCCGCCACCTTCGCCCCATCGCGGCCGCAGACGGCGACCATGGTCGCCCGCGCCGGCAGGTCGAAGACCCGGTTCACGGTGCGCCACGCCTGAGAGTGCGCGGCGCCCATGAACGCGTATCCGACCATGCCGACGCGCAGCTCCCCGCTGCTGCCCTGAGTGGACACTTGGCGGTTCCTTTCTGGTGGTTGGAACTACCTGACGACCTGCTAGGACTTGAAGCCGAGCGGCAGGTACTTGTCGACGTTGTCCTTGGTGATCGTCTCGGACTGCAGGACGATCAGCTTCGGCACCTGCAGCTCGACCAGGTCGCCCATGCCCTTGCCCTGGGCGGCGAGGCGGGCCAGGATGATCGCCGAGGACGCCATCGACGGCGGGTAGGTGACGGTGCAGGTGAGCACCGTGTCGCCGGCCTTGATGTGGTCCATCGCGTCGCGGGAGCCGGCGCCGCCGACCATGAAGAACTCCTTGCGGCCCGCCTGCTGGATCGCGGCGAGGACGCCGACGCCCTGGTCGTCGTCGTGGTTCCACACGGCGTCGAGCTTCGGCGCGGCCTGCAGCAGGTTCGCCGCCGCCTTCTGGCCGGACTCGACGGTGAAGCCCGCCGCGACCCGGTGCTTGACGGTGAGGCCGTAGGTCTTGAGCGCGTCGGCGAAGCCCTTCGACCGGTCCTTGGTCAGCTGGAGCTCGTCGATGCCCGGGATCTCACCGATGACGGCGTCCGTCTTGCCCTTGAGCTTCTCGCCGATGAACTTGCCGGCGGCGATGCCCATGCCGTAGTTGTCGCCCTTGATCAGCGAGAACGAGGCGGCCGAGTCGGAGAACTCGCGGTCGAGGTTGATCACGATGATGCCGGCGTCGGTGGCCTTCTTGCCGATCGCGGTCAGCTGGGCACCGTCCTGCGGCAGCAGCACGATCGCGTCGGGCTTCGAGCCGATCAGGGTCTCCAGCGCGGCGATCTGCGCGGGAGCGTCCTTACCGGCGTCGACAACCTTCAGGGTCACGTCGGAGAACTTGGCGGCCTGCGCCTTGGCGTTGGCGGTGATGGCACCGATCCAGCCGTGGTCGGCGGCCGGCGCGGAGAAGCCGATGGTGACGGCCTTGCCGGGCGCCTGCGAGGCGGCGGTGTTCTCCTTGGTGTTGGTGCCGGCGTCGCCGTCCTTGGTGTCGTTGGACGTGCAACCGGCGAGCAGTACGCCGGCGCCGACCGCGGCACCGCCGAGGAGAAGCTTGCGGCGGGACATGTCAGCCGAGGATGCGCTCATCACGACCTCCTGGTCGTCTGTGGGATGGGGGTGTGTACTGATTCGGAGCATTTTGGGCGTGTTGATCAGCACTGCCGTCATCGACGGCGGTGTTGGTGATGTGGCGGGGCCTATGGGGTTTGCTGGTGATGCCTATTTGTTGAATCTCGTCCGGAAGAACGAGCCAACCCGGAACTGCTGGATGAGGACCGCGGCGACGATGATGCCGCCGTTGATGATCCGCTGGATGTCCAGCTGCAGGTTGTTGACGATGAACAGGTTCGTGATCTGGGTGAAGATCAGCACGCCGAGCAGCGAGCCGACGATGGTGCCGCGGCCGCCGGTGAGGGCGGTGCCGCCGATGATCGCGGCGGCGATCGCGCTGAGCTCGTACAGGTCGCCGTGGGTGTTGCTGCCCGACGTCGTCTGCGACACGACCATCAGAGCGGCGATGCCGCAGCAGAGGCCGGACAGCACGTACAGCAGCAGGGTCTGCAGCCGGACGTTGATGCCGGCGAGGCGGGCGGCCTCGGCGTTGCCGCCGATGGCGATCGTGCGCCGTCCGAAGGTGGTGCGGTTGAGCAGGACCCAGCCGAGCGCGGTGACCACCACGAAGATGATGACCATGTACGGGACACCGAACAGCCGGTCACCGGCGAGGCTCTTGATGAACGGGTCCGCCGTGATCTGCGTGTGCGACCCGGAGATGTTCTGCGCCAGGCCACGGGCGGACAGCATCATGGCCAGGGTGGCGATGAACGGGACCAGCTTGCCGTAGGCGATCAGACCGCCGTTGACGAGGCCGGCGATGGCGCCGACGGCGAGCGCGGTGAAGACCATCGCGGCCGGTCCCAGGTCCTGCGTGGCCACCGTCGTGCACCACACGCTCGCCAGGGCCAGCAGCGCGCCGACCGACAGGTCGATGCCGCCGCTGATCATCACGAAGGTCATGCCGACGACGATCACGCCGATGCTGGACGCCTGGGTCAGGACGGTCAGCTCGTTGGACCAGAGCCGGTCGATGTCCAGGAAGATGTCGGAACGGGTCCAGGCGCCGATGACCAGCAACAGGACCAGCACCCCGATGAGGGCGAGGTTGCGCTTGGCGGAGTCGGCGCTGTCCCGCTGCCACCAGCTCTGCCCGGCGGCGCTGCTCGCCGCGCCTTTGCTCAGCTCCACCGGGTCGGCGGACGGTGTGGTCGCGGTGCTCATGCTGCGGTCCCTTCAGGGGCGGTGCTCGCCAGGTCGGCCCCGTCCAGCAGCGAGCCGGCCATCACCAGGTCGAGCACAGTGTCTTCGTCAAGTTCATCGGCGGGCGCCTCGCGCACGAGCCGTCCCTCACGCATGACCAGCACGCGGTCGGACAGGCCCAGCACCTCGGGCACCTCGCTGGAAACGAGCAGCACGCCGACGCCCTCGTCGGCGAGTCTGCGGATCACCTGGTACAGCTCGGCGCGGGCGCCCACGTCGACGCCCCGGGTGGGCTCGTCGAGCAGCAGGAGCTTGGTGCCGCCCAGCAGCCAGCGGCCGACGACGACCTTCTGCTGGTTGCCGCCGGACAGGGTGCGCACCGGGCGCCGGACGTCGTTCGGGCGCAGGTCGAGGCCTTGGGTGATCTTCTCGGCCTCGACGCGCTCGCGTCCCGAGTCGGTGAAGCCGACCCGCGCGAAGCGGGCGAAGCCGGCGAGGGTGACGTTGCGGTAGATCGGCTCACCGAGCAGGAGCGCCTGGCTCTTGCGCTCCTCCGGGGCCATGCCGATGCCGGCCTTCACCGCGGCGTTGACGCTGCCCCGGCGCAGGGCCTTGTTGCCGACCACCACCGTGCCGGCGGTCGCGCGGCGGGCGCCGAAGATGGTCTCGAGCACCTCCGACCGGCCGGAGCCGACGAGGCCGGTGATCCCGACGATCTCGCCGGCGTGCACGGTCAGCGAGATGTCGCTGAACCGCCCGTCCAGGCTCAGACCCTCCACCTGGAGCAGGGGCGCGTCCTTGTCGTACACCTGGGTGGTCTCGGGCTTCTCGGGGAAGACGTATTCGATGGTGCGGCCGGTCATCCGGCTGACCAGCTCGCGGGTCGGCGTGGTCTTCGCGTCGAGGTTGGCCGCGGTCGTGCGGCCGTCCTTGAGCACCGTCACGCGGTCGCCGATCTCGCGGATCTCCTCCATGCGGTGGGAGATGTAGATGACCGCGATGCCCTGCGCCGTCAGCGCGCGGACCATGCGGAACAGGTTCTCCACCTCGTCATGGGCGAGCACGGCGCTCGGCTCGTCCATGATGAGCAGCCGCGCCTCCCGGGACAGCGCCCGGCCCATGCTGACGATCTGCTTCGCCGCGGCCGGCAGCTTGCCGACCTCCCGGCCGACCGGGATCTCCGCGTGGCCGAGCCGCCCGAGGATCTCCGCCGCGCCGCGGCGCATGGTCCGCCGGGCGACGAACCCGGCGTTGTGCGGCTCGTGGCCGAGGTAGATGTTCTCGGCGACGCTGAGCCCGTCGACGAGGTCGAGCTCCTGGTAGATGGTGGCGATGCCGGCCTTCATGGCCGTCTGCGGGCTGTTGAACGCGGCCGGCTGCCCCAGCCACAGGATCTCGCCGGAGTCCGGGGTGTGCGCACCGGAGAGCACCTTGATCAGCGTGGACTTGCCGGCGCCGTTCTGCCCGAGGAGGCAGTGCACCTCTCCGGCCCGCACCTCCAGCTGCACACCGTCGAGCGCCCGGACACCGGGGAAGGTCTTCACTACATCAGTAAGTCGCAGGACGATGTCGTCCGTAATTGTCATGATGGCCGTCCATATGCGAGTTCGCTGGCCAGCACCGCGGCGCCAACAACGCCGGCGCGGGGGCCGAGCTCGGACAGGACGACCGGCAGATTGCCGGTCGCGAGGGGAAGCGAACGCCGGTAGACGACGCTTCGAATCTCCGCCAGCAGGATGTGACCGAGGCCGGCGAGACCGCCGCCGATCACGATCATCGACGGGTTGATGAAGCTGACCAACCCGGCCAGCACCCCACCCACCCGGCGCCCACCGTCACGGATCAGACGGATGCACGTGACGTCGCCCTCGGCCGCGCCGTCGGCGACGTCCTTGGCGGTCACGACGCTGTTGGCGTTGAGCCGCTCCGCCAGTGCCGGCGAGGCACCACTACGGGCCGCCGCCGTCGCGTCACGGGCCAGTGCACCGCCGCCGAACAGGGCCTCCAGGCAGCCGACATTGCCGCACGAGCACACCGGCCCGTGACTGTCGACCTGGATGTGCCCGATGTCCCCGGCGCACCCGTCGGTGCCCCGGTACACCTCACCGTTGAGGTAGATGCCGCACCCGATGCCGGTCCCCACTTTGAGGAAGAGCAGGTTGTCGACCGAGTGCGCGACGCCACCGTATCGCTCGCCGATGCTCATGATGTTCACGTCGTTGTCGACGACGACCGGGCAGTTGAACTCGCGCCCCAGCACCTCCCGCACCGGGAACCTGTCCCAGCCCGGCATGATCGGCGGAGAGACCGGCACCCCGTCACGGAAACTGACCGGCCCCGGAACCCCGATACCGATGGCGTGCAACCGCTCGAACGCGCCCTCCGCACGGAACTTGTGCAGGATCTCGTTGACCCGTTGCAGTATCACCTTCGGTCCCGACCTGATGTCGGCGGGCTCGCTGTATGCCGTCACCGGCTCCAACCGCCCGTCGGTGATCTCCACGTCGATCGAGCTGGCGCCCAGGTCCACCGCGGCGAACCGCAGATCGGGGTTGAGCTCCACCAGCGTCGACCGGCGACCGCCCCGGCTGGCCGCCGGGCCGGCCTCGCGGATCAACCCGGTCGCGACGAGCGCGTCCAGGTCCGCGAGCAGCCGCGGCCGCGGCACCTCCAGGCGATCCGCCAGCTCCGCACGCGACAACGCACCGGTGTCCCGCAACAAGCGGAGCAGGCGCGACTGAACCGGACCGTCTACCGCACTGACCGTGTTCACAATGGCACCTCCTCATCTGGTCGCAGGCAGGCGTCCGCGACACGCGGCTACACCACCACACCTCCGCTGAGGTGCTGGTTGCCGGGTCGTGTGCCGTGCGTTACACCCGTGTTGCGTCGAGACTTTAGGCCCTGAAAAGCGCCGCGTCTAGGTCTTCTATCCCCCGTTACCAAACTTTTGCTGAATCCAACGGAAGTTGGCCCACTTCCGAACGTTTCCCGGTTTTCCCAGCTCAGGCCGCTTGCCACCGCTGCCGCAAAGCCCCGCTTAGCGGACGAATCGCCCCGCCTCGCGGGTGCTCCCACCCGGGTCCCGCTCCGCCTGCGGCGCCCACCCGCCCCCGGGGCCGGTCAACCCCACCGGTGCGGCACCCTCACGAACGTGGTGCCGATTTCGCGGCATTCGACCCGTTCGGATGACACCCGCGTTGATCCTTGTGGGGTTGGCGCCGTTGGTGGTGGTCGTCCCCCGAGAGTCTGTGGCAGCCGTCCCGTTGCGGTCGTTGGTGAGGGTAATCCGCGTGGAGTGGATCCGGGTGCGCCGGGCGTCGCCGCCGGACTTCTCCACAACCGGAAGGATCCCCGGCCCCCTGACCCCGGACATCGTTCCGCTTGTCGCGCCACCGCCCGCCGGACAAGGCCCCGCACGGCACGACGCTGCGGACCGGCCATCCCGACGGGCCACGAGACGACTTCGATCCAGCCGTGAGCAGGTGCCACGGCCGCGTGCGCGGGCCACAGCACGGAACGGCGGTGTGGCCGAAGTGCAGCGGGTCTTGCTATCACTGCGCAACCGTGGCTGCCCGAAGCGAGCGGGCCCGCACAGCCGTACACCACCTCCGTGGACGCGACCGTTCCGCGATCACGGCGACACAACATGCGCCCAGGCTCGGGTCCAGGGCGGGAAGCAATCATGAACGCAAACCCCTGGCGTCCGCGCCGGCGAAGGCCGCGAGCACGGGCTGGCGGCGGCCAGCTTCGAGGACCCGGGCCCGATCCGCTCCCGCGGTCGACGGACCGTCGGGTCACCTCGTGAGAGGAACCGCGCTCCAATTCGATGAGCTGGTGATCGCGCACGCCGGCGAACAGGCGAACCCTCCCCGCGCGACAGGCCTCACGGCACACGGCGGAAGCCGGGCCGCGCGGGCAACGGTCGTGGGTGGGTTACTTCAGCAGCAGCACGCCCATCCGGCGGCTGGCCATCGTCAGACCGGCCACGGCCAGGGCGACCAGATACGCCACATGCCACAGCACCGTCCAGTCCGGCGAGCCGGTCGTGATCGCCCGCAGCAGGGCCACCCCGTGATACAGCGGCGTCACCTCGATCAGGATCTGCAGCGGCACCGGGAAGTCCGACGGCGGGGAGAACGTGCCGCTGAACAGGAACAGCCCGAACTGGGTCACGTTGATGTAGTCGAAGTCCTGCCAGGAGCGCAACAGCGTGGACAGGCCCATGCCGAGCGCGCCGAACGCGAACCCGACCAGCAGCGTCACCGGCAACGCCACCAGCGCCCAGCCCCAGGTGGTGAGGTCGAGGGCCGCCATGACGACGAGGAAGACCGCGGAGTAGACGCCGCCCCGGCACATCGCCCAGATGAGCTCGCCGACGGAGACCTGCATCGGCGTGATCGGGGTGGCGAGCGTCGCATCGTAGATGCGCATGAACTTGAGCTTGCCGTAGAAATTCATCGTCGTCTCCGCCAGTGCCCCGTTCATGGCGGAGGCGGCCAGCATCGCCGGCGCGACGAACTGCGCATACGTCACGAGCCGCCCGTCGGGCAGCGCGATGTCGCCGACGAGCCGGCCGACACCGACGCCGATCGAGAGCAGGTAGAGCAGCGGCTCGACGAAGCCGGACAGCAGCACCCACCAGTACGCGGCGTGCCGGGCGGCGGCGAGGTTACGCGCGGTGACGGACAGGGCGCCGGAGGCGCGGTGGTCGAGGCGGGACATCGCCCGCGGGAAGATCAGTGTGGTGACCATCAGTCGCCCAGCTTCCGGGTGAACGAGCGCAGCGCCAGCACGTAGCCGACCGCGCACCACACGGCGAGGACCGCGACGTGCGCGGGCACTCCCCAGGCGGTCGCGGTGCCGAGGGTGGCGGCCCGGGACAGTTCGACGCCGTGCCACAGCGGCGACACGTAGGCCAGCAGGCGCGCCACCCAGGGCAGGCTCTCGACCGGGAAGAACACGCCCGCGAACAGGGTCATCGGGACCACCGCCACCCGGAACAGCACCGCGAACGCGCCGTCGCTGGTGGCCCGTGCGGCGAACGCGAAACACGGCGCCGCGCATGCCGCGCCCACCAGGACGGCGACCAGCGGGGTCGTCAGGGCCCACCACGAGTGCAGCGCGCCGAACAGCAGCAGCACCACCAGGAACCCGGCGCTGGACAGCGCGACCCGCAGCAGGACGAACGCCAGATGTCCCCGCAGCACGTCACCCACCGTGAGCGGCGACGCCCGCATCACGTGATAGACCCGCGTCCAGTGGAACCCGCCATACACCGGCCACGTCGAGTCGCCGACCGCGACCTGCAGGGCCGTCGCGGCCAGCAGCCCGGGACCCAGATAGTCCAGATAGGGCACGCCGATCGAGGTGGACCGCTCGTCGATGTAGTGCCCGACGGTGATCCCCATCGCGACCAGGAACATCGCCGGCAGCGCGAACGAGCTGAACACGCTGGAGCGCCACGTGCGCTTGTAGGCCACGAGGTGGAACTCGAGCGCCAGCGCGGTCGGATGCGCCATCAGTCGACCAACGTCCGGCCGGTGAGCTGCAGGAACACGTCTTCGAGCGAGCCGCGGCGGACCAGCACGCTCGACGGCGTCAACCCGCGGCCGTGCACCTGCGCGGCGGCCGCGTCGCCGTCGCCGGTATAGACGAGGATGCGGTCGGGCAGCACCTCGACGCGCTCGCCGATGCCGTCGAGCTTGTCCGCGAACCCGTCGAGCGGGTCGTTGCCGAACCGCACCTCCAGGACCTCCCGGGTCGAGTGCCGGTCGATGAGCTCCCGCGGTGAGCCCTCCGCGACGATCCGGCCGGCGTCCATGACGACCAGGCGGTCGCACAGCTGCTCCGCCTCGTCCATGTAGTGCGTGGTCAGCACCAGCGTCACGCCGCGCTGCTTGAGCCGGAACAGCCGCTCCCAGACGAGGTGCCGGGCCTGCGGGTCGAGGCCCGTCGTCGGCTCGTCGAGCAGCACGATCTCCGGCTCGTTGACCAGGGCCCGGGCGATCGTGAGGCGGCGTTTCATCCCGCCGGACAGCGGCTCGACCTTGTCACCGGCGCGGTCGGCGAGCTGCACGAAGTCGAGCAGCTCCATGGCCCGCGCTCGGGCCACCTTGCGCGGGATGTTGAAGTAACGCGCGTAGACCGTGAGATTCTCCAGGACGGTGAGCTCCAGGTCGAGCGAGTCCTGCTGCGGGCACACCCCGAGCCGCGCCCGGATCGCCGCGCCGTCCTTCGCCGCGTCCAGGCCCAGGATCCGCAGCGCCCCGCCGGTGGGCCGGGACACGCAGCCGATCATCCGCATCGTCGAGGACTTGCCGGCCCCGTTGGGACCGAGGAACCCGAACGCCTCCCCGGCCCGCACCCGCACGTCGATGCCATCGACCGCGGTGAAGTCACCGAACTGTTTGACCAGCGCGGTCGCCGCGATCAACGCTTCGTCTTCAGCCACGTGGCGACATTAACCCAGGGGTCTGACAAAAATGGGCCCGTGGCACCATGGGCGGGTGAGCGTCAACCCGCGCTGGCTCGGGCTGGCCGCCACCGTCCTGCTCGCCGCCAGCGGTTTCCTGGCCGGCAAGCCGGTGCCGCACGACCGCGCGTGGCTGCTCGGCGTCGTCGTGTGGTTCGTCGCCCTCGCGATGCTGATCCGCGCCTGGTGGACGCTGCGGGAGGAGACCGACCAGCGCGGTGTCCTGGTGACGGCCGCGATCTGGAGCCTGCCGCTGCTGTTCGCACCGCCGCTGGGCAGCCACGACGTCTATGCGTATGCCTGCCAGGGCCAGCTCTTCGACGCCGGCCTCGACCTCTACCGGGTGGGCCCGGCGGCGCTGCCCTGCACCTGGCTCTCCGACGTGCCGGAGCTGTGGCGGGAGACGCCGACGCCCTACGGTCCACTGTGGATCGCGATCGAGGGCGCGGCGGCCTGGCTCGCCCACGGCAGCCTCCCCGCCGCGGTCCTGCTGCTGCGCGTCGCCGCCGTGCTCGGCCTGCTGCTGTGCGTCGCCGCGGTGCACCGCCTGTCGCGACAGAACGCGCTGCTGGCCGCGAGCCCGCTCGTGCTGGTGCACGTCGTGTCCGGGGCGCACAACGACGTCGTCCTCGCCGGGCTGGTCCTGGCCGGGTTCGTCGCGGCGCGCCGCCCGGGCGCCGCGTCCGGTGCGATGTCCGGGCTCGCCTTCGGCCTCGCCGTCGCCGTCAAGGTCACCGCCCTCACCGCCGCCCCCTTCGCGCTGTTGTTGCTCTTTTTCGCCGGTACGTCCAGAGCCCGCTGGACCGGTCCTGCGGCGTTCGCCGGGGCGGCCGTCGGTGCGTACACCATCCTCGCCCTGCTCACGGGGCACGGTCTCGGCTTCCTGCACGCCCTCGGCTCGACCAGCACCATGGTGCAGTGGTTGTCCGTCCCGACCGGGGTGGGCATGGCCGTCGGCTATGTCCTGCGCGTGACCGGCCAGCCGGAGTCGTTCGCGACGGCGGTCGCGGTCGCCAGGGCCGCCGGCCTCCTGGCCCTCGCCGCGATCCTCCTGGCCCTGTGGTGGCGGGCCGCGCGGACCCTGGCCCGCGACGGTGACGCGGCCGGCCGGCGCGGGCGGGACGTGGTGCTCACCGCCGCGGGGATCGGCATGCTCGCCGCGGCGGTCCTCGGCCCGGTCTTCTACGCCTGGTATGCGATCGCCGGCATCGCCCTGCTGGCCGGCACCGTGCTCACCGGCCGGCTGCGGACGGTCGTGCACGTCGCCGCGGCCGGGTTGCCGCTGCTCACGCTGCCCGACAGCCTCGGCCTGGCCACGAAGACGAAGGTCCCCGGCGCGTTCCTCGACGTCGCGCTCGTCGCGGCCGCCGCCGTCCACCTGATCCGCCGCCGCGGGACCGTGACCGAGGTCCCGGCGGCTCCCGAAGCCACCCGCCCGTGACGGTTCAGGCGGTGGCCGGGGTGCCGATGGACTCGCGCGCCCACGAGACGAGGGCCGCGGTCTGCTCGGCGACCCCCGGGGCGGCCGGGTCGACGCCCTCGTCGTAACGGACGGTCCAGCGCAGGCCGTCGACGCCGCTGACCCGGCGGGCGACGACACGGACGCCGAAACCCGCCTCGAGCGGATGGTGCGAGGTGTGCCCGATCGACTTGTTCACGCGGGTGCGGATGTGCTCGGGCACCCGGTCCGGGTCCGGCAGCGGGAGGACCAGCGGCGGCAGGTCCTGCATCACCACGTAGTCGCCGGGATCGTCGGCGGGCAGCTCATGGGCCGCGATCAGGGTCAGCTGCCGGCCCGACCACGTCGCCTTGTGGATCTCGTGCCAGCCGAGCCGCTCACCGGCGCCGGGGAGCCACAGGCCGAGGTTGGTGACGACCACGACGTTGTCGCCGGTCGTGCCCGCCCAGGACAGGACCCGCTCGTCCGCGGCGAGGTCGGGCCGCTGCCCGGCGGGCAGGCGGCGCTTCTTCAAGAAGCCGAACACGACGCACTCCTTCGGATCACCAGCGGCTGGCGCTGCGGTCGCGCAGTGCCCTGGCGTGCTGCTCCAGGGACACCAGCTCGCTGAACAGGCGCAGATACTCGTCGGCGTTGGTGACGGGGTTGATGCGCTGCTGCTTGGACTTGAGGTCGGCGATGCGCCGGTTGATCGCGGGCAGCTGCAGCCGCACGACGGTCGCCTCGACATAGCGCGGGTCGGGCTCGCCGTCGAGGCGCAGCGGCTCCACGGCCAGCTCGGTGACCAGGCCGCCGGCCGCCGGGTCGGTGCAGGCCTCGCGGACCCGCTCGATCCAGACGGCGCCGGCGGTCGCCGAGGACGCGCCGCCGGCGTCGGCGATCGCGGTGCGCAGGGCCGCGTAGGTGGGATGGGCGTAGATGTCGGCGCCGACGACGTCGAACATGGGGCCGGCCAGGGCCGGCAGTTGCAGGGCCAGCTTCAGCGCCTCGCGCTCGACGAGCGCCTCGGCGCTGTCCGGCGCCAGGGTCTTGCGGGGCGGCGGGGCGGGGGCCTCGACGATCCCCTTCGCGGCCGCGCCGACGGAGCGCTGGACCGTCTCGAGCTCCATGCCGAGGTCACCGGCGAGCTTGCGGGCATATTCCGGGCGCAGGGTCCGGTCCTTGATCTTCGCCACGAGCGGCGCGGTGGCCTTGAGGGCGCCGACACGGCCCTCGGCGGTGTCGAGGTCGAACCGCTGGATGACGGAGCGCAACGCGAAGTCGAGCAGCGGCTGCCGGTCGGCGACGAGGTCACGCACCGCGACCGGGCCCTTGGCCATGCGCAGCTCGCACGGGTCCATGCCGTTGGGGCCGACGGCGATGAACGTCTGGGCGACGAACCGCTGGTCGTCCTCGAACGCGCGCAGCGCCGCCTTCTGCCCGGCGGCGTCACCGTCGAACGTGAAGATGATCTCCCCGCCGTAACCGTCGGCGTCCAGCAGCAGCCGGCGCAGGACCGCGATGTGGTCGGCGCCGAACGCGGTCCCACAGGTCGCGACCGCCACCGGCACGTCGGACAGGTGGCAGGCCATCACGTCGGTGTACCCCTCGACGATGACGACCTTGCTCTGCTTGGCGATCTCCCGTTTGGCCTGGTCGACGCCATACAGGACGTGGGACTTCTTGTAGAGCGGGCTCTCCGGGGTGTTCAGGTACTTGGGGCCGTCGTCGTCGGCGAACAGCTTCCGGGCGCCGAACCCGATCACGTCGCCGGAGATGTCCTTGATCGGCCACAGCAGCCGGCGGCGGAACCGGTCGATGAGGCTGCCGGACCGGGCCTCCTTGGACAGGCCCGCGGTGATCAGCTCCTGCGCCGTGTAGCCCTTCAACCGCAGGTGCTTGCTCAGCGGGTCCCAGCCCTCGGGCGCGAAACCGCAGCCGTAGCGCTCCGCCTCCTCCCGGCCGAACCCGCGCTGGGCGAGGAACTCCCGGGCGAGGCGGGCGCCGGGCGAGCCGAGGTGCTCGGCGTAGAACCGGGCCGCCTCGGCGTGCGCGGCGATGAGCCGCTGCTTCTGCCCGGTCTGGCGGACCGGCGCGCTGCCCGCCTCCACATACTGCAGCTGCAGGCCGGCGCGGCCGGCGAGCCGCTCCACCGACTCGACGAACGACAGGTGGTCGTGGTCCATCAGGAACTTGATGGCGTCGCCGCCGGCACCGCACCCGTGGCAGAAATACACGTTGCGCGCGGGCGACACGTTGAACGAGGCGGTCTTCTCGTCGTGGAACGGGCAGAGCCCCTTGAGGTTGCCGCCCCCGGCCGACTTGAGCGTCACATGCTCGGAGATCACATCCGCGATCGCGGTGCGCTCACGTACCAAGGCGATGTCCTCGTCCTTGATCTTGCCGGCCAACCGACGCCACCTCCCCTACCCGAGGGATACATCCTGCCTCGCGCCACCGACAATTTACGACTCCACACGATGAGCACCACACGGGCACCACCACATCACAGTGTCGTGCGATGCTGCCGCCATGCCGAAACTGCGTGACGAGCGCGTCGCCTGGCTCGCCGTCCAGGACCGGTTGCAGCGTCGCAGCCGCCGCCTGGGCCCGTTGGGCTGGCTGATGACGATCGCCACGCTGGGCGCGTGGGCGGTGCTGCGGTCCCGCGGGCGGGGCGCGGCGCGGATGGCGGCGTACTCCGTCGCGGTCGACCACGTCACCGGCTACCTCGACGACGGCGAGCGCGAGACGCTGCACAGCGCCCGGACGGTGCCGCCGTGGTTCCTGTTCGAGGTCGAGCGGGCCCGGTGGGCGGCGCGCGACCGGCAGCGGCTCCCCACCGGCCGGGAGACCCGCCCGCAGCGCCGCCGCCGGATCCTGCTGCGGGTCGTGCTCACCGGCAGCGTCGTCGCCGCGCTGGTGCTCGCGCCGACGGCCTGGGTGCGGGCCGGTTCGCTGGGCCGGATCGGGCCGGCCGCCGAGGCGCCGGACGCCGACGTGGCGATCGTGTTCGGCGCGCAGGTCGCGCCGGGCGGGCAGGTGCCGATGCCGTTCCTCAAGGGCCGGCTCGACGTCGCCGCGCGGTTGCTCGCCACCGGCAAGGTCAAGGCCCTGCTCATCTCCGGCGACGCGCAGGGCGGCTCCGGCGACGAGGTCCGCGTCATGCGGGAGTACCTGGCCGGGCAGGGCGTGGATCCGGCCAGGATGGTCGTCGACCCGCACGGCCTGGACACCTACGACACGTGCCGCCGCGCCCACGACGTGTACGGGGTGACGAAGGCCCTCCTCGTCAGCCAGGAGCTGCACCTGCACCGCGCGGTCACCCTGTGCCGGCGGCTGGGGGTCGAGGCGTACGGCGTCCCGGCGCTCTGCGAGGGCTGCCAGCGGGTGACAATCTGGTACAACACGGCCAGGGACGTCGCGGCCGCCCCGAAGGCGGCGTGGGAGGCCTTCCGGCACCGCCAGGCGACAGTCGTGTCGCCACCGGATCCCTCCTTGCTCGAAGCGACCCGCTGACCCGCCCACCATCGTGGTTTTGGGCATGTCAGGCGGGCACCGGCGGCATACTTGACCAGTCCACGGCGCCGGCACTGATCGGCGCCTGTCCATGGTCGGCTCCCGATGGGTGGTGCGTTTTCCGGTGAGTGTCCCCCGCCAGGCGGTATCCGGTTGATGGTCACCGTGCTGCGCACCGTCGACGACGTCCTTGCCTGGGCCGGCCTCCTGGTCGAGCCGCCGCTGCGCACCGCCGTCGGGCGGCTGCCCACACCGTCCCGCGACGTGGCGGAGCTGCAGCTGGGACGGCTCGACGAGGATCCGCCGGGAATACGGACGCGAGCCGCGCTCAGCCTCGTCTGCGCGGGCGCGGTCGGCGGCGACCCGCACGACGCGGTCGCGGGCGCCGTCGCGGTCGAGCTGGTGCATCACTGGTCGGCGCTGCAGCAGGACCTGTTCGACGGCGACCTGACCCGGCGGCACCGGCCGACGGCCTGGAGCGTGGTCGGCCCGCACCCGGCGACCCTCGGCGGCGAGGCGATGCTGGCCCTCGCGTTCGACGTGGCGGCCACCGGCGACCCGACCCGGCGCGTGCCGCGGCCGCTGCGCCAGGCCACCCGGGAGAGGCAGCCGGTGGGCGGCCCCCGGCACGGAGAGGACGGCCCGCCCAGCGGAAGCGAGCTGCCGGCGGCGGACGGCACGCCCGTCGCCGGCGGACCGGCAACCGGCGAGCGGGGCGGCGAAGCGCGGGCGACCCGGGACCAGTTCGTCGAGCCGCACGAGGAGCGGGCGACCCGGGACCAGTTCGTCGAGCCCCACGACAAGCGGGTGACCGGGGAACGGGTCGTCGAGCGGGGCGCCGCCGACGCGTGCGCCGACGGAGGGCGGCACCGGGCCGGGGCGGCGCCCGTCGACCGGGCCGGCGTCCGCGTGCTCGGCGACACCGTCCAGCAGCTCCTGCACAGCCAGCACACGGCGCTCGGCACCGCCCTCGACACCACGACGACCCGCCGCCGGTCCGGCAGCGACCTGCTGCGGGACTGCATCACGGTGGTCGAGCAGCGCAGCGGCGCCCTGCTCGGCTGCGCGTGCGCACTCGGCGCGATCGCCGGCGGCGGCGACCCGGCGCGGGTGGAGCAGCTGCGGCTGTTCGGCGTGCGGCTGGGACTGGCCGTACAGTTCACCGAGGACCTGCTCGGCATCTGGGGCGACCCGCACGTGACCGGCCGGCCGGCGTTCCCCGACCTGCGCCGCCGGCGGCTGTCGCTCCCGGTCGCCGCCGCGCTCGCGGCCGGCGCCGACGAGCTCGCCGAGCTGCTGCGCCACGACAGCCGGCTGGGCGACGCCGAGCTCGAACGCGCCGCCAAGGTCATCGAACGCTCGGGCGCCCGCTCCTGGTGCGTCCAGCAGGGCGAGGACCTCCTGGCGCAGGCGCTGCTCGCCCTCGACCTGGCGATCCCCGAGCCGGCCGCGGTCGCGGAGCTGGTCGCCCTGGCCCGCTGGGCCACCCGCCACCCCGCCTGACCGGCGACAACGCACCCGGCCTGCCGGGTGCGCGCCCGGCGTCAGAGCGCCGTGACCGACGGCCGGATCCGGTCACCGTACAACCGGATCCGGCGGTGCGTCACGCCGCACCATCGTTGCGCGCGCTCAGGTGAGCGCGCCGACCACCTGCTCCGCGCGAGCGGCGTGCTTCTGATACGCACCGGGGAACGCCGAACGCTGCACCGCCTGGGCGGCCGCGGTGACGCTCATCCGCTCCCAGCCCTGCACCCTGGCCAGCGCGTTGTAGAACAGCATCGCCGAGTGCGACGGGTTCATCAGCTCCGCCACCGTGCCCCAGCCCTGGCTGGCCCGCTGCTGGAACAGCCCGACCGAGTCGTGGTCGGTGGAGACACCCTGGTGCGGCAGCTGCAATGAGGACGGCACCGCGGAGCTGGCGACGTTGTGCAGGTCGCTCTCCTGCATCGCCGTCGCGATCGCGACGACGAGGGCCCGGTCGGACATGCCCTGCGCCCGGCCCTGTTTCACGATGAGCGCGGCGTTGTCCATCTGCTGCTGGTCGAGCCCGGCGACCGGCCGGACGACCGGCGGCGCCGGCGGCACGGGCGGCGCGGCCGGCACCGCGACGGCGAACGGCCCGGGCAGCGACGGCGCGGGAGACGGCGACGCCGACGAGGTCGGGGCCGGGGACGACGACGCGACGGCGCCGGTCTCGGCATACGCGGAACCGGTGAACATCGACGGTGGTGAGTCGGCCGGCAGTGTGGCCAGCAGTGTGGCGGACAGCACGGCGACCGAGACGGTGCCGGCCTTCGCGCCGAGGATCAGACGGGCCCGGCGATGTCGTGGGTGGAACTGGCGTGGCAACGGCTTCACTACTGAAATTCCTTCGTCGAAAAGGCATGCGGCATCGGCACGTCGTGACGGGCACGGCGTGCTGGAAGGGGGGAATCAGTGGTGAGGCGCTACGACGGCAAGCGGGCGGCCATCATCGGCAGACTCCTTCCGGTGCCGCCTACCGGGTTAGCTGACGGGTTCGGGCGGGAAGATTCGCCCTACCGCGGCTCGGCCACGGATACACCCCAGAGGACTCATTGGGTCCCCGGCTCGCGAACATCGCGACTCGACGGCGCCTGCCCGGCAGCGCCGATGCGGCGCAGGTCGACCGGAGCAGACCTCACGACCCTACTGGGCGCCCTCGGGACGGGCCAACCGCAGCACCGGCATACCACCCGGCGCACCCGAACGCTCACCGGGTGCTGTCACCCGTCTGGTCACCCCTCCGGCGTGGCGGGCGCCCTTGACCAGGTACATCGCGCGGTCGGCGGCGCGCAGGGCGGCACCCGCGTCCTCGATGGTGTCATCGATCACGGCCACGCCGACGCTGACCCGCACCCGCATGATGTGGCCCTGGTGCGTGATCGGCGCGCAGACCGAGCGTTCGAGGCGGTCGACGAGCGCGCCGAGGTCGGCGACGGTGACGTTGCCGGTGAGGACGACGAACTCGTCGCCGCCGAGCCGCGCGACGGTGTCGGTGGGCCGGACCAGGGAGACGAGGCGGTGCGCGACGGCCACGAGGACCGCGTCGCCGGCATCGTGGCCGAGGGTGTCGTTGACGACCTTGAAGTCGTCGAGGTCGCAGAAGAGCAGCGCGCTGACGACGCCGTCGGTGCGGGCCCGCCGGATCGCGGTGGCGAGGGGCTCGGTGAAGGCGTCGCGGTTGACGAGGCCGGTCAGCGGGTCGCGGGAGGCGCGGCGGACCAGGTCGGCCTCGGTCGCCTTGCGGTCGGTGATGTCCTGCACCTGCGTGATGGCGAACGCGGGCGAGCCGGCGACGACCGACATCGTGGCGGAGATCCAGATCGTCTCGCCGTCGCCGCGGACGCACCGGACCTCGTAGTCGCGGACCGATCCGGTGCCGCCGGCGAACACCGCCCGGCTGTGGTCGAGGTCGTCGGGGTGGATGAAGTCGCCGAAGCGCATCGAGACGAGGACGTCCTCGTCCCGGCCGAGCAGTTCGCACAGGGCGGGGTTCACCCGGACGATCCGGGTCAGGTCGGCGCCCTCCAGGCCGATCATGCACATGCCGGTGCCGGCGCCGTTGAACGCGAGCCGGAACGCGGCCTCACTGGCCTCCAGGTGCCGGCGTTCCTGGCGCAGCGCCTCGACCAGGTTGGCGTTGTTGATCGCGATGCCGGCCTGCGCGGCGAGCATCTCGAGCAGCTCCCGCTGGAACGCGCCGGGGCGCTTGCCGTCGGCGGGCAGGTCGACGCTGAGGACCCCGACCAGCGACCCGTCGGGCGCGCACAGCGGCGCGAACAGGGCGTCGAGCGGGTGCCAGCGCTCCTCCTCGGGGACGCCCTCCGCGCCGTCGACCGGGGCGGGGATCCAGGACTGGATGCCGTCGTTGTGCCGTTCGTGCGGCAGGAAGCGCAGCTGCCCCCACTCGTCGGCGTCGGCGAGGTGCGCGTCGAACTCGGCCGCCGGGTAGCGCGCGCCGAGCAGCTCGGCGCGGGCCTCCTCGGGCCCGGCGATGGCGACCGCCTCGTACACGCCGTCCGGATGCAGGTAGTTGACCACCGCGGCACCGAACCCGACACCCTCGACGACGGCCTCGGCGATGCGGTGGAGCGTCTCGACGACGGTGCTGCCGGTGTTGATGCGCCCGGTGATCGTGTACACGGAACGGATCGCGGCCATCGCCATGTCCCGATCTCGATCCACGGCTCGCCTACCCCGATCCGGCCGACCCTGCACCCTCACATCGACGCATCACCTCCGATCCTAAACAAAATGCGCGTCCGCGGCGGCGCTGATCCGGGTCAGCGTCGCGGCTGACGACGGCCGGGAGCGCCCGGCCTACCGTCCGGCTCGACACATCACCGTTCGAGCCGAAAGGTCGTCATGCCGCACAAGTTTCGACGCCTCCTGGCCGGGGCCTGCCTCGTCGCCGCGCCGCTGTTCTACGTCGCGGGCCTGCTCACCGACCCGGCCCTGCGTGCCGGTGACGCCGCCGACGGGGCCTACGGGCGCCATCCGGGGCAGGTGTCGGTGAGCGCGGCCCTGTTGCACTGGAGCTGGGTGCTGCTCGTGCCCGGCATCATCGGGATGATCCACCTCGTGCGGCGGCGCGCGGTGCTGTTCGGGCACATCGCCGGCGTGGTGGCGCTGCTCGGCGTCGTCAACTTCTCCGCGTTGATGCTCGGTGACTTCTTCTACGCCAGGCTCGAGGCGGACCTCGGGACCGCGGAGGGCGATCGGCTGGCCGACGCCGCGTTCGCCGCGGCCGGTGCGTTGTGGGGTTTCCAGGTGCCGGGGTTCCTGGGTCTGCTCGGCGTGCTGCTGCTCGGTCTTTCGCTGGCGTACGACCAGCAGGTGCCCTGGTGGGCGCCTCCGGCGATGGTGGCCGGGATGCTGGCCGGGCCGGTGTACCCGGTCGGCATGATCGCCGGGAGCGTCCTCTACATCGCCGGAGCGGGCGTGATCGGGATCCGGATGCTGCGGATGAGCGACGCGCAGTGGGCTCAGGCGCCGGCGGTGAGCGGGAACGTCGCGGTGACCGAGTAGCCGCCGCCGGAACGGGCGCCGGCGCGAAGGGTGCCTCCGTGCTGCGCGACGCGCTCACCCATGCCGACCAGGCCGTGCCCCGGTCCCGCCCCGCCGCTGTCAGCGGCACCGCCCGCGCCGTCGTCGCGGACCTCCACGGCCAGCTCGCCGGGGGTGAAGCCGATCGTCACGTCCACGCTCGCCGCACCGGCGTGCTTGAGGGTGTTGGTCAGCGCCTCCTGCACCACCCGGTAGACGGCGAGGCCCAGCGACGGCGGCAGCGGGCGCGGCGGGCCGGTGACGGTGAGCCGCACGTCGAGCCCCGCCGCCCGCAGCGGCCCGGCCAGTTCGTCGAGGCGGTCGAGCCCCGCCGGCGGGCGCCCGTCGCGCAGGACGCCGAGCAGCATCCGCAACTCCTCCACGGTGTCGCGACCGGCTCGTTCGACGCCTCGGAGGAGGTCGTGTTCGCGTTCACGGTCGGTGCCGAGCAGCAGCCGCACGCCACCGGTCTGCAAGGTCATCAGGCTGACGTTGTGGGAGATGACGTCGTGCAGTTCGCGGGCGATGCGGGTGCGCTCGTCGGTGGCCGCGACCGCCGCCCGCTGCGCCATCCGGACCGTCCGCCGGGTCTGCCGGCGCAGCAGGATGCCGCTGCCGTAGGCGACGCCCATGAAGATGGCACCGATCAGGCTCTCGGCGACGTCCTGACCGGGCAGGGTCTGCAACAGCGCGTAGGCGGCGAGGACGGCGAGGACGCCGGCGGCCCGCAGGCGCGGCCCGGTGGATTGGCTGCCGACCGTGTGGACCAGGATCAAGTTCGAGTAGAACTGCCAGGCGGCCAGGGGGTAGTCGTCGTCGGTGACGGCGACGCGGAACACGGCCGACAGTGCGGTCAGCGCGGCCAGCGTCCCGACCGGGAACCGGCGGCGCAGGAGCAGGAGCACGCCCGCGACGAGGGCACCCGCGGCGACGAGGTCCGGCCGGTGCACGTGTCCGGGTCCGGGGCCGGCCCGCCCGTACGCCTCGACGATCCCCGCCCCGGCGACGGCGACGGCGAGGAGGGCGTCGAGCCACGACGCCCGCCAGCGCGCGGGTGCGGGGGTCATCCGCCGGGGCGGACGATGCCCGCCTCGTAGCCGTACACGACCGCCTGGACCCGGTCGCGCAGCCCCAGCTTCTGGAAGATCCGGCCGACGTGGGTCCGCACGGTCGCCTCGCCGACCAGCAGCCGCCCGCCGATCTCGGCGTTGGAGAGCCCGCGGACGAGCAGCTCCAGCACCTCGCGCTCACGGCCGGTCAGCGTGTCGAGTTCGGGCGCGGGCGCCGGCTCCGGCCGGGCGGCGAACGACGCGATGACCCGGGTGGTCACCGCCGGGTCGATGAGCGCGTCACCGGCCGCCGCGACCCTGACCGCGTCGATGAGCTGCTCCGGCGGCGACACCTTGAGCAGGAACCCGCTGACCCCGAGCCGCAGCGCCGCGTGCAGGTGCTCGTCGGTGTCGAACATGGTCAGCAGGACGATCTTCGGTGGTCGCGGGCCGGCGAGCAGCCGGCGCGCCGCGGACAGGCCGTCCAGGCGGGGCATGGCGATGTCCATGACGAGCACGTCGGGTCGCAGGCGGTGGACCGCGGCCACCGCCTCTTCGCCATCGGAGGCCTCGCCGACGACGGTGATCGTCGCGGCGGCGGCGGTCTCGACGACCAGCCGCAGGCCGGCCCGGATCATCGCCTGGTCGTCGGCGATCACGAGCCTGACCTGGTCCGACATGGTGTGCAGGATAGCCAGCGGCGGCAACCGCCCGGCGGTCGGACCACCTCGGGATGCCGCTTCGACCACGCGATGAGCAGGCGCTCGCGCCGGCGTGGCCCTTCCATGGCTGACCTGCCGCCGCGGTTCGCGGGCCGGGACTGCGCGGCGACGGCGGGACCTGGGCGCGGACCATCGCCGGCCGGGTCCACGACCTGCGCTTCGACACCTTCGGGTGCCGGCCGGTCGCGGACCCGTGCCGACCAGGTCCGCCGGTTCGCCCCCGAGGTCGTCCCGCGGATGCGTGAGCTGACCGGGTGACGGCTCAGCCGAGCAGGTCCGCGAGGGCCACCTTCGGGTCGGCGAGCCCCTCAAGGTCGACGGCGGTGCCCGCCCAGCCGGCGCGGACCAGGGCCTGGATGTCGTCGGTGACGTCCCAGACGTTGACGTTCATGCCCGCCAGGACGCGGCCGTCCTTCACCCAGAAGGCGATGAACCCGTCCGCGACCGACGTCCCGCCCCGGAACACCACCTGGTCGTAGCCGCCGGGCGTCGCGAAGCCCGAGTACTCCATGCCGAGGTCGAACTGGTCGGAGAAGAAGTACGGCACCCGGTCGTAGCTGGCCTCGCCGAGCAACGACGCGGCGGCGACCTTGCCGCCGTTGAGGGCGTTCGCCCAGTGCTCGACCCGCACCCGCCGGCCCAGGCCGGGGTGGTCGAGGTTGACCACGTCCCCGGCGGCGTAGATGTCGGGGTCGGAGGTGCGCAGGGCGGCGTCGACGACGATGCCGTTGTCGACCTCGAGACCCGCGTCGACGGCGAGCTCCGTGTTGGGCTGGATGCCGACGCCGACGACGGCCACGTCGGCGGGCAGTTCGGTGCCGTCGGCGAGGACGACGCCGGTCAGCTTGCCGTCGACGCCGGTGAACCGGGCGACGGAGGCGCCGAAGCGGAACGTGACGCCGTTGGCCCGGTGCAGGTCGGCGAAGACGGTGGCGACCTCGTCGCCGAGGACGCGTTGCAGGGGCAGGTCGGCGACCTCGACGACGGTGGCGGTCGCGCCGTGCTTGCGGGCCGCGGCGGCGGTCTCCAGGCCGATCCAGCCGGCGCCGACGACGACCACGTGCGCGGCGGCGCGCAGGTGCGCCAGCAGCGCGTCGGCCTCGTCGACGGTGCGCAGGTAGCGCACGCCGGTCAGGTCGGCGCCGGGCACGTCGAGGGTGCGCACCCGCGATCCGGTGGTGAGCAGCAGCTTGTCGTAGTGCAGTTCGTCGACGCCGTCGAGGGTGACGGTCCGCGCCGCCGGGTCGACGCGGGTGACCCGGGTGCCGAGGCGCAGGTCGACGTCGTTCTCCGCGTACCACTCCTCCGGGTGGACGAACGCCTTCCCGCGGGCGTCCTCGTCGCCCTGCAGGTAGGCCTTGGACAGTGGTGGGCGCTCGTACGGGCGCTCCGTCTCCTCGCCGATCAGCACGATCCGGCCGCTGAAGCCTCCGGTGCGCAGCGTCTCCGCCGCCTTCGCCCCGGCGAGGCTCGCGCCCACGATCACAAATGTCCGCTCGTCAGCCATAGGTCCAGCCTTCCCTACCGCTCCGCGATCTGCCACTGGTCACCCGCGCGCGTCACGACCGCAGGATTCAGCCACCAGTCACTGGTCACACGTGCGCCGCGGCCGCCGGGTTCAGGCGCTCGTGCCAGGCCGTCGCCGACAGGTCGGTGAGGCTGGCGACCTGGTCGATGACCACCCGCAGCCGGGCCGCGTCGTCGGGCGCCGCCCGCCACATCGGGGCGAAGACCGCGTCCAGCCCGTCGGGCGCCCGGTCGGCGAGCGCCGCCACGAGCTCCTGCAGGATGGTGACCTCCTGCGCGTAGCGCTGTTTCGAGCCGGGACGGCGCATCACGTACCGCAGCGCGATGCCCTTCAACAGCGCGCACTGCGCCCGCACCGGCGGCGGGACGATGAGCCCGGCCGCATAGCGCCGCACCGGCGCGTCGCCGTGCACGGCCCTGGTCGCCGACACGGCGGCGGCGGCGAAACGGCCGGTGAGGACGCTCGTCACCCGTTTCAGGGCGACCTGGGCGGCGTGGCTGCCGTCGTAGTGGTCCAGCGGCGCGAGGACCGGGTCGGCGAGCAGGTCGAGCAGGACGGCTTCCAGGTCCGCGGCCCGCTCGGAGGAATAGGCGGCGGCGACGTCCTCGCACAGCGCGGCGCGTTCGCCGGCGTCGGTGCGCAGCGTGGCCAGGTGCACGTAGCCGCCGTGGATGCCATCCTCGACGTCGTGCACGGAGTAGGCGACGTCGTCGGCCCAGTCCATCACCTGCGCCTCGAGGCAGCGTTCATCGTCGGCACGCCCATCGCGCAGCCACGTGAAGACGGCCGCGTCGTCGGCGTAGACCCCGAACTTGCGGTAGCCGTCGCGGCGGGGCCACGGGTACTTCGACACGGCGTCCAGCGCGGCGCGGGTGAGGTTGAGCCCGGCCGAGGCGCCGTCGGGTGCCAGGACCTTGGCCTCCAGGCGGGTCAGCACCCGCAGGGTCTGCGCGTTGCCCTCGAAGCCGCCGCACGGCTGCGCGACCTCGTCGAGCGCGTCCTCGCCGTTGTGCCCGAACGGCGGGTGGCCGAGGTCGTGGGCGAGCCCGGCGGTGTCCACGACGTCGGGGTCGCAGCCGAGGCGGGCGCCCATCTCCCGGCCGAGCTGCGCGACCTCCAGGGAGTGGGTGAGGCGGGTGCGCAGGAACGCGTCGGCACCGGCGGTGTGCACCTGGGTCTTGGCCGCGAGGCGGCGGAACCCGGCGGAGTGCAGCACGCGGGCCCGGTCCCGCTGGAACGGCCCGCGCCCGTTGTCGGCGGAGGTCGTGGTGCGGTCCTTCTGCGGCTCGTGCACGAAGCGCTCTGCGTCCGGGCTCAGGTCCGGGTTCACGCCTCGAGCTTAGAGGTTTCCTCAGTTCCCTGATCTCGCGGCGGCGGAATGGGCACGGGCGGCGCCGCGGGCGGGTCCCGCTCCGCGGGCGGCTCGTTGAGCGCCTCGACCACGGGTGTCATCAGGACCTTGATCGCGGCGACGACGGGGATCGCCATGAGCGCGCCGACCACGCCGAGGGTCGCGCCGCCGACGAGCGCGGCGAGGAGCACCGCGATCGAGGACAGGTCGACGGTGTTGCGCAGCACCCGCGGGGCGATCAGGTAGTTCTCCAGCTGCTGGTACAGCAGGAAGAACACCGCCACGACGACGGCGTTCGGCCACACGTCGCCGGTCACCAGCGCGACGACCGTGCAGCCGACCGCGCCGACGGTGGCGCCGATGAGCGGGATCAGGTCGGTGATCGCGACGAAGAAGGCGAGGGGCAGCGCGAACGGCACATCCATCAGGAACAGGCAGGCGAACGAGGACACACCGGCGAACAGGGAGATGATCAGGTTGCCGATCATGTAGCCGCCGACCTTGTCGACGACGACGTTGATCGCCTGCGCCGCGCGGGGCCGGCCCTGCCGGGGCACCAGCCGCACGATGCCCCGCCGGATCCGGGGCAGGTCGGCCATGAAGTAGATCGTGAGCACGGTGACCAGCAGGACGTTGAGGATCGCGCTGAAGATGCCGGCGATGACGCCGAGCGCGCCGCCGCCGACCTTGCCCGGCAGGGTCTTGGCGTATTCGGTGAGCTTCTCCGTCAGCCCGTAGCGGTCCGCCACCTCGCGGTAGGTCTGCGACCGTTCGGGCAGTTCCTGCAGGTACTGCGGAATGTTGCGGAGCAGGTCGCCGCCCTGCCCGACGAGGGTGGGGACCAGCGACCAGACGAACCCGACGAGGATCAGCAGGGCGAGCACGACGATGACGGCGACCGCGACGGACCGGCGCACCCCGTGGCGGATCAGCAGCCGGACCGCGGGGTCGAGGCTCACCGCGACGAAGACCGCGATGACGACCTGCACGAGGATCTGCCGGACGTTGTAGAGCGCGAACGCGCCGACGGCCACGGTCAGCAACCCGAGGCCGGTGGCGACGGCCAAGCGGTACGCCCTGCCGAAGTCGATCACTGGCGGCTCATCCGGGGGTTCGCAGGATGCAGAACTCGTTGCCCTCCGGGTCGGCGAGGACGACCCAGGTGGCGTCCTCGGGCTGGCCGACGTCGACGTGGCGGGCGCCCATGTTGACCAGTCGCTCGATCTCGGCGTCCAGGTCGTCGGGCCGCAGGTCGAGGTGGAGGCGGTTCTTGGCGTGTTTGGTGTCCGGATGGCGCAGGAAGATCAGCCGTGGGTGACCGTCGACGCCGGGGCCGACCACGACCTCCCGTGGCGATACGCTCTCGATCCGCTGGTCGAGCACTTCCGCCCACCACCGGCCGAGCCGCTCAGGGTCGAGCGCATCGACGATCAAGGCATCCCACCGGCTCCCCATGCATACCTCCGTGGTCGGCGTGGGGACTCACCATACGCCGGGTCGACGACCGTCGCAGCCGCCCCGATGCGCGCGGGGAGGCCACCTTAGCCGGTCTCCCGCGGCGTCGTGCCGTAAACGTGCATTTTGCAAAAAGCAATGTCTGATCGGCTTCTGGTTATCACCCGAACGCACGGAGTAGCTGATCAAGTGGCTCGGGGTAATTTGCCGGAAGCGCATCGTTACGGCCGCTCCCCCACGTCTGGCCGTCGTGTGCCGTTTCCCCGTGCTCACCTTCACCCGCCCGCGAACGGGAGACTCAGTGCCTGCTATCGATGACTGCCTGCGGCGCGCCATGACGATTCGCGGCGCCATCGGGGCGAGCCTCATCGACTACACCACCGGGCAGTCGCTCGGCCTGCAGGGCGGCAGGGAGTCCGTGGCGCCGCACGCCGATCCGACCGCGGCGGCGCTGGGCACCGCGAGCGTCATCCACGCCGCCATGCAGACCGCGGCGTACGCCCCCGCGGTGCCCGGCGACACGGTCGAGGACGTCATCATCAGCACGTCCGCGGCGTACCACCTGATCCGGCCGGTGCGCACCGGCTTCGACTCGCGGCTGGTCCTCTACGTGTGGCTCGACCGGGCCGAGGGCAACCTGGCGATCGCCCGTCGCCGCATCCGGTCGCTCGCCGAAGACCTCGCGTGAACGCCACCGCGAAGGCCACGCGGCAGCAGCAGCCGAAGCTCGGCCGGGGCGTCACCCCGGCCAAGGCCCTCGGTCAGCTCGCCGCCCTCGGGGTGACCGGAGCGCTGACCGTCGTCGGCGAGCCCGGCGGCGTCATCTTCCTCCGCGACGGCCTGGTCAACGGCGTCGAGTCGCCGGCCGCGCCGAGCGTCGACCGGCTCCTCACCGCCTGCGGGAAGGTCGAGGAGCGGGTCTGGGAGACCATTCCGTCGCGGCCGGCCCGGGCGCTGGTGGAGGGCGGGCACGTCAGCGCCGCGGAGATCGAGCTGTGCGCGATCGGCGCCCTGTACGACGCGGCGTACTTCGTGCTGTCGACCGAACGGGCCGAGCTGCGCTTCGCCCCCGACATCGAGCACTGGCTCGGCGCGGACTGCACGGTGACGGCGGACCAGTTGTGCGACCACGTCGTCCGGCAGCGGCGCATCCTCAACGAGGTGCACCCCTCAGACGTCACTGACACCGCCCCGGTCCGGCCGGTCCTGCGACCGGGCCTCGACCGTGTGCTGGTGTCAGGGCTGCAGTGGGAGATCGTGCTGCACGCCGACGGCAACCGCACCCCGCAGGAGCTGGCCGGCCTGCTGGGCTGCTCCGCGTACGCGGTGACCCTGGACGTGCGGCGGCTCGCGGCGGCGGGACTGGTCGAGCCACCCGTCGCCACGGAGCCGGAGGAGCCGCCGGCCACGCCCGAACCCCGGGTGGCGGCGTCCGGATCCGCCGCCGTGCCCGCGTCCGTGCCCGCCGCCGCGGCAGCGTCGCCGCCGGCGAACGGCGCGGAACGCCGGGAGATCCTGCCGCGGCGAGTGCCGGGGACCTTCACGTTCGAGGACCCGCCGACCGGCACGCGGCGGCACCTGCCGGCCGGGGTCAGCGCCCTGGCGGTGCTGCCCGGCGCGATCGACAAGCCTCCCGACGACTCGCTGCTCAAACGCATCCGCACGGCGCTGCAGTCCCTGCGGTGAGACCGGCTTCTTCAGATGGGGGTGACACGGCGATGACGACCGACACGGAACTGCGCGGCGAGCTGCTCGCGGAGCTGCACCGGCTGCGCCGGGCCGTGCCGGAGCTCACCGGCTGCCTGGTCGCCAGCACCGACGGCCTGCTCATCGTCGACGACGCCGAGACGGTGGTCGTCGAGGGTGTGGCCGCGCTCGCGGCGGCCTGCCTCGGCGTCAGCCAGCGGATCGCCGACAGCGCGGGCCATGAGGACTTCCAGGAGGTGCTGATCAGCAGTACCGGCGGCCACGTCGCCATGTACCTGGCCGGCAACGGCGCCGTGCTGGTCCTGCTGGCCGGCGCCGAGGCGAACGTGGCACGGCTGCATCACGAGGCGCGGCGGTCGATCGCGGTGGTCTCGCGGGTCGTGGCCACCGCCGCGCTCACCTTCTCCCAGGCGCTCCCCGAGCCGGCCCGATGGTAGGCCGCAACGGCGGGGTGCACCGACGGCCGAGACGAACGAACGACCCGGCACCGAAACCCAGTGACACTCCCCCCACCCAGAAGCTCACGGAGGTAGCCATGGCGGACATGGAAACGGCGCTCAAGGATCTCATGACCATCGACGGCGCGATCGGCGTCGCGCTGGTGGACTACAACAGCGGTATGGCGCTCGGCGTGCTCGGCGGTTCGAAGGACCTGGACCTGACCGTGGCCGCGGCCGGCAACACCGACGTGGTCCGCGCCAAGATGCGCACGATCGAGATGCTGAACCTCAAGGACGGCATCGAGGACATCCTGATCACGCTGAACAACCAGTACCACCTGATCCGGCCGGTCACGGGCCGCTCCGGCAAGGGGCTGTTCCTCTACCTGGCGCTGCTGCGGTCCCGGGCCAACCTCGCGCTGGCCCGGCACCACCTGTCCCGCATCGAGGACGAGCTCGACGTCTGATCGCCGATCAGTCCCTAACGGGTGTCGGAGGTCGACTGCTCGGTCACGGCCGCGCGGCCGGCCTCCAACCGTGCCACGGGCACGCGGAACGGTGAACACGACACGTAGTCCAGGCCCACCTCGTGGAAGAAGTGCACCGACTCGGGGTCGCCGCCGTGTTCGCCGCAGACCCCGAAGTGCAGCTCCGGGCGGGCCGCCCGGCCCTCGTCGACGGCGATGCGCACGAGCCGGCCGACCCCGTCGCGGTCGATGGACTCGAACGGCGACACCCCGAAGATGCCCAGCTCCAGGTACCGCCAGAAGAACGCGCCCTCGACGTCGTCACGGGAGAAGCCCCAGCCCATCTGGGTCAGGTCGTTGGTCCCGAACGAGAAGAAGTCGGCGGCCTGGGCGATGTCGCCGGCGGTCAGCGCCGCCCTCGGCACCTCGATCATCGTGCCGATCTTCACGTCGACGTCGTGCTCGCCGATGATCTTCTCGGCCTCGGCGCGGATCGTCTCCAGCTCCTGCACCGCGCCGACCAGCGGCACCATGATCTCCGGGTGCGCGCCGTCGACCTGCGCCGCGGCCTCGACGATCGCCCTGACCTGCATCGCGAACAGCCCGGGGATGACCAGTCCGAGCCGCACACCGCGAAGCCCCAGCATGGGGTTCTCCTCGTGCATACGGCGCACCGCATCCAGAAGGTCCTTGTCGTGTCCCGGATCCTGACCGCGCTCCTCCGCGACCGCGACCTTCACCGCGAGGTCTTCCAGCGGCGGCAGGAACTCGTGCAGCGGCGGGTCGATCAGCCGCACCGTGACCGGCAGGTCCCGCATCTCGCGGAACAGTTCGACGAAGTCGGCGCGCTGCAACGGCAGCAGTTCCCGCAGCGCCGCGTCGCGGTCCTGCGGGGTGCGGGCCAGGATCAGCCGTTCGACCAGGGCCCGGCGCTCGCCGAGGAACATGTGCTCGGTCCGGCACAGCCCGATGCCCTGGGCCCCGAACCGGCGTGCCCGGGCCGCGTCGTCTCCGGTGTCGGCGTTGGTGCGCACCTTCAGTCTTCTGGTGTCGTCGGCGTGCGTGAGGATCCGGTGCACCGCGCTGACCAGGGGGTCGGCCGCGGCGTCGAGGTTGCCTTCGAAGTACTGCACGACCGGTGACGGCTGGACCGGGACCTCACCGAGGTAGACCCGGCCGGTGGTGCCGTCGACGGAGATGACGTCGCCCTCGGAGACCACGTGCCCGTCCACCGTGAACTGTCCCTTGTGGAGGTTGACGTCGAGGTCGTCGGCGCCGCACACGCAGGTCTTGCCCATGCCGCGGGCGACCACGGCGGCGTGTGAGGTCTTGCCGCCGCGGCTGGTCAGAATGCCCTGCGCCGCGATCATGCCGGGCAGGTCGTCGGGGTTGGTCTCGCGGCGGACCAGGATGACCTGCTCCCCCTCCTTGGCCAGGGCCACCGCGTGCTTGGCGTCGAAGACGGCCTTGCCGACGGCGGCGCCCGGCGACGCGCCGACCCCCCGGGTGAGCTGCTCGGGCTCTTGTGACAGGTCGAAGGTCGGGAACATCAGCTGCGCCAGCTGCGCGCCGTTGACCCGCCGCAGCGCCTCGTCCAGGTCGATGACGCCCTCGTCGACGAGGTGCGTGGCGATGACGAACGCGGCGGCCGCGGTCCGCTTGCCCACCCGCGTCTGCAGCATCCACAGCTTGCCGCGCTCGATGGTGAACTCGATGTCGCACAGGTCCCGGTAGTGCTCCTCGAGCTTCGCCATGATGTTGAGGAGTTCGTCGTAGGCCTGCGCGTTGACGTCGGCGAGGCCTTCCAGGGGCGTGGTGTTGCGGATGCCGGCGACGACGTCCTCACCCTGGGCGTTGGCGAGGTAGTCGCCGTAGACGCCGGGCTCACCCGTCGCCGGGTCACGGGTGAACGCCACGCCGGTGCCCGAGTCGGCGCCGAGGTTGCCGAAGACCATGGCGACCACGTTGACGGCCGTGCCGAGGTCGGTCGGGATGCGCTCCTGGCGGCGGTACAGCACGGCCCGGTCGGCGTTCCAGGAGCTGAAGACCGCGTTGACGGCGAGGTCGAGCTGCTCGCGCGGGTCCTGCGGGAAGTCGCGCCCCGTGTGCCTCTTGAAGATCGCCTTGTACTCCCGCACCAGTGCCCGCAGCGCGGCCGCGTCAAGCCCCAGGTCGTCCTTCGTCCTGACGGCGTGTTTCGCGTCGTCGAGCGCGTGCTCGAACTCCTCGCCCGGCACCTCGCACACGGTCTTGCCGAACATCTGGATCAGCCGCCGGTAGGAGTCCCAGGCGAACCGCTCGTCGCCGCCGGCCTGCGCGGCGAGCCCGTCGACGCTGTCGTCGGTGAGCCCGACGTTGAGCACCGTCTCCATCATGCCGGGCATCGAGAACTTCGCCCCGGACCGGACGGAGACGAGCAGCGGGTCGTGCCGGTCCCCGAGCTTGCGGCCCATCCTGGCCTCGAGCGCGGCGAGGTGCTCACCGACCTGCCGGTCCATCCCGTCGGGCAGCCGGCCCGTCTTCAGGTAGGCGCGGCACGCGTCGGTGGTGATGGTGAACCCGGGCGGGACCGGCAGGCCGAGGTTGGTCATCTCGGCGAGGTTGGCTCCCTTACCCCCGAGGAGATCCTTGAGGTCCCGGTTACCCTCTTCGAAGTCATAGACGAACTTCTCCACTGAAGCCTCCACTACCCTTACTCGTGCGGCTGAGCCATCGTTAGGGTTCCCGTGTGCGGCACACCGTAAAGCGGTATTCCGCAATTTGGCATCGCCATATGACAAGTCACACAAGGAACGGCACATGAGGCTCTTGCGGGTGCATTTGGGAGCGCTCCACCACGCAACTTCGCGCATCGCTCGCGATCGTGCCCGTTTTAGGGCTTTCCGCGTTCCCGCACTTCGGGATGCGTACACCTGATTCATCCCGGCTCGTGCCGAGCAGCAATGAGCATCGTTTGTGCTCTGTCGCGATCGGCCTCCGCATTGATGCGGGCGGATCACCAAGGGGCGAAAATACGGATGACGATCCGGGAAACGACGTGCCACGGTGGCGGTATGAGCCGTATTGCAGCGCGTATCGCCGGTATTGCGGAGTCAGCCACCCTCGCCGTCGACGCGAAGGCCAAGGCGATGAGGGCGGCCGGCCGGCCGGTGGTGCTCTTCGGCGCCGGCGAACCCGACTTCCCGACGCCCGACCACATCGTCGAGGCCGCGCGGCGCGCCTGCGCCGAGCCGCGCTTCCACAAGTACACGCCGTCCGGCGGCCTGCCCGAGCTCCGCGAGGCGGTGGCGGCCAAGACGCTGCGCGACTCCGGATACGCGGCGCGGGCGAGCCAGGTGCTCATCACCAACGGCGGCAAACAGGCCGTCTACCAGGCGTTCGCCACCATCCTCGACCCGGGCGACGAGGTGCTGGTGGTCGCGCCGTACTGGACCACCTACCCGGAGGCGATCAAGCTCGCCGGTGGCGTCCAGGTCGACGTGGTCACCGACGAGACGTCGGGCTACCTCGCGTCCGTCGAGCAGCTGGAGGCGGCCCGCACCGAACGCACCACGGCGATCCTCTTCGTCTCCCCGTCGAACCCGAGCGGCGCCGTCTACCCGCCTTCGGAAGTCGCGCGGATCGGCGAGTGGGCCGCGCGGCACGGGCTGTGGGTCGTCACCGACGAGATCTACGAGCACCTCACCTACGGCGACGCGGTCTTCACCAGCATCGCCACCGCCGTGCCGGAGCTCGCCGACAACGTGATCGTGCTCAACGGCGTCGCGAAGACCTACGCGATGACGGGCTGGCGGGTGGGCTGGATGATCGGCCCCACCGACGTGATCGCGGCCGCGACCAACCTGCAGTCGCACAGCACCTCCAACGTGTCCAACGTCGCGCAGGCGGCCGCGCTCGCCGCGGTCTCCGGCGACCTGTCCGCCGTCCAGCGGATGCGGGCCGCGTTCGACCGCCGCCGGCGGACCACGGTCCGGATGCTCAACGAGATGCCCGGCGTCTCCTGCCCCGAGCCCGCCGGCGCCTTCTACGCCTACCCGTCCGTCAAGGGCCTCCTCGGCCGCGAGCTGCGCGGCCGCCGCCCGCGGACCTCGGCGGAGCTGGCCGACCTGGTGCTCGAGGAGGCGGAGGTCGCACTCGTCCCGGGCGAGGCGTTCGGCACCCCCGGCTACTTCCGGTTCTCCTACGTCCTCAGCGACGAGGACCTGGCCGAAGGCCTGCTGCGCCTCGGCAAGCTGTTCGCCGAGGCCCGGTAGGCCGCCGCGCCGCGCCGCCGTGCCATGCTCGAGGGGTGACGCTGCGCCTCGGCCCCTACCCCGTCGACCCGCCCGTGGTCCTCGCCCCCATGGCGGGCATCACCAACGTGGCCTTCCGGCAACTCTGCCGCGAACAGGGCGCCGGCCTCTACGTCTGCGAAATGATCACGACCCGCGCCCTGGTCGAGCGCAACCCCAAGACCATGAGCATGATCCAGTTCGGCGCCCTGGAACGGCCACGAAGCCTGCAGCTGTACGGCGTCGACCCCGCCACCATCCGCAAGGCCGTCGAGATGATCGTCGAGCAGGACCTGGCCGACCACATCGACATGAACTTCGGCTGCAGCGTCCCCAAGGTGACCCGCCGCGGTGGCGGCTCCGCCCTGCCGTGGAAGCGCAAGCTCTTCGGCGACATCGTGCGGTCTGCCGTTGAGGGCGCGGCCGGTTTGCCGGTCACCATCAAGATGCGCATCGGCATCGACGACGAGCACCAGACCATGCTCGACGCGGGCCGCATCGCCCAGGACGCGGGCGTGGCGTGGGTCGCCCTGCACGCCCGTACCGCCGCCCAGCGCTACTCGGGCGAGGCTTCGTGGGACGCGATCGCTTCGCTGAAATCCGCTCTGGACATCCCGGTCCTCGGCAACGGCGACATCTGGGAAGCGTCAGATGCGCTGGATATGATGTCCCAGACGGGCTGCGACGGCGTCGTCATCGGCCGCGGCTGCCTCGGCCGACCCTGGCTCTTCGCCGACCTCGCCGCCGCCTTCGCCGGCCGCACCGACCGCGCCTTCCCGACCCAGGGCGAGGTCGCCGCCCTGATGCTCCGCCACGCCACCCTGCTCGTCGAATGGTGGGGCCGCGAAAAGGAAGGCGTCACCGACTTCCGCAAACACGTCGCCTGGTACCTCAAGGGCTTCCCCGCCGGCGGCGAACTCCGCGCCGCCATGGCCACCAGCTCATCCCTGGCCGAGCTCGGCGCGCTGCTGTCACAACTCGACCCGGACGTGCCGTTCCCCCGCGAGATCCTCGGCCAACCCCGAGGCCGCACCGGCACCCCCGCGAAGGTCATCCTCCCGCAGAACTGGCTCGACGACCGAGACGACGACACCGTCCCCGAAGGCGCCGAACTCGACGACTCCGGCGGCTGATCAGCGACCCGACGCAAGGCTATCGGGTGCTTCGTACAAGTCTGAGTTTCTGCTTGACTCAATTCCGCAGGACCGCAGCCGCAACGCTGTGCAGATCGACCGCAGGCGCATCGCTGGTCCACGTCTCGGTCCACCCTCCGTATGCAAAGTGAGGTTTCACCGAGTCGGTCGGCCGGAAGGCAGCAGTCGTCACGAGAACAGCCCGCTCAACTCGAAAAGCAGCAAGGCGGTCCTTGACGGCCACCATCGAGATCACCTCGGCTCCGTTGCGCAGGTGATCTGATATTCGCCGGCTGTCCTGCGAATGCGTGATACCGACCTTGTACAGCGACAAAGCAGGAAAGAAGATCAGGTAAACGACGTGCGGTCCGGCGAGATCTGCACCTCCGTCGCAGCGCAAACATGCCGGCGCTCCACCGAGAAGTGCACTCAACGACAGACGCCGCTCGTCCCCACACCGCAAGCATCTCGATTCCGCAGGGTCGGTCATCCTCATGTCGCCTGACAGATACTCCAGGCCATGCTGCGCGAACACTTGAGTAGCTCGCCGCTGCGACCATCCGTTGAATACTCTCTGCGAGCAGTTACGGCACGGATTCCGACCTCTACGCACCAGGTCATCCACCAACTGAAGGGTGGTGTGCTCAATGGATTCGCACATCACGCAGAATGCTCGGATTACTTCGACACCAGTGCCGAAGCCCGGCGCATTATGGTTCTCGAAGGAAAACCGAGCCAGTGGAATCAGCCCTCTTGCCGTCAGCATGCTCCAGACTTGGCGAGAATCGAGAGAAGGGAAGCGACCGGCCTGCCGCGCCTCCCTTGCCATTTCAGCGAGATTGCACAGGTCACATGCAACGATGCCATTTGCAGGGCGATTGCGAATATCATGGTAGGCGACCCTCACCTCCTGCAGGCATCCGATGCATCGACACTTTCGCTCATACCGAGCGTCACGATACGGCTCAAGAGGCTGCAATCGTAGGCTGTTGTAGACCACGTCAATGCATTGAACGCACCGACCGGGTTTCCCTTTGCCGTTAGCGCAAGGCCGTCCGCACCCAGAAGAGCAAGTTCTCATGACACCAACCCATGACGATTACCCCGGTTCGGCCGGAATGTAGCTTGATCCTTCAGCCGGACCACTGACGGTTTCAGCCCAGTACGTACGACTCGTCGCCGAAGTCAGCAATGATCTTCAACTTTCCGCCGAGGGCCTGGACGTAGGCGGCGAGGGTGTCGACCTCGCTGCGTGAGATCTCGCCCTTCTCGATCCGGGACACGCGCGCCTGTGTCACGCCCATCACCTTGGCGATGTCGGTCTGCGTGGCATGCTGGCGGCGGCGAACCTCGGCAAGGCGGTAGGCACGCGCCTGCGCGATCAGTTCTTGAGCGCCGGCCTGGATCTCCTGACGTTCGGCATCAGTGAAACCGAGTTCGGTCTTCATGTCGTCCCAGGAGATGGCTTGCGGGTCCTTGAGGTGGTCCATCACTGCTCACCGTCCTTCTCTTGCAGCCGCTGCAGATGCTCGGCATATGCCGCCTCAGCAATCGGTATCGCGGTTCTGTACCAACCCTGCCAGTTGCCTGCCTTGTCGCCGCCGACGAGCAGCACCGCCTGCCGGACCGGATCGAACACGAACAACAACCGCACTTCGCTCGCGCCGGCCGAGCCGGGTCGCAACTCCTTGAGGTTCGCCAGCTTCGAGCCCCGCACCGTGTCTACCAGTGGCCGCCCAACGCCGGCCCTTCCACCGCGAGCGCATCAACCGCCGCGCTGATCAGAGCCAAGGTGCGCCGATCGGAATGTCGCAGATCATGCAGCCAGGACCGCACCGGCTCAACCACCACGATCGTCCACGCCACGTCGCGCCTCCGAGCATGTCTCTGACATTATATGTCACAAGAGTTATGTCCGCCAGATCCTACGATGAGTAGTCGCTACATCGCAAAGTTCGGATGCTCCGTGCCCAAGGTCACCAGGCGCGGCGGCGGCTCGGCCCTGCCGTGGAAACGCAAGCTTTTCGGCGACATCGTTCGCTCCGCCGTCGAGGGCGCTTCCGGCTTGCCGGTGACCATCAAGATGCGCATCGGCATCGACGACTCGCACACGACGATGCTCGACGCCGGCCGCATCGCCCAGGACGCCGGCGTGGCGTGGGTCGCCTTGCACGCCCGCACCGCCGCCCAGCGCTATTCAGGCACCGCTTCGTGGGACGCGATCGCTTCACTGAAGGCCGCTCTGGACATTCCGGTCCTCGGCAACGGCGACATCTGGGAAGCCTCGGACGCCCTGGACATGATGGCGCAGACCGGCTGCGACGGCGTGGTCATCGGCCGGGGCTGCCTCGGCCGCCCATGGCTCTTCGCGGATCTGGCCGCCGCCTTCGCGGGACGCACCGACCGGGTCCTTCCCACTCAGGGCGAAGTCGCGGCCCTGATGCTGCGCCACGCGACGCTGCTCGTCGAATGGTGGGGCAGGGAAAAGGAAGGCGTGACGGACTTCCGCAAGCACGTCGCCTGGTACCTCAAGGGCTTCCCCGCCGGCGGCGAACTCCGCGCCGCCATGGCCACCTCGTCATCCCTGGCCGAACTCGGCGACCTCCTCTCCCAGCTCGACCCATCAGTGCCGTTCCCGAAGGAGATCCTCGGCCAGCCCCGCGGCCGCACCGGCACCCCTGCCAAGGTCGTCCTCCCCCAGAACTGGCTCGACAACCGAGACGACGACACCATCCCCGAAGGTGCCGAACTCGACGACAGCGGTGGCTGACTCCGAACCTTCCGCGACCACTCCCTGCGACTCCGTAGCACATTCGGACGCCTTTGACACAACGGTTGAAGCCGAGGCCAGGGCTCATAACGCCGCAGCATGGACCGCTCTGTGGTCGCAGATGCACGGTCTGCCCACTGGCCTCCTACGGCAGCTGTGGCTGGCCGAACGCATCCGAATCGCTGTTCTCGCCTACGAAGCCGAGAACGAGCGAATCCAGCAGGCAAACGCGTTCAAGCCCTCGAAGACGCTCCGGGAGCCGGAGACGGTGACCCCGCATGGTCACGGGGTCACCGTCAGAAGCCCGCTGCGACCGGTCAGTCCTCGTCCGGTCGGAGCAGCGGCGCGGCGCGATGATGATATTCATCGGTGGCGCGTTGAATGCCGCAGGCAAGCTGCTCCCGAATCGCCTTGATCGCCCGTACGGGGTGACCCGCGCGGATCCAGTCGTCGATCTCGTCGTCCTGGGCCAGCACCGCGGCCGCCGCCCTGCGCAGCGCCGCCGCGGCATCCGGCGGCAGGGCCAGGGCAGGGCCCACCCGGTCCCGGAGCGCCGTCAACGTCTCCCGGCGTCCGGTCGCGGGCAGTCCACGCAGGTCTCCCGCATCGCCGCCAGCCGCCAGCCAACCACGCGTCAGCGGGTCAGACACCCACGAGCCGAGGAGTTCGACCACTCGTTCGGCCAACGCCGGGTCGGCTGGCCAGCGCTGGTCGGCGGAGAGCACCAGCGCGCTCACGGCACGAACCGCACAACCACGTCGGTGCACTCTCCGAGCGGACCCTTGGTCGATTCGATGACGACGTTCTTGAACCCGTACCGGGCGGCCATCTTGCCGGTAAAGGTGTTCAACGCTGCCTCCTCCGCGGTGAGACCGATCTGAATGCCGGCGTTGAAGCTGTCCAGGTTGTCAGACATTGTTCCACTCTCCGAATGCCAGTTACCGCGGATGGCTCTGATGTGAGGGCGTAGCGCCTCCACTGCGTCCACGAACATCTGACCGCCGGTCGGCAGCCGGCCCTCGACCGCGGTGATCGCGGTGTTGAGCACGCCATTCGCGTCGACGTCCGCCGCGATCGCCACCCCACCCTCGTAGAATCCGTAGTAATCGAGGCAGCTGCTGTTGTGCACCAGCACCGGAGTTCCACCGGCGGACACGTAGTAGTTGTGCGCCTCGGCGACGGTCAGGTCGAACATGTCCTGACCGCCGCGGACCGGGCGGACGTCCATCACCCATGTCGGCGTGCCATACAGCGCGTGCAGCGCGTCGCCCACGCGAAGCGACCCCGCACCGACCCACGCGTGCCGGGTTGCGTCCCAGAACCGGTGCTCCGCGGTGGTGTGCAGCACGGCGGGGCCACTCAGACCCCGGACGGTGACATCGACCAGATCAGTGTCGTAGTTGCGGAACACCTGCGTAACCTTGCGAACCACGGTGCGGCCGGTCGCCGGATCGGTGCTGCGGACCGCATCGCCGATCTTGACGCGGCTGATGGGCCGCCAACTGCCGTCGCCCATCACCACCGGCGTCCGGCCGTCGAAGCTATGCCCCCCGCCTGGACAGCCGGCCCGCAGCATGTCCTGGACCTCCCGCTCGATCCGGCTCAGCGCGGTCAGGCTGATCTCGGTGCCGCGCAGCGCCAGCAGCGCCTCCCCGACGCCAACGCCGGTGCGCAACGCGATCCGAACTGCGATGACACCCCGCGCGACCAGGCTCAGGCCAGCGGGCGCGAGCAGCGTGCCCGCGACCCAGGCACAGTCACTGAGCTTGCCTCGCGCGCAGCCGACGAAGTCGCTGATCATGCCGTATGCGAGCGACTTGAGCAGGGCCTCCTCGATTGGCTGCAGCTGAATGCGCTCCGTCACTGGATAGTGCTGGTTGATCTGCTCGGCGTGGAGGAAGTCGATCGTGTACGCCTCGGGGCAGATCGTGTCGCCGGGGTTGTGACAGGTCCGTACCAGATAGATCAGCGTGCCGGTGATGTGGTGGTCGACCTTGAGGTCGCAGACGTGGATGTTGTCGTAGGGGATCTGGCAGTCGCCGTCGGTGGTGACGTTGTCGGTGATGTTGGGCACGACCATCAGCCCCGCCTCGCCGGCCGGACCGTTTTCGCTGACCGCGACCGCCATCGCGTTGTTGTCGGCCTCGATCTCGGCCAGCATGGCCGCGCTCTCGGCCTGTGCCGCGGCGGCGGCCGCGTTGGCGGCGGCCTGTTCCGCGGCGGTCGCGTCGGTCTCGGCCTGCTGGGCGGCGGCCCGGGCCTGACCGGCGGCGTACTCGGCCGCGTCGGCCGCCAGGCGGGCCGCGGCGGCGTCGCGTTCGGCGGCCGAGGCGGCGGCCAGGGCGGCGTCCGCGTCGGCGCGGGCGGCGTTGGCCGCGAGGTCGGCCGCGGCCGAGTCCTGCACCGCCTGCGCCTTGTACTGCGCGGCGTTGGCGTCCGCCTGCGCCGCGGCCGCGGCGTCGGTGGCCGCGGCGGCGGCGGAGATCCGGGCCTGTTGCAGCGACTGGGCGGCCGCGACAGCGTCGACGGCGGCGGCCGCGGCGGCCTCCGCGGAGAGCTTGACGTCCGCCTCGGCCCGGTCCGCGGCGGCCTGGGCCGCCTCGGCCGCTTCGGCCGCCTCGTCGGCGCGGACCTGCGCGACGGCCGCCTGCTGTTCGGCGAGCGTCTTCGCGGCCTGCCCGACGAGGACCGCCATGCCTGCGGAGGAGTCGATCTGCTGGTACGGCGCGCCCAGGGTGATCGCGTCGTCAGCGGGCGCGGCGACGAGTAGCGCGGCGTCGCGGGCGGCGAAGGCGGACTGCAGCGAGGCATACGCCGCGCCGACCGCCTTGCTGCTGTCGACCCGTGCCGCGTCCGCGGCCGCGCGGGCGGCGACGGTGTTCGCGCTGGCCTGCGCGGCCAGGGCGAGGGCCAGGGTGGCCTGCCGCTCGGCCTCCTCCACGTTGGCCGCGGCCAGGTTCGCCGCCGCGATCGCGTCGGCGGCCGCCGAGTGGGCCTTGGCCGCCGCCGCGGTGGCCTCGTCGAGGGCGGCCTGGGCCGCGCGGGCGGCCGCCTCGGCCCGGGACGCCGCGGCGTCGGCCTCGGTCGCGGCCGCACGCGCCGCGGTGGCCGCGGAGGTCGCCGCGGTGGCCGCGTCGCGGGCGTTCTGCGCGGCCGTGGTGGCCTCGTCTGCGGCGGCGCGGGCGGCAGTCGCCGCGTTCCGCGCCTCGACCGCATCCTCGCTGCCTTCCGCCGCCGCGGCCCGGGCCTCGGCGGCCTCCGCCCTGGCGGTGAGCGCGTCCCGGCGCTGTTCGGCGTTGACCGCGTCCGTCCGGGCCGTCACCGCCCTGCTCTCGGCGGCCTCGGCTTCGGTGCGTTTCTGGGCCGCGGTGCCGGCGGAGTCGTCGGCGTCGTCGCGCTTGGACTCGGCGATCGCCCGCTGCTGCTGCGCGGTGGCCTCGGCCGCGGCGGCCTTGGCCCGCTCGCTGTCGGCGACGGCGCGGAAGTGCGCGGCGTTCTGCCGCTCGGCCTCGGCGACGAGCCGCTTGGCGTGCGCGTCGGCGGCGGCGTTCTTCGCGACCAGTTCCTGCTGCTCGGCGGTGGCCCGGGCGGCCTTCGCCGTCGTCGCGTGCTGCGCCGCCTGGTCGGCCTGCGCCTGCGCGGCGAGGGCGGCGGCGTGCGCCTGCGCGGCCGCCTCCTGCGCGGCGGCCCGCTGGTAGTAGGCCTGCACGGCGTTCATCTCCGCGCACGCCCGCTGGAACATCGCCTCGCTGGTCGCGGCGGTCGCGTTCGACGTCTGCACCGCGGTGTTGATCGCCGCGACGGTCGCGTCGACCGCGGCCGAGGACGCCTTCGTCACCTGTGCCGACTGCAGCGCGTACGCCAGGCCCCGGCCCCGCGGCAGGTTTCCCGCGGCGGCGACCTGGGCGGCCTGCGCCTGCGCCGCGTCGACCGCGGTGACCTGGGTGTGCGCCGACGTGGCCGCCTGCTGCGCGATCGTGAGCTGCTGCGCGATCGTGGTGCGGGTCAGCTGCAGCGTGGTGTTGAACTTCGCCGTCGGCGTCCAGCCCGGGCCCATGTCCTTCTGGTAGGCCAGCAGCTTCTCCGCGACCCATGCCTGCCCGACCGCCTCGACCATCGCGTACGACGCGGTCCACAGGTCCTTCCACGCCTGCGCCTCGGCCGCCACGATCGCGTCCCGCTGCGGCTTCTGCCCGGCCAGCTCGGCCTGCCACTCCGCCTGCGCCGCCGACACGATGCCGGTCAGCACCCGGTACGGGTCGGCGGGGTTGTTGAAGTCGCAGTTCGCCCAGCGGATCTTCATCGCCTCGACCTCGAGGCGGAACTCCTGCGAACCCGGCGTCGGCGCCGACTTGGCGAACCCGCCGTACTGGAGGTAGAGGCGCGCGTCGTCGGCCGACATGCCGTTGGCGATGTCCGTCAGGGGCACGATGTCGCCGCCGCCGAACAGCGCCGACAACTCCTCCTCGAACGCCCGGAACGCCACGAGGTACGGATCCGACTGCGCCTGCTCCGCGACCAGCCCGGTCACCCGGTCCTTCGCCGCCTGCCCCGCGCGCGGCACCACGTCGGCGTTCAGCGCGTCGTACGTGCGCTGGTCGCTGGCGCGGATGAAGGCCCGGAACGTGTCGTCGAAGCCGGGCACGTCAACCTGGTAGCTGATCGGGTTGATCTCCGACAGCCACCGGTCCTGCTGCTGCGTCTCGAACCCCGACGGCGGCGGCGACGCATCCCAGTCCTGCTGCGCCGCCACCCCCAGCGGCGACTCGAACGCACTGCCGCCGGCCAGCGCCGCCCGCCGCTGCGCGTCCGTGCCGGCCAGGGACTGCGCCGCCAACGCCCGCACGTTCGGGCCGCCCTGGTGCAGCACGTTGCCGACCCGGCAGCGGTCCTCCCGGGCCTGCGCGCCGTCCTGCGAGCTCGGCGTCCAGTCGTTGAAGCTGGTGTGCCGGTTCGTGTAGCCGTAGTTGGAGAAGCCGTCCCAGACGCTCCACTCCGGCCACAACGGCCAGTCCACGTCCGGCATCCCGGGCGGCGCGCCCGTCCCCGACGTGGCGGTCATCGGCGGCACGTCCGGCGCCGGCACCGCGCGCACGGTCGTCGACGCGACCAGCGCCACCAGCACGACCGCGATCAGCGCCCGGCGCGTCCAGGCGCCGGCCGACAACAATCTCAGCAGCAGTTTCACAGTTATTCCAGTCAATTGAGGGCAGCACAAAGGCACCGCTGTCACAGCGGTCGGAGAACGGCATCGCACGCGGAAAGCGCACGCGGATGCGAGCACCGCACGCAGGGCGCGCGGTGCTACGAAAGGCGATCAGGCGGGCTTGAACGCGCCGCTACGCGTGGAACCTCATCAATGACTCTCCCCGTGTGAACCCGCGCCGATTTCGCGGGTGTCGATATTGATGACGGGGACTCAATCAGGTTGTTACCCGCCAGTCAATACCCGGTGGCCACCATCGACCGGGGTCAGGCCGCGGCTGGCCGCGGCTGGCCGCGGCATACATGGCGACGTCGGCGGGGGTGGCGAGCCGGGAGACGGCGCCGCGCACGTCACGGCGCGGCGCCGTCCAGGGTTACCAGAGGTACTGATAGTTGAGTGCCTGGTAGGTCCAGGAGATCGGCCCGGGGGCGTTGCCCTCGAGCCAGCCGCTGCCCGAGTCACCGGCGAACAGCGGCTGACCGTGGCGCTCGCTGTGGTGGACGCTGTAGTTCCAGGTGGCCGATGTGGCGGCCAGGATGCCGCTGTGGTCGAGGTTGAACTGGGAGCCGTAGCGGACGTGGTGCGCCACGTTCATCACGGCCGAGGAGTTGCAGTCGGAGACGATGTCGGCGCAGGAGAAGATCTCCGTCCAGTCCGTGTTCATCGCCGACTGCGGGTCGGTGCCCAGGGTGGGCAGGAAGTTGGAGGTGGGCAGCATCTCGACGCACTGGGTGTTGTACCAGTCACAGAAGGTTGTCCACCACGTCCCGGCGTTGGGCGGGGCGATCGTCACCGCGTCCTCGATGTACAGCAGCGGCGGAAAGCCGGAACGGCGCTGCTCAACCGCCGTCACCGCGTACCGCAGGATGAGGCCGCCCATGGAGTGCGTGACGACGTCGACCTTGCGGCCGTAGCGCGACTGGTTGTTGTAGATGCCCCAGGCAACCTGCTGGGCGAGGTCGGCGATCGACGTCCAGGTGTGCCCGGAGGCGAACTGGTCGGTGCAGCCCGTGTCATCGGCGTAGTAGCCGACCGTGTGCATCTCGCCCGTCCAGCCCCGCGCCCGCAACGCGGCCATCGCCGGGTCCCACGTGCTGGAGCAGGAGGTGCCCGCCTTCCAGTTGAAGCCGTGCACGAAGTACACCGCGTTTGCCCGGCCGTCGCCGCGCGCGGGCGCCGGACCGAGCTGGTTCACGGCCGCGGGGCCGCCGCAGTCCAGCCGGGGCAGGCGCGTCAGGCCGAAGGCCGACAGCCGCGAGGCCTCGGCGCAGACCATCGACCCGGGGCCGCGGAACAGCCGGTCGACGAGCGTGTGGTCGTACGTGGTGTTCGTCGGGACCGCGGTGTGCAGGCGGTGGACGAGGGGCGTGCCGTAGCCGGTGTTGAGGGACATCGGGTTGCCCTCATGCAGCAGCGAGTCGGTCAACGTCCGCGGGCGGATGATCCGGCGCAGCTCTCCCGGGCCGTGCATGAAGAAGTCGCCGGAGGTGTTGATGTACGCCTGGATCCCGAACGGCACGACCATGTCCGGCTTCACGGCGGTGATCTTCGTGGTGTTGCCGCTGGGCAGCGTCTGCACGCAGCCGCCCCTGACGTCCGCCTCGGTGAGCCCGATCGCCGTCAGCCAGGCGGCGCGCAGCGTCGGCGGGCTCACCGGCGGCAGCGCCGGCACCACGGACGCACTGCCGAACGAGCGCAGCTGGCACCGGTAGATGGCCTGGAGCTGGTCCACCGTCAACGCGGCCGGCAGCTCCGTGCCGGTGGTGGCCCAGCTCACGCCGTCGGGATAGTCGACCGCGTTCACGGTGAGCGGCCCGGCACCGTTGCCGCCGGGGGCGTCGGTGAGGCGGCCCAGCCGCGCGATCCCAAGCCCTCGCCCGGCCGGTCCCCTCGCGTCAGCGGTCGACTGGGTGAGGAACTGCGAGACCGCGTACGGCAGCACCCAGTCGGTGGTCATCCCGGTCGTGTCGTCGTCGAGCATCGCCACGCCGTTGACGGTGTCGGTGATGCAGGGGTACGTCGCCCTCAGCGTCGGCGAGTCGCTGAGCCCCAGCGCGGCCAGCCACTGGGTACGCAGCTGCGAGCCGTAGCCGGGCAGCGCCGGCACCAGCGGCGCGCGCTGGCAGGTGTAGACGGCCCGCATCTCCGCCATCGTCGAGGTCACCTTGTTGTAGCTGCCCGTCACGTACGTGACGCCGTCGCGGGCGTACGGCAGGTACGACATGTCCGAACGCGGCTCCGGCAGGTACTGCGGCTCCGACGACAGCCGGGCGAACTGGAAGCACGGCGTCGTGCTCGTGCTCTGGGCGCGCACCGCGTCGACCGCCGCCTGCTCCGTCCGCGGGCGTGCCACATCACATCCGGCGCTCTGCACGCTGAAGGTGGCCCGGTCCGCGCCGCTCGCCGCGATCGAACCGGTCACCGGCGCCCCGCCGACACGGATGGCATCCTGCAGGTACGCGCCGATGTTCTGGGTGCCGGGCCCGCCGGCCCCGACGACCGGCGCCGGCGCGGCCACCTCGGCGTTCGCCACCGGAGCCGGCCCGGCAACAACGGTGAGCAGGCCTGCGGCCAGCACGGCTGCGACAACTGTTGCGAGTCTTCGCACGAATTCCCCCGTGTTCGACAATCCTTTGTGGACCTTGCAGCGGGAATCCAACGGCAGCAATCAATGCCGCCGGACGACGACCGGCGAACGCCGAACGCCGCCCCGGTGAACACCGGGGCGGCGCCCTGGAAAATGCGCGGAGGATTCGCGGAGGATTCAGGGCGTCGAGAGCGCAGTGCCCACGCGCCCTCCAGCCCTTGCAAAGGTCAGGCGACGGCGGAGGTCAGGTCCTGGCTGCGGATCCACTCCGTGAGGTCCGCGCCCGGCATGGGCCGGGCGTAGTGGTACCCCTGGGCGATGTCGCACCCGAGGTCGCGCAGCGCCGCGACGTGGGCGGCGCCCTCCACGCCCTCGGCGACGACCGTCATGCCGAGGTTGTGGCCGAGCTCGATCGCGCCACGGACCAGCATGGCGTCGTCGCGGTCGGTGTCCATGTGCATGACGAACGCGCGGTCGACCTTGAGTTCGTCGACGGGCAGCTGTTTCAGGTACACCATCGAGGAGTACCCGGTGCCGTAGTCGTCGATCGACAGCTGGATGCCGAGGGCGTGCAGCTCGTGCAGGGTGGAGGTGGCCAGGGCCGGGTTGGCCATGACCGCGGACTCGGTGACCTCCAGGCGCAGCAGCGTGGCGGGCACCTCGTGCTCGGCGAGCATCACGGCGACCTGATCGACCAGGCTGGCGTCCAGCAGGCAGCGGGGCGACAGGTTGACCGCGACCGGAATCTCCAGACCGGCGTCGAGCCAGGCACGGACCTGGGACAGCGCCTGGTGCAGGACGTACCGGGTGAGGCGGTTGATGAGGCCGGTGTTCTCAGCGACGGGGATGAACTCGCCGGGGGCGATCGGGCCACGGGCCGGGTGCCGCCAGCGCATGAGGGCTTCGACGCCGCACAGCTCGCCGCTGCCGAGGCGGACCTTCGGCTGGTAGTGCAGGCTCAGTTGATCGGTGGCGTCCAGGGCGCGGCGCAGGTCCCCGAGCAGGACCAGCCGGCTGCTGGCCTCGGTCTGCAACGTCGGCAGGTAGGCCACGACGCCGTTCTTGGTGTCTTTGGCCGCGTACATGGCGACGTCCGCGCAGCGCAGCAGGGCCTCCGCCGTGCCCGCGTCCGTCGGGGCGTGCGCGACGCCGACGCTCGCCTCGACGTCGACGATCACGTCACCGAGGTCGAAGCTGCGGTGCAGCTCCTGCTGCAGGCGCTGGGCGAGGTCGGTTGCCGCGCCGGCGTCGGTGCCGGGCAACAGCACGGCGAACTCGTCGCCGGCCAGGCGGGCCACCGTGTCGCCGGCGCGGACGGCGGCGGCGGCCCGCGCGGCGACCTGGCGCAGCAGCTCGTCGCCGTAGTGGTGGCCGAGGGTGTCGTTGACCTCCTTGAACCGGTCCAGGTCCAGCATCAGCACCGACGCGGTGACCTGGGTGTCGATCGCCTCGGCGGTGCGGGTGATGAACAGGCTGCGGTTCGGCAGGCCGGTCAGCGGATCGTGCAGGGCCTGGTGCTCACTGGCCGCCGCCTGGCGCAGCAGTCGGCGCTGGTAGCCGGCCGCAAGGAGTGAGAACCAGGCCAGCCCGGCCAGCCCGACGGCAAACGTGCAGATGGTGGCGACGAAGACCACCTGCTCGACGTCGTCGAGGCGGTCGGCGGCACGGGCCGCGTTGGCGGTGTGCTCGGCGGCGGCGGTCTGCACGAGGTCGTCGATCGCCGCGGACGCCGGGTCGATGACCGTCAGATCGATCCGCTGCACCAGCACGAAGTCGTGCAGGTCGACCGCGTTGAACAGGTCGTTCATGCCACCGCGGTACTGCGTCTGCAACGTCGCGACCTGGGCGGCGAGCGCCCGGTCGTCGCCGTCGCCGCGGGCGCGGATCTTGACGACGGCGGCGTCGAGGCGGGCGGCCGCGTCGGCGTGCTCCGCGCGGTGCGCCTTCGTCGGTTCGATCCGGTACTGCTGCTCGGCGATCTTCTCCAATGCGAGCGCGTCATGGGCCTGGTCGTAGGCGTCGGCGAGCAGGGACGCGGTCCGGGCCTCCCTGGCGGCGTGCCGAGTGGCGACGGAGCCGAACGTGCTCACCGCGGTCAGGGCGAGCAGCACCGTGGCCAGCCCGGCCACCGCATACCGCTGCCTGCGCGACCCGGCCACGAACACCTCCGATCGCCGTCTTAGCGCCATGCAGAAGACCCGCTTGCGAACATCGTCGGCTGACGCCAGCCCATCATGATGACCGCGAGGTTGCCATTCGGGTTCAGGACGGTCACGGCGCGCAAGCCTGCACGCCGCAGCGGCTGCCTCAGCCGGCCCTGGCTCATCGCCGACCTGGCCGCCCCTTCGCCGGACGCACCGACCGGGTCCGGCCCAGGGACGCTGAGGCGTGGCGGCCCGGCCTCTGGCAGCGCCCACCAGCGGCTGGGCGACGGCAGGCCGCGTCCCGGTCGACCGTCAGCCACGGCCTCCGGCGGCCTCGGCTCAGCCGCCTTCGGTCTGGTGGATGCGCTCCGAGAGGTTGGTGGACGTGAGGTCGGCGTCCAGGAACGGACCCGACGCCGGCAGGCTCAGGTGCAGGTCGGTGAAGGTGCAGATCTGCATCGTGCCGGCGACCAGCCGGAAGGCCAGGGCATGCCCGCCGTGGGACCGGGCGTCGTCGACGAAGTGCAGGTGGTAGCCGGCGACCGAGACGCCCTGCTCGTAGGCGGGCATCCGGAATCCGGCCAGGGTCCCGGTCACGTCGCGGAAGTCGGTCTCCGCCTGCCCGGCGGTCGCCTCGGTCAGCGGCGGGTAGGGTGCGGTCTGCTTCCGGACGGTCCGGGTCCGCACCGAGCTGAACGTTCCGGTGATCCGGATCCCGTAGATGAGGTTCTCGCTGCGGAGGTTCGTGTCGATGACCGCGGTTGCCTCCGCCCGGGTCGCGGGCGCGGTGACCGGGATCGTGATGTCGGGCGTGAAGTGGGCGACCGCGGCGAAGGGGGTCCGGTCGGTGGTGGCGGCGACCTGGACGCTGCCGTCCGCCCGCAGGTGGTGGCAGACGCCGTCGAGGATGACCATCTCGCCGTCGAGTTCGTTGAACGTGCCCAGGCCGAAGTCGCCGTGGGTCAGCAGTTCGCCGATCGTCACCTCGCCGTCGTAGATGCCGTCCAGCAACGCTCCCATGGTTGAGGACTGATACACCTCCCTGGCCCGACCGGCGTCGTGCCGGGCGCCCACGCCGCCGAAACGGTGCGCGAGCACGGTCCTGGCCCATCGGCGGAACCCGTCGTCGGCGTGCCGTGTCCCGGCCAACGTCGCTCTCCTGACGCTCGAGCGCGGCTACTCGAAGAGATCCGCGTGCAGTTCGGCGGCGAGGTCGGTGTTGTGGCTGTAGTCGACCGGCACGTCGATGATCGACGGGCCGTCCTCGTCCAGTGCCTGGCGGAGCGCGGCGGTGAACTCCTGTTCCGTGCTGACCCGGTAGCCGTGCGCACCGAACGCACCGGCGTACCTGACGATGTCGTAGTCGCCGAGCACGACGCCGGACCTGCGGCCGTACTTCAGTTCCTCCTGGAAGCCGACCATGTCGTAGCTGTTGTCCCGCATGATCACGTGGGTGAACGTCAGGCCGAGCCGGGTGGCTGTCTCCAGTTCCTGTGCGGAGAACAGGAAGCCTCCGTCGCCCGAGACCGACACGACCTGGGTGCCGGGCCGCACCAGGCTCGCGGCCATGGCCCATGGCATGCCGACGCCCAGCGTCTGCTGGCCGTTGGAGAACAGCAGGTGCCGGGGCTCGTAGACCCGGAAGTGCCGGGCCATGTAGATGGAGTTGGAGCCGACGTCACAGGCCACGGTCGCGTTGTCGTCGAGGAGTTCCCGCAGGCTCAGCACGAGTGCCGCGGGGTTGAGCCCGCGGGCCGTGTGCGCTCCCGCCCGGGCGGCGTCGTCGATCGCGCGCAGCGCGCGCCGCTGGTCGGCGATCTCGGTGGTGAACGCATCGGCCACCCGCATCCCGGACAGCGATTTGGCCATGTCGGTGAGTGTGGCTGCCACGTCGCCGCGCAGTTCGACCGCCGGCTGGTAGGCGGTGTCGATGCCCGCGGGCACGGTGTCGACGTGGATGATCGGACGGTCCGTGCCGGCGTTCCACCGTGCCGGGTCGTACTCCACCTGGTCGAATCCGACCGTGATCACCGCGTCCGCGCGGGCCAGGATCACGTCACCCGGCTGGTTGCGGAACAGTCCGACCCTGCCGACGTAGTGGTCCTCCAGATCGTGTGAGACCACGCCCGCGCCCTGAAAGGTCTCGATCACCGGGAGCCCGGTGTCGCTGACCAGCCTGCGGATCGCGGCGCAGCTGTCCGGGTCGGCGCCACGTGCCCCGACCAGCAACGCCGGCCGCTGCGCGCTCCGGATGATCTGCAGCGCACGCTGGACCTCCTGGTGCGGCGCGGCGCCCAGGGTGGCCGGTGGCACGGCCTTGACGGGACCGGTGGAGGTCAGCTCGGCGAGCACGTCCATCGGCAGGACCACGGCGGCCGACCCGCACGGTGCCGTGGCGGCCGCGCGGAACGCGTTGACCACGGTCTCCAGCACGTCGTCCGGGTGATCCACCTCGCCGGTGAACTTCGTGACCGTGGCGAGCAACGCGGCGGCGTCCATCGACTGGTGCGTGCGTTTGAGCCGGTCCGCACGGCTCACGGCCCCGCACAACGCGACCACCGGATCCTGCTCGGTGTTGGCGGTCACCAGCGCCGTCGTCAGGTTGGCGGTGCCGGGTCCCGACGTCACCAGCACCACGCCCGGCACACCGGTCAGCCGGCCCATCGCGGCCGCCATGAACGCCGCGTTCTGCTCGTGCCGGCACACCACCAGTTCGAGACCCGAGTCCGTCAACGCGTCGAAGACGGCGTCGATCTTCGCTCCCGGGACGCCGAAGACGTAGCGCGTCCCCGCCGCCCGGACCGCCTCCACCACCCGGTCGGCACTGCGAACCGGCACCCGGACTGTCGCACCCATCATCGGCCCCCATCCGACCAGACTCACCGCGTCCAGCACGGCGCGGACTGTTGCACTGCCTACGCTCACACCATTCGGGGTGACGGTGCACGCGCCCTTCGCAGGACGAGACGGATGATCGCGAGCGACCGCGCCGCCTCGGCGAAGGCGGCCGCGGTGGTTCTCCGCGTGCGACGGCATCCTCGGCGAGGTCATCGAACGTGTCATAGCCTGGTGGCGCCCGAACCGGCGACCCCATGGAGGCGGCATGTCCATCACCGTCGCGCTGGTAAAGCTCGAACGCTGGTTGCGGGTGCACGCCCCGGCGAACGCCGCGACGCTCGCTCCAGCCGCGACGCTCGACCGGCTCGACCACACGGCCTCGGTGTTCGGCCGCCCGCTGCCCGCCGACGTGCAGCGGCTCTACCTCTGGCACGATGGCACCACCGCGGCCGTCGACCGGTTCGAGATCTCCCCGTCCCGCTATTTTCTCCCACTGGCCGGCCCGGCGCTGCGATGGAGTTACGCAGGCGACTGAGCGCCAGGCAACCCGAGAAGGGGGCCCGGCCGGGCCCCCTCCGGTGTTCAGCTGGCGTAGGCCTCGAACTCGTAGATGCGGGCGGCGGCGTCGGTGTTGCTGGTCGGTGTGATCACGTTCAGCCGCAGGTAGCGGGCGTTCGTCGCGGCGAACGTGTGCGTGCTGACGTTGGCCGTGTTCCCCCGCGGCGAGGAGACCGTCGTCCACGTGGTGCCGTTGGTGCTCACCTGGATGTCGAAGTCACGCGTGTTCCACGCCGCGTTCTCCCCACCCGCCCCGGCGTGCCGGATCACGACCCGGCTGACCGACTGGCTGGAGCCCAGGTCGACCTGCCACCACTTCGACGCACCTACCGAACACCACTTGTCGGCGTTACCGCCGTTGACCGTCCCGTTCACGGCCTTCGCCGGCGCCTCCGACGCCGCGCACTGGCTGTCCGCGGTCGCGGTCTTGTTCAGCGCCAGGTTCGACGGCGGCGCGCCGGTGGTCGTCGCGGTCACCGCGTTCGAGGCGCCGGAGCGGTTGCCGGCCGCGTCCCTGGCCACGACGTAGAACGTGTAGCCGGTGCCCGCGGCCAGGCCGCCGACCGTGAAGGTGGTGCCGGTCGGCGAGCCGACCAGGACGTCGGTCGCGCCGTTCTCCCGGAACACGTCGTAGCCGCTGACCCCGACGTTGTCGGTCGAGGCGTTCCAGGCCAGCGCGATGCTGCTGGACGTCGTCGCGGTCACCCGGTTGTTGCCCGGCACCGTCGGCGGCGTGGTGTCCCCGCCCGGCAGCTCCTTGATGCGGACGTTGCGGAACGACACGTCGTCGCCCGTGCCGTGGTTCTGGATGCCGATGTACCCCTGCACCAGCGAACGCGCCGGCACGGTGTTGGTGAAGTCGTTGATGAGCCGGCCGTTGAGGTACACGCGCAGCCGCTCCCCCTCGACGAGGATCTCGTAGGTGTTCCACTCGCCGGGCGGGTTCAGGGCGGCGTTGCGCGCGGCGAGGTCGGCGGACTTGAAGCCGTAGATCGACCCGGTGGTCCGGTCGTCGGTGTCGGTGGCGTCGATCTGGATCTCGTATCCGTTGTTGATCGCCGAGTTCGGGTCGGTGCTGGCCGGGAAGCCGACGAAGATGCCGGAGTTGTCGTCGCCGGGCATCCGCCAGTCGAGCTTCAGCGAGTACGCGCGGAACTCCTTCGCCGAGTACCACAGCAGGCCCAGGCCGCCGACGGAGGTCAGGGTGGCGTCGCTGTTGGTGAAGCTGCCCGGGCCGGCCTGGGACCAGCCGGTCGTCGCGCCGTTGTACAGCGTGGTGTATCCGGTCTCCGGGCGGCAGTCGGCCTTCGTCTTGCCGGCCGCGTACCGGATGCCGCCGAGGAGCTGGTTGCGGAAGTTCGCCTCGGTGTAGGAGGCGATGGTGTGCCCGAGTCCGGTGTAGAACGACCGTCCACTGTCGATGGTCTTGCACCAGGTGATCGGGTGGTCCGCGCCCATGGTTCCGCCCGAGTACGAGCTCTCGTCCAGGTTCGCCAGGACGCGGGCGGTCGAGCGCGGGTTGGTCTGGTAGTTGTACAGCTCGTCGGTGCGGGTCCAGACCTGCGGCAGGTGCGCGGTCGCCGCGTGCGCGCGGTTCTCGACGCGGACGTTCACCTGCTGGATCGCCGGGTGCGACGCGAAGTACGCACCGACCAGCGTGCCGTAGAACGACCAGCCGTACTCGGTGTCCGCCGCCGCGTGCACGCCGGCGTAGCCGCCGCCACCACGGATGTAGGACTCGAAAGCGGTCTCCTGGGCGGCGTTGAGCACGTCGCCGGTGGTGTTGAGGAACACGACCGCCTCGTACTGGGCGAGGTTGGCGGTGGTGAACGCGTTGGCGTCCTCGGTCGCGGTGACGGTGAAGTTGTTGGCGGCGCCCAGGTCGCGGATCGCCTGGATGCCGGCGGGGATCGCGTCGTGGCGGAAGCCCGCCGTCTTGGAGAACACCAGCACGTCGTAGGCGGTGTCGGCGGCCTGGCTCTGCGGGGCGTGTGCCAGGGCGAGCAGCGCCGCCGTGACCGTGGCGACGCCGAGCACTCTGCGGAGAATCATGATCTGCTTCCCTTCGGCGGACCCGAAATGGGCGGAGCGGGCCGGTGGGCGGAGCCGGAGCCCCGCCCACTGGGACCTCAGCTGGCGTAGGCCTCGAACTCGTAGATGCGGGCGGCGGTGTCGGTGTTGCTGGTCGGCACCAGCACGTTCATCCGGACGTACCGGGCGTTCGTCGCGGTGAACGTGTGGGTGGTGACGTTGGCGGTGTTCCCCCGCGGCGACGCGACGGTCGTCCAGGTGGTGCCGTTGGTGCTCACCTGGATGTCGAAGTCACGGGTGTTCCACGCCGCGTTCTCCCCACCGGCACCCGCGTGCCGGACCACCACCCGGCTGACCGACTGGCTGGAGCCCAGGTCGACCTGCAGCCACTTGGTGGCGCCCACCGAGCACCACTTGTCGGCGTTGCCACCGTTGACCGTGCCGTTCACGGCCTTCGCCGGCGCCTCCGTCGACGCGCACTGACTGTCCGCGGTCGCCGGCTTGTTCAGCGCCAGGTTCGACGGCGGCGGGCCGCCGCTGTTGATGGTGAACGAGTCCACGTCGAACAGCGCCCCGGAACCGCCGGTGAACACCAGGAACAGCGTGGTGGTGCCGGACGGCAGGTTGGACAGGTTGCCGGTGACGTTCGTGAACGTCTCGAAGCTGCCGGTGTTCGGCACCGCGGCGCTGCCGAGCAGCGTGCCCGTCGCCGAGCCGGCGCGCAGCGACAGGGTGCCGCCCGGGCCGCCCGAGGAGACCCGCGCCGTGAACGAGGTGGCGCCGCTCAGCGCGTACGGCGTGAAGCTGATCCACTCGCCGTTCTGGATGTCGCCGACGGTCCGCCCACCCTCGGCGGTCGCCTTGTCGAACAGCCCGACGCCGGACATCGCCCCGAAGTGCTCGGCCTGCCGGTGCCGCGGCTGGGTGATGCTCTGCTTGTGCGTGGTGATGCCGCCGTTGTCGGTGTACTCGGCGTCCCACACCCCGAAGACGTTCGCGGCGGCGTCGTGCTCACCGTCGACCGGTACCGTGATCGTGCCGGAGCAGCCGGTCTGCGACGTGATCTGGTGCGCGTGGCTGTCGTGGCCGAGCAGGTAGGTCATGCGGACCCGGCTGCAGTTGATCGTGCCGTCCTCCGGGTCGGTGACCTGGATCTGGTACGGCACCGTGTCGCCGAAGCTGAACAGCTGTCCGTTGACCGGCGTGATGATGTTGACCGTCGGGGCCGTGTTGCCGACGCTGATCTGCACGCTCGCCGTCGCCGACGCCGGTGGGTTGGCGTTGTCCCGGACGGTCAGCGTGGCCGTGTAGGTGCCAGCGGTGCTGTACGTCTTCGTCGGGTTGGCCGCCGTCGACGTGGTGCCGTCGCCGAACGCCCACGAGAACGTGATCGGGTTGCCGTCCGGGTCGCTGGATCCGGCGGAGGAGAAGTTGACCGTCAGCGGCGCGGCGCCGGACGTCGGGGTGCCGGCCGCGCGGGCGATCGGTGCGCGGTTGGTGCCCCGGCCGATGTACTCGATGCGGTACAGCGCCGAGAACGAGTCCGGGCTGCCGAACCCGGTGCCGTAGTCCAGCACGTACAGCGCGCCGTCCGGGCCGAACGCCATGTCCATGACCTGGGTGCCGGTCCACGGGAAGCCGATGATGCTGCCCGGCGAACCGTCGCCGTTGACGTGCACGGTCTTGATCCAGCGGCGGCCGAACTCACCGGCGAAGTAGTGCCCGTCGAAGTCGGCGGGGAACTTCACCGTCGACGGGTTCGCGGCGTCGTAGCGGTACACCGGGCCGCCCATCGGCGACTCGGAGCCGCTGCCGAACTCCGGCGGCGAACCGGCGTCACCGGCGTAGCGGATCCACGACGGACGCGCGGCCGGCAGCGTGCCCAGGCCGGTGTTGCGGAACGAGTTGTTCGTCGGGCCACCCGTGCAGTTGTACTTCGCTCCGGTCGCGTTGGTGGCGAAGTTCCACTCGTTGTAGGTCTCGTTCGTGGTGTTGGTGCCGGTGCAGTACGGCCAGCCGTAGTTGCCCGGCGACGGCACCCGGTCGAACTCGACCTGGCCGCTCGGGCCGCGGGTGGCGCTGGTGGTGCCGGCGTCCGGCCCGTAGTCGCCGACGTAGACGACGCCGGTGGCCTTGTCGACGTTCATGCGGAACGGGTTGCGGAAGCCCATCGCGTAGATCTCCGGCCGGGTGTTGGCCGTGCCGGGCGCGAACAGGTTGCCGGACGGCACCGTGTAGCCGCCGCCGGTCGCGTTCGGTTTGATCCGCAGGATCTTGCCCCGCAGGTCGTTGGTGTTGCCGGCGGAGCGCTGCGCGTCGTAGGCCGGGTTGCGGTCGGTCCGCTCGTCGATCGGCGCGTAGCCGGCGGAGTCGAACGGGTTCGTGTCGTCGCCGGTCGTCAGGAACAGGTTGCCGGCCGCGTCGAAGTCGATGTCGCCGCCGACGTGGCAGCACATGCCCCGGTCGGTCGCCACCTCGATGATCATCGCCTCGCCGCTCAGCGCCCAGCTGGTGCTCAGCGTGAACCGGGACAGCCGGTTGACGCCCCGCCAGGTGTTCCAGGTCGCGGCGGTGCCGGTGGCCGGGGCGTCGCCGCCCGGCGTCGACAACGGCGGGGCGTAGTACAGGTAGATGTACCGGTTGCTGGCGAAGTTGGGGTCGACGGCGACTCCCTGCAACCCCTCCTCGTCGTGCGTGTACACCGGGATGTTCGCGACGACCGACGTGGTGCCGTTGACGTCGGTGCGGCGCAGCGTGCCGTTACGCGCCGTGTGCAGCACCGAGCGGTCGGGCAGGACGGCCAGGGTCATGGGTTCGCCGACCTCGGCGACCCCGCGGGCGAGCTCGACCTGCTGCCAGTCGGCCGCGTTGATGGCGGTGTGTGCCTCGGCGGGCGGCGCTGTGACCACGACGGTCGCCGCCCAGGCGGCCATCAGCACAGCGGTGGCGTAAATCCATCGCCGATTTGGAATATTTCGATGTCTTGGGTACTGGTCCACGACGTGCATGCGGCGCTCCTTCCCGGACCGACAGGCCCGGTGGCGTGCGGCGGAGGGGTGCGACGGGGGGTGTGCGGCGGAGGTGCGGCGTGGGGCGGCGCTCACATGGCCGGCGGCGGGACCGGCACGGGCGGCATCGGTGGCGGACGGACGCGACGCCTCGACATCGGCGGACTCCTTCACATGCGGGAGGAGCGCGCCGACGCACCTACGGTGACAGCGGCCCGTGCCCGATCACCCGGGATTGCCGCTGTCGCTGACGACTGTTGCAAGAAGGCTGCCGAACTGTCAACACTTTCATCGGATGAATGGTGCCGGTTCGACGCCTGAACGCGCCCTAAAGCCGATCTTCGCCGTCATACATCGGTGGTATTGCCGATCCCATGGAGACCGGGTGATGCCTGCCGGAAGACGTCGACAGAGGTCGTGGATCGCCGCCGGAACGGCGATCCACGACCAGGTGCGGGCGGATCAGGCCTTGGTGATGCGCACCGAGGAGATCGCGTCGTTGTTGCCGGTGTTGATCATGTTCGGGTTGTCGGCGGTGAACGTCCACTGCGTCCCGGCGAAGCCGCTGTGCTGGAACCCGGCGACGGTCCAGCCGGACGGCACCCGGATGGAGGAGACGCTGTCGTTGGCGATCCCGGCCGCCTGCAACTGCCCGAGGTCGTAGTCGCCGACGCCGAGCGTGACCGCCGAACCGCCGTAGTTGATGTCGCCGTAGAACGTCGGGCCACCGGTGGGCTGGCTGCCACCGCCGATGCCGAGGGTGGACGCGGTGCCGGACAGCGACTTCACGCCGTTGTTCTGGGTGCCGGTCAGCGTGGTCGCCGAGTACGCCGACAGCAGCTTCGCGGTGCGCTCCACGACGTAGTTGGTGTTCGCCGCGGTGGCGAAGCTGATCTCCGACGCGGTCGAGGTGGTGATGATCGCGTTGTCGGAGGTCCGCCGGACCCGGACCTGCTGGGTGCCCCACGGGTTGACCACCCGGGCCTGCTTGCCGTGCAGGCTGCGCAGGCCGACGTACTTGATCTCGCCGCCCTCCCGCTCGGAGGAGACCAGGAAGCCGTCCTTGGCCAGCAGCGTGAACTTGCCGGTGAAGCCGCCGAACGTCGGCGCGGCGGGGAACACCCGGATCTTGTCGTTGTAGCTCTGCATCAGCGCCTCGTTCATCGCCACCAGGTGGATGCCGAGGTACTCGAAGACGCCGTTGGTGTTGTTGGTCATGCCGTTGGGGTAGTTCTGGTAGCGCTGCAGCATGGTCTTCATGCCGTTGAAGGTCTGGTCACCGAGGCCCAGCCGGGCCGCCTGGGCGTGGTCGTTGGCCCACACGTTGCTGTACGGGTTCGGCCGGCTGTTCCACGTGTTGAGCGCGGTCTGGTAGTCGCTCGCGCCGATGCCGGTGCGGTCGTACGGCCAGATCAGCTCGGCGGACACGTTCTCGCCGTTGCGCTGCTGGGCCGGCGCGGGCGGGTCGTGCGGCAGCCAGGCGCCGTTGGAGACCTGGTACGGGTGCATCCGGTTGACCAGGTCCTGCCACTGGGTGCGCAGCCCGCTGTCGACGTTGAGGTCGGTGGCGACCTGGATGGCGATCGGGGCCAGCAGGCGCACCGCGGCGAGGTCGGTGATCGCGTTGCGCACGTCCCAGTAGGTCTCGTGCGCGTTCGAGTTGGGCATGACCCACTCGTTGTTCTGCAGCTGGAACCGGTTCTGGTAGAAGCGCAGCACGTCACGCATGTACGGGTAGACCGTGTTCTGCAGATACGCGGTGTCGTTGGTGTACCGGTACTGCAGGTACATGTTGTACGCGGCCTCGGTGCCGGTGGAGTAGATGTCGTTGACGTAGTCGCTGCCGACGGTGCCGCGGGCGTTGCCGTCCCAGCCCATCGTCTCCGGCACCCACAACGCGTTACCGACCCCGTACCGGGTCTGCGTGTACGACGTCAGTGCGGCCTGATTTCGACTGTAGAGGCGGTTGAACGTCGACATCATGTCGGCATGGTTCGATGCCAGGAACGAGTTGTAGACGTCGCGCTGGTTCCAGTACCAGTAGCCGTTGGACCACTTCGTGTTGTCCTGCGTCGCGCGGAAGACGCCGTTGATGAAGTGCACCGGGTAGTTGCCGAAACCACCGGCGGCGATCATGTAGGTCGACAGGTAGTAGGCGTTCTCCAGGTAGTCGGCGTCGTTGCTGCCGCCGTACTGGACGAACGACCTGCCCCAGAAGCTGTGCCACCAGTTCTTGTAGTTGGTGAACGTGTTGGCGTAGCCGGTGCTCTTCACCGAGGAGAGCTGGTTACGCGCCGCGGTGACGGAGTCCCGGTTCGGCGCGTTGATCCGCGACGCCGCCGTGAACCAGATCGTGTAGCTCGACGACGGCGTGATCGTCAGCCGGACCCGGGTGCCGTTGACCGTCGATGACGTGTAGCCGGCGCCCTCCACCGACGCGGCGAGGGTGTAGCCGAACCCGTTGGGGTCGGCCTGGCCGCGGGAGATGCCGATGCCGCCCGCGTCGGCGAAGGTCGACGCGGTCTTCCAGGTGGTCAGGTTCGGCACGTCGGCGGAGTTGGTGACCGCGTTGAGGTCCCACAGGCTCAGCTCGAGGGTGATGTTCGAGACGCCCGACCGGGTGTCGTCGACGTGGATGCCCATGACCTCGGAGTTGGGCGAGCCCATGATCGTGACGGTGCGGTTGGTGTCGTACTTCGTCGTCAGCGTGCCGTCGTACAGCGACAGCCGCTGCTGGAACGTCGAGTAGCCGGTGTTCATCGCCGGCGTCGTGGTGAGGTTGACGTTGCCGGCCGCGTACGCCGACTGCTCCGACAGGTCCACCCCGGACACCTGCATCGAGAGCTGGTTGGCGTTCCAGACCATCGCGCCGGTCCGGCCGTTGCCGACGGTCAGGCCGTAGAGCGGGTTGGTGTTCGGTGAGTTGTAGACCACGTCGTGCTTGGACAGGTACGAACCGTAGTTCACATCCAGGGTGCCGGAGCTCGAGTTGAACGCGGCGTCGGTCGTCGAGGCGTTGGCGGGCCTGGACTGGACGACCGTGTACAACAGCGTGCCGGCCAGTGTGGCGGCGGCGACGACGGGCATGAGCGCCCGGCGCCAGGCGGTGGGGGACATCGCGGCTCCTTGTCGGACTACGTGAGACCGATGACGCAGGAATCAGGGATCGCCGAAGACCCCGGCATGTCGCGCATCCCGGACGATCAGGGCGGGGTATACATGGGATGTCTTGCGATCGGCGAGCGCGAGCCTTGGCGGCAATCTGGCGGGCGAAGGCCAACCTGTGGTGCGTCTGGCGGTCGCACCGATCGACGGGGTACGGACATGCTCGGCGAAACATAGGATGACCGCCCGGCCGCTGTCAATACGGGCGGCCAACTCCGGCACACTCGACCAACCCGGCCGGACAACGCACTCACCGAGATGACCGAGACCGGACGAGATCGTTACGGTCCGATGTGACGGTTTCGTCAGCGTCAATGTCTCGGCGATGGGATGCGAATGTTCTCGACAACCGCCCGGGCCCGGCCGGTGCCCACGTTCGCCCTGTACGGACTGCTCTGGGCGCCCTACCTCGCCGCGATGCCCGTCCTGTGCGACGCGGCCGGCGGCCCCGGGCGGCTCGGCACCGTCCTGCTCGCCTGCGGCCTCGCCACCCTGCCCGCGATGTTCGCCACCGGGCGGCTGCTGGGGCGGTTCGGGCTGCGCCTCGGCCGCGCCGCGGTCGTCGGGTTCACCGTCCTGGCCCCGCTGCCGGTCCTGGCCGCGACGGCCGGGCCGGCCGCCCCGGCGGGGGTGCTGCTGGCCGCCGTCGTCCTGTTCGGCGTCGGCACGGGCGCCTGCAACGTCGCCGCCGTCGGGCTCGCCGCGCACACCGAGCGCGTGCCTGGCCGCCGGACGATGAACCGGTCCCACGCCGCGTTCAGCGGGGCCCTGCTCGCCGGCAGCCTCGCCGGCGGGGCCGCGGTGGCCGCCGGGGTGTCACCGCTCGTCGTCGCCCTCGCCGTGAGCGCCATCGTGCTGCCGGTCGCCGCCCGCCCGTTCCCCGCCACCGCGCCACCCACGCCGTCCGCGCCTTCCCTGCCTTCCCTGCCTTCCGT